>JABRVZ010000001.1:0-102302 GCA_039961775.1 Chloroflexota bacterium
CCCTCAATTGGGATAAGGGTGGTTCACGCTGCTAATGATCGGGGGACGGCTGACCTTTTCGCTGTTTCAATCCCTCAATTGGGATAAGGGTGGTTCACGCCAGCGGCGTGACCTGCGCATCCGAGAACGCCCACAGTTTCAATCCCTCAATTGGGATAAGGGTGGTTCACGCTGTTGATGGCTTCTCTTCGCGACCTGATATCTTCCTGTTTCAATCCCTCAATTGGGATAAGGGTGGTTCACGCTCCGCCGCGCCTGCCACGCGCGCCTGAAACTTAGCAATAACACGATTGTTTCAATCCCTCAATTGGGATAAGGGTGGTTCACGCAATACCGTTCGAGTTGTTCTCATCGGCGAGAAGGAGTTTCAATCCCTCAATTGGGATAAGGGTGGTTCACGCGGGATAATACTCAAGGGTATGAGAGCCGCTATCCGGTTTCAATCCCTCAATTGGGATAAGGGTGGTTCACGCCCCTATTTCATTTAGTGTTGATGGCTTCTCTTCGCGTTTCAATCCCTCAATTGGGATAAGGGTGGTTCACGCGCATTCTGGATTTTCTCTTTATTTGCCCCGCTCAAGTTTCAATCCCTCAATTGGGATAAGGGTGGTTCACGCATATTCGAGCGTATGCGAACCGCTGTCCGAGCCAGGTTTCAATCCCTCAATTGGGATAAGGGTGGTTCACGCCGACTATGGCTGGGCCCGCGTTAATTTGGTCTACAATGTTTCAATCCCTCAATTGGGATAAGGGTGGTTCACGCGGCGCGACCTGCTCGTGCTGTGCCGCAGGTGTCATGTTTCAATCCCTCAATTGGGATAAGGGTGGTTCACGCCAGGCAGACGCATCCCTGCCGTTCCCCGATGATGACTTGTTTCAATCCCTCAATTGGGATAAGGGTGGTTCACGCTGCTTATGTGGTTGCTCTCATGGTGGGTACTGTCTACGTTTCAATCCCTCAATTGGGATAAGGGTGGTTCACGCGATACTGGCAAAGTGATTGCTCGTGACGTTGGCGATGGTTTCAATCCCTCAATTGGGATAAGGGTG
Source organism: Chloroflexota bacterium (assembly GCA_039961775.1). Lineage (GTDB taxonomy): Bacteria > Chloroflexota > Anaerolineae > Anaerolineales > Villigracilaceae > Defluviilinea. The sequence goes on from JABRVZ010000001.1 coordinate 1,051, forward strand.
GTTCACGCCCAAATGGGGCATCCCTTCTGCATCTGGTGATTATGGTTTCAATCCCTCAATTGGGATAAGGGTGGTTCACGCGCGCCATTATTGTGTGGCGTGCATTGAATATATGGTTTCAATCCCTCAATTGGGATAAGGGTGGTTCACGCGAGAAAGCCAGACAGGATCAGGGTCGTATTGCCCCCGTTTCAATCCCTCAATTGGGATAAGGGTGGTTCACGCCCAGAGCGAGGCGGGCAGGAGGTGGAGGGGACGCTGGTTTCAATCCCTCAATTGGGATAAGGGTGGTTCACGCCGAATAGAGATTGGATGACCGCGTATCAGAAGGCGCGTTTCAATCCCTCAATTGGGATAAGGGTGGTTCACGCTATTTCGGGTCATGTACCAATGCCGGTGGCGTTGCGGTTTCAATCCCTCAATTGGGATAAGGGTGGTTCACGCGCAATCGCCTGAAGGTGCATCGTCTACGATACGATGTTTCAATCCCTCAATTGGGATAAGGGTGGTTCACGCCCGCCTGCCCGCGCTCGATTTGCTTTCGCATCGCGAAGTTTCAATCCCTCAATTGGGATAAGGGTGGTTCACGCGCACCGCTTACGACGCAGGGCGATGCGCTTATCCTGTTTCAATCCCTCAATTGGGATAAGGGTGGTTCACGCCGGACCAATCAGTTTGCTCCAGTCGTGCGCGTAAAAGTTTCAATCCCTCAATTGGGATAAGGGTGGTTCACGCCACCCCATACGCCGCGTTCTGCGTCACATAAAATCTGTTTCAATCCCTCAATTGGGATAAGGGTGGTTCACGCAAAATATCGTACAAGTTTCCACATCATTTGCCTGGGTTTCAATCCCTCAATTGGGATAAGGGTGGTTCACGCATGCCTATCCCAGCGTACCCGACTTTTATGTGCCAGTTTCAATCCCTCAATTGGGATAAGGGTGGTTCACGCGATTAGCACGGAAGCCAATCGATGTCTGGAAGTTGGTTTCAATCCCTCAATTGGGATAAGGGTGGTTCACGCTCTCCCCATCCGCACACCCTGCCCCTCATTTCCGGTTTCAATCCCTCAATTGGGATAAGGGTGGTTCACGCCATAATCCCTCTCCGCATACGTGATCCAGTTATAGGCGTTTCAATCCCTCAATTGGGATAAGGGTGGTTCACGCCATAAGGTCGAAGAAAAGAAGCCCGTCAAGGAATAGTTTCAATCCCTCAATTGGGATAAGGGTGGTTCACGCTTGCCGATGAGTTGATTGCCGCTCTCCGTGCGCGGCAGTTTCAATCCCTCAATTGGGATAAGGGTGGTTCACGCACGGACGGAGCAAATTTTCTGCCTGTTTCAGCGCAGGTTTCAATCCCTCAATTGGGATAAGGGTGGTTCACGCCACAAAGGTCATACGTTTGCGTTTTTTAGAGACCCGGTTTCAATCCCTCAATTGGGATAAGGGTGGTTCACGCTCTTAATCCAACGCAGACGCCGACGGGCATACGAGTTTCAATCCCTCAATTGGGATAAGGGTGGTTCACGCCCGCATCCGCCTCAGCGCAGCCTCATTCTCGTCTAAGTTTCAATCCCTCAATTGGGATAAGGGTGGTTCACGCGCCGTTGCCGTTTGTCCCCCAACGGTCGCCAGCATAGTTTCAATCCCTCAATTGGGATAAGGGTGGTTCACGCCACCCGAAACATTTCCACGTTTTCGTGTCCGTCCAGTTTCAATCCCTCAATTGGGATAAGGGTGGTTCACGCCAACCTCCAACAAGTTGATTCAAAATTTTGTAGTGTTTCAATCCCTCAATTGGGATAAGGGTGGTTCACGCAATCGCCCGCTTGCACGCCGCCAGCGCCCCATGCACTCCCTTGTTTCAATCCCTCAATTGGGATAAGGGTGGTTCACGCCGCTCGCCGCAGGCGGACAGAAGGACAAAGCGCAAAGTTTCAATCCCTCAATTGGGATAAGGGTGGTTCACGCCTGGTTTGGCTGGTCAAGACTTAAACGACTTTGCGTTTCAATCCCTCAATTGGGATAAGGGTGGTTCACGCCTACGGCGGATGGCTCTGGAACTGACAAGATTTACTCCGTTTCAATCCCTCAATTGGGATAAGGGTGGTTCACGCACTTCACCGTCTCGGATGGGTTGGCTTATCTGCGGAAGTTTCAATCCCTCAATTGGGATAAGGGTGGTTCACGCGAACAAATCCAACACTGTATTTTTTCGTGTTGGCTCGGTTTCAATCCCTCAATTGGGATAAGGGTGGTTCACGCCAAAGTTGGAATTGCGCAAGGGTCACGGGGTGTTGTTTCAATCCCTCAATTGGGATAAGGGTGGTTCACGCGCACCCGAGCGACTTCGAGGAAATCCGCCTGACGAAGTTTCAATCCCTCAATTGGGATAAGGGTGGTTCACGCTGCGGAGTACGTTGGTGCAGATGCGACATTGAGCATGTTTCAATCCCTCAATTGGGATAAGGGTGGTTCACGCTGTCACTTCACGGATTGGATATTTGCGGTTGATAAAGTTTCAATCCCTCAATTGGGATAAGGGTGGTTCACGCTATAGTCGCCCGTCGGGCTGGCTGCCTTATCCCAAGTTTCAATCCCTCAATTGGGATAAGGGTGGTTCACGCTGGAATGTTTGTAATCACGAAAGGAGAAAAAAATGGTTTCAATCCCTCAATTGGGATAAGGGTGGTTCACGCTCGAGGTTTCGGGCCTTGACCCGTCCCTTGAGACGTTTCAATCCCTCAATTGGGATAAGGGTGGTTCACGCCGGTGCGTGGGTGTCCGTGCCGGAAATCCCGGAACGGTTTCAATCCCTCAATTGGGATAAGGGTGGTTCACGCATAGCACGGGCCAAGTCGTAAAAAGAAATCCCATTGTTTCAATCCCTCAATTGGGATAAGGGTGGTTCACGCGTGCGTGGTATCGGGGATATTATCTGCGGTCGCGTGTTTCAATCCCTCAATTGGGATAAGGGTGGTTCACGCGCGAAAGGGCGGAGAAAATTCTTGCCGAGTATCTGGTTTCAATCCCTCAATTGGGATAAGGGTGGTTCACGCCAGTCATGTTTCTCTCCTTTCTTCACTGATGACTGAAGTTTCAATCCCTCAATTGGGATAAGGGTGGTTCACGCAAAGATATGCGCCGAAGCGTGCTTAGATGATAGCAGTTTCAATCCCTCAATTGGGATAAGGGTGGTTCACGCTCCTCATTCAGAGATTTGAAGCGCGGGTGTTTGAAGTTTCAATCCCTCAATTGGGATAAGGGTGGTTCACGCATAATGCCGCCCGCGAGCGGAAGCATAAAGATAGGTTTCAATCCCTCAATTGGGATAAGGGTGGTTCACGCGCAGAAGGCGCAGGAGATATTATTTGCGCTAATGATGTTTCAATCCCTCAATTGGGATAAGGGTGGTTCACGCTTGGCGGGATGTATTCGAGTAACTCCGATAGGCTCAGTTTCAATCCCTCAATTGGGATAAGGGTGGTTCACGCCAGAAGCGCAGCCGTTCATCGCGGCAGAAGACGCTGGTTTCAATCCCTCAATTGGGATAAGGGTGGTTCACGCCACTATCCACAACGTGATATCCGCCAACAACATCGAGTTTCAATCCCTCAATTGGGATAAGGGTGGTTCACGCTGTAAACGTGGCGGTCGAAGATGTCCGCATGTTGGGTTTCAATCCCTCAATTGGGATAAGGGTGGTTCACGCACCGTCAGGTAAAGATTATCCTCCCAGGAAATTTCGGTTTCAATCCCTCAATTGGGATAAGGGTGGTTCACGCTCAGCGTTTGAATGAGTTGTATGCCGCCACGAATCAGTTTCAATCCCTCAATTGGGATAAGGGTGGTTCACGCGCGGTGGCGCTTTCGGTGACTGCGCCTGTAAGCACGTTTCAATCCCTCAATTGGGATAAGGGTGGTTCACGCATATTGCCTCCAACAGGCGGGACCGCCCCTCCCAAAGTTTCAATCCCTCAATTGGGATAAGGGTGGTTCACGCATGCACGAAGCGAGCCAGGGCGCATCCATTTCAACAGGTTTCAATCCCTCAATTGGGATAAGGGTGGTTCACGCTTGCCGTGATTGCCATGATGGCAATCATGTTCGCGGTTTCAATCCCTCAATTGGGATAAGGGTGGTTCACGCAAGATTATCTCTTTCCACGTCATTTGCAAGCTGCTTGTTTCAATCCCTCAATTGGGATAAGGGTGGTTCACGCCGTTGCGGATAAGGATTTAGCGGCATGAATATTTTGTTTCAATCCCTCAATTGGGATAAGGGTGGTTCACGCGAAGCCTATCCATCCGCCGGAATCTCGCCATGCAAAGTTTCAATCCCTCAATTGGGATAAGGGTGGTTCACGCCCGCAAGGTACTTGTCCACCATCTGCCCCACAAATCGTTTCAATCCCTCAATTGGGATAAGGGTGGTTCACGCTTGGCGAGGTGTATTTGCAGGCGATTATGGAGAGGTTTCAATCCCTCAATTGGGATAAGGGTGGTTCACGCTTCGACGCCTTCCTGCGGCGCGGTGCGATTTTGCCCGGTTTCAATCCCTCAATTGGGATAAGGGTGGTTCACGCAATCGTCATCTTCGTCAATCGTGTAAATGATTCCGGTTTCAATCCCTCAATTGGGATAAGGGTGGTTCACGCTCACATTTCGTGACACAGATACAGATACAGAATCAGAGTTTCAATCCCTCAATTGGGATAAGGGTGGTTCACGCAGTGCTGCGGGTGCGCGGAAACGGCGCTGGCGCAAGTTTCAATCCCTCAATTGGGATAAGGGTGGTTCACGCCTGGGGAGCCGCGCATGTCATCCAGGTGCTTGAAAGTTTCAATCCCTCAATTGGGATAAGGGTGGTTCACGCCTTTACAGGAAGCCGCATCAAATCTCAACGCTCATGTTTCAATCCCTCAATTGGGATAAGGGTGGTTCACGCGCATCCTCGATGACATCCGCAATCATTGGTGTGATGTTTCAATCCCTCAATTGGGATAAGGGTGGTTCACGCAGAGCAGGCGTCAGTGGATCGGATTGACCTACCCAGTTTCAATCCCTCAATTGGGATAAGGGTGGTTCACGCCAGCATACTTTAGCAACTTGGGATTTTGGATTTCCAGTTTCAATCCCTCAATTGGGATAAGGGTGGTTCACGCATCACGGACAAATACATGGGAATTTTCATGGTGTGTTTCAATCCCTCAATTGGGATAAGGGTGGTTCACGCCATCTTCGTGATTTCCGTTGATTTTAGGCGGTGTGTTTCAATCCCTCAATTGGGATAAGGGTGGTTCACGCTGTTGCTCGTGGCGTTCGGCGTCCATTGGAGCCATGGTTTCAATCCCTCAATTGGGATAAGGGTGGTTCACGCCAGTTCGGCGATGCAGTGCAAGGCAGGTTAATATGAAGTTTCAATCCCTCAATTGGGATAAGGGTGGTTCACGCTACCGCCTGCGTTACTATTCCTTACGTAGGTGCCGAGTTTCAATCCCTCAATTGGGATAAGGGTGGTTCACGCAATGAGGCGACTTATGGGCTTGCCGAGGGAACGACCGTTTCAATCCCTCAATTGGGATAAGGGTGGTTCACGCAAAAAATAAGCAGGCGCGTGGGCGTAGCACGAAAAAGTTTCAATCCCTCAATTGGGATAAGGGTGGTTCACGCTGATGTCTGTGGTATTGATGAATGTGACGATGAAGTTTCAATCCCTCAATTGGGATAAGGGTGGTTCACGCGTAAACAGCGGAATGCCTTCCAGCATATCGGGCTGTTTCAATCCCTCAATTGGGATAAGGGTGGTTCACGCTTCACCGCCGGAAAAGTCGTCCCCACCGGTGCCACAGTTTCAATCCCTCAATTGGGATAAGGGTGGTTCACGCGGTGATGCTGCGGGTGCAGAGCAAAGAGATGGCGAGTTTCAATCCCTCAATTGGGATAAGGGTGGTTCACGCGAGATAAATATGCACAATTGTCCGAGATGTGGTCGTTTCAATCCCTCAATTGGGATAAGGGTGGTTCACGCTGGGAAATCGAAGCCAGCCCGAACAGAATCAGAACGTTTCAATCCCTCAATTGGGATAAGGGTGGTTCACGCTCCGCGCTGCCAGGCAGAAGTGGAGGCACGGCTGGGTTTCAATCCCTCAATTGGGATAAGGGTGGTTCACGCTTTATGAGCGTCCAGCACGGTCAACACCGCTTCCTCTGTTTCAATCCCTCAATTGGGATAAGGGTGGTTCACGCCGAGAGGCGCAGGCGCAGGCTACGGCAGCTGTGATTGTTTCAATCCCTCAATTGGGATAAGGGTGGTTCACGCTACCGCGCTGGCTATCTCCGCCCCAAGCAATAACAGGTTTCAATCCCTCAATTGGGATAAGGGTGGTTCACGCCACCTCCAGGTCGAGCGCCTGTAATACGCTCTCAATGTTTCAATCCCTCAATTGGGATAAGGGTGGTTCACGCTTATCTGCTCCTGATCTGTGGGCTAATGTTGTACAGTTTCAATCCCTCAATTGGGATAAGGGTGGTTCACGCCCCCGTAAACGTTTGAAGATCCTCATGGGGCGGCCTGTTTCAATCCCTCAATTGGGATAAGGGTGGTTCACGCAGACGGCGGAGCAACCACATAGCCACCATCTCCTCTGTTTCAATCCCTCAATTGGGATAAGGGTGGTTCACGCGCGCAATAGGAAATCCAATATATCACCGACAACCGGTTTCAATCCCTCAATTGGGATAAGGGTGGTTCACGCAATTGTGTAATTTGCGGTGAAGATTGCCATGGCGATGTTTCAATCCCTCAATTGGGATAAGGGTGGTTCACGCCGTTCCTGTCGTCGCCGGCATACAACACGGACAAGTTTCAATCCCTCAATTGGGATAAGGGTGGTTCACGCAAATCTGGAAGCGGCAACCGTCTCTACCAGAGGCAGTTTCAATCCCTCAATTGGGATAAGGGTGGTTCACGCAGATTATTGAGCGTGTCCTCGAGGTGCTGGGAGACGTTTCAATCCCTCAATTGGGATAAGGGTGGTTCACGCATGGAGTGTGTTTTTGTTTCTCGAACATCACGAGGTTTCAATCCCTCAATTGGGATAAGGGTGGTTCACGCTATACCTCGGTTTGGGGCGAGCGTGAAGAATAGCCGAGTTTCAATCCCTCAATTGGGATAAGGGTGGTTCACGCTCAAGTCTTTCCAGCCTGGGCGCTGGATGATTACAGTGTTTCAATCCCTCAATTGGGATAAGGGTGGTTCACGCCAAATCTCCAACAGCGAGCGCGTTGCGACTTCCGTCGTTTCAATCCCTCAATTGGGATAAGGGTGGTTCACGCTAAAATGTACTCCGCTGGCTCCGGTGGATGCCGAAGTTTCAATCCCTCAATTGGGATAAGGGTGGTTCACGCCTTGGTATGGTCGCGCTCTTGCTTGTCCTTCTGAGGTTTCAATCCCTCAATTGGGATAAGGGTGGTTCACGCTAGAGCAGCTGCTCGTAATCGCGCCTGCTCAGCCCCAGTTTCAATCCCTCAATTGGGATAAGGGTGGTTCACGCCAAAAACCGCCGCCATCAGATGATGTGTCAACAGGCAGTTTCAATCCCTCAATTGGGATAAGGGTGGTTCACGCCCAGCGCGCGCTGCTGGTTGATCCCCCGCTCGGTAAGTTTCAATCCCTCAATTGGGATAAGGGTGGTTCACGCCCAGAGGTGATTATCGAGCGCATTGCCGGCAAAGGTTTCAATCCCTCAATTGGGATAAGGGTGGTTCACGCAAATACACAGAACTCGTCTCCGCGCTGCCTAAATGTTTCAATCCCTCAATTGGGATAAGGGTGGTTCACGCTTCTGCGGCGGCGTCCTGTGCGTCCTCAAGCGCGATGTTTCAATCCCTCAATTGGGATAAGGGTGGTTCACGCCAAGCCGCCCGCGTGAGTGGCGGCAACGAAAAAACAGTTTCAATCCCTCAATTGGGATAAGGGTGGTTCACGCGATTTCATTGACCAACAATGGCGCGACCACGTTATAGTTTCAATCCCTCAATTGGGATAAGGGTGGTTCACGCCTCGAAAGCAGATCTTGACTCAGGGCAATTGGGATCTGTTTCAATCCCTCAATTGGGATAAGGGTGGTTCACGCTGCAAATCATGTAGCCGCCTAACACAGCGTGCACTGGTTTCAATCCCTCAATTGGGATAAGGGTGGTTCACGCCAGGATTTTGCAGATGCCACCAACGCACAGACCAGTTTCAATCCCTCAATTGGGATAAGGGTGGTTCACGCCTGATTTTTTCGGGGTCTTGCTCTGTTGACAAATCGTTTCAATCCCTCAATTGGGATAAGGGTGGTTCACGCCCTTACTGCCCAGTTTCCTCGTCCAATGTAGTGCGGTTTCAATCCCTCAATTGGGATAAGGGTGGTTCACGCTTTAGGCGGCGCTATGGGTTCGTTTTGGAGAAATAATGTTTCAATCCCTCAATTGGGATAAGGGTGGTTCACGCCAAAATATGATAGTGCCACCTTCCCCCTATCAATAGTTTCAATCCCTCAATTGGGATAAGGGTGGTTCACGCGGCATCACTTCCCCTGGCGCCGTGATAGTCCTGCGTTTCAATCCCTCAATTGGGATAAGGGTGGTTCACGCCCTAACGGTTTGCGTTAGGCGCACGGCGGATTAAGCGTTTCAATCCCTCAATTGGGATAAGGGTGGTTCACGCTGGCAAGCGGCAACTTAACAGGGTAAATCGCCACGTTTCAATCCCTCAATTGGGATAAGGGTGGTTCACGCAGGTGATGGTTTATGCGCGCGAGGCATTTGAGAACGGTTTCAATCCCTCAATTGGGATAAGGGTGGTTCACGCCCTCTATGGCGTCCTCGGGCAGCCAGAAACGACAAACGTTTCAATCCCTCAATTGGGATAAGGGTGGTTCACGCAGGGCAATATCTTGTTGATTATGAGCGCAAGCGGTAGTTTCAATCCCTCAATTGGGATAAGGGTGGTTCACGCATCGTGGTCTGGCGCACCCACACGTCCTCACCGCCAGTTTCAATCCCTCAATTGGGATAAGGGTGGTTCACGCACCCCCACTGCCCGCTGTGTGGGGAATTGATGGATGTTTCAATCCCTCAATTGGGATAAGGGTGGTTCACGCAAATCTTGCCCCAGTCCGACATCGCCAAACGATTGGTTTCAATCCCTCAATTGGGATAAGGGTGGTTCACGCACCTGTCCCCAATCCGTATTTCTAAAAAAGTTGATGTTTCAATCCCTCAATTGGGATAAGGGTGGTTCACGCATTAGTGTGGCGGTTCGGCGCGACCGAGAAACATTGGTTTCAATCCCTCAATTGGGATAAGGGTGGTTCACGCAGCGTGTCGGGCATATCATCATGCTCGAAGAAAAAGTTTCAATCCCTCAATTGGGATAAGGGTGGTTCACGCCAAAACATTCCAGCGAATGCGGAAGCATTCTCCTGTTTCAATCCCTCAATTGGGATAAGGGTGGTTCACGCAGGTATATCCTGCTCCCGCGCTCAAGATGGCGTTGGTTTCAATCCCTCAATTGGGATAAGGGTGGTTCACGCTATACACACGTTATATTCTGTCAAGGGTTTATACAGTTTCAATCCCTCAATTGGGATAAGGGTGGTTCACGCTTTGATCGGCGATGTGGAGCGGACGACGAGCTGGGGGTTTCAATCCCTCAATTGGGATAAGGGTGGTTCACGCACAATCGCGGTGCGCAGATTGATTGCCGCGTGGATGTTTCAATCCCTCAATTGGGATAAGGGTGGTTCACGCTATATCCAGCCAGGATATTCTTTGCAATTTGCAACGGTTTCAATCCCTCAATTGGGATAAGGGTGGTTCACGCAATTCGGCGATGATGACACGCAGGTCATCCATCGCTGTTTCAATCCCTCAATTGGGATAAGGGTGGTTCACGCCTGGACAGGGCGTTGAGCGGCGCGGTGGGCACAAGTTTCAATCCCTCAATTGGGATAAGGGTGGTTCACGCGCATGCGCGGGCGGCGATTCTCCGCATTGGGCAAAAGTTTCAATCCCTCAATTGGGATAAGGGTGGTTCACGCAAGGAGAATTGAATGGCTGATATTGTTGATAACCGGTTTCAATCCCTCAATTGGGATAAGGGTGGTTCACGCGGCTCTCGCAATGGGCGATTTTCTTCCCACTTGCCAGCCAAATTTTGCTTGAAAGGGACGATTTTCAGGGCAATTCGCGCGGTTTTTTGTATAAAATGCCATCATTTTTCTTCCGTTTTTCCCACCGCGCAAGCGTCTGCGAGCACGGGAAGGTCTTAGTGCAGGAAAATGCCCATCGAAGCCGGAATCAGGCTCAGGTCTGTGAAAGAAGCGGGGTTTTTGCCTTATTTGCGGCATTTTCGCTTGCGAGAGGGTCTGAGTAAATTTGACGTCACTTCGCCGCTCGCAAAGCAGTCTAGGGGTCTGACAACCTGATAGTCTCATAGCCTGATGGACTCGTCATCAGATTGTGCGATTATCCGACTATAAACGCTTTCGGCTCTTTTGGTAAATCGGAACCGACCGTCTCCACTTGTTTGAGACAAGCCGCGCACAATGGATAAAATCGGACGCTGTCCTTTTCGGCGTTGAGAACCTTTTCCAGTTTGTTTTGCAGAAGAACATATTCTTTATCCGTCAGAAAAAGTTCGAACAGACTGTATTGCGTCCACTGACCAAAGCCGCTCAATATTTTGTGAACTTTGTTGCGGCGCTTGTTCGAGGGGATGTCGTAGGCGACGATGTAAAAATGTGTGTCGCTCATTCTACCTCACCTTGAACGGAGTGTACAATTTGAGTTCGCCGTCAATCGTCTTGGCAAGCAAACGTGCCTGCAATTCGATACAGCGGCGATAGGTTGCCTGATACTTGAAGACTGGATGAGCGATCTCGGTATTCATCCGCTCCTCGTACTTTTCGAGGAAGGTGCGGCGCGCTCCGTCTTTGAGGCGGAACGTGCCCATCTCGCCGATGAAATCGTCGGCTTTGAGGATGCGGTTGTTGATGAGCGTGATGACCACCGAATCCACAATGGGGGCGCGGAATTCCTCCATCAGGTCGAGCGCGAGCGCCGGCTTACTATATTGCGTCGAATGTAAAAAGCCGATATATGGATCGAGGCTGGCGGTTTGCAGGGCGGAACTGCATTGGTGATGTAAGAGACTGTAGCCGTAAGAAAGCAGCGCATTGACAGGGTCTCGCGGCGGGCGGCGGTTGCGCGTTTCGAACTTCAATTCAGGATCGCCGCGTAATAATTTGCCAAAGCCTTCGAAGTATTCGGCGCTGCCGGCGCCTTCCAAACCTTGCAGCGTTCCCCACGAGGTTCCTTTTTGCGGTTTGCCGGGGTCGGCGGGCGGTTCGCCATCGGGTTCGAGCCTTTCCACCTGTTCCTGAACGCCGCGCAGGGATTCTGCCGCGCGCGCGATAATGGGATCATTGAGACGGCGATTCGAGCGGAGAAGCAGAGTCTTCATATTGTGCAGTTTCCCGCTCACAAACTGACGCGCCAGTTCGAAGGATCGCCGCGCGTCTTCATGGACCCGGAACTGGTTCAGCCTCAACAGGCTGTTCTTACTCTCAGCCGGAATCATCCGCCCGCGAAAGTTCCCAAAGGCATTCAAGAAAGTGATTTCTGCTTTTTGATCGAGCAGGGTTGCCAATGCCTGAGAGGTGAAGGTGCTGTCGCCCAGCACGACGACTTCGCTGATTTTGATAACCGGCACTTCGATCTTGCGCGCCGGCTTCTTGTTCTTTTCGTCGGCGGGGACGTTGATCACCAGCGTATCGCCGTCTTTTTTGATGACTGAGTAGGGTTCGGTTACATATAATGTCGTCATAGTCTGATAGTCTGACAATCTTATGGTCTGCTCAAGAGACGAACTTCTCTGGGGAGGCAGACCGGCTCAAGGCTGCAATCGCGGCATTTGTTGTAATTTTCCAGCGGCGGTGGCAAATGGTGCGCGGCAACGATTTGATGCGCCCGCTCGATGCTCTGTGCCGTTCGCTGGCGCAACTCCGGGGTAAATTCCACCTCCTCTCGGCGGCGCGACCCGAAATAGAAGATGTATCCTTTGTTTACCACTCCTCCCGTACGCTCTGCGATGCACAACGCCTGAGCGCACAGTTGAATGTGGTCGTTCAGCCACCTCCCCATCCGCCCCTTTTTATATTCGACAGGGACGAGTTCGCCGTCCTTGCCGGGAGGCAAGGTGGAATCTTGCTCTACGACATCTGCGAAGCCGGCGATACGCAGCGCATCGGACCAAACGTACACGCGGCGGTGAACGAGCGTCCCTCCCTCACGCGACGTTCCTGCCGTGTGCGCTTGCTCATGCCGGAAAGTCCCCTCCAGCACGTGGGCGTTGACTTCCATCTCGCCCATCACATGCATCAGGTAAAAGCGCCGCTCGCAGTATTCCAACTGATTTAACATCGAAATGGGCAAATACTCGTCTGCTTTATCCATCTTTAATTCGTCTGACCATTCCCATTCCCTGCGCCGTTTTGCGTCCCAACCCGGCGAAGAAGGCAAGATCTGCAAGCAGATTTAATGCCCGGGCAGTGGTTTCATCCCCTTTGTCGGTGCGGATAAGTTCCAAGCGTCCAACCGATCCCAACTGTGGGTTGTTGTGAAGGAACAGGCGGTCTGTTCGGAGCTTGTAATTTCCCAGAATCAAATTCTTCTCCGCATACTTCTCCACGGCTTCAACGTTGTTCTCGCCGGTCAGTGCGCGCCAGGCGCCTGCCAGGTTGCCAAAGACCAGTTTCGGCGTGGGCAGAGTTGCCACCTCCTTGTCCTGCAAGCGAAAGGAGGTGGGCGTATGCAACTCGAAGGTGAATTTCTTCGGTGCGGGTTCATCCAGCCGCTTCTGCAACTCCTCCACAGACACATACCCCGCCCACGGGTGACTGCCCGGCGTAGTCAAAATTTCGCTCACCAGAAAGTGCGCGTCGCCGAGGCGGATGGGTGGAAAATTTCTTTCACTCCCGCCTCCGCTCCTGCCGGAAGTAGAGAGAGGCATGAAGTAATCAATGAAGGATTGGAACAATCCTTCATCCAATATGGTTACTCTCAGCCAGCATTCCCAGCCCTCGCGCAGGTGACAGGCTGAAGCCTGTTTCACGCGCGGCAACCCCATAATCGGGCTGACGGTGAACGGCTTGCGTCCATTCAAATCGTGCAGCCGCTGCGAAAGTTCGGGATCCACTGCGCGGATAATGTCCAAAAAGGCGGCATGGGCGTGCTGCCCGCCCGGCGGCGGGATGGTGACGGAGTGGAGGTTGAGGAGGCGGATGACGGAAGAGTAGAGTCGCATGGTTGGGTGGGGAAAAGTCCCTGCGGGAGGGGGAAGTCCGCTCCCGCAGGGTTAGGTTAGAGCAGTTTGGATTGTTTTTCTGGGAAGGTGTAGCGCAGGTTGGCAGGGAGGAAGAAATCTCCGCGCCCGGGCAGGTCGGCTTTCAGCCAGTCGGTTTCGAGCAAGGCGTTTTCTGCCAGGCTGGAGGGCGGCATGGAAATCAGGTCATACAGTTTGAACTCACCGGTCACATCCAGCGGATTGAGCGGCAGGCTGGCAACCTGTTCTTTTGCCGAAACAGGCTTCAACTCCGCCTCGCCAACGGCTTCCAGCAAACCCTTGCTGCGCCACAGCCCCATGCGAATCCAGCGCGGCAGGCGTAAGGTTGCTGTGTGAATCACGCCGAACTCAAAGACGCTGCCAACGGCAATCTCTTTGGCGCGCCCAAAAGTGGGCAGGTTGCGGCTGGATTGCTCCATTTTGACGCGGTAGGCGTTATCGGCAAACTTGAAGGTGACCAGCTGATAGCGTATATCCACGCCGCGCGCCGGGGTGACGTAAACGCCCTGCTCGTTGAGAGCGCTTAATTCGTCCGCATAGGCGGGAATCTGCTGCGCCTGGTGATACGGCGCGCTCGCCAGCCCCAGCGCGTAGGTCAGGGCGTAATTGTGCAAATACCGCCCGGTTTCGTACAGCCGACCTGCTTCCCGCGTGGCATAGAACAAATTCTCGTGAAAGGTCAGCCGGTAAAGGGTCAGGCGCATGACGCCTCCTATTTCTTCTTGCTGGGTTTATCGGTTTTGGCAATCCAGGCTTGATGGTAGGCGCGGCTATCGGCGTAGGCTTTATCAAGCAGGGATTTCACATCCAGCGCGTTGACGTCAGCCAGAAAAGCCTGCAGGTCTTTGCCCATCAGCAACTGGTCCACCTTCACGCCGTCTTTTTGCAGCAGGTTGGGGATGAGCGTCTCCGCCGCCGACAGCACATCTTGCGGGTTAACCGGGTCGGGCGGGGTGATTTTGTCCTTGAGGGCGTCGTAGAGCGATTGTGTGAAGAGCAGGTTCGAGAAGATTTCACCATCCGCCAGCACAACTGCCACGACGTGATTCTGCATCCGCCCGGTGCGGGTGGTTTGCGCCCCGTAGCGTTTGGCGCGCAGAACGTTGTTGACCACATACAGGAACAGGTTTTCGGTCAGGTCGCGGGTGGTGACGATGGAGGGGAAAATCACCTGCGGGGTGACGTGGTCTTGCTCGCTGATGCGGCTGGTCACCTCCCCGTAGCGGGTCATCGTGCCGTCTTCGTAGGGAGCGTTGAGCGTGAAGGCTTCGTGGCTGTGCTCGTAACTGGTGAGCGAGTAGGCGGTATCGGTGATGACTTTGGACTTTTCCGAGCCGCTATCGCCAATGGCGAAGCCGTAGGAAATGCAATCCGGGCATTGGGTGCAGAATTTGACGTTGTAATCGCAAATCGGCAGCCCATCCGCACCCGTTTCAGCTTTGCCGTCCGAGGCGTCACCGCTGATGAGTCCATAACGGCGCAATAATTCGCGCCCCAGCAGGCGTTCGGGCGTGGATTGTTTGCGCTTGAAGAGGGTGACGCGCGTCATCGGGTCGGCGGCGGCCAGCCCGGCGCTGACGCGGGCGGTGTTCAATTCGCCATCGGTCTGAAAGAGCGGATACGAATCGGTGACGCGCACGGTGATGATGTGGGCGTAGCGTCCCATCGGCTTGCCGGGAACTTGCTTGAGGAACCAATCGGATTTTAGAGCGGACATGAGTTTATTCTCCTTATGTTGATGATGAGTATCGTAGCGCGACATTTATGTCGCTTGTGAAGTACAGGCATTTTGCGAGATAAATCTCGCACTACGCTTCGGCTTCTACTTCCAATGCTTCCCGTTCGGCTTTATCCTTTGCCGCTTCGTCGAGATAAATCACCTCGCAGGCATTTTTGAGCAAATTCAGCTGTTTGCCGCGCAGGGCGCTCTTATCGCCGCGGAAGACGCCGAAGAAAATCTCCTGCACAAAGTAGCGGGCGAATTCTCGCATCGCTTCCTGCTGACCATCGCGGGTGCTGCCTTTGGGCGGAAAAGCCAACTGTTCTTTGTAAGCCCGCTCGATGAAATTATGCAACGAGCCATAAACGGCGTCGGTCAGCGCCTGCGGGTCGCCAAACAGGCGCGAGTCGGCGTCCAGGATGGCGCGGGCAGTCTTGCTGACCGGCTGCAGGATGCTGTTGCTGTTCCAGCGTTTGGCGCGGTAGAACTGACGGTAGAGTTCGACAAGTTTTCGGGCGTGATTGGTCATGGTTTCATCTCCTGAAAGGTATTCCGAATAGGCGAGATACTGGCAGGCTTTGCCTGCGGGCAGAGAATCCATCTTCTGCTTGCGCTGCCATTTTTTGAGATAGTGGAAGGCGTACAGCGGCGACTGCGCCAGCAGGCGGGCGGCGGCGGGAATATCCTGCCAGCGGTAATCGAATCCGCCTGCGCCCTGCGTGGCGTTGGCGTCAATGTGAATGAAATACGCCGCCAACATGCGCTGAAGGGTGGGCAGGATGTCATCCACGTTCAGGCGCGGCTTCTGGACGAGGTACTGAATGGCGGCGTGCGGGGCGTCGAAGAAGACCGTCTCATGAATTTCGTTGGCTTCCAGCATCAGCGGCAGGGACGATTCGCTCGCCACCACCTTGACGTCCAGCATGAGCGGCAGGAGCAGGCTGAGCAGGGCGGGATGCACCCAAGCTTCGGCGTCTTTCGGGTCGCGGCTGGGCGGCGGCACACCCAAAAAGTAAAAGGTGACCGGCTCGTTCTCCGGGAAGCGCAGGCGCACATAGCGGTCGCTTTCCGGGTCGCTGGGACGCGGTTCAAGCAGGAACTCCTGCAGTCGCTGGAGGGTGGCGGGGGAGAAATCCATGCTGCCGTTCTGATTCAACTGCCGCATCAATTCGGTGAAACGGACGCGGCTCAGACTGTCGTGCGCGCGGCGGATGACTTCCAGCGTTTCGGGCGTGAAGAAATAGACCGGGTATAGGGACAGGTAGCGCATGCGCCGCCCCTCGAAGTCGCCGCCGCTGGCTGCCGAACGGTTCATCAAAATCTGGCGAATCATCATCTCCATGCTGCAAATGGAGCAAATATCGCGGATGGGGTCGGAGCCATCGAGCAGTTTTTTGTTGGTGTACACCTGCGGCGCAAACAGAACGGCGGCCTCGCGCTGTTTATCCACGCGGTACGGTGAAGAACACAGGGCGCAAATCTGGGTGGAGCCGCGCCCTTTGCGCTTGGCGTTGCTGTAACGCTGCAGTTCGGTTTGCAGCGCGGCGCGCAGGTCGCTTTTGGCTTCGCCGCCCAGGGTGAGGGTGCGTTCGACATAGAGGCGCAGGTCGTCCCAATCGGTTGAAGTACTGCCCGCACTCTGGGCGACTGGCGCACGGACGGCATCCGCCAGGCGTTTTGCCATCTGGCGCGCTTTGTCTTCCACTTCGGCGGGCGAAAGGCCCGGGTTGCGCTTGATGAAATGCCCGGCGGCAAAATACCAGTGATAGCCCACGCCGCCGGCGCGGTTATCGCGCGGCACGGCGCGAAAGTCGTTTTCCAGCGCGGAAAGTCCCATTTCCTGCAAGAGAAACGCGCCGGTATCGAAATCGGACAGCGCTTCGGCGATTTGCTTTTCCGCCAGGTAGCACCACTCTGCCAGTTGATCCACACGGATGCTGTCGGGCAAGTCCAGGTCAACGCGCGCCTCCATCCATGCGCCGCTGACCATTTTCTCAAAGCGTTTGCCCGCCGAGGGCTTTTTGTTTTCGTTGATGACTTTGAACGTGGCTTCGACGCCGATTTGAATGAATTGCGGCAGGTCGAAGAACAGCCAGTAATAGGCGGCGTACTTCATGCCCTTGCCATCGCGCTTGATGCCGTTCTTGCTGGTTGCCAGGCGTTTGCCCACCGCCTGTTTGATTTTGGCGACGACGCCTTCAATGACTTGCGCTTTTTCGGGCAGGGGCGGAGCATTTTTCTTGTGTTCCAGGTAAATCACGCCGCTGGGGGCGTAGAGCAGGGGCTGACGGTATTCATGCGTGAGCGCGGCGAGGGCGGCGTTGTGGATGAAGTTGGTCAGCACGCCGCGATTCTCAGAGACGTGATGATAGGTCAGGCGCGCCAGTCCGCCGCTCAGGGTATTGATTTCGCTCTGGATTTTGGGCGTCATCGCCTGCGGCGGGGTTTGAATGACGTAAGCCAGCAGGTCGGAAAGGCGGCTGAGTTGCTCTGCCAGGTCGAGTTGGGTTGGGTTGAGCGTCAGTCGTTTGAGCAGGCTCAGGTTGCGCAGCGTTCCCCAGCGTACCTGCGTGTTGTTGGCAATGTAAATCAGGTCGTGCTGGACGTTTTCCGCTCCGCCCACCGGCTCCAGGAAAGCGTCCAGCCCCAGGCGGGCGCACCACGCGCGGAAAATGGATTCCAGCGTGGGCATTTGCGCTGCGCCGACGGCGCTATCGTGGCGGAAGCCTGCTGCTTCAAGTTGCTTCTCGACATCCGGCAATTTCAGATAATCGTGCAAAATGTATCCGGCGATGAAGATGCGGCGCATGGCGTCGTCATACGCCCGGAACTGCGGCGCGCCCCAAGTCTTGAGCAGCCGCGCCACATGCAGGGTCGGCAGCAGCCCGTTGAGCAGGTGGGCGCGCAGCGATTGGTCGGCGGCGTAACGCTCTGCGCCCTGGCGCCCTTCTGCCAGGTGCTGCGCGGCAAAGTCCCCGCCTTTGGCGGCTTTATGCCCCAATTCTTCAGAAAGCGGCTGCAGGACGCGGCTCACAAAATCGCCCATCACCGCGTCGCCCGGCCAGTGCTTTTCCACCACCTCGCGCATCAGGGCAACCAGCAACGGTTCTTCGGCAATGTGGGCGGGCTGCTCCTTTTCTTCGGGCGGGGGGCTTTCGCTCTCGGCTTCTTCTGTCCAATTGTCTCGTTCTTCTTCAGTCATAAGCGCTCCTTTTTCAAACTGTTGTATTTTTTGGCAAGTCAAAGTCAAGTTACACGATTACCGCTCCGCCGCCGCAATTCATCGCGTGAAAGCGCAGACGGGCGTCCAGCAGCAGGGCGGCGCGGCCCAATGCCAGCGTGCCGTTCATTCCATCATCGCTCTCAAATTCATAAAGCGGGAAAAGCAGCGGCAGGTTCAGGCGGCGGCGCATTTCCAGCGGCTTCTTTCCGGCGCAAAGCAGGGCGGGTAAAACGCGCTGACGCAGATGGCGGTTTACTTCCGTCCGTCCGGGGAAATCGGCGTCCAGCGAGAAGCCCTTGCGCGGCAGGGCTTTGCCGAATTGCTCTTCGCCCCAGCCGCCCATATCGCCATGAAAATGAAAAACAAATTTCTGAAATTCGCGCGGCGCGCCCAGACGGAAGAAGCCCAGCGGCTTCTGTTTCTCAAACCACTGTGGGTTGAGTCCCGCCTTACGAACAGCAGCATAAAACGCATCCGCGCTCAGGTATTCCAGCGCATGGTTGGCGACCGCCGATAGCAAATCCACCACTTTGAATTGCTCCGCGCCGCTTTCAGTCTGGTCTATGACACAACAGGGGAAAAGCGTCCCGCCGCGGAAGGCGAGCGCTTCCTCCAGCAGGGCGGGCTGTTCCGCCTGCAAGCGTTTGTACTCTCCCAAAGCGCTATTGAGATGCACGCCAAAGGTCTCTTCGTAGCGTTTTTGCAGCAGCGGGCGGGTCTCTTTGTATTGCTCCCGTACCGGCTTGCGCGCCAACCCCAGCAGAATTTTGACGGATTGAAACTTACCCCAGGTTTGGGCATATTGTTCGAACTCTGTGGCAGAAGGAAAGGCGGCTTCGATGGCTGGATTGAAGGCGGTACGCTCAATTTCGGCGTTTTCCTGTAAGAGTGGCGGTGCGCTGTTCTGACTCTCGGACAGCCGCTCCAGCACCCAATCGGGCAGCAGGGCGTAGGCCACGAAATCCTGAAAGGAAATCATCCCGCCATCGCGCTCGTAGCCGTCGTGCCGCCCCAGGCGTCCCAAGCGCTGCAAGAAGGTACCGGCGCTGTCGCTCTCAAAGAGCAGGAAGTTAATCTGAAAGTCCACGCCCACGTCCACTGTCGAAGTGCCGACCAGCAAATCGGCAGCATACGAAGCCTTGCGGCGGGTGCGTCCCGTCCAACCGGTATTCGGTTCGACCGTCAGACCATGTTGGGCAAAGACCGGGCGAATCTTTTCATAAATGCGCAGGGCGGCGGCGCGTGAGTTGACGATAATCGCGCCTTTGGCGTGCGGGCGGCGTTGCAGGAAAAAGGGCAGCAGGATGTCTTCCAGGTGCGCTTCCAGCCAGGCTTCAACGCGCGTCCCTTTCTCGAAGTGAATCTCCGCCGGATTGAGAATCTTGCGCCAGTTTTCGTCGCCGCCATCGCTGGAATACTGCCCCTCGATAAAGGCTACCTTCAGCCCGGAGCGTTCCAGGTAGGCGCGCATCAGCGCTTTGGGCGTTGCCGAGAGGAACAAAAATTTGTGCCGGCGCGCCTCTCCGCCGCTCTCACGCATGAAGAGCAGGGCGTTTAGCACACTGACAATTTGCGGGGCGTCAAAAATGTGAAACTCATCGAAAATCAACTGCCGGAATTTTTGCGTCAGCGGGCCGGCGTAGCGGTCGGCGGCGTCTTCGGGCCAGGTGTAGAACTGGTGCATGACGTAGTGGAAAATATCCGGGTTGGTCAGGATGAAATCCCCGTTGCGCAGCACGCTCATCAGCGCTTCGCCGCGGCGGGCATAGTCTTCATCCTGCATTACGAGGTCGAGCGCGGCGCTGTTCAAGCGGTGATGCAGAATGTTGGCATTCCAGCGCTGAATGGTTGTCTCCAGGTGCGCCATCTGGTCTTCAATCAGTTCGTTGGTCGGGTACATTGCCAGGGTGGGATATTTCCAGCCCTCTTGTTCGACCAGTATGGGCAATTGCGCCGCCAAACTCTTTCCATCTCCCGTCATCGCCGTATTAAACACCACCTGCGCCGCGCCTTCTGTCAGGGCGCGGTAGGTCTCCACCTGGTGTTGCGAAAGGCGCATCCCGGCCGGCAGGCGGGCGCACAGGGCGGAGGGGATTTCTGCCTCTGCCGCAAGTTTTGAGTAAACGGGCAGCAATTTGATTTTCATCGTCTCTTTTCGCAAGCCTCGCAACCATCCAACCATCCGACTGCTCGACTATCAGACTACCCTCCCAGCGCTCCCCCTTTACCCTTCCCCATTGGCTGGGTTGTCCCTATCTTACATCACTGGGTAGACCACATACATACTCCACTCCTTGCGAGAGGGATGTCAAAATTCTTCGGAGTAAAAGTTGTAATTTTTCGCCATTTGCTTGACGCGGCGTTCCATTTCCCTGCGGAGGTCGCTGCCTCCCAGCACGATACACGCCTCCCCATAGGCAAGCAGCGTGCGCGCCGCGTCCCACACATCGTCGGTCACAGCATGGACTTCGACGCTCCCGTCTGCGTTGCGTGTAATTTGCATTTCGGCAAAGCGGTGGCTGATCTCGCCGCGCCCGATTTCCGGCGCAAGCCAATAGTGAACAGGGAAGCGTGGCGGCTGACGGTGCCGCATCTCCACTTTGGTAGGTGCGACATGTAATTTCTCATCATCCAGAATGTAACTCAGGCGGAAGCGCAAAAAAGGCGTTTCTCCGAACAGGCCGGTGTTCAAACTATAACCCCGCAAATACCAATGCCCATCCTGGAATCGGAGTTGATACGGTGCGAGTTCGTGGTAAACAGGTTTTCGGTCCGCGCGGCGCGGCGAAAGGTAGTTAAATGCTAGCTTTCGATGTTCTCGCCATGCGCGGTTCGCCGCGTCCCAGACGCGCGGCGGAATGACGCTCTGATCCACATCCTGTTCGAAATCCAGCGACAACCCATCATCGCTTGTCTCGATTTTCGAGCGCGCATCGGGCGGAAGCCAGCGGATGATCTGCTGGACGAGATCGCGCACGCCCGCCAGGTCGCCCACTGCATTATCGTATTGACGCGACAGAATGGACAACGCCCGCAGCGTCGGCGGCGAAAGCGGGAATCTGCCAAACGGTCCCGCATCGTTCAGGACGTAGAGCTGGGTCTTGGAATCGAAGACATAATCCACCCTCAGGCGTTTTCTCAGATTTTCCCGGTCATGTTTGAAGGCATGTTTCCTTGCACTGGATGCAGATGAATACGCATCCGCCCCCACATGATCAAGAACGGATTGGATCAATTGCTCGCTGGTTGCCGGCCCCTCCATCAGGCGCTTCAAAATCACCAGGGCTCGGATGAAGGGTACCCATTCACTATCACGCGCTGTCATAGAAATGGCAATTCACAAAAAATAAACCTAGGGTTTGCTCATCACATTTGTGTCTGGAAAAACATAGTCAAAAGTACGAGAAGAATTTTTACGATGTTTGGTTCAATTTCCCAAGCAATAGCCATTTTACGCCCAAAGATCTGTTTTTTTTTGTTCGTGGAGTATCACTTGTGTACACTGATGAACGCAGATTTTTTTCTCTCATGGAATCTGTGTAAGTCAGCGCTTATCCGCATCCCAATTTTTTTGGATCGAGGCTATTGATGATAGTATAAACGAGGACTTGCTTTCCCACACTTTCTTGCCCCATCTGCGAGGAGTCCAAAAACAAAAAATCCCTCCTTAAGGAGAGATTTCGTGCGGTCCCGACGGGATTCGAACCCGCGATCTCGGCCTTGACAGGGCCGCATGTTAGGCCGCTACACCACGGGACCAGTAATCGAGCGGGCGAGAGTTTACCATGCGGCTAAGGTTGTGTCAATATATTCACCCCAATTTATCTCAACCTGTCAGGCGTCCCGCCGCATGAATTACACTTCTGTTAGCGCCCGATGGAATTTTCAACAGGCTGGCTTGACACATTCCCCCCACTACGCTATATTATCCGCAATCCCCGATACATTCAGTCCCTATGGGCTGGAATTCTTTTGTGCAGGAGGGTTGTCTTGTCCAAGTCACGAACGCAACAAATGGTTGATCGCCTCCGCGAGTTGCAGGCATCTTCGCCGGATATCGAAGCCTCCGCCGTTGTCAGCGTAGACGGGTTGAGCATCGCCTCCGCCCTACCGCAAGGGGTGGAGGAAGACCGTGTCTCGGCGATGTCTGCGGCAATGCTCTCGCTGGGAGAACGCATCGCAACCGAACTGGGAAGGGGCTCGCTGGAACAGGTGTACATCAAGGGCGAAAAGGGATATGTGGTGCTGATGTCGGTGGGAGAAGAAGCGGTTCTGACCGCCCTGGCGCGCGAACAAGCCAAACTGGGCTTGATCTTCCTGGATATGCGGCGCGCCGCAGAAGATCTGGCAAAACTGATTTAACTGGAGTCGAGAATGAGCCCTGTTCAAAACACCGGGTTATATTACCCCAACAAATTCGGCTTGATTATCATCAAATCCCTCGAAGAAGTGATGGGCAAGAACGGTCTCAATGCCATCCTGAATCTTGCCGGATTGAACCACTACATCGAAAACTATCCTCCCGACAACCTCGAAAAAGGATTCGACTTCGCCGAACTTTCCGCCATTGGCGTCGCCCTGGAAGAAATGTACGGTCCGCGTGGCGGGCGGGGACTGGCTCTCCGCGCCGGGCGCGCCACCTTCTCCGACGCGCTGAAAAATTTTGGCGCGCTTGCCGGCGCCGCCGACCTGGCATTCGTCGTCCTGCCGCTTCAATCCAAACTGCGCATTGGTCTGCCCGCTTTTGCAAAAATCTTCTCCCAACTCAGCGACCAGTACAGCACCGTGGAAGAACGGGAAACGGAATTCATTTGGACCATTCACAAATGCCCCGTCTGCTGGGGACGCACCAATGCCGACAAACCCGTTTGCTACATCGCCACCGGTCTGCTTCAGGAATCGCTCAAGTGGGTTTCGGGCGGCAGTGAATTCCGCGTGAACGAATCCAAGTGCGTTGCCATGGGCGATGCGGTCTGTGAGTTCGTCATTCAGAAAGAGCCTATATCGTAAGAGGGGATACCGTGGCTGAAGCCAAACACAAAATCCTAATCGTTGAAGACGATCCCGACGTAGCCGAAATGCTGAACGCATACTTCCGTGTTCAGGGATATGATGTGTTCACGGTCAATTGGGGTGAGGACGGCGTGCGCGCCGGACAATCCGTCTCGCCCGACATCATCATCCTCGACATCCGCCTCCCAGACATTGACGGCTTTGAAGTGGCGCGACGTTTGCGCTCCGATCGCCGTACCCGTGAAATCCCCATCATCTTCCTCACCGAAAAACGCGAGCGGGTGGACCGCCTGCAGGGATTCGAAGTCGGCGCGGACGATTACATTACCAAACCGTTCGACGTGCAGGAATTACGCCTGCGGGTCCGCAACGCCCTCAAGCGGGTCAGCCAGGGTTCGCTGACCAATCCCGTCAGCGGCTTGCCGGAAGGTCCCCTTGTGGATGAACGGCTGTCTGAAGCAATTCACAAAAGCGGCTGGGCGCTGCTCCACATCTCCATCAATCACCTCGACGCCTTCCGCGAAGCGTACGGCTTTGTGGCGTCCGACGATGTGCTTCGAGCAATCAGCCTGATGATTCATAACACCATCAAAGAAACGAGCACAAGCGACGACTTCCTCGGTCACCTCAGCCCGACGGATTTCATCGTCGTCATGCCGCCCGACGCCATGACCGCCTTCCGCGAAAAAATCCGCTCACGGCTGGAGCAATCGCTCGATTACTTTTACCCCATCAAAGACCGTGAAAAAGCCTCCAAACTGCCTAACAGACTGGCGGTCAACGTCGCCGACGTGCCGCCTGTCTTTGGACGCTATTCGAGCGTGGAACAATTGAGAAAAGATTTACTGAGCAAACAATAGACGAGCCGCCGCAAGGCGGCTTTCGCTTCTTTACTGACCCTTTGCCTGTTCTGCCCAAACCAGCCTTTTCCACTCCTCAATACTCAACGTTTCCGCCCGCCGCATGGGATCAACATCCGCCTGGCGGAGCAGTTCTTCGACCTCACGAGGGGGAAGGTGAAGCCCCGCTGAAAGCGCATTGCGAAGAGTTTTCCGCTTTTGGCTGAAGCCTGCCTTGATTAACTTGAAAAAAGCCTCCAGCGCTTCGCGGGGGATTTGCGGCGCAGGATAAATTTCCACACATAACACAGCCGAATCCACTTTGGGCGCAGGGAAAAATGCCTCTGCAGGGATGCGCCCGGCAATGCGCGGCTTTCCATAGACCTGCACGCTCAACGCCAGCAAACTCATGTCCCCGGGCTCGGCGCAGATGCGCTCCGCAACCTCCTTTTGAACGGTCAACACCAGGCGGCGTGGTTTGGGGTCTTGTTCGAGCAGGTGGCGGACGATGGCGGAGGTGATGTAGTAGGGAATGTTGGCGACCACCAGATACCCCGCCTCGTGAACGAGTTCGGAGGGAGCAATCTTGAGAATGTCGCCATGGATGATGCGGGCGTTGGGATAAGGCTGGAGGACTGCCTTGAGCGGAGGAATCAGGTCCGGGTCCAGCTCGACCGCCACCACGTCGCGGGCAGAAGCGGCGAGGTAGCGTGTCAAACTGCCCAGGCCGGGTCCAATCTCCAGCACCGTGTCGTTTGGCTGAATTTCTGCGGCGGCGGCGATACGCTCCAGGGCGTGCGGGTCCTGAAGAAAGTTTTGTCCGAGTTTTTTATCGGCGCGCAAGCCATAGCGTTTGAGCAGGGCGGAGGCGTTCAGCGGCGGGATGGAACTCATGGCGCTCCGTCAATCCAAATCATAGACAATCACCGGCGGGACGGGCGTGAGAAAATAAACCGTCACCCAGCCATGCCAGGGCTGGAAGTCATCGTCGCTGTAGCCGAGGTCAATCCACGGTTTGCCCACGCACCCGCCGCAGGCATCTTCGACGGTGGTGAAACCGTAACCGGGGATGTAGAGCGGCTGTCCGCGCAGGGCGCGGTAAAGGTCGGTACGCAGCGCCACCACGCCCTTCTGCAGGGTCTTGCCGCTGGATGTAGCAGTGGAACACAGCCCGGGCACCCCCAGCCTGCAGGGCGAGTACGACGTGGCGTACATTTGCACGGCGCGCCAGTATTCGATGGTCACGCCGTCCACCACGGCGGTTTTGATTTCCACTTTTGTGCCGTAGGCAAGGATGCGTTTTTTGGGCGGGCGCACGAGCGTTTCCTCTTCGACGACGCGCGAGACCTCCGCACCGTCTTCATAGCGCACCCGCAGGCGTTCCACGCTCAGTCCGTTTTCGCCGGGCGAGAGGATTTGCGTCTGGTCGAGGGGGACATCCGCCGAGGCAACCAGTTCGCTCTCGAAGGGGATGGGTTTTTGGGTGAGAATGATGGATTCGCTGACCCGCACCACGCGGATTTGCCCATTTGCCGGAAGCGCTTCACCCGCCGACGGGAGGCTGTAATCCAGCCCGATGAGCGGAATCCCCGCTTCAGCCAGCGCCTCCCCAACCGTCCGCGCGGAGGAAGCGGTTTGCAGGGTCTTTCCGTCGGCGGTGATGCTGAGGGGGCGGGCGGGGATGTAGTGGATGGTAGTTGGCGGATTGGTAATTGGTGAGGCGGGGGATGGGTCTATGCGATCTGCGGCAGTGAGTTGGATGCCTTCCTCTTTCAAGACTTCGCCCACAGTGAACGCCGAGGTTTGAATCTGCCGCTCTCCCTGCGGCGTGACGAGCGTCACGGTCACCGCGCGGCGGATTTGGAGGGTGAGGGGGGTGGTCTCGACGCGCTCATCGAGCGAGGCGGCGGGCTTCCCGTTGACCAGCACGTCGTCGTGCAGATTGAGCGTGATTCCTGCCTGAATCAGCAGCGCCGACAAAACACGCTCTTCTGTTTGCAGTGTGATGACTTGCCTGCCGTCCACAATCGTGACGGTGGGGAGGGGGGCTGGCTGGCAGGCGGCGAGGAGCAACACCAGGACAAGCGTCAGCCGGCGAAAGCGAAGCCGGGATGTATCAACTCCGCCTTTGCATTTGTAACGTCTGTTCACCTGTCTCTGGTTCATTTTCGCCGGCGCTCGATTTGCATCGCTTATTTGATGCCCGCCACCTTCAAACCGTCTTCGAGAATCGCCTTCACCTTGTCTTCGTGCGTGGTCTCGCAATAGACGCGCATGATCGGCTCCGTGCCGCTGAAGCGGATGAGCAGCCATCCGCCGTCTTCGAGTTTGAACTGAAAGCCGTCCACCGTCACCAGCCCGGTAACCTTCAACCCGCCGAGGGTTTGCGGCTTGGCGTTGAGTATCATCTGCTCGCGGGTCTGGCGGTCGCCGCTGAAGGGTGTGTCAATGCGGTCGTAGAAATGCTCGCCGACCTTGTCGAAGAGCATTTTGAGGAGTTCGGTCGGCTTTTTGCCGGTGCACACCATAAAATCGAGGAAATACAAACCTGCCAGAATGCCATCGCGTTCAGGGACGTTGCCGCGGAAGGCATAGCCGCCGCTTTCCTCGCCGCCGATGAGCGCATTCGTCTCGATCATTTTCGGCGCAACATACTTGAAGCCCACGCCCGTCTCATGCACCGGCACGTTGTAGAGTTTGCCCAGTTTGTTCAACATGGTGGTGGTCGAAAGCGTCTTGACAATGTCGCCGCGTTCGCCGCGCACCTCCAGCAGGTAAAGAGCCAGCAGGGCATACACCCGCAACTGATTGATGAACTCGCCGTTCTCATCGCCTATGCCGCAGCGGTCAGCGTCGCCGTCGGTGATGAGCAAGACATCCGCCTTGTGTTCCACCGTTGCCCGCAAGCCTGGGTCAATGTTCGGGCGGATCGGCTCCGGGCGTTTCATCTCTGGGAAGATGGGGTTGCGCTCGTTGTGTATTTCAATGATTTGCGTCTTGCCGCCGCCAATCAATTTGGTGAACCAGCCCGCGCCATTGCCCCACATCGGGTCCACCACCACCTTGAAGCCCGCGTCCCTGATTTTTTGCAAATCCACCAACTTTTCAAGATGAGACGTGTATGCCACAGCCGCATCGAAATAGACCACCTTGCCGTCGTTCAGGGCATCGGGAAGCGAAATCCGCTTCACTGCCTCGACCGAATCCGGAATCAGCGCTTCGATCCTTTTCAACCCCTCGGGGTCTATCGCGCCGCCGTTTGGGTCGCGCACCTTGAAGCCGTTGTCGGTGGGAGGGTTGTGGGAGGCGGTGATGTTGACCGCGCCGCAAGCCTTTTTGTCCACGACGGCAAAGGCAATGACCGGGGTGGGTGTGGCGCCATCGGTGAGATAGACGTTCAAGCCGTTGCCAGCCAGCACTTCGGCGGTGGCGGCGGCGAAATTCTCGGAGTGGAAGCGCTTATCGTAACCAACGACCACCCAGCGCCCGGAGTACCCCTTTTCGAGCAGGTAGGAAGCAAAGCCCTGCGCTGCCCGCCGCACGTTGTCGAAAGTGTAGTCTTCGGCGATTACGCCGCGCCAGCCATCGGTGCCGAATTTGATTTTGTATGCCATGTCTGCGACTCCCGTTGAAAGTTGTTTGAGTGATTATATCATCCGGAAAAAAGGCTCCGGGCGTACCCGGAGCCGCGTTCTACGGAGTGGCTGTGACGCTCGCAGGAGGCGTCGGCGTTGTTTCCGGTGTAGGCGTTGCTGTGGCGGTGGGTTCGGGCGTGGCAGTTGGAACGACTCGACCGGTCATCAGGATTTGCCAGGCAATTTCCAGGTCGCCTGAGGCGATGACCGGAAAAGCCGGCAGGTTGCCCAGCGCCATGTCCAGCCGCGCGAGCGCCTGCGCTTGAGCCTCATCTTGTGAGTTTGCCTGCACTTCTGCCAGCAGGTCCCGCGCCGATTGCACGTCCTCTCTTGCCAGACCGAAATTGCTTTGGGCAAGGTACAGCCTGGCGCGGGCAAGCGTATCGAGAACGCGAGTCATCAGAATTTCATCCTTCAGCGCCAGCAGAGTTTTATCTGCGTTTTCTTTGATTTGCAATTCGAGCGTGGACTGCATTTCCGCCAGTTTTTCGATGGAGGCGGTATGCGCCTCGATGGCTTGCTGGAGTTCATCGAGGCGGCTGTTGCTCGCGTTCACCTGCGCCTGAATTTCATTCAACTGCATCTGAAGAGTTTGGACTTCACCTTCCAGTTGGCTTACCCGCGCGGCATTTTGTTCCACAGGGGTCAGGAATTTTTCATTGACAAGCGGCGCGCCATAGATAATCAACGCGCCAATCCCGCCAATAATCAAGATCATCAAAATTAGCCTCAACAACGCTCTGAAAAACCAGAGAAACGCCCTGCCGAGGCGCGACCCAAACGAGGGTTTTTCCGCCGGCGCAGGTGATTCGGCGGTGGGGGCGCTTTTTTGCGGCGGGGCAGCCGGCGGCTCTGCCTGCTGGCTGAGGGCGAGGGGAGTTTCTTCAACGGAAGGAATCTCGCTGTTTTCGAACCAAGCCTGGACATTTGCAAGCAGCTTCCTTCCCATGCCGCGTACCTTCAGGCAGTCTTCTGCGGTTTCGAAGGGGCGCGCGGCGATCAGATTTTCCGCCAGCGATTGAGAAATGCCAGGAATCTGCGTCAGCGTTTCGGCGCTGGCAGTGTTGAGGAATTGCAGGAAGTCCGTCATGGTTGCCTCAGTTGCGTGCGAAATCCAAATAAAAACCCCGGGAGCGGCGATTCCCGGAGTACGATGGTCAGTCCTCAGCCAGCCACTTTTTTGCCGCTTCCACGTCGTCGAAGTATTTCAGGGGCTGCCCGGTCAGAGCGGTGAGCAGGTCGGCGAGTTTGCGCTTGATGCCGGTTACGCCGAGCACTGCCGTTTTGTGGACGTGGTCTTTTGTCGCGGCGGAGGCGGCGTTCAGGAGGGGGAGCAGGTCGCTGCCGATGGTGGTGTCGCGAAAATCCGATAGTACCAGCACCGAATCGGGCGGCTGGGCTTTGACAATCTTCTGCACTTCTTCCAGTTCGGCTTTGACTGCCGCCGAGTTGAAGAATTGTTTGGAAAAATCCTGGTAGAAGATTTTCTTGCCGTTGTATTCAATCCAGTATGAACGCATGGGATTCTCCTATTTTTTCAGGTCACGCCGCAGGGCAAGCCCGGTGGCGATGGCGCCCGCCAGTTCCCAAAGCCCTACGCCCAGGAAGCGCAGGGGGGCAAGTCCGGTCAGAACGGCGGCGGTGAAGACAAGGAAGGTCAGGGTGCGGAAAGGCACCGTCCATTTGTAGAACGATTTGAGGTCGTTGAATGAGGCGAGAATGTAGTACACGCCAATGTTGAAGGAAGCCATTGCAGAGGCGGTCATGAAGACCAGGGTGTAATCCCCGGCGGCGCGGGCGGCGCGCTCCAGCACTTCAAAGCCGAGGAGAGATAAAAGAATCTCGGGGCGGAGCAAACCCAAAAGTCCGAGAAGAAGCGCAAGGGCTCCGAAGATGAAGATTGTCCAGCCAGAGGCGTCTTTGATTGTGTATTTGGCAGTCATGGGGTCTCTGTCTCCTTGTGGGCAAATTATACCAATCTCCGTTGAAACCCCGGCAAATCGGCTATACTTGGCATATCCCATTTTGCGAGGCTGGCATGTCCAAGTATATGGTGGTTGTGGCTGGCAATATTGGAGTCGGCAAGACGTCGCTGACGGAGCGCATTGGCGCGCGGTTGGGGTGGTGGACGGGGTATGAGTCGGTGGCGGACAACCCCTACCTGGCGGATTTTTACAGCGACATGCGTTCGTGGGCGTTTCATTTGCAGATTTTCTTTTTGGGGCATCGCGCCGAGCAGTATCTGGAGGCGGTGCGCGACCCGCGTTCGGCGATTCTCGACCGAAGTATTTTCGAGGATTTTTATATTTTTGCGCGCGCCCTGCATCACATGGGCGACCTGGCGGAGAGGGATTATCTTGCTTATCGGCGTCTGTTCGAGATTGTGGTGCAGGGACTCCCGCGCCCGAACTTGTTGATTTATCTCAAGGCGCCGGTCAACGTGTTGATGGAGCGCATCCGCCGCCGCGCGCGCAATATTGAGACGGGCATCACGCCCGATTATTTGTCCCTGCTCGATTCGTTCTACGACGAATGGCTGAGCGCGTTCGACCTGTGCCCGGTCCTGACCATTCACACCGATGACCTGGATTTTGTCCATCAGCAGAAGCATTTGGAGACGGTGGTGGCGCGGATTCAGGATAAACTGGCAGGCAGGGAAGTGGTTGAGTTTTAGGAGGCGGAATGACTGTCAATCTGCTTGCGCAAATTCCGTTTTTTTCCGATTTGCCTGCCAATGAATTGGATCGGTTGATGACTGAGTTGGAAGTGGTGAATCTTCGCTCAGGCGAAATTTTGTTTAATGAGGGCGATCCGGGCGAGCATCTCTATATTGTTATGAACGGTGAACTGGAGATTTTGATGGCGCCGGATACGAGCAATGAGTTGATTCTCAACATTTTGCACCCAGGCGAATATTTAGGGGAGATGAGTTTGATTCAGCCGGGCGGTCACCGCACGGCAAGCGCCCGCGCGCGGGGTGATGTGACGCTGTTGAGTATGAGCCGCACGCAGTTCAAAGACCTGCTCAAGCGCCATCCGCATTTGGCGAATGCGATGGTGCGGGTGCTCAGCCAGCGGCTGGACAATACGAATGTTTCGACTTTCCGCGATTTGACGGAGAAGAACCGCCAGTTGCAAAAGGCGTACGATGAGTTGAAAGCCGCCCAGGAGCAATTGATCGAAAAAGAGCGCATGGAAAAGGAATTGCAGGTGGCGGCGAGCATTCAAATGTCCATCCTGCCGGATGTGCTGCCTTCCACAGAGGGTTTCGATTTCGGGGGCAGAATCCTGCCTGCCCGTCAGGTGGGAGGCGATTTTTACGATGTGTTCGATTTGGGCGATGGGAAACTTGGCATCCTGATCGGTGACGTGGCGGACAAGGGAGTCCCTTCGGCGATTTTCATGGCGCGGGTGCATGCGCTGATTATTGCGGAGGCGGATAAGAATCTTACGCCGGGCGAGGTGTTGAGATTGGTGAACGCGCACATCACCCGTTTCGAGAAATCCACGCAATTTGTCACTGCCTTGTTTGGAATCCTCGATACGAAAACGGGCGAGTTTCGGTATGCGCGCGCCGGCCATGAACCGCCTATCTTGCTCGACCCGAAAGGCGAGGTCCACCGCCTGCCGTATAAGCCGGGTATGGCGCTGGGGCTTTGGGAGGATATTGTCCTGGATGAAAATGCGCTGACCCTGCCTAAAGGCTCCTGCCTGCTGATGTTCACAGACGGCATGACCGACTGCCGCAATCCCAAAGGGGAACCCTTTGGTTTGGAGCGCATCAAACACACACTGGCGAACCTGAGGGGCGATACCGCTCAGAAGGGCTGCGACCAGTTATTCGATGCCCTGATGCGTTATCAAAACGGCGCCAAACAGGACGACGATGTGACGTTGGTGGCAATCCACGCAAAGTAGGGCGCAATATTCAGTTACGCTTTCTCCAATGCCTGGTGCAGGTCTTCGAGCAGGTCGTCTTTGTTCTCGATTCCGACCGAGAGACGCACGAGTGAGGGGTCAACGTCCAGTTGGGAGCCGGCGACAGAGAGATGAGTCATTGCAGCGGGGACTTCGATGAGCGACTCCACGCCGCCGAGCGATTCTGCCAGCGTAAAAAGATGCGTGGACTCGACCAGCCTGACAGCCGCCTCGCGCCCGCCCCTGACGAGGAATGAAATCATCCCGCCGCCGTTCTTCATTTGCCGCTTCGCAATTTTGACCTGAGGGTGGCTTTCGTGGAAGGGGTAGATGACCTTTTCCACCTTCGGGTGAGTTGCCAGAAACTCCACAATCGCCAGCGCGTTCTCCGCGTGGCGGTCCATGCGGAGGGGCAGGGTTTTGATTCCGCGCAGGACGAGGAAGGAGTCCATCGGTCCGAGCACTGCGCCGACGGCGTTTTGTAGGAAGTAGAGGCGCTCGGCGAGTTCCCTGTCTTTGACGATGACCGCGCCGCCGACCACGTCGGAGTGACCGCCGAGGTATTTGGTCATGGAGTGGACGACAATGTCTGCGCCGAGTTCGAGCGGACGCTGGAGGTAGGGGGTGGCGAAGGTGTTGTCCACGACGAGCAGGGGCTTGTTGGGGTGGGCGTGGACGACCTCCGCTACCGCGCGGATGTCGGTGACGCGGAGCAGAGGGTTGGTGGGGGTCTCCAGCCAGACGAGGCGCGTGGAGGGTGTTAAGGCGTCGGCGACAGATTCCGGGTCGGTGGTGTCGGCAAAGGTAAAGTCCAGGCGGAAGCGGCGGAGGACTTTGTCGAAGAGGCGGAAGGTGCCGCCGTACACGTCATTGCCTGCGAGGATGTGCGAGTCTGCATCCAGCAGGCGGAGGACGGTGTCGGTGGCGGCGAGCCCCGAAGCGAATGCCAGCCCAAAATTCCCACCTTCGAGCGCGGCGAGACAGTTTTCGAGGGCGAGGCGCGTGGGGTTTTTGGTGCGCGAGTATTCGTATCCCTGGCGCGGCTTGCCTACGCCATCCTGCTTGTAGGTGGAGGTGAGGTAAACGGGTGTCATTACCGCGCCGTTGTTGGGGTCGGGTTCCTGTCCGGCGTGGATGGCGAGCGTTTCGAATTTCATTTGGGTCTCCTTGAAATGGCGTTGTGTTGATTGCGTTTGCGCTAAAGAGTGCAACTTATGCAGGGCTTTTGAGGTTATTGATTGTTCCAGGTATATTCCATTTGGCGGGCGGTGCGCAGGGCGAGTTCCCTGCCTGCCAGTTTTGCGACGAGGTGCAGCGCCATTTCGATGCCCGCCGAGATGCCCGCCGAAGTGACGATATTGCCGTTATCCACCCAGGGAACTTCTTCTTTTACGTCGAGCGAAAGGAACATGGCGCGCAGGTCGGGGATGTCTTCCCAGTGCGTGGTGCAGGATTTGTCTTGCAGCAATCCCGCCTTTGCGAGCAGGAATGCGCCGGTGCAGACGGATGCGGTGAGTTGGATGCTGGCTGCCGTTTTCCCAATCCATTCGATGACGGCGGGTTTGTCCAGTTCGGGGGTGTGGATTCCGCCGGGGACGAGCAACACGTTCAGCGGGGGATGGTGTTGAATGGTGTGGTGCGGCTGGACGGCGAAGCCTGCCCGGGCGTGGATCAAGCCCTCTCGTTCGGCAATCAGGTACACGTCGAAGAGCGAAGCGCCGGGGTTTTGTCTGGCGTGTACGCGGCTGGCGGTGGTGAAGACTTCGAAGGGACCGGCAAAGTCTAAAACTTCCGCATTGTCGTAGATGTAAATTCCGACGTTCATGTGTTGTCTCTGTACTTTGAGATTTCGGACATTATACGAGGAAATATGACCAAAACTTTACTTGCAGTACTTGCCCATCCCGATGACGAGTCGTTTGGGCTGGGCGGAACGCTTGCTCTGTATGCCCGCAAGGGGTATGACACCTACTATGTTTGCGCCACGCGCGGCGAGGCTGGCTCAGCGGACGAGGAGCATTTGAAGGGGTATAAAGACACGGCGGAGATGCGCACGGATGAATTGATGCGCGCCGCTCAGGTGCTGGGGTTGAAAGGAGTTTTCTTCCTGGGTTACCGTGATTCGGGCATGCCCGGCATGGAGGCGAATAACCACCCCGACGCGCAGATTAATCATTCGATTGATGAGGTGGCGGGACGCGTGGTGCGGTACATTCGGGAACTTAAACCGGATGTTGTGTTGACCTTCGACCCGATTGGCGGATACAAACACCCCGACCATATTCACATCCAGCGCGCGACGACGCTCGCCTTCGAACGGGCGGACGACGCCTCCTTCCACCCGGAGGCTGGTTCTCCCTTCAAACCGCGTGCGTTGTACTATCATGTTTTTCCGCGCTGGTTTCTCAAGTGGATGACGCGCCTGATGCCTCTGTTTGGCAAAGACCCGCGCAAGTGGGGACGCAATGGCGATATTGACCTGACCGAACTGGCGGTGGATTTTCCCATCCATGCGAGCGTTGACATCCGCTCTGTTGCTGAAATCAAGCGCAAGGCGGGGGAGCAGCACGCCTCTCAAGGCGGAATCCAGATGCGGCGGGGGCTGATGGGCTTCATCACCAAGGTCTTTGGCGAGCGGGAGGATTACATGCAGGTTTATCCACCTGTGAATGGGAATTTTCGCAAAAAGCGCGATCTTTTCGAGGGTATCTAAACCCCGGCGGCTGGGAACAACTCCAGCCGCTTTTTCGTTAATCTTTGGAGGATAAACCATGCTACAATTTTTTCAACGCCTATGACCACACCTTCTTCTTCTCCCGCCCGTCGTTTTGACTTGCCGCGTGTGTTTGCGGTAATGTTCCGTCCTCGCGCGGCGTTCTCGGAGATGGCTTCTGAGACGCGCGCTGTCTGGTCCACGCCCATGATTCTCCTGACGATTACCGCGGCGCTGGTTGTCCTTGTGCGCGGATATTTGCGAACCCGCGCCGCCATGATGGGTGAAATTGAACTTCCTCCCGACTGGCAATGGTGGACTCCCGAAATGCAAAACAGTTACATGCAGGCACAGCAGGTCCAGCAGGGACCGGTGTACATGTACATCATGCCGCTGGTTGGCGCGCTTGCCGGTCTCTGGCTGGGATGGCTGGCGCTTGCCGCCTTGCTCCACCTGGGGTCCACGCTGTTTGGCGGGCGCGGCTCCATGCAGGGAGCGTTGAATGTGGTCGGCTGGGCAAGCCTGCCCTTTGCCCTGCGCGACCTTCTGCGCGCCGCCTACATGCTCCTTGCCCAGCATACCATTGCCAGTCCCAGTCTTTCGGGATTTGCATCGGGCGGCGGTTTTCTCTATCATCTCCTCGCGCGCACCGACCTGTTTCTATTCTGGTCGTTCATCCTGTTGATCATCGGCTTTGCCGTTGTGGATAACCTTCCGCGCGGCAAGGCGTTTGCCAACGCTTTCATCGTGATGGCGCTCGCCCTTCTGGCGCAGGCGGGGCTGGCGGTACTCGCCTCCAGTATTGGCGGAGCCGCCATTCAGAGACCGTTCTTTTAGACGCGCGCCCTTCTCCTATGAGTGAAGCCTTTATTCGTGTGTCGGGTTTGAAAAAGTATTATCAGATGGGCGGCACAACCGTCCGTGCACTGGATGGCGTGGATCTGGAAATCGAACCCCACACCTTCACCGTCGTCATGGGACCTTCAGGGTCGGGCAAAAGCACCCTGCTCTACCTGCTCGGAGGCTTAGATCGCGCCACCGCCGGCGAAATTTGGGTGGACGGTCAATCCCTGAACGACGCGGACGAAAACTCTCTCGCGCTCTTCCGCCGGCGGACAATTGGTTTCGTCTTCCAATCGTTCAACCTCATTCCCAGCATGACCGCCAGAGAAAACGTCGCCTTTCCTATGCAATTCGCAGGAATTAGCCCCAGGAAACGCGACGAACAAGCCGACTACTTGCTGAATCAGGTTGGATTGGGCGACCGCGCTTTTCATCGTCCCACCGAACTCTCCGGCGGACAACAGCAGCGCGTCGCCATTGCCCGGGCGCTGGTCAACGACCCGAAACTCATCCTCGCTGACGAACCGACCGGCAACCTCGACACCGCCAGCGGCGCGGCGATTATGCAGTTGCTCTCCGACCTGCACCGCTCCGGGCGGACTGTGCTGGTCGTCACGCACGACGCGCGTATGATGCGTTTTGCAACCCACAATATTTATCTGCTCGATGGGCGGGTGGTCAGTGAAGCGGACTATCAAGCCGCCGTGCTGGAAGTCGCCCCGTCCGCATAGCCTGGAATATTTGGAGAACCATGAAAAACAAGCCTTTTCGCATTCTCTCCCTGTTGCTGATGGTCATGTTGCTGGCGGGACTTTTCCCCCGTCCTGCTTACGCAGCGGATGTGTTCTCGATTTCACCGAGCACCATTATCAATAACGTAAGTAACACGATTACGGTATCGGGCGCCGGCTTCGATGCCAGCGCTGTCGTCTTGTTGGATGGAACGCCTTTGAGCACAACGGTTGTAGGTCTCGACACATTACAGGCGCTCGTGCCTGCCGGCATTGCAGCCGGTTCCTATACGATTACTGTCAGCCTTACCGGTGGACCGGCAAATGGTTTTGCCGTATTGACTGTTCTAGCGCCCACGCCCACCCCCACAACTGCTCCGCTGCCCTTCGCCCGTCCGCAGTTTGCGGTGTACACCTCGAAGTTGACCGGCAACATCCGAACCGGCGGCGATGTCACCTTGAAAGTCGTCATGGAAAACGTCGGCAAATCCACTGCCTATAACACGCAGGCAACCTTTACCTCCTCGGATTTGCTCGCCACCAAAACCGGTGGAATTGCCGTTGTTGGAACCGTTGACTACGATCAGGAAGTGGAAGTCAGCCAGACTTTCTACGTCTCTGCTCAAATCAGCGGGAGAAGCGTGCTTGTAGTGGATATGACCCTCACCTATTATGATTCGCAGGGCACCAGTTACTCCGATAAATTCACCCTGTCCCTCCCGGTCAGCGGCGGGACGGTCAGCAGTGGAGGCGGTTCTGCCGCTCCCACCGCCACGCCGACGGGGGTGAAAAGTTCTCAATTGGTGATTACAGGCTACGCATCCAGCGTGGAACCGCTTCAGCCGGGCGTGCAATTTGCCCTGAACATGACCGTCCAGAACGTCGGTAACGCAAACGCTCAGCGCATCACCATGATTGTGGGCGGCGGTTCGAGCGGCGGCGGCAGCGGTACGGCTGTGCCTGGCGGCGTGTCGGGCGGCGGCGGCGACTTCTCGAATTTTGCGCCGGTGGGGGCGTCCAACGTCCAATCGTTGGGCGATCTCAAGGCTGGGGAAAAGATTCAGGCTGTGCAAAATCTGGTGGTGAACGTTTCGACCAATCCGGGCGCATATCCCCTGCGGATTACGTTTTCATATCTGAATGACAAGAACGAAGTCATCTCCGATGAACAGGTCATTACGCTGTTAGTGTACAGTCTGCCGAATGTGAATGTCAGTTTCTACCGTCCGCCAGACCCCTTCGTTGTCGGTCAGCCGGGCATGCTGCCGATTCAGATTGTCAATGTGGGCAAGCGCTTTGCGGTTTTGGGCGATGCCCGGGTCACGGCAGACAATGGGACGATTGAAAACGGGACGAGCCTGGTCGGTCCGCTCGATGCGGGCGGGTTCTTCACGCTCGACGCCATGCTGATGCCTGATCAACCTGGCACAACCACCCTCACCGTGACGATTGATTATGTGGATGACTTCAATCAGCCGCGTACCCTCGAACGGACGATCGAAGTGGAGGTGCAGGAGGCGTTCATTGATCCTTCGCTCGAGCCATCCTCCGGCGGCGATGGGATAAACGGCGGCGGGGAGGTCATTGTGGAGGAGGAAACCACCCTGCACAAAATCTTCCGCTTTATCAAAGGTCTGTTGGGGCTGGATAGCGCCTGGCCCGTCTGGCAGGCGCCCGGCGGGGGCGGAGGAGGTATCGAGTCGCCTGCCCAACCGCTGCCAGCCCAGCCTGTTCCGGGTAAGGGGTAGTCGTGCGCTTCATTGACCTGCTTCGGCTCATCTTTGGCAACCTAAGCCGCCGCAAAGCGCGCGTGGCGTTGACCGCCATCGGTGTGGTCATCGGTACGGCGGCGGTGGTGATTCTCGTCTCGCTGGCGATTGGCTTGCAGAGGAATGCCAATGAGCAGTTGTATGGCATCGGCGACCTGACGCAGATCCAGGTCATGCCGACGTATGGCGAAGGTCCCGTTGTGGTTGGACCAGGCGGGGGCGGGGGAGGTGGCGGTTCCTCCCAAGCGAAACTGCTCACCAATCAGGCGCTGGAAGAATTACGTTCGATTCCCGGCGTGGAGTGGGTGAGTCCGCGTGAGTTTTTGTGGTCGGGCGGGTTGGTCAGGTATCGAAAACTGGAGGGGTGGGCAAACATCATCGGCGTGGATGTAAAAGACCTTGCTGAACTGGGACTGGAAACAGTACAGGGCGATACCGCGCTTGGACGCACAACCATCGTTGTGGGTCCGATGGTCGCCAACAATTTCTATGATCCGCAACTCCGTCCGGGGCAGGAGCCGCCGGCGCCGCCCGACCTGTACGACCAGCAGATTCAATTCATACTCTCGAAATGGGACCAAAATACATCAACTGAAATCCGCAAGAACCTGA
The DNA here is from genome assembly GCA_039961775.1 of Chloroflexota bacterium. Classification (GTDB taxonomy): domain Bacteria; phylum Chloroflexota; class Anaerolineae; order Anaerolineales; family Villigracilaceae; genus Defluviilinea. The sequence goes on from JABRVZ010000001.1 coordinate 39,464, forward strand.
GTCTGCGGGTGACGGGGGTGCTGAAAGAGACGCGCGGCGAATCCGACTGGACGATTTACATGCCGCTCGAACAGGTCAAAGCGTTGAACGAGTGGTCGCAAAACCGCCGCATCAATTACAACAAGGAAGGGTACAGCCAGGTCATTGTCAAGGTGCGGGATGTGAATCAGGTGCTCGATATTGCCGATCAAATCACCGAAATGGGCTATCAGGCATACACGCCGCAGTCGTTTGTGCAGGGCATCAACAACTTCTACATCATCCTGCAAGTCATCTTCGGCGGGGTGGGCGCTATTGCGTTGCTGGTTGCCGCCATCGGCATTGCGAACACGATGGCGATGTCCATCCTCGAGCGGACGCGCGAAATTGGCTTGATGAAAGCGGTCGGCGCGACCAACCGCAATGTGCTGGCGATCTTCCTCGGCGAGGCGTCGGGAATCGGCTTCATCGGCGGGCTTGGCGGCGTCTTGATCGGCTGGCTGGCGGGGCAGGCAATCAACGTGGTTGCTGTGGTTTACCTTTCCAATCAGGCGGGTCAGCAGGGGGGGATTCCGCCCAGCGTGGCGGTTTATACCCCGCTGTGGCTGCCCATCTTTGCGCTGTTTTTTTCCACTCTCATCGGAATGCTCTCCGGGCTTTACCCGGCTCTGCGCGCCGCCACGATGATTCCCGTCATGGCGCTCAAATACGAATAACGCTTCGCTCCACCCTGTATTTTGCCTCTGCCCAAAAATATTCCCCACATCTGGCGCTTGACGAAATAGAACATGCGTTCTAAAATGCTTGATACCGTTATCCGATTTTCGCCAAAAAGGAGAGAGCAATGTCCAAGCGTAATGTGGTCCATGTGGAGATTCCCGCCGCAGACGTGGCAGCGGCAGGCAGGTTCTACCAGGAATTGTTCGGCTGGAAGATTCAACACGTGCCGGAGATGAACTACACCATGTGGGAAGACGGCAGTGGCTCAGGCGGCGGCTTCACTCAGGTCTCCGCTGAAAGTCCTGCCGGGCAGGTGCTGGTCTATATTGACAGCGATGACATCGAAGCCGACTTGAAGAAGGTTGAGCAGCTGGGCGGGAAGGTGCTTCACCCCAAAATGGAAATTCCGGGCACCGGCTGGTTCGGCATTTTTCAAGACCCGACAGGCAACGTCCTCGCGCTGTACACCAGCATGAATCCCAACTTTAACAAGTGAGAATAGCCCCGATGGGCTTGAGGAGAGAAATATGGACACACGATTTCCCGCCTTTCACCCGAACCCAGCCAAACAGGGCGTGAACATCGAAAAAGCCAAATATGACCTGATGCGCGAAGCCATCCTTGATGTGTTGAAGGCGCGCGGTCCCATGACCTTCATGAAGTTGAACATGGCGGTCGAAGAAAAACTCAAAGGCAGGTTCGACGGCTCCATCCCCTGGTATTACGTCACCGTCAAACTCGATATGGAAGCGCGCGGCGAAATCCGCCGCCTGCCAAAGGTCAAGCCGCAGACCATCGAACTTGTCTGAGAACAACGTCCCGAAGCCGCCTTCGGGACGTTTTGTTTGCGGGGGTAAAATCAGCGCATGTCTCTTCCTACCGATTTCATCAACGAACTCCGCAAACGCTTCACCGGCGACCTCCGCCTCGACGCCGCCTCGCGCATCCTCTACAGCACCGACGCCTCCATGTACCAGATCGAGCCGCTCGGCGTTGCCCTCCCCAAAACCCAGGACGACCTGCACGCCGCCGTGGAACTTGCAGCGAAATACAAAATCCCCATCCTGCCGCGCGGATCGGGCTCCTCCCTCGGCGGGCAGGCAATCGGACACGCCCTGATTCTGGACTGCTCCCGCTGGCTGGATTCCATCCTTCAGATTGATCCCGACTCCCGAACTGCCACTGTCGAACCGGGCGTCGTTCTCGCGGACCTGAACGCTGCCGCCGCCAAATTCGGCTTGACCTTCGGTCCCGACCCTGCCTCTGCCGAACGCGCCACGATGGGCGGCGTCATCGGCAACAACGCCACAGGCGCACATTCCATCCTCTACGGCATGAGCGCAGATCATATTCTTTCGGCAGATGTCATCTTGAGTGATGGAACGCTTGAAACGTGGGGGGAGGTCGGCGGGCAGTTGTCAGTGAGCAGTGTTCAGGGGTCAGTGGGGGGAAGGCAGTTGGCGATTCTTTCGGCGGCGGCAGCGATACGGGAAAACTACGCCGAAGCCATACGGCAGAGTTACCCCAAAACCTGGCGCAACTCGGCGGGCTATCGCTTAAACTACCTCCTGCCGTGGAGCCCGTCTGTTCCCTCGCTGTGGGATGCAGGTGATTACGGCATGACCTCCTCGGTTTATCGTCCTCGGTCCACGGTCAATTTGGCGCCTCTCCTGGCAGGTTCAGAAGGCACCCTCGCCGTCATCCGCCGCGCCACGGTCAACCTTGTGCCGAAACCGAAGCATACCGTCTTGGGCGTGTTGTCCTATGCCAGTATCGCCGAAGCCTGCGACGAAGTTCCGCGCCTGCTGGAATTCAAGCCGTCCGCCATCGAATTGATCCCGCAGATGATTTTACGGCTGGCGCGGAGCGTCCCGGCGTATGCGCGTCAGATGGGGTGGATGGCGGGAGATCCTGCCGCAGTGTTGGTCGTTGAATTTGGCGGAGACAGGCTCGAGGTCCTGAAAGATGCGGTGCGCGGCATCGGCGAGGTGTTGACTGTCGCCGAGTCCAGCGAGGAGCAGGCGCGCGTTTGGAACATCCGCAAAATGGGACTGGGGATACTCGACTCGCGTCCGCAGGCGGCGAGACCTGCGGCGTTCATCGAAGACTGCGCCATCCCTGTGGGGAATTTGGGCGAGTTCGTGCGCGAGGTCGAGCGCATCCTGGCGGCGCACGGCACGGAAGGCGGCATCTACGCTCACGCGTCGGCGGGATGTTTGCACATTCGCCCCGTGTTGAACCTGCTGACGGGCGAAGGCGTGCGGGCGATGCGGAGCATTGCCGAACAGGTCTTCGCGCTGACCATGCGGCTGGGCGGTTCGATGAGCAGTGAACACGGCGATGGCATCGTCTCGGGCGAGTGGATCGAGCCGACGTATGGCAAAGCGGTGACCGACGCCATGCGCCTGCTCAAACGCGCCGCTGATCCCGATAACCTGCTCAACCCGGGCAAACTCTTCGACGCGCCGCCGATGGACACGCACCTGCGTTACGGCGAGGGGTATCGGGTTCAGGCGTGGACGCCCGCCCTGCACTTTGACCACGAGCGCGGGCTGGCAGGCGCCATCGAGCAGTGCAACGGTCAGGGCGTGTGCCGCAAAGCGACGGGCGTGATGTGTCCTTCATTTCAAGCGACTCGTGAGGAACAAAACTCCACGCGCGGCAGGGCGAATTTGCTAAGAGCATTGATCACCCGACCGAGGACCGAGGACGGTGGGCTGTCCATGGTCAACGGTCTATCGTCCATGGTCTATGACGCCCTCGACCTGTGCCTCGCCTGCAAGGGCTGCAAGGCGGAATGTCCCAGCGGCGTGGACATGGCAAAGTTGAAGTACGAGTTCGAGAACGAGTATTACAAGTCGCACCGCCGCCCGCTGCGCGATTATCTCTTTGGGTATTTCGACATCACGGCAAGGCTGGCTTCTGCGTTTGCGCCGCTGACGAACGCGGCGATGAGCGTGCCGCTGTTCAGAAAAGTTATTGCCAGAGCGTTCGGCATCACGGAAAAACGTCCGTTTCCAAGATTTTCCACAAAGAGAGCAAAGGCGTTCACCACGGAGAGTACAGAGAGCACGGAGAAGTACAGGGTTTTGTTTTTGTCCGACCCCTTTGGGCGGTATGTGGAGCCCGAGGTGGAGCAGGCGGCGCTCGATGTGCTGGCGGCGTGCGGCTGTGATGTCCGCGTTCTGCCGGTAGTGGGGGCGGGGGCGTCGCTGCTGTCGAAGGGTTTCGTCGAAGCGGCGAAGCGTCAGGCGCGGCGGGTGCTGGATGCGTTGAATCAGGCTGACCCGAAGCGCGAAGCGGCGGTTGTCGGCATCGAGCCTCCCGACATCTACTGCCTGAAGAACGACTACTTTGACCTGCTGCCCGAACGCCGGGACGAAATCGCCTCATACGCCGCCCGGACCTGGCTCCTGGACGAGTACTTGATCCGCGCTGATGGTTTTCACAATTTGCGTGTAGCCAATATATTGCAACCTAACCGTTTTGAAACAATCACCCATACCCTAATTACCGATCATCCATTTGCCGTTTTCTTTCAACCACACTGTCATCAGCGGGCGCAGGGGCTGGCGGACGACGGTCTGCCCAGCGGGACAAACGCCACCGTGGAGATGCTCCGTTTGTGCGGCTACGAAGTGGAAGTGTTAGATGCAGGCTGCTGCGGTATGGCAGGGACGTTCGGGTACGAAGCCGAGCATTACGACCTTTCGATGAAGGTGGGGGAGAGGCTGTTCAGCCAGGTGCGCAAAGCGGACAGCGCAGGGCGGGCAGTGGTTGCGGGAACCGGAGCGGCATGCCGGATGCAGGTCAGGCAGGGGGCGGGGATGGAGGCGCTGCATCCAATTCAGTTGGTTGCGCGTGCGTTAGGGAAGTAAAAAACCGTCCCGAAGACTCATCGCCTTCGGGACGGTGATTTCACTTGCTCACTTTCAAGTATATTGTTCCTTCGAATTGCAGGGCGCACCATTTGCCCGGCTCGACTTCCACCCAAACGCTGCGGGAACTCAATTTTTTGCTTGTAAATTTTGCGCCTTTGGCAATTTGCCCGATGATGGAATATTCGACACCGGGTCCATTGCGGACGTTGAGGGTCTCGTAGGTGACTTCAAATGTAAGGTCTGGCAAAGCGACGAAAGCGCCCTGCTCTGTGCCTGCCGGCGTCTCTGGCGTGGTCGTCCCGCTGCTTTCAAAGTAGGGCATGGGGTCAACATATCCCTTGTAAGCGGGGTTTTCGCCGTCAATTTTCAAGCCAAAATGCAGGTGCGGACCCGTGCTGGCGCCGGTGTTGTTGCTGTACCCGATAATTTGCCCTGCTTTGACTTTTTGTCCCGCCGAGACCGCCGCGCTGGCAAGGTGGGCATAGTAAGTGTAGAAGGTTTTCGAGCCGTCCTGATGGGCGATTTTGACATAGTTGCCATAGCCGCCGTTTTCGAACGAGACCTGGTTGACAGTCCCTGCCGCTGCGCTGCTAACCGGCGTGCCGTTGGGGATGCCGTAGTCAATGCCGTTGTGGCCGGGGAAGCCCCACTTTTTATAAATGTCGGGGTTCTCTCCGAACAACTGGGTGATGGGACCGTTCACTGGGACAAGTAATTTGATTGCCATACGTGCGCTCCTCTCTCTGGTGGAATGACCGCTATGATAACACTTTTGCAGGTGCAGGGATAGCAGGGAGGATAGTACTTCCGGCTTTATTCACCAAACCGTCAGAAGCGATTAAAATCCAATCATGACCACACCGACTTCCCAAAAAGGCTACTTGCTCGTCGTCGAGGATGTGCCGGATATTCTTACCCTGCTGGTTGCTACGCTCAAGTTCAAAGGCTACCGTGTGGAGACTGCCACCAATGGCGTGGAAGCGCTTGAAATCATTCAAAAAGAGCGCCCGGCGCTGATTATCACCGACATCCTGATGCCCAAAATGGATGGCTTCAGCCTTGTTCACCGCCTGCGGCTGGATCCCTCTACACGGGATATACCGGTCATCTTCCTTTCTGCCACCTACGTCGCGCCGGAGGATAAGGAGTTTGCTCATACCATTGGCGTCACCCGCTTCATCGAGAAGCCGGTGGATATGGAGCGTTTCTTTCCGGTCATTGACAGCCTGCTGGCTGGCGAAACGCAGGAGGCGCAGCCACTCAATGAACTCCAGTTTTACGAGGGGTATAAAAAACGACTGGAAACAAAACTCAAACACAAAAACACGCAAATTGCCCGCGACCAGCATCTGTTTGAAACCCTGGAAGAATCGCAAAGGCAGGCTTTTAAAGCCTCGATGCAAACCGCCATCCGCGAGAGGGATGAAATTCAGACTTTGCTCAATGAAATCCGCGAAAAGATTGCCGCGTTGTCAAAAAGCGACTGAGGGAGCAGACCGAAAATGAACACCGCCTATAACGGCGGTGTTTTGTTATCTCAGCGCAAATGCCGCGATACCGAAAGCGATTGCCACATTGAAGGATTTTTTGACGCCGCGCATGGGGATGTAGAAAATGGCGTCGCACAGCGCAAGCAGGCCGGGGTCCACGCCTGTCACTTCGCTGCCGACAATCAGCACAGTGTTGCCTGGGCTTCTCTTTTTTGAGAGCGGGATTGCTTTCGCGTCCTCTTCGAGCGCATACACTTTCCATCCCTCTCGCTTCAGCCCTTTGACCAGTTTGACCGCATCCTTGTGATGTGACCAGGTGAGCGATTCCTCCGCGCCCAGCGAGGTCTTGGTCACCGCTTCGTTGTCCGGCGTGGGGGTGATTCCGCAGCAATAGACATGGTCGAACCCGAATCCTTCCGCTGAACGCAGAATCGAGCCGACATTCCATGCCGAGCGGATGTTATCGAGGAGGACAGCCCGCGTTGTTGTTTTTTTCTTTTGGAGTTTGGAGGAAAAGGCGGCGGGGAGGGAAGGCGCGGGTTCACGTATCAACTGCCGGCGGAGGACGAGGCGGGTTTCTCCCAGGCAGGCAGGACAGCGCTCGCCAAAAACGCTTCCCTCGGTCAGGGGGTAGCGAAGTCCGCATGCGTTGCAGGTTCGTATCTCGAAGAAGCGGGAAGTCATAGTGCGATTATACATGCTACAATTTGCTTATGCATCGCGTTGTTCCTGAATTGATTGTGGAGAATTTTCGGGCTGGGAATTTTGAGGGGGAGTTCCCGGCGGTGGGAATGTTTTTAGACCTTTCGGGGTTTTCGAAGATGACCGACGCCCTTATGCAGCATGGACAGCATGGGGCGGAGGTGCTTGCGGGCTTAATGCACAGCGTTTTCGACCCGCTGGTGAAGAGTGTTTTTGAATACGGGGGGCGCATTGTCAGTTTTGCGGGCGATGGGATTATGGCGTTGTACCCCATTGTGCAGGATGAGCATTCGACCGCCTTGCGCGCGCTGGCATCTGCCTGGGATGTCCAGCAGGCGCTTTTGCGGGAGCCCGACCGCCTCACAGTGTACGGCGCGTTCTCTTTTTCGGTCAAAATCGGCGTTGCCAATGGGATGGTGCGCTGGCGGATTTTGCGCTCTTCCGATGGCAAACAGGCGATGTATTATTTTCGCGGGTCGGCGGTGAACGAGTCGGCAGCGGCTGAACATTATGCGGCGGCGCGCAATATTCTCATCACCGAGTCGTTGAAGAATTTGCTCGGCGATTCCATTGCTGCTCATCCGCAGGGTCCCTTTTATTGTTTTACTGGTTTTTGTGAAGATGTTCCGCCATCTGAAGAATATGCTTTGCCGCCGGTGGATGTGGAAACTTCCCGCCTGTTTGTGCCGGAAGAAGTCATCGTCCATGACATCCGCGGAGAATTTCGGCAGATCGTCAATCTCTTCATGCGCCTCCCTGACCTGCCCGATGAAAAATTGGTAGACTTTGCGAAGGCGCTCTTTGAACTGCGCGCCAAGTATGGAGGATTGATCTCTCGGCTCGATTTTGGTGATAAAGGCTGCAACATGCTTATGTTGTGGGGCGCTCCGGTTGCCTATGAAAATGATATCGGGCGCGCGCTGAATTTTGTGCTCGACCTGCAGGCGTGCGTGGATTTTCCTATCACCGCCGGAGTGACTTATTATATTGCCCACGCCGGCTACCTCGGCAGTGAAATGTGCGAAGATTACACCTGTTACGGGTGGGGCATCAACCTTGCTTCCCGTTTCATGGTCGGTGCGCCGGATGGAGCGGTTTGGGTGGATGAACGCGTTGTCCGCAGAGTTTCTCAGCGTTTCGAGTTTGAATATCTTGGCGCCCAGTCGTTCAAAGGGTTTGCATCCGAGCAAAAGGTGTATCTCCTGCGGCGCCGCAAGCAGGACATAAAAGTCTTTTATGAAGGGCAGATTGTTGGGCGTGAAGAAGAATTGAACCGTCTTCATCGTTTTGTCGAGCCGTTGTGGGCAGACAGGTTTGCAGGGTTCCTTGGGGTAACAGGCGAGGCGGGTATCGGGAAAAGCCGCCTGCTCCAGGAATTTTATGCGTCCAATTCGTTTGCCCACCGCAAGGTGCTATGGGGGATTGGCGCGGCAGACCAGGTGCTGCGGCATTCCTTCAACCCTCTCCGCGGCTGGCTTATGCGCTATTTTGGCGTTTCGCAGGATCAATCGCCGGAGACACGCCGTCTTGCCTTCAATTCCCATCTGGACGATTTGCTCGCCTCTCTCCCCGACCCAAGCCTGACGCGCGAACTCGAGCGTTTGCATTCCCTCCTTGCCGCTCTGGTGGACATTTATGATGAAAATTCACTGTACAACCAATTGGACGCCGAGGGGCGCTATAACAACACCTTCCGCGCCTTGATTGCCCTCATCAAAGCAGAAAGTTTGCGACAGCCGTTCATCCTGATTGTAGACGACCTTCACTTTGCAGACCGGGACACGCTGGAATTTCTTTCCCGCTTGAAGCGTTCGCTTACCAGTGAGACAGAAAATTACCCGGTAGCGGTCATTTTGTCGTACCGCAAACAGGGTGCAGATCTTTCCGTCATTGAGGGGCTGGCGGATGACGAAATCAATCTGACCAGTTTTTCTGCCGATGAACTCGCTCATCTGGTGGAAATCCTGCTCGGCGGAAAAGCCGCACCCGATCTGGTTACTCTGGTGATGAATCGTTCCGAGGGAAACCCCTATTTTGCCGAGCAGATTCTCCGTTATATGCAGGAGGAGAATCTGCTTGAAATGAGCCCCGATGGTTGGCGGCAAGTGCGGCATAAGCGCTCTTCTGATCTGCCCGGCGACATCCGCGCTCTGTTGACTGCGCGCATTGACCAACTTCCGCGTGAGATTCGTGATGTTGTGCAAACCGCCTCAATCCTTGGGCGTGAGTTCGATGTCCGTGTTTTGGGGCAAATGCTGGGGTCTCAGGCTGAGGCGGTGCAGTTTGTGTCCGAAGCCGAGAAAGCCGCGATATGGCTTCCCGTTCAGGAATCACGTTACCTCTTTCATCATGGGCTTCTGCGTGACGCGGCATACTCGATGCAAATCCGCGCCCGTCAGCAGGAACTTCATGCCGCCGCCTTGCGCGCGCTGGAGAAAATTTACGCCGAAAATCTCACCAGTCATTACCCTGAACTTGCCTATCATGCCGAACAGGGCAACCTCCCTGCAGACGCTCAAAAGTATTACACCCTGGCGGGCAAGGTTTCAGCGGCATCTTATCAAAACGCCCAAGCCATCGAATATTTCACACGCGCGCTTGCCTATATCCCCTTTAATGATCTTGCCACTCGATTTGATTTAACTGCTGAGCGGGTGGATTTGTATTCCCGCCTTGGCAAACGCGATTTGCAACTCAAGGAATTGAACACTCTCGAGCAATGGGCTGTTGAAATGCAAGATGACCTCCGCCTTGCAAAGGTTGCCATGCTCCGCGCGGCATATCATTACTTCGTCGGCAATTATCTGGAGGCAGTCGAGCTTGCCAAACAGGCGCAGAACGCTCCCGAAGCGCTCGTCAATTCGGAACTGGGGCTTTACACCCAAATTGTGTGGGTAACAGCCTTATTCCGCCTGGGGCGTATGGACGAAGCCATGCGGCTCGCCCAGTCTGCTTTGGCGCGCGCCCGTACGTTGAACAACATTAGCCAAGAAAGCCGCATTCTGAACATTATGGGTTGGATTTCTATGGAGCAGCGGGCAGTTTCTGCGGCGAGGACGTATCTTACAACTGCCCTGGAACTTGCCCGCTCGCTAAACAACCCGGAGTTAATTTCCAATATACTCAACAATTTAGCCATGTTGGAGGGGTTTATCAATGGAGACTTTGTACTTGCCCGTCAATATTACGAAGAAACCCTGATTGCCGCGCGCGAGACGGGTAATCTTGTATTGATAAGTTCTATTTTGATAAATCTTGGCTATGTGGCTGGTGTACAAGGCGATTTCGATTCGGCGCGCTCTTATTACCGAAAATCCCTTGTCATGGCTCGTGAGAACGGCAACGTTTATCAGGAAATCTATACACTAATCAACCTGAGTGCCTTGGACGGCATTCAACAAGATGCAGAATCCGCCCGCAGGAACGCAGAACTGGCGGCGGAACTGGCGCGAAAAACATCCGATCGCTCCGGCGAAGCCTGGGCTATGCTCTACCTCGGTCACGCCTGCCTTCTTCAACGTGAATTCGAGACCGCCTGCAGGGCATATGAGGCTTCGATACAAATCCGTGAAGAATTAAATCAGACCGTGCTTTCGATGGAACCGCTGGCAGGGTTAGTAACGGTTTACCTGGAAAAAAACGACCCCGACGCTGCTTCCGAATACGCCGAGGTCATCCTGAAATTTCTGGCGGAAGGCAACACCCTGGAAGGCGTTGAAGAGCCTGTACGCATCTATTACGCCTGCTACTTGTACCTCCAGCGCAAAAGCGATCCGCGGGGCGAGCAAATCCTGCAGCAGGCAAACCGACTTCTGGAATATCAGGCTTCCAAATTTACCGACGAAAACGAGCGCCGCAGATATATTGAAAACATCCCCTGGCGCCGCGCTGTTTGGGAAGCGGCTCGCGCCAGTCAAAAGCGGAATTAGGGACCTGTGCCTACCGGCGGATCGCCAACGCTCAGGGTGAATTTAATATTCCCATTACCTGCATCTTCAGTGGTCAACTCGTGCACCTCGCCATTGTACAGCGCAAAGAGCCGCTTTCCCTTTGGGAGTTTCTTGAGTTTCACCGTATAGGTGACATCGGCGTTCTTGCGGGACGTTTTTTCGCGCACTCCAAAACTATTGAACCATGTGATCACAAACCCCTCATAAGGCGTTGGTTCTGGAATGTCCTTGCTGTACGCTTCGTACTTGTCGTCTACATCAATCTCGATTTCCGAATCATAGCCCGGAATTTTATTATTCCCCTTGATCTTGTATTTTGCATTCGCCATCTCTCTCTCCTTGAAGGTTAGGCCTTTCTACTGTATTATACAGTTCGGCAATCGCTTTCTTGCAATTCGTAACCGATTAGCAATATAAAGAACCGACCCATTACCCCGGCGCGAGCATGCGATACATCATCTTCAACAAACCTTATGGCGTCCTCTCCCAATTCACCGACGAAGGAACCGGGCATCCCACACTGAAGCAATACATTGACGCCCCCGGCGTCTATGTTGCCGGGCGGCTCGACCGCGACAGCGAAGGCTTGCTGTTGCTTACCGATGACGGTCCCCTCATCCACCGTCTGACAGACCCAAAACGGCATGTGGAAAAAACCTATTATGTCCTGGTGGAAGGACAGCCGACGCCGGAGCATCTGACAACCCTTCGGAAAGGAATCCAAATCAAGGGCTATCGCACCCTCCCAGCCAAAGTTCGCCTCATTCCTGACCCGAACCTGCCTCCTCGACCCAAGCCTGTCACCCCGCATGGACCGACTGCCTGGCTGGAAATCAAACTGCGGGAAGGCAAGAAACGCCAAATCCGCCACATGACCGCGGCTGTAGGTTTGCCCACCTTGCGCCTCTTCCGAATTGCCATTGGCAGCCTTCAACTGGGCAATCTATCTCTCGGCTCGTGGCGCGAACTTTCCCCACAAGAAGTCACCCTGCTGAAGCGTTCCCCTCGCTGACGCTTTTAGCATTGCTTGCTGCAGAATTTACTGGAAGAAAATCACTGCATTCTAATTACAATTTCTTGCCCACCAATTCAACATGGTGTTGTTATAATAAGTGAAGAATTTCACAAATAACGAGGTGTTTATGAGCGAAATCCGAATTGACGCACTTTTGCCTCAGGAAATGGCAACTCGCGCCGAATACCTGGGAGTCCGCAAAGCCGAAATGCCATTCCTGAAAATGTTCATGCTGGCGGTGCTTGCCGGGGCTTTCATCTCACTTGGGGCGATTTTCGCCACCACGGTAGGCGCTGGCAGCATGGCAATCACCCCCTCAGATGGGGGAACGGCGTTTACCACAGGCTTCCCTTACGGCTTCAACAGACTCCTCGTTGGGTTGGTGTTTTGTCTGGGGCTGATTCTGGTGGTGGTGGGCGGAGCCGAACTATTCACAGGCAACAACCTGATTGTCATGGCTTGGGCAAATGGAAAGGTGAAGGGACGCGCCTTGCTCCGCAACTGGCTGATTGTATATTTGGGCAATTTTGTCGGCGCAATCGGCACGGTCATCCTGATGTTTTTCACGCGGCAGTACACCTTTGGCGCAAACTCGGTGGGCATTGCCGCATTGAAAATAGGAGTGAGCAAGGTTGAGCTGACCTTCCTGCAGGCAGTGGCGCTGGGCATCCTGTGTAATGCTCTCGTTTGTCTGGCTGTATGGATGACGTTCAGTGCGCGCAGTACCATTGACAAGATTGCCGCAATCATTTTCCCCATCACCGCGTTTGTTGCGGCTGGCTTTGAACACAGTATTGCCAACATGTATTTCATCCCTTACGCTCTGTTTATCAAGCAGTTCGATCCAGCCTTTATTGCGGAAGTGGGTGACAAAGTTCCGCATCTCGATAAATTGACCTGGAACGCATTTCTGGTCAACAACTTGATTCCGGTTACCATTGGGAACATCATCGGCGGAGCGTTCCTGGTTGCGGCAGTATATTGGGCAATTTTTCTGCGCCCGTCAAATGAATAACTCACCTTGTACGGTGCGTGAGATTTATCTCGCAGTTTCGGGCGACAGTACTATCGCGACACGAATGAACTGCGTAACGCCAGTGATTAAAGCAAATTCAAGAAAAGGAGTTCACCATGAAGGCGTATGTCTTGATCAAAATTCGAGCGGGCGAAGTCAAGGACGTGGTGCGGCAACTGCGGAAGTTGGAAAATGTAATCGAAGCGCACATGACATTCGGTCCGTATGACGCGGTGGCTGTCATCACGGCTCAGGATGTCGGCGGCTTGGGCGGTTTGATTGCCTCGTCCATTCAACCCATCCCCGGCGTCGAACAAACCCTGACCTGCATCGCAGTGGATATTTAACCCCCTTCGTAAGAAAGACGAACAGCCGCTTCCCAAGCGGCTGTTTTTTGTTTTTGCTCCATTTACGGCGTTAGCGAACGCTGCTTGTGCATATTGCCTCAGGGCAGGCGGTACTTGAGAATGCGATTGTTCCCCGCATCCGTCACCCAGACAAATCCCTGTTGGTCAACCGTTATGCCTGCCGCCAGCCCGATTTCGTCCGGACCGTTGCCAAAGTCCCCCCACGTTCGCACGAATTGACCGTCTGCCGTGAACTCGATTACCCGATATCCTTCGGGGTCGGTGATGAACACGTCCCCGTTGCCTCCCACAGCGATGAACGGCTTGTTATCCAGCGACTGACCGAACCAGCCGTTGACGTCCCATTGCAGGGTGGGGAAGTAGAATTTTCCGTCCTCGGAGGGGGTGAACGCCTGCACACGTTGATTCCAGGTGTCGGTCACATAGACCGTTCCGTTGGGCGCAATGGCAATGCCAACCGGCTCGTCGAACTGACCCGGCGCAAAGCCTGCCGACCCAAACTCGGTGAGGTAGTTCCCATCCTTATCGAAGATGACAATGCGCTTGTTGCCGGTATCTGCCACAAAAACGTTCCCGTTCGAATCCACTGCAATTCCGCGTGGACCCCAGAACGAACTGAGCGATGCGGGGTTGCCCGGCACCGGCTGACCGTATTGCCCCCACATTGCCAGCGGCTGACCATCGCGCGTAAATTTTTGAACGCGGTGATTCCAGGTGTCAGTCACATAGACCGAGCCGTCGGGTCCTACCGCCACCCCCCAGGGTTCGTTGAACGTGCCGATGGGCGCGTTACCCGTGACGGCGTCAGCGAAGGCGCCCCACTCGTGCAAAAGGCTTCCATCTGATGCGATGTGCAGGATGCGGTGGTTGCGCGAATCGGCAATGTAGAAATCTGCGCTCTCGCCGCGGGCAATGGAGCGCGGTGCATTCAACCCGCGCGGATAGCGCTCACTGCCGAAGATTTGTTCCGCTGCCAGCGTGATGGTCCCCGCTTCATAAGGGTCTGTCACTGCTGCGGTCTCGGCGGGACCCACGCCGTAGTTCCAAATCTTGGCGGCGATGTCCTTTCGCACAAAGAGTTTCATCTGATCGGCGGGCTGCCAGGTGGTCAGGGTGAGGGCGCTGTTGCCGGTCGCCTGGGCGTATTTGGTGTAGTCGCGGTCGAACCAGATATCGAAGATGCCCTCGCGGATGGCAGGATTGGTGATGGCGTTTAGCACGCGCTCGCGGTTGAGATTGAAGTAATCCTGATTGGGCCACCACATGCGGATATAGTTGAACTCATAAAATTCGTTGCCCAGCGCGGGGTAAATCTTGTCGAAGTTTTTCTGGTCAACGATGACCGCTGCCGCCTCCCGCAGAGACCGTGTTGGCTGATCGAAGGAGCGCAGGGCGGTAAAGTCACGCAGATACCAGACGAAGGGCCACGAGACGCCGGTGTCTGGTGCGCTGGCGTCGTAGGCGATGACGGCGTTCAAGCCGCCGGTTGTGCGCTTGGAGATTTCCTCCACTTGTTTCATCACATCCTTCACGCCGGTAGCGCCGTGAGCATAGACGAGATACTCTGTGGCGTCGTCATAAAAAATGTATGCGGCGCGAAAAGCCGTCCGCGCGGTTTGCACACCAAGCAGGGCAAAGAAGACCAGCGTTGCCCAGGCGGTGAATGTGCTTTTGCGGGGCTGCCGCGCCAGATAAATCGCGCCGCCAATGCTGGCAGCCAGGGCAATTAGCGCCGCGAGGAATCGTAAAATTTGAGGCGTGAGCAAGGCTCCGGCTTCGGGAATCGAGAACAAGGTCAGGAGCGAAGCGCCGTTGATGAGGCTGGAAATTCCCGCCACAACGGCAAAAACCGTCAGCCCCACAATCGTCAGGCTGGTCAGGTCATCCCGCATCAAATAAATCAGCAGGGCGCCTGCGACAATCAGGATGACCAGAGGCAGTAAAAATGCGGAGGTCGCCTCCAATTGCGCCAGGTCGGAGCCTTGAAAGGGAGGGGTGTCGCCAAACCATGAGCGCGCCGCGCGAAACGCCGCCACCAGAAACACCGTCAACAGCGCCAGCGAAAGCGCTGTACGCCACCAGGGGGCATCCGTCTCCATTTTTTCGGCAATGCCCTCGATAATTTGCCCAAGCCCCCAGCCGGTCAGCAGCACCATGGGCCACGCCATGTGATACGTCAGCCAGGGCATGCGCTCGCCGGCGATGGTGAACGCCAGGATGCTCGTGACCACCCAGTACACCATCAGGCTGAAGAAGATTCGGAAACGGGATTCTTCAGGACTCGCCGGCTCATCAGGCAGAGACTCCGACGCCGCTTCCTCCTCAGGGACGGCTGGTCGCTGCCCAAAGAGTTTTTTCACGCCCAAGCCGATTGCCGCCAAAACGCCGATGGCGGTGAGGAACTCGTACATGGGGATTTGAACGAGAATGTAGTAATACTCCGGCTGGCTGCCGCGCTCCACGCCTTGCTGTTCGATCCAATATGCCAGCGAGCCGAGCAGACCGGTGAAGAAGCCGGGCGCGTTTGTAAAGACAGTGGTGTACAAAATGGTGAAGGGAAGCCAGAACGTCAGCGCATACTTCCACCATTCGCGGCTCCAAAGCAGGCCTGCCGCAATGGCGACGGCAAAAAACGCCGCCGCAAACAGCCCAATGACCGTCACAGAGCGCGTATCGAGCGCCGCCACCGACGCCGCGCTGGTTGGGATGACCACGTTGAGCCGCGTTTTCAGCCATTCGAGCGGAAACGCTACCAGCATCGGCAGGACGAAACTCATCAGCAGGATGATCAGGTCGAAGGAACGCTCTTTGAGCAGGTTGCTCCAGCCGTAGCCGGCAAGCAGGACGATTGCCGCGCCGACGAGCACCAAAGCCGCAGCGATGAGCAGAATCGTCGAAGCAGAGACCGTGACCGGGGCGGCGGGAAGCGAAGGTCCGGCGATTGGGTTTGCCGGGGCGGCGGTCTCGGTACTGCTGATGAGACCGCCATGGCGTTTGACATATCCGATACCAGCGCCGATGCCTGCCAGCAGCACCGCCGCCGCCAGCAGGATGATGAAGAGGTTGTAGAGATTTTCGCGTCCCTGCCATTTTTGTCCCGTCGCGCGGACGATGAGGAAAATGCCCAAAAAGATTAGCGCCTGGGCAGTGTAGATAAAGGCGGTTTCTTTGGAAGTGAAATGCAGAACGGTTGCGGCGGTGACGAGGTACAGGTAGCGTTTTTCGCCGCTTTCGAGGTAACGCAGGATGGCATACAACAGCACAATGCCGGAAAGCCCCACAAAGGCTTCGTTGCGCACGTAGCGCCCGTAGTAGAGCATGTACGGTGAAATTACCATCAACAGCCCGGCGACCAGCGCGCCCCATCTGCCGAGGTAGGCGCGCCAGTACCAGACCATCCAGACGGTGGCGATGCTGAACAGCACCGCAGGGATGCGGGCGGTGAAATCGGAAACGCCGAACAGGAAGTAGGACAGGGCGATGACGTGGAACTGGAACGGTCCGTGCATCATCGGGGTGTGCTGATAGCCTTGGCCGCGGTAGAGAAGCCAGGAGAAATAGGTGTGCAGGCTCTCGTCGTGGCTCATGACGCGCGCGCCGAGGTCGTAAAAGCGGGTGACGAGCGCGAGGAGCAGGATGCCTGCAAACAGCGCAATTTCGTTGGTGATTGCCGGCAGGGCAGGGTGGATGGGTCGTTGAAGCCAGTGATTCGATTTGCTATTCATTCGTCGTCTCTGAAGCGTGGAGTTGAGTTTGTTGACTATACTGTATTCCAAATCATCTTGCAAGCAGAACTCATTTGCGATTTATCTTGCACGTAGCCAATAAATAAGAATTTCCTACATCAAAAAAAAATAAAGGAAGTGCTCTGTTGCAAGGATTTTTTGAAGCGTACTGGGCGTTCTCTAACGCCCGAAGTTGCGCTAGAGAGCGCAAAATACGCAAGATTTTTGAATGATTGCAACAGAGCATAAAGAAAACAAAAAGGACCTGCACCCTCATCCTACGCATCAGGCAGGACAGACGAAACGGAACCTGCCAACTGACCGCATCCCGCCTGAATGTCAATGCCCCGACGCATGCGGATGGTGCACGGAATTCCAGCCTGCTCCAGCGTTTGTTTGAACAGTTCCGCACGCTGACGGCTGGCTGCCTGACCGGCGTACCCGGCAGTGGGGTTGAGGGGGATGGCGTTGACGTGGCAGAGCAGTCCCTTGAGGCGCTTTGCCAGTTTGGCGGCGACTTCGGGCGTGTCGTTGACTCCGCTGATGAGCGCCCATTCAAAGGTGACGCGGCGCCCGGTCTGCGCGATGTAGTAGCGGCAGGCTTCCAGCACGTCGTCTATTTTGTAGCGTTTGTTGACCGGCATGATGGCGAGACGCTCGTCGTCGTCTGCGGCGTGGAGCGAGATGGCAAGGTTGACCTGCCGCTTTTCGTCGGCGAAGCGGCGGATTTGCGGGACCAAGCCCACGGTCGAGAGGGTGATGCGGCGGGCGCCGAAGTTGAATCCGTCCGGGTCGTTGAGGCGGTCAATCGCCGCCATGACGTTGTCGTAGTTGTGGAACGGTTCGCCCATGCCCATTAAGACGATATTCGTCACGGATTCGTTCACTTCCTTCAACATGCGCGCATAGTACAGCACCTGCGCGACGATCTCGCCGCTGGTAAGGTGACGTTTGAACCCGAGTTGACCCGTCGCGCAGAAGACGCAGCCCATGGCGCAGCCCGCCTGCGTGGAGATGCAAAGCGTGCGGCGCTTTTTGCCCTCACCCCCATCCCCTCTCCCAATATTGGGAGAGGGGCGCAGGGGTGAGGGAGAATCCGCCGGGTCGCCGTAGCGCATGAGCACGGCTTCGATGAGGTGACCGTCGGGGAGTTGGAAGAGGGTTTTGCGCGTGAAGCCGTCGGAGGAATCGAGGAAGGTTTTGACCGTGAACGGGGTGAAGGTGAATTCTTCAGCCAGTTTTTCGCGCAGGGAAATTGGTAGATTGGTAAAACGGGCGGGGGAATCGTAGAGGTTCACGTACAGCCCCTGCCAGATTTGTCTGGCGCGGTAGGCGGGTTCGCCCCATTGGGCGAGGAGGTTCGAGAGGGAGGGGAGGTCGAGGTCGTAGAGGAGCATGGAGGGAAAGGATGAAAGATGAAGGATGAAGGATGAAGGCGGAAAGGGAGCGCCGTCCACGAATTTACCACGAATAAACGAATTGGCGGACCGACATTCGCGAATTCGTGGAGCATTCGTGCATTCGCGGACGGTTCATTTCTCCAACGAATCCAAATTCCGTTGCACAATCTTGATATTCGGATGGCCGGGCGGCAGGAATTTCTTGAAAATTTTCAGGGCGCGCTCGAAGGCGGCTCGCGCCCCCGCCAGGTCGCCCAGGTCTTGCAGCACCGAGCCCAGGTTGTTGACGCGGATGGCGACATTGGGATGGTCGGGACCCAAGGCGGCTTCGTCAATTTTCAGGGCGCGCTCGAAGGCGGCTCGCGCCCCCGCCAGGTCGCCCTGGGCTTGCAGCACCACGCCCAGGTTGTTTGTTGTGGATGTAACATAAGGATGCTCAGGTGGAAGGGTCTTTTCAAGGATGCCCAGAACGCGCTCGAAGGCGGCTCGCGCCTCCGCCAGGTCGCCCTGGGCTTGCAGCACCGAGCCCAGGTTGTTGACGTTTCTGGCGACATCTGGATGGTCGGGACCCAAGGCGGCTTCGTCAATTTTCAGGGCGCGCTCGTAGGCGGCTCGCGCCCCCGCGTAATCGGCGATCATATCCAGGTGATAGCCGTAGTTGCTCCACAAGGTTCCTGCATCCTGCAAATTTGCTGTTTCTGCATGTCGGGCAAGGATGGGCATGTGAGGTCGCAAGGGAGTAAAACGGGCGGGTAAACCAGTATCATTTGCCTCGCTCGCCAAAGCAGCGAGCGTATCGGCGAGTTTTTCGAGAATTTCAGGTTGTTCCTTCGCCAAACCGCGGGCGTAGGCGGCGAGCAGGGGGTGAACCGCAGGCAAATCGGTTTCGCCCGCTTTCAGCAAGCCCAAGCCATACAGGGCGTCGAGCGCCTCGTCGCAGGCTTCGGTCGAGAGCCCCAGCGCCTTTTCGAAGATTTCGAGCGGAATCGGGGTGTTCGGGGCGAGGTAACCCGCCATGAGGAAGATTTTTTGGGCGGTTTCGTCGTTCACCTGCAGCCAGGAAACCGCAAAGGTGCGCTGAAGGTCGAGGTCGTGTGCGGTGGGGGCGGGCAGGTCGGCGCGCCAGCCGCGCATCGAGGGGTGGTCCAAAGCCTCTCGAGACTGGGTCAGGTAGTCGTCGAGGGAGAGGCGGGGGTGTCCGTTCAGGTAGCGGCTTGCCAGTTCGAGCGCCAGCGGCAGGTGTCCGAGGCGTTCGGCGAGTCCGTTCAGGGCGTCGTCGGTGTCGCGGCGTTTGGTCAGGGTCTTTTTGAGGTAGTCGAGGCTTTCCTGCGGGGTGAAGACCTCCAGCGGCATGGGTTTCAGCCCGCTCGCGGCGAGCCAGTCGGTGCGGCGGGAGGTGATGAGCAGGCGCAGGCTGGAATGCCCAAGCAGGCGCAGGACGTCGTTGACGCGGGCGGGTTCCTCGAAGTTGTCGAGGATGAGCAGGCGCGGACCGTCGCTCTTCCAGGCGTGCAGGGTCAGGGTCACCTGCGAGGGCTGGTCTTCGGGGAAATTCGGGGGGCGCATCTCGCGCCCGCAGCGGGCGATCTCCGCTTCGAGTTGGGACGGGTCGGCGAGGTTCAGCCAGTGCACGCCGCGGAAGTACCGCCCGTAGCGGTAAGCGAACTCCACCGCCAGTTGGGTCTTGCCGACGCCGCCCATGCCCGTGATGGTCTGGTTGATGACCGTCCCAACGCCCGTGTGGCTGAGGAGCGAATCGGCGAGCGCGCGCAATTGCGGGACGCGCCCTTCGAAGAGTTCGTTGCGGGGGAAGGGGATGGAGGAGCCGAGCGGGAGGTCGGAGGGAGGAGGGATTTCGTCAGGCGGCGCTAGGGGAGTTTTTTTTTAGCTTCGCCCGCTTCTTTGCCTAATTGCTTTGCCCGAATGTTGAGAGAGCGAACGAGTTTTTCAAATCCGTCATCGGCAAAATAATCGCCCCAATGGATGTCTTGCAGATCATACGGGATTTCACACGGGTCAAGACGCAACGGGATGAGGAAGATCGTGCCGCGCGGTTTTTCATCCTGAATGTCCTGCGCGAATTTGAGTTCCTTCTGGACGTAGCCTTCCTTTGCAACTGAGATCGAGGAGAGACAGACAAGCACCGAGTCGCTGGCGCGCATGCCTTTCTTGATCTCCAGATCCCAATCCATACCGGGCAGGAGAACCTCAGTGTCCAGCCAGGGTTCATACCCAGCCGCGACAAGATCGTCATACAGCCCCTTGACGATGGGCTTGTTCTCGCTGGCGTGACACAGGAATACTTTGAGTTTTTCTGCCATTGCCCTGCTCCGTGTGAAGGATTGCTGTTATTTTACCGCATAGTGGGTTACCGTCCACGAATGGTTCACGAATACTCGAATATGGTAAATTCGTGGACGGTTATTCACTTCTTTATGGCATTGTCGCGCCCGATTCGCTGTACGGGCTTTAGGTCTTTCCCCGGAAACACGCGGCGATATTCCAGTCTTCTTCGTCCGAAATTGAACAGTAGTCCCACAGATGCGCCAGTAGCCTTCAGGTAGTTAATAACCTGAGCCAATTCATCATTGGTTAGTTGGTGGCTGAACGCCTTGACCTCTACAACCACTTTTTGCTCGGGAAATAAATCCAGATAGAAGGTTGCCACCCGTTCTCCTTCAAAATCCACATGCACTTCATACTGACGGTTCGGCTCGATCCCCGCGTGGTTAAGTTTCACTTCCAGGGCTTTTTCGTACACTTCTTCCTTGAAGCCATGCCCGATCTCGTTATGGACTTCCATCGCCAAGCCGATAAGTTTATAGGTCAGGTCGTTCCCAGTGGCATCAACTACGAGGGGCATAATAACTCTCTTTATGAGGCAAATATTCGTGCATTCGTGGTCGAATTCGTGGACGGTTTCCTCACCCAATCAATTCGCTCAAATCGGCGGCAATGATGTCAATCCGCTTCTCCCACGCCTCCGCCTGCTCCCGCGTCGAGACGCCGCTCAGCACAAGGGCGGTGGGACATCCCACTGCCTGCCCGGCGGCGATGTCCGTTTCGAGGCGGTCGCCCACCACGAGGGTCTCTTCTTTGCGCGTGCCGAGCCGTTCGAGCGCGAGTTCCATCAGGAAGGGAGCCGGTTTGCCGGCAGAGATGGGCTCCACGCCGGTGGCGGTGACGATGACCGAAAGCCACGCGCCAGAGCCGGGGATTTCTCCGCGCGGGGTGGGGAAGGTTTTGTCGGTGTTGGTGGTGTAATAGGGGACGCCGCTCCGCACGAGCAGGGTCGCCTCTGCCACTTTTTGAAAATTGATTCCGCGGTCAATGCCCTGAACGACAACCTGCGCCTCCGCTGCCCGCTCGAGCGGCACGACCTCGAAGCCTTTCTCCTCCAACGCCACACGGACGCCCTCCCCGCCGATGACGAAGACCTTCGTCCCAGGCGGGAATCTCTGCGCCAGGAGGAACGCCAATCCCAGCGCGGAGGTCACGACTTGGGAGGCGTCCACGTCCACGCCGAGTTCGCGCAGTTTTTGCTGATATTCTTCGGGGGTCTTCGTGCCGTTGTTGGTGGCAAAGACGAATTTCAATCCGCGCGCGCGAATACGGCGAAATATCTCTGGCAGGTTGCCGATGGGCGCGTCGCCTTTCCAGAGGACGCCGTCCATATCGAGGATGAGGGCTTTAATGTGAGAGGGAAGCATGATGATTTTCGATTTACGATTTTCGATTTTCGATTTTCGATTTTTGATTTGGGCTTACAGGAATTTCTTCAGCAGGTACTTCAACACAGGTTTGTCAATCCAGTTTGCTTGGGGGTCGGCGCGTTCTTCGAAGTTTTCATTGCCGATGAACTCGTTGAACGCCTCGCGGAAGGTTCGTCCCTTTTTCAGGTAGCCTTGTGCCATCAGGATGTCCGTCATCTGGCGGAGCGGCTTGCCTTTGAGCGCAACACGGTCGCTCTCCGGGCTTTTGCCAAAATACAGGTCATGCAATTCGAGCAATTCGCCCAGCCGCGGGACCGGGTCTTCGTGGTCGTCCACGCGGTAGTCGAGCCAGCGGTCAATGTAGCCGCCATACCCGCCCTTCGGTTTGACCACGTAAATCGCCGCGGATTGGCGTCCGCGTTTGTCGCCGCCGGCGCGGTCGCCTGCCAGAAGCGCGGCATGAAGCCTGCGCGGCAGACTTCCCTTTGTCTTCAGGAAGGCTTTCTCCATCGCCGGGACGACACGTCCGCTTTTGAGGATGTTGCCCTGAATGGCGTACCCTTTGCCAGCCACGCCGCCAGCCCAGGCGAAGCATCCGCTGCCGGTGAAGGTTGCCGAGCCGCCTTGCGCATCCACCAAGCCAACCTGACGCAACTCGCGTTCGGGGTCGTCCTCCAGCAGGCGGGAGAGAGTCTCCTGGGCGGAGAGACCTGCCGCCATCAACGCCAAGCCGCGCGGACCGAACGACGTGTTGGCGAAGGATTGAGTTGCTACGGCGCCCGTCCCTGCCTGCGCCCAAGGCACCACCGCTCCCACCGCCGGGAACTTGGACGCCACCGCCACGCCCCACGCCTGTTCTTCAAGGTCGCATGCAACAATCGAAAAGGTCATGCCGGTCTCCTTTCACGCGAAGGGATTATATCGTACACACAACACACCGTCCCGAAGGTTGGGCGCCTTCGGGACGGTGTACATTTTTAACACCTCAAGACATTGCTTTACTTGTTGATCTTGTCCGAGACTTCCAGCACTTGATCCACGAGACCATACTCCACAGCCTGTTTGGCTTCGAGGTAGTAGTCGCGGTCGCTGTCGCGTTCGATTACCTCGAGCGGCTGACCGGTGTGCTTCGACAAAATGCCCAGCAATAACGCTTTGAGGCGAAGGATTTGTTTTGCCTGAATCTCGATGTCGGTTGCCTGACCCTGCGCGCCGCCCAGCGGCTGGTGCATGTGAATGGTGGCGTTGGGCAGGGCGTAGCGTCTGCCTTTTGTGCCGGCGGCAAGCAAAACGGTCCCGAACGAAGCGGTCACGCCGACCGCCACCGTGCTGATGGGGTTCGAGATCATCTGCATCGTGTCGTAAATCGCCAGCCCGGCATAAATCTGCCCGCCGGGCGAGTTGATGTACATGTAAATTTCCTTTTCGGGGTCTTCATGATTGAGGTACAGCAACTGCGCCACGATGACGTTCGCCACCTGGTCATCAATGCCGGTGCCAAGGAAGATGATGCGCTCCTTGATCAACCGCGTAAAGACATCAATGGAACGCTCGCCGTAATTGGTCGTTTCGATTACATAGGGGGTCACACTTTTGAAATTTGGAATCATGATGTTCTCCTTGAGTGCCGGCGATGATACCTGCGCTGTATTGGAAAATTGTTAATTCTTTGTTTCTGCTTCGGAGGAACCTTCGCTAACGACTGGCGCTTCATCCGTCGGGACGGCTGATTCTGTTTCTTCAGCCTTTTCCTCCGCTGAGGTTTTTTCCGCTTCGCGCTCCGCCGGAGACTTGTAGGTTCCAGTGGCAATGGATTTGAGCAGGTCGAGCGCCTGACGGGTTATCACGCGGTTGGCGGATTCGAGCGCCACCGCCTGGGCGAATTCCTGCTGTCCTTTTTTGCCGCCACGGATTTTCTGCATGTCCAAGCCCTGCATGACCAGCGAAGACAACGTGTTGTTGAATTCTTCATCCAGCGCTTCGCTGCTCACTTCCAACTTTTCGCGGCGCACGACTTCATCGAGGATGAGCGAACGCTCGAGCCGCTTTTTTGCCACCGGTTTGACTTCCTCTTCGATGAATTTCTCGCGCGTTGTATTGCGGATTTTGAAATATGTATCCAGATCCATGCCCTGCTGGGCAAGGCGGTTGCTCAACTCATTCAGCACATGCTCTCCCTCATGGTCAAGCGTATGCTGGTGATACTTGAAAGTGGCGCCTTCCTTGATTTTCTCGATTAAATCCACGAAGTATTTGTCGTCGTAATCGGCTTTGGAGCGGGCTTCCACGTCTTTTTTGACGGCTTCCACCAGTTCCGCAAGCGTCTCGCCCACGCCGACAGTTTTGGCAAATTCATCGTCCAGTTCGGGCAGAGTCACCGCGCGGACGGTCTTGACCGTCACTTCCATTTCCACTTCCTTGCCCTTCAACTCTTCCACATCCCAGTCTTCGGGGAAGGTGTGTTTGACGGTCTTGACATCGCCGGGCTTCATACCCACCAGTTCCCTGGCGAAGCCGCTGTAGGGCCATTCAGTGTCACGGTCTTCGGCGCGGATCATGGTGGCGAACCCTTCGCGGTTCAATTCGGGGGTCTCCGATTTGACATCCACGAGGACATAATCGCCTTCCTGCGTCTCGCGCTCGACGTTTTCGGTGGTGGCGTACATTTGACGCAGGTCTGCCAGGGCTTTGTCCACTTCTTCCTGGGAGGGCTCAGTCCACTCGTAGGGCATGCGAACCGAGTGATAGTCGCCCAGGTCCACTTCGGGGGCGAGCGGCACGCGGAAAGTCAGTTTGACGGGGTCGAGGGAGTCAATCGCTTCGAGCGTTCCCGCTGCGCCCGGTTCCACTCCCGCCTCTTTGAGGATGTTAGAGTATTCGTCGTCCACGAACATATCTATCGCCTGTTCGAGGACAGCCTGCTCGCCAAAGTTGAGCACGACCATGTGATAGGGCGCCTTGCCCGGGCGGAAGCCGGGGATTTTGGCGCGTTCGGAGATTTTACGCGCGGCGCGCCGTTTGTACTGTTCCATCTTTTCGGCTTCCACTTCGACCGTCAATTTGGCTTCGTGGTTTTCTTCGATTGTCTTTTGAATGTTCAAGTTTGCCTCTCTACGTTTGAAGTTACTCTGATTGCCGTTCATGCTGTGGGGACGGTGGGGGTCGAACCCACACGCCTTGCGGCACATGATCCTAAGTCATGCTCGTCTGCCAGTTCCGACACGTCCCCACGTGTTTTTGGGTGTGATTTACTGCCGTTGAGCGGCGAAATTATATCGTGATTTTGACGTTTTGCGATTGACGATTTGCAATTGGTGGGTATAATCCCGCTCCTGACACTTGAAGCATACCGGAGCCTGCATTGAGCCGATTGATTAAAACCGACACGGTTGGAAAAGACCGAACACGCCTGACCAGGTCCATTGTGCTGGCTGTGCGTGAACTTGCTAAACAAAAAGAAGTGACCACCGAAGCCCGCGACCTCGCCGCCTTCATTGCCTTTGCCCTGCAAGCCATTGCCGAGGGCATTGACGAGTCGGTGGCGGCTTGGGAGAAACGCGGCTACTGGGTGAAGGCAGACCGCTTCCGCATGGAATGGTTGTGGACAGGTCAAACCGCCGCGAAGATGAAATCTGCCGTGCTCAACGACGATTGGGGGGCAATTGCCCTGCTCCTGCCGCAGATCGCGCAGAAGTTGAGCAAAATTCAGATTGCGGAAAACCACCGCCTGGGAGCGCCCTGGAAGGGCGCGTACCAAAGGCTGAAAAATGAAGGATAAAAAACGCAAAAAAACTCCGGCGCGGCGCCGGAGTTTTTTTTCTTCACGTTCAATCTCAACCTGTAAATTCGTCCTGCAGCCGCTTCAGGTGAAGTTCCGTGTTGTTGAGCAGTTCCACCATGTATTCGCGGATGTGGCGGTTGAGGAAGTGGTGCTCCAGCGTGGAGAGCGGCAGGAAGCGCGCGCCGGCGACCACGTGGATGCAATTCGATGCGCCGCACAGACAGATGAACGGCGCGTCCATTTCCCATTCGGTGGAAGGATAGAAGAACGAAAGTTCCTCGCCCTTCTCGATGTCCTTGCAGGCATACACCAGCAGGTGCTCGGTATCGAGAATCACATTCGGGTCGCAGGAGTGATTGAGCGCCGCCAGTTTGCCGACGTCGGTGTGCTTATCGCGGTCAATTTGAACCGTGTAGCGGTTGGGCTTGCTCACGATCTTATCGGTGGGAATCTCGCAGATGATTTCTCCCTTTTTGTAGGCGCGCTTGGTGATTAAACTTCTAAACTTATTTTCTGTTTTGATTGTCAGAGCTTCCATGGAAGACATGATGATGTTGTTCCTTTCTCCTCGTTTTCTGTTACAGTATAACGACAATGAAAATAATTTCAAGAGTTTCCATGCTTCATTTGTGAAACTTTAAGATTGTTTTACATCACCTGCCCGAACGACCAGGTTCTCATCTGCCTGTTTATCCGATACATTCACAATCGTTCCACAGTACACTGCCTTCATCGGGTTCGTTCGAACTTGTGATATAAGGAGTTAACATGTCCAACCCTCTGACCGATTTGTCGAATGCGCTGACCGCCGCCGTTGAGAAAGGCAGCGCGTACACCGTCCTTGTGGATGCGCGCAGACGTTACCCCGCCAGCGGAATCGCCTACGCCGAAGACCTCATCCTCACCGCCGACCATGTCGTGACGCGCGAGGACGACATCAAAGTGACTCTGCCCGACGGGCGCACCCTCGACGCCGCTCTGGCAGGACGCGACCCCGGTTCGGACCTCGCCCTGCTCCGCCTCCGCGAAAAAGCCCTGACCTCCGCCCCAACCTCCCTCTCCGTCAAAGTGGGGCAGGTGGTGCTGGCGCTGGGACGTCCCGATGCACGCGGCGTGCAAGCCTCGGCAGGCATTGTCACCGCCATTAGCGGACCGGCGCGCACGCACCGCGGCGGCTTGCTCGATGAGTTCATCCAGACCGAGACCACTCCCTACCCCGGCTTCTCCGGCGGACCGCTCGTCAACACCGAGGGCGAAGCGCTGGGGCTGAACACCTCCGGCATGACGCGCGGTTCCTTGCTGACCATCCCGGTGAAGGTTGCCTGGCAAATTGCAGAGGCGCTCGCCAAGCATGGTTCGGTGAAGCGCGGGTATCTCGGGGTGCGCACCCAGCCGGTGGAAATCCCAGCGGCGGCGTGGACGGCGTTGAAGCGTGAACAATCCAGCGGATTGCTGGTGTTGTGGCTGGAGGAAAATGGACCCGCGCAGAAGGGCGGTCTGTTTGTGGGCGATACCATCGTGGCGGTGGGGGGGAAGCCGGTGAGTTCTCCCGATGACCTGTTCGCGGCGCTTTCGAGCGAGACGGTGGGGAAGCCCATCGCAGTGGAAGTTTTGCGCGGCGGCAAACCCGAAACGGTGACGGTGATTGTGGGGGAGAGGTAGCCGGCAGAGAGGCGTAAATGTGATTCGCGTTTTGCTCCACATCCCTTCGCCTGCCCTGCGCGCGGGTGTGCATGCCCTGCTCGTGCAGGATGAAGCCATCGAGGTAGTGGACGCTTCTTTCGCCCCCTCCAAAGCGGACGCCGACGTGCTGGTCACGTCTGCTTTGGAGGGGTGGGAGGACGAGGCACAGGCGGGGATTCTGTTTTTAGGGGCGGGACAGGTCAACGTCGAGGAGATGAAGCGGGCGGGACGGGCGTGGGGCATCCTGCCTGTGGATGCGTCTGCCGAAGAGTTGACCGCCGCCGTCCGCGCGCTGGCTCAGGGGCTGGTCGTGGGCGCGCCGGCGTTGTTGTTCCCGGCGGAGGGAGGGTCTGCCGGGCGCGGTCCGCTGACGGAGCGGGAGAGCGAGGTGCTGGGACTACTGGCGCGGGGGCTGGCGAACAAGCAGATTGCGGCGGCGCTGGGCATCAGCGAGCATACGGTCAAGTTTCACGTCTCTTCGATTTACGCTAAACTGAACGTGACCAACCGCGCCGAGGCGGTGCGCGAAGGTTTGCGCGGCGGCTGGATTGCGCTATAAAACTCCCCTCCAGCCATTTATAATGACGCAGTATGCGTCTGTTGATATTCGACTACGACGGGGTGCTCGCCGATACTTTTGCGGATATGCTCAAGTTCGCCCAGGAAACCTGTGACGAATTGGGCGTTACCCATACTGTGATCCCCTCGGACCTGCGCGATCTGGAGGTGATGTCCTTCACGACCTTTGGGCGCGCGTGCGGGGTGCCGGAGGAATTGACGGGGGAATTTGCCCGCAGATGTACCCGAAAGTTTGCTGAAAAAATCGCGCCTCCCGCTGTCTTTGACGGGCTTGCCGAAGTCGTCCGCCGATTGGCGGAGGAGAACCTCCTGCTCATCGTAACCGGGAATACCGCTGGAAATGTTAATGCCTTCCTCAGGCATCATGGCTTGCTGGATTGTTTTCACATGGTGTATGGGGTGGATATGCCTGGTTCGAAACTCGAGAAAATACAGATTGCGCAAAAGCAGTTTGGCGCCGGGAGCGAAACGATATATTTTGTGGGGGATTCGTTAAGTGACCTGCGTGCGGCGCATGAGGCTGGCGTGGGAAGCGTCGCGGTCAGTTGGGGACATCAAAGCCTGGACGTGCTGCTCCGAGGTAAACCGGACGCCATTGCTCATTCGCCGGCGGAACTGTACGCCATCCTCGAGGCGGGCGGTTGAAGAAGCTGCTCCGCTCACATTCCGATGCAGTCGGCCGGGGCAAGACCGTGATACTCAGTTTGCACAGGGACGTCAGGTCGCGCAGTTTGCCGCTCCGACGGGCAGACAGGATCGCCTCGGCTCCTCTCAAGCCGATGCCTGGTACGCGCAGCAACTGGCTCCGCTCTGCCCGGTTGACCTCCACGGGGCGCTCGCGGAGGTTGGATTCCGCCCAGGCGAGTTTCGGATCGGAGGGGAGAGGCAGGTTCCCGTCGGGGGTGAACGGCATGTCCTCCAGGTCGAAACCGAAATCGCGCAGGAGGAAGGAGGCTTGATACAGGCGGTGCTCGCGGAGCGGGTCCACGGCGGGTTTGTTCTCGAGCGGCGTGTCGCGGATGGGGTGGAAGGCGGAGAAGTAGGCGCGCTTGAGGCGGACGTTCTTCATCAGCCAGCTCGTAGTGGTGAGCAGTTCCAGGTCGGACTCGTCCGCGCCGCCGGCGACGAACTGCGTCACCGTGGAGGGATGCCGCCCGTTCCAGAACTTGTGGGCGGGCTGTGCCCGGCGGATCTCCTCGACCCATTTGAGCGGCTGGAGCAGTTCCTCGAGGAAGATCTTGTGCGGGGCGAGGCGCGCCAGCCGTTCGGTGTTGGGCGCCTCGAGGTTGACCGAGACGCGGTCGGCTAACTGCATGGCGCGCTCGACTTGTCCGCGTTCCGCGCCGGGCATGATCTTGAGGTGCAGGTAGCCGCGGTAGCCCATCCGCTTGCGGAGGATCTCAGCCGTGTCGAGGATTCTGTTCTGGGTGTTGGCGCCGCCCGCCGTAATGCCCGAACTGATGAAAAGCCCCTCGGCGGCTCGGGCTCGATGCAGTTTCATGAACAACTCGGCGAATTCCCGAGGCTTGAACGTGGCGCAGCGGAAGTCGCGTCCCGCGCGGAAGGGACAGTAGTAGTAGTCCCGTTCGCAGGCGGATGAGAGCAGGGTCTTCAATAGCAGAATCTGCTTCCCATTTGGCAGTTGGGCGGGATGGACAAAGGCGGCATCCTTTTCTTTTGGGGAAAAACAGGCAGGACGCGTAGGGGTGTGGTCCCCACGCCCGTTGGACGCGCGGTATTCCTCCCCGTGTTCCAACTCCATCTGCCCTGAGAGCATCTTGAGCGTGCCGATGGCGTCCATGACGGGGGTTGTAGTACAGATGTTCTAATTTTGCAAGTTTTTTGGGACGGGGGACCGTAGACGATGTGGGGATTTTGCAGGGAAAATGTAACAAAAAGTCACTTGTGTTTCGCTTGTTTTGTCCTACAATAAGGGTAATCCCGCACGAGAAGGGGAGAGGTCCAGCGCATGGAAATGGAGGCAGGATGGCAAAGGAACCGATACCCACCAGACCCGTGAGTGAAAATGAGAACCTGTTGCGCAAGAAGTTCCATGAGAGCATCGCCGCGCAAAGCGACTTGATGGATAAACTGGCTGAGCGGCTGTTGACGCTCGAGCTGGGGATCCCGGGTTTGTTCGCGACCGTCGTGAAACTGACTCGAGGCGATAAAGCCACGTTGACCATCAACGCCGCTCTCAACCTGGCGTTCGCCTTCTGGCTCGTCGCGCTAATCCTGACCCTGCTGGCGCTGACACCCAGAAAATGGACGGTGGACACCACCATCCTGAAGCAGGACCCGAAGAAGTTCGGGGAAGCGCTGGGAATCGAGGATTTCTTCAACCAGTCCGCGCTGTACAAGCGGCGGTTGTTGACAGTCTCGAGCCTGCTGTTCTTTACAGGGATCTTCGCCGCGGTATTCACACTGGGATAAAACCATGAAAAAACGCTTCACTTTCAAATGCTGGAATTGCAATCGGAAATTTTCGCTCTTCATGGAAATTACCGAACAACAAACGCTGACGGTTTTTTGCCCGTTCTGCGACTCGGAATGCCTTGTTAACCTGAAACCTTACCCGCCGAAAAAAGTGGTACTGCGCGGGGAAGGGGAGGCGGAACAGGGCACTGTGGAACGCGAACTGCCTGAGGTCCTGCCGACGCAGAAGTCCGCAGCCACGGATGAGACCGTCCACGAATAACTCACGAATTCACGAAACCTCTCCGTTCACGTATTCGTGGATGAATTCGTGGACGGGTCACCCAGCCGACAGGAGCCTCCATGCCGCGTAACGTCCATCCGAACCCGTTCGTCATCCAGCCGCCCGCAGACCTGGTCGAAAAGCGACCTGAACTGCAGAGATATGGCCGCCAACTCAGCCTGAAATACGCAAGCAGACAGGTGGTGACCGACGCCGAACTAAAAGCGGTCGGGAGCGCGCTGTGGGATGCGCTTGGCGTCCAGAAGGACTTCGATGCCGCCCATGCCGCTGCCGGCAACGCCATTTTGCCAGTGGTGATCGAAAGTCACGCGGCAAACCTGCAAGCCCTGCCGTGGGAGATCCTGTATCATCCCTCCCTCGGATTTCTTGGCAAACACCCTGCCTTCACATTGGCACGGCGTATCCAGCCGCCGGGCGGGGATGCGCCGCCTCCCCAAAAGGGACCGCTGCGCGTCCTGTTGTTCACCTCCCTGCCGGATGATGTGCACCCCGAACAGGGACGGCTGGATGTGGAAGAGGAACAAGCGCAAGTGCAGGATGCCCTTCTGCCGTGGATCGCGAAGGGGCTGGTGACGCTTGAAATGCCCGACGACGGGCGTTTTTCCACGTTCAAAGGCTGGCTGAGGGAATTCGACCCGCATGTCGTCTTCCTGAGCGGGCACGGGAAATTCCACGGCGATGCACATTTGGAGGAAAAATACGGGGCGTTTTATTTTGAAGATGAAACCGGGGACAGCCTCGAGGTGCGGGAGGAGGCGCTGGCGCAAGCCTTCGTGGGGACGAACGTACGGGCAGTGGTACTCTCCGCCTGCGAAAGCGGACAAGCCGCCTCGGAAGCGCTCAACAGCGGGCTGACTCAGCGGCTGGCACTGCAGGGCATCCCGCATGTGATCGGGATGCGCGAATCGGTCTACGACAAAGCAGGCATTCAGTTTGCGCGCGCCCTGTGCGATGAACTTGCCCATGCCGAACGGGTGGACGTCGCCCTGCAAGCCGCGCGGGCTGCCATCCAGACGCCGTTCAAAGGTCTGCAGGTGACGCGCCGCGAAGCGGGGTCCGCCGCGCTGGACGAACTGAGTTACGGGCAATGGAGCCTGCCGGTCCTGTTCGCGCCGCGACCGGAGATGCCGCTGATCGGCTGGGATTTCCCGCCGCAGACCGTGGAGATGAACCAGCGCCTGCGGCAGTTGAGCAACGTCAGCCTGCCGCCGCGCTTTGTGGGAAGGCGCGCAGAACTGCGCGAGCACAAGAGCGCCCTGCTGAGGGGGACGATCCGTAAACTGCTTATCACGGGACCGGGCGGGCAGGGCAAGACCGCGCTGGCGGGTAAACTGGCGCAGGACCTGCAAAAGGCGGGCTGGCGTGTCTTTGCCTGGAGCATCCGCCCGGAAAACCCCTGGGGCGACTTCGAGTTCGAGTTGGAGACCAGCCTGCTGGGCAGGTTTGCCCAACTGTATGACCGCAGGCGGCCCGCCTTGCTCCACGACCACGCAAAACGCGCCGCCACCCTGCTCGACCTGCTGATGGAACAGCATGACGGGCGCGTCGTGCTGTTCCTCGACAACCTCGAAAGCGCGCAGGACGGAGCCTCGCTGAAAGTGACTGACCCCGCCATCGCCGCCTGGCTAGATGCGGCGCAGAAGAACGGCGGGCTGACCCTGCTGGTCACCTCGCGCTGGGTCCCGCCCGGCTGGGACGGCGCGCACCTCGAACTGGGACGCGTGAACTACGGCGACTTCCTGCAGATCGCCCGCCTGCGCCTGCCGCCCGTATTCTGGCAGGACCGCGACCGTGTGCGGCGCGCCTACGCCGTATTGGGCGGAAACCCGCGCGGACTGGAGTTCCTCGCCCCCGCCGTGCAGGCGATGACAGGCGCGGAGGAAAACGCCTTCCTCGACGCGCTCGAGCGCACCAAAAGCGACCTGCAGGCGAACATGGCAATTCAAGCCATTTACAACCGCCTGCCCGAAGAGGCGCAGACCCTCCTGCGGCGCCTGCCCGCCTACCGCGAGCCGGTGCCAGCCGAGGGAATTTTGAAATTGGCGTTGGATCTGCCAGGGGCGGAACGTCGCTCCGCCCCTGCGGATGTATTGGAACGCCTGCTGGCGGTCTCCCTGCTGGAGGTCTCGTACCAGCCCGCCTGGGATGCGCTCGAATACGCCCTCCCGCCGCTGGTGGCGGACTGGTTGAACACGATGGACTTGACCGACGACGCCCCCGCATGGCGGAACGCCGCCGCCGACTACCACCTGTGGCTGTTACGGCATGAACGACGCACCCTCCCGCAGGCGGTCACCGCCCACCACGCCCTGCGCCGGGCGGAGCGGCACACCGAAGCCGACCGCCTCACCCTCGACCATGTGGTGGGTCCGCTCACGATGAGAGGTTTTTATACCGCCCTGCTCACCGACTGGCTGCCGCGTATTTGTGAATCGGGCGACCTTAAAACCCGCGCCGAAGCCCTTGGGCAGACGGGAAAGATCCTTCATCACCTCAGCGATTATCAAAATGCCCTGTCTTTTATGGAAGGATCGCTGGACATCAGGCGGCAAATCGGCGATAAAGCGGGGGAGGGGACGACGCTCAACAATATTTCAGCCTTGTATCATGCGCAGGGCGATTACGAGACCGCGCTGACCTACCTGAAACAATCGCTGGACATCAGGCGGCAAATCGGCGATAAAGCGGGGGAGGGGACGACGCTCAACAATATTTCGCAGATCTTCAAGGCGCAGGGCGATTACGAGACCGCGCTGACCTACCTGAAACAATCGCTGGACATCTGTCGGCAAATCGGCGATAAAGCGGGGCTGTGCGCAACCCTGTTCAACATGGGGCATATTCATGCTCAGAACAAACAGATGCAGGAAGCGGTTCAAGCCTGGGTTACTGTGTATGTCATTGCGAAACAGATCAATGAGTATCAGGCATTGCAGGCGTTGTCCAACCTTGCGCCCAAACTGGGTCTACCCGAAGGGCTGGAAGGCTGGGAAATGCTGGCAAAACGGACCATGGAGGGTGGACCGAAGACCGAGGAAAAAGACGAGTTGGAGCAGATTCGGGAGTTTGTGACGGGGCTGGCACAGGCGCATCGCGCAAAAAGACCCGAGGCGGGCAAGTACTTCGAAGCGGTCTCCAAAATGGCGGGAGACCCCGAAATGCCGCCCGAGCTGCGTGAACTCGGCAAAGTCCTGCGCGAGTACATGGCAGGCGTGAAGGACCCCGACCTCTCGAAATTACCCAAAGAACTCGCCGAAATCGTGCAAAAAGCGATTCAGGGGTGATCAAGGCCTCCGAGTTTTTGCAAAAACTCGGAGGCCTCCCGTAGTAGGGCAGGGGAGGGAAATAAAGATATCCGGTGCGAGGTCTCAGGGATCATATGAAATCTTTCAACCTGGAACCTGCAAACCTTCCAATACATGACCGGACTTCGGTCCACCGTCCACCGTCCAGGCCGGGTGGGGGATTGCTTCGGTTCCGTCTCGCAACGACATGCTTTGAGTCTTGACAATGCTTTCGATAAGTATTATTATAACAAGCATAATATTGAGCAACCGAATGACCGAACACACCATCTCCCAGGCAATTTCAGACTATCTTGTAAGCGTTGCCTCGGCGCGCAAAGAGCACACCGCGCGCACGTACACCAACGCACTGCGCATATTCTCTTCTGTATTGAAGGAACGTTGGCTCGATCCTTCCGAGACCCCCATCGGCAGACTCACGGAAGACGCCATCACCTGGCTCGCCGCGCATCTAAAGGCATATTCCTCCGCCACCGAGCGGCTCACCATCACGGCGGTCAAAGGCTTCTACGAATACGTCGCCGCAGAAAAACTTGCGGACGTCAACCTGCCGCGTCTGCGGTTGCTTATACGACAACGCACGCGCAAGCCCGGCATACGGCTCCCGCAGTTCCCTTCCGAAGATATCGAGCGCCTGCTGGCGCACATCAGCGATCCAGCCACGATACCGGTCTATACAGGAGACGAAGCCGCTGCGCTTCGGTTACGCGAAATACGTGACCGCGCCTTCCTGCTTACGCTTGCCGATACGGGACTGCGCGTCCATGAGGCTTGCGCCCTGCGCCGCGGGGATATTGACTGGAATGAAGGGCGTGCAGTCATCATCGGCAAAGGCGATAAACAGGCGGTAGTGCGATTCTCCACCCGCGCTATGCACGCCCTCAAAGAATACCTCGCGCTTCGCGCACCGCTCGATGGCGGGTCCGGGCGCCCGCTGCCCTCCCTGCCCCTCTTTGCCCGTCACGACAAAGGCGCCGGCAAAAAGGTCAAACCCATTACCACAACAACCGGGCGCAACATCGTCACCGACCGTGTACGCGAGATCCTCGGCGAGGAGACAGTTGGCAAAATCACCCCACATTCGTTCCGTCACTACTTCGTCACGGCTGTCCTGCGCGGCTCGGGCAACCTGAAACTCGCCCAGGAACTCGCCCGTCACAGCAACATACAGGTCACCCAACGCTATGCCCACCTCAGCGACGATGAACTGGACAGAGGCTATTACGAGATCTTCGAGAGAAAGTAAACAACTTCATTGTCCAGCAACAATGTTCATCCGCGTCCTGGTTCGCACTAAAAACAAACTCACCCGCGAAACCTTGATTTCGGGGTGAGTCAGGTCTGTGTAATCCCCTGCCCCTCTGTTACTTCTGCACGACAAAATTGAAATACCCAACGTAGTACTCGCCCCGCTCTTCCAGCGTAACCGTCAACCCCTCCACCGGCTGGCTTGGGAAGTACAACTGCGTCGTCACCTCCGCGCCTCCCTCTGGACGTACCTTGACGTGGATATGCTCGATGGGACGACTGGCATACAAGCCCGGCAGGATGGTTTCAAGGAAATAGCGCCCCTGTTCGTCGGTAAATTGATGTCCGCGCAGGCGGTATCCGCTGTTGTCATATTCGCCATTCGCATCCGCCTGCCAGAAATCGAGCCACGCGTTCGCCAGCGGCTGACAGTTCTGGTCCAGCACGTAGCCGACGAGGACCAGGCGCGTACCCGTCATTCCTTCTTCGAACAGGGAGTTGCGTTCGGGAGTGTTCGGCGTGTAGTACGGTCCTTCCATTTGCGGCGAAGTCAATCCGCTGCAAACAGGGCTTGGAAGGGTGATATCGTTACGGCTAAAGAAGTTGTCGTCTTGAGGAGGAGATTGTGTAACAATAATGACTTCATCCACTTCCGCAGTGTTTGCGGCTAAGGTTACAAGTTCCGAGATCATGCCAGGCGTAGGCGGCGCTTCAGACGAGACGGGGGCACCCCCTCCCTGCGAGACTACCGCACAGGCGGACACCAGGATCATGACGATAAACCCCGAAAGAATGTGTTTCATTCATGCGCTCCTTTCGGGGTTTGACGGGGGCGGACAGGCGGCTCTTACATCCTTAAATCGTTTCCGCCTTTTTGCGGACATACGCCTCATACGCCGCCGACAACTGCTTCGTCAACGCCCCCACCCTCCCCTCCCCCACTGGTATATCGTCAATTTGGATGACCGGCACAATCCCGCGCGAACTCGACGTGATGAACGCTTCATCCACCGCCGGCGCTTGATCGAGTTTCAGAGGCTGGTACCTCACCTGCACCCCTGCCCCTCTCGCCGCGCGGATGACCATCGTCCGCGTGACGCCAAGCAGGATGCCGCGCCGGGCAGTATAAAGAATGCCATCCAGAACATAGAAGAAATTGCTTGTCATCCCTTCCAAAATCCGCCCGTTTTTGACCAACAGTGCCTCGAAGAGTCCCAGCCGGGCGATCTTCTTGCGCTCTTCTTCGCTTGCGCCGATGAATGCCGTGGATTTTTCGCGCGGATTCTTTCGCTGAAGCGTCACTGTTTCCACGTGGACGCCTCGCTCATACACTTCGGGCGGCGGCAGTTTGAGCGACTCGATGGAAATGTAGAATTTTCCCTGCCTGGTTTCCATAAGGCGGACGCGCGCTTCGTCGGGGCGATAAGGTTCGAGAAGGCGGCGCAGGTTCCGGCGGAGCAGCGAAGCGTCTGCATTGGGCAGGCGGCGGAAGTGGGCTTTGAGTCCAATCACGCGCGTGCAGGAATCGTAGGTGCGGAAGGTGGTGTAATATCCTTCAGGCAGTTGACGCGTGACAGCGTCGAGCGAGGAGGCGTTGGGAAAGTGGATTTCCTTTGCGCCATGAGTGGTGATTTGCCAGGTTCGTATCATGGGCGCGATTATATCGAATCCAGTCTTGACAATATCCGCGCCGGCAGAGTACACTGGGCGAGTATTAAGCAAATTCTAAAGAAAGGAGCGCACTACATGAGCACATACATCTTCACCCGTTTCGTTTCGCCCGTTGTTGCCGGGACCTTACCCTCTCGTAGTGCGCCTATTGACCGCTGTTAGGTCAAAACTCACCTGTCGTTTCAGGCTGTGGCGCACCCGCCGCAGCCTTTTTGTTTAATTGACTGATGTTACGCAGTTTTCCTGTAGCGCGACATTCATGTCGCTTGAAAATGCGAGATAAATCTCGCACTACTGCGTAAGGTGAGTAATTGATACGGAAATGGCGCTCTCTTTGCGCCATCGGCATTAGAGAATGCGTTTTGGAGAACATCATGACCACTGTACAACCAACCTACGAACCCGCAATCACCTTCGACTTCCGCCGCGCCCTCGACGAAAACCGCCTGAAGGGTCTGTGGAAGATGATGGTGGACTACCGCCTGCCCTACATCGGCGCGACTGCCGCGCTGGCAGTTTCGGCGCTGGCAAAGACTTTCACTTACCTGCTCCTGCGCTACTTTGCCGACGACGTGCTGACGCAGGGGAAGTTCATCGGCGGGAGCCTGGTGACGACTTCGCTGTGGATTGGCGCCGGCTTTGTCGGGCTTGCCCTTCTCGAAGGCGGCTTCTCGTTTCTTTCGGGACGTTTAGCCGCCTACACCGCCGAGGGAATTACGCGCCGCCTGCGCGACTTCCTCTTCGACCACATTCAGCGGCTGAGTTTTTCGTATCACGCCACCACACCCACCGGCGACCTGATCGAACGCGTCACCTCAGACGTGGACGCCCTGCGCCGCTTCTTCAGCGAACAGGGCATCGGTATGGGACGCATCATCCTGCTGTTCGTCATCAACTTCATCGCCATCCTGAACCTGAACGTGGAACTGGGGCTGATTTCGGTCATCGTCATCCCCTTCATGCTGTGGGTGTCGCTGTGGTTCTTCAAGAAAGTGACCAGGGCATACGAGGAGTATCAGGCGCAGGAGGCGGTACTTTCCACCACCCTGCAGGAAAACCTGACCGGCGTGCGCGTGGTCAAAGCCTTTGCGCGGCAGGAATACGAAAAGAACAAGTTCGAGAAGGACAACTGGGGCAAATTCCTGAAAGGGAAGATTCTGCTCTTCATGCACTCAATGTTCTGGCCCCTCTCGGATATTGTGCTGGGCTTGCAGATGCTGTTCGGCTTCGTCTATGCCGCGAACATGGCAATCAACGGCGAAATCACAGTCGGCATGTACATCGCCTATGTCGGTTTGGTCGTGTGGCTGATTTGGCCCATCCGCAACCTGGGACGCATCATCGTCTCGGCTTCGACGGGTATGGTCTCGTATGGGCGCTTGATGGAAGTGGTCAAGCAGGCGCGGGAACCGCTCCATGACGGCAAGTATCAGCCATCGGGTGCGGTGCGAGGCGAAATCATTTTCGAGAACGTCTCGTTCATGTACTCAGACGGCACTTCGAACGCGCTGAAGAACATTTCCTTCCATGCCAGGCCGGGACAGGTCATTGCGCTGCTCGGTTCGACCGGTTCGGGCAAGACTTCGCTGGTCAACCTGCTGCCCCGTTTCCACGAGTACACCGGCGGGCGGATTTTGCTGGACGGCGTGGAGTTGAAGGATTATCCGCGCGCCTACCTGCGCCGGCAGATTGGCATCGTGGAGCAGGAGCCGTTCCTGTTCAGCCGCTCGATCCGTGAGAACATCACCTACGGCGTGGGGCGCGACGTGCCGCAGGAAGAGGTGGAACGCGCCGCCAAAGCCGCCGCCATCCATGACGTGATTTTGTCCTTCCCCGACGGCTACAACACCATCGTCGGCGAAAAAGGCGTGACGCTCTCCGGCGGGCAGAAACAGCGCGTGACCATCGCCCGCACCCTGCTGAAAAACCCGCGCATCCTGATCCTCGACGACTCGACCTCCTCGGTGGATACGGAGACCGAAGCCTCCATCCGCGAAGCCTTGAACGGGTTGATGGAAAACCGCACAACCTTCATCATTGCCCACCGCATCCAGTCCGTGATGAATGCCGATTTGATTCTGGTGCTGGATAAGGGCGAGATCGTCCAGATGGGAACGCATGACGAATTGGTCACCCAGATGGACGGTATGTACCGCAGGATTTACGACATTCAGACGAGGATTGACGAGGAGTTGGAAATAGAGCTTTCAAGGATGAATGATGAAGGATAAAGGATGAATAAAGGAGAAAACCAGATGTCAACAAACGAAGCCCCGCAGGATTTGCGTTCACGGACAACCGAATTCGCCTTACGAATCATCCGCCTTTACGGCAACCTCCCCAAAAGCACGGAAGCGCAAGTGCTTGGAAAACAAGTCCTTCGCTCCGGCACATCCATCGGCGCACATTATCGTGAAGGGCATCGGGCAAAATCCGACCCTGACATTGTCAACAAGTTTGAATCTGCTTTGCAGGAACTGGACGAGACCGAATACTGGCTTGACCTGCTCGTCAGAGCAGGAATAGTCCCTGCGGCAAAAGTCGCACCGCTCATCAAGGAAACCAACGAACTGATTGCGATTTTCACAACCATCGTCACAAAAATCAAGAAAAGGATGGGGAAGAAGTAGGGTGAAGAAAATTCATCCTTCATCATTCAGCCTTCATCCTTTTCTCCACCGCTCATTGTTTTGGAGAATTACCAATGTCTGACGAATTACTCGAACTCGAAGAAGAAGAACACACCTCACAACTGACCGCGCCTGTGTTCCGGCGCATTCTGACCCTGCTCAAGCCGCACTGGAAGTGGGTGCTGGGCTTCCTCATCACCATCGCGCTGACCTCCGCCCTCGACGCCTACTTCACCTACCTGAACAAGCAGATTGTGGACACCGGCATCGTGCTGGGCGATAAGGCGCGGGTGATGCAGCTTGCCGTCATTTACGGCGTGTTTCAGATTTTGCAGGCGGGGTTCGTGTTCACGTTCATCTATCTCGCCGGCGTGCTGGGCGAGCGCGTACAATACGACCTGCGCAAGATGCTCTTCAATCACCTGCAGGACCTCTCGCTCTCGTACTACGCTCAAAACGCCGTCGGGCGGTTGATTGCGCGTGTCACGTCCGATACCGGGCGCGTCGCCGACCTGCTCACCTGGGGCGTGGTGGATACGACCTGGGCGGTGATGAATATCATCACCTCGGTCACCTTCATGGCGATCATCAACTGGCGGCTGGCGCTCATCGTGTTCACGGTCATCCCGCTCATGCTCTTCATCGCCGTGCAATTCCGAAAACGGATTCTGGTGGAGTACCGCACCGCGCGGCGCACCAACTCCAAGATTACCGGCGCGTTCAACGAGAACTTCCAGGGCGTGAGAGTGGTCAAAGCCTTGCTGCGCGAGGACGAGAACACCCGCGAGTTTCAGGGTCTCACCACGCAGATGTACAACGCTTCGTACCGCGCGGCGTGGCTCTCGGCGCTCTTCCTCCCCACCGTGCAAATCATCGCCGCGCTGGCGCTGGGAGTCATCGTGGGCTACGGCGGCACGCAGATTCAGGTCGGGATGATGACCATCGGCGGCATTCAAGCCTTCGTCTCCTACCTGACCTTCATGATGTGGCCCATCCAGGACCTCGCCCGCGTCTATGCCGAGATGCAGCACTCCATCGCCTCAGCGGAGAGAATCTTCAAATTGGCAGACACCCCGCCCGAGGTCCATGACAGACCCGGCGCCGTCCCGGCGGAAACGCTGATGGGCGAAATCGAATTCGACCACGTGGACTTCTACTACGAAGACCGCAAGCCCGTCCTGCAGGATTTCACGCTCAAGGTGAAGCCCGGCGAGATGATCGCGCTGGTCGGACCGACCGGCGGCGGCAAGTCCACGATTGTGAATTTGCTGTGCCGTTTCTACGAACCGCGCTCCGGCGTCATCCGCATCAACGGACGCGATTACCGCGAGTACACCCTCGCCTCGATTCACAGCCGCATCGGGATCGTGCTGCAGACGCCTCACCTCTTCTCCGGCAGTGTGCGCGACAACATCCGCTACGGGCGGCTGGAAGCGACGGACGAGGAGATTGTGGAAGCCGCCAGAATCGCCGGCGCGCATGATTTCATTGTGACGCTGGAAAAGGGCTATGACCATAACGTGGGCGAAGGCGGCAACCTGCTCTCGGTGGGACAGAAGCAGTTGATTTCGCTGGCGAGAGCCGTGCTGGCGCGCCCGGAACTCTTCATCATGGACGAGGCGACCTCCAGCGTGGACACGCTCACCGAGGCGCTCATCCAGCGCGGCATGGAAGCGCTGATGCAGGGACGCACGTCCTTCGTCATCGCGCACCGCCTCTCGACCATCCGCAAAGCAGACCGCATCCTCGTCATCGAGAACGGACGCATCGCCGAGCAAGGCACGCACGCCGAACTGCTCAAACTGCGCGGACATTACTACCGCCTGTACACCCAGCAGTTCCGCCACGAGCTGGAGGTGCAGTATGGCGTGGCAGACGCCGCCTCCCCGCTCCCCGCCGAGGGAGAGGGGCTGGGGGTGAAGGAGGCGCTGGCGGCGGATTAGCCCCCGGTTTGCCCGCTACACAAACCGTCCACGAAAAGACCACGGACGCTCGAATTCGTGCATTCGCGGTTCCATTCGTGGACGGTTTTCACATTCCCAGTTCCCCGCGCACCAGTTGCGCCAGTTCTGCGGGCAGGCGCGGCTTCGTCTTTTGCCACAGATTTCACAGATTTCCACAGATGTTGAAACAACCAGCCGTGCCATGCGCGGCTGGTTTCAGGGTTTTGAGAAAACCCTGCCTCTATTCATTCCCCATCCAGCCGTGCCAGCAAACTTTCAACTTTGCGCGCGTGCGGGCTTTCGATGGCGCGGAAAATCGCCAGCGCCTGCCCCCAGAGGGCGCGGGCTTTGTCCTTTTCTCCGAGGCTTTTATATGCCGCGCCCATATTTGCGAGGTCAGCCCCTTCGCCGCGGCGGTCGCCAATTTCACGAACGATCACCAATTGCTGCTCATAAAACTCGATGGCTTTGCGGGCGTCGCCCAATACCAGATATGCATTCCCCAGGTTGCCGAGGGCATTCCCTTCGCCGCGGCGGTCGCCAATTTCCCGGTGCAAGGTCAGGCACTGTTCATAGAACTCGATGGCTTTGCGGGCGTCGCCCAATACCAGATATGCATTCCCCAGGTTGCCGAGGGTATTCCCTTCGCCGCGGCGGTTGCCGATCTCACGGTCAATCGCCAGCGCCTGTTCATGGAATTCGATGGCTTTGCGGGCCTCGCCCAAAGCCGCATACGCCAGCCCCAGGCTGCCGAGGGCATTCCCTTCGCCGCGGCGGTCGCCAATTTCCCGGTGCAAGGTCAGGCACTGTTCATAGAACTCGATGGCTTTGCGGGCGTCGCCCAAATCCGCATACGCCAGCCCCAGGTTGCCGAGGTGAATGCCTTCGTCTTTTCTATCCCCCAGGCGGCGGGAGGCAGCCAGGGCGGCTTCGAGCAGGGGGATGCGCTCGCGGGGCGGGAGGTGCAGTTCGAGCAGGTAGGCGCACTTCCCCGGGAAATCGCTCAGCCAGCGGTCGGCGGCGGGGTCGGCGTGCCGGGCGGCAAGGCGCGCGAAGGCGGCGCTCAGGTGCGGGTAGAGGAAGCGGAAGGACGCCAGGGCGGGCAGGATGTGTTCGCCGCCTTGTTGGTAGAGGTCGTCCGCCGCGCTCGCCTGTTCCAGGAAGTGTTCGGCGTGGCGCAGGATGGTCTGCCCCGCTTCGGCGGGGTCTTCTTCCAGGCGGGCGAGGGCGAAGAGGCGGGTCAGGTCGTGGAGGGAGTAGGCAAAGAGCGCTTCGCCTGCTGGTCCTTCTCCGACCGGCGCGGAGGAGATGTTGACCAGGCTGCGGGTGATGAGTTTGCCGAGCAGGTCGTCGGTTTCGGAGACGGCGGACGGCGGACGGCGGGCGGTACCAAACCAGACCGCCGCGGCTGAAATTTTGAGAAACGGCGCGGGGAAGACGCCCAACTGACGGAAGCGGGCTTTCAGGTCGTCGTCGAGCAGGGCGTAGGACAGGTTGAGGGCGGCTTCCACGTCCAGGTCGGGGTCGGAATCGCGTTTGAGGCGCTTCAGGCGGCTGCGTTCGTCGGCGAGGCGGGCGAGCAGGTCGGCGGGGCGCCAGTCGGGGCGGTCTTCCAGCAGGGCGGCGGCGACGCGCAGGGCGAGGGGCAGGCGTCCGCACAGGGCGGCGAGACGATTCACTTCGTCGGCGGGCGCGTTGCGCAGTTTGGGCGAGGCGGCGCGCAGCAGGTCGCAGGCTTCTTCTTCGGTGAGCGCTTCCAGCCGCAGGGGTTCGCTCAGCCCGGCGTCGCTCAGACTGAAGTAGCGGCGGGAGGTGACGATGGCCGCCGAGGGCGGGGGCGGGACGAGCGGGCGCGCCTGGGCGGCGTCCGCGGCGTTATCGAGCAGGAGCAGGGATTTGTGCTTCGCAAAGGTCTGCCGGTACAGCCCGCGCAGTTGGTTCGGGTCGTCGGGGAGTTTCTGGTTCGGGTAAAAGGGTTCGAGCAGGCGGCGCATGGCGTCTTCGGGGGTCAGCGGGTTTTCGGAGGCGCCGCGCAGGTCAATTTCCAGGCGGGCAGCGGGGTAGTCGTCCGCCAGTTCCTGCGCCAGTTTGCGCGCCAGTTCGGTCTTGCCGACGCCGCCTCCGCCGCTCAGCCCGGTGATGACCGCGCCGTTCTTGAAGGAGGTCTTCAGCGTTTCGAGTTCTTTCTGGCGGGCGGTGAAGTCCGCGACGGGCGGCGGGATGGTGAAGAGGGAGGCAAGGACGGTCTGCGCGGGTTGACTTTTTGCAATTAACGCGCTGACCAGTTCGAGCAATTCCCTGACGATGGCGAGAATTTGCTCGGTGCGCTCGTCCGTGCGCAGGATGGCGAGGCGGGCGACGAGGTCGGCGTAGCCGTCCACTTTGAGCAGGCGCACGCGCAGGCAGTTCAGGTAGAGGGCGGCGGCTTCGCGCAGTTCAGCGGGCGTGAACTTTCCCTGCCAGTCGTCGGCGATGTATTGCTTCAAGTGGTCGGCGAGGTAGTCTTCGTGGAGGTGGTCGGGCAGGCTGCGCAGAGCGGCTTGAAAAAGTTCGCGGTCGAAGAGCGGGAAACTGGCGACAGCCTGGATGATTTCGTCGTTTGGGAATTTTCCCCGCGCCCGCGCCCGAAAGTCGCTTTCCGCGCCCTGCGCGGTTTCGAGCAGTTGACGCCTGACGCGCGGCTGTTTGAGGAATTCCCCCAGCGTGTCTTTGAAGGTCCCGAGGGCGGATTGGACGACGGAGTCCGCGGGCTTGGGGAGCAAGCCGGGCAAAAAGTCCAGCAAAAACTCTGCAACATGTTCGGCAGGTGCTTTTGGCATCCTATCCCTCCTGGGGAGGTCGGCGGAAACGGTATTTGCCCATTGTACCCCCATATGGATAGGTGAAAACATTTTCTGCCGCGAATTTTCACGAATATTGAATTTATTCTGGTCTGTTGCAAGGATTTTTTGAAGCGTACTGGGCGTTCTCTAACGCCCGAAGTTGCGCTAGAGAGCGCAAAATACGCAAGATTTTTGAATGATTGCAGCAGAGCAAATTTATTCGCGCCAATTCGAATCTCGCGCTGCCGCGCAAGGTGAGTCACTCGCGTTTGCGGAGAGGATATTTTTTATACGGGTTGAAGGCGAAATATTCGGCGGTGTATTTGCCAATCAGCCACAAAAAAGCGGCAGCCAGCGCGGCAAGGATCCATTTGAGCAGGGTGAACATGGTCAACTCCGTGGGGCAGGATTTGGCTACATGACGGAGGACAGCAAAAAAGGTACACGGGAAAACTTGCAAAATCCCAACAGCGGCTTACCCCAGCACAATCCCCTCCCCCGTCACAGGCAG
Source organism: Chloroflexota bacterium (assembly GCA_039961775.1). Taxonomy (GTDB): domain Bacteria; phylum Chloroflexota; class Anaerolineae; order Anaerolineales; family Villigracilaceae; genus Defluviilinea. The sequence continues at coordinate 84,314 of JABRVZ010000001.1, forward strand.
GGACGTTCCGCAGTCACAGCGCAGGGCGGCGGGCGTCCGCTCCCAGCGGATTGCGCCGCAGGCGGGACACTTCAACACCTCCGCCAGCGACCTGTGTTCCGCCGGCTCCGACCTCCCCGCTTTCACCGCCAGGGCGCGGTCGAACAACTTCCACCACTTCGTGATGCGGACATCCGTGAACCCGTTCGCCTCCAGCAGAGACCTGAACGCCGCCTCGCTCCTGACCTTTGCCCTGCGCCCCGATTCCTCCGTCCCGCGCGAGGTGAGGAGCAGCCCGCCAGGCCGCAGGACGCGCGCAAACTCGGCGAGCGGCTCCTCCATGCCGGGGAAGAGTTCCAGCACCTCCAGCGCGCAGACCACATCGAACGCCGCATCGGGGAACGGCAGAGGCAGGCGTTGATGGCGCAGGAACTCCACGCGCCCGCCTGCTCGACCGGCGAGTTTCGCCGCCGCCTGCTCCAGCATCCCTTGCGAGAGATCGAGCGCAACGATGCGCCCGCCGAATTCGGGGCGGGAGAGCAAGGCGTAAGAGAGGCGCCCGGTCCCGGTGGCAAAATCCAGCACAAACGGAGTCGGAACGCCGCGCGCCGCCTCCAGCAGAGGCTGGGCGAGCATCTCGTCGTCCCGCAGTTGACTCTCGCGCTTGCCTTCGTCGTATTTCCTCGCCCAGCGGTCGTACAGCCACGCCTGAACGCGCGGACCCAAATGCACGCCCTCATAAAAATAAATTTCACGGTCGAGCAGATAACCGCCCAGCACAAGGATGGCAATTCCAACAATCCAGGTCATATCGTCTCCAAAGCGTCGGGTAACAAAATTTCCGCCTCGCGCACCGCAGGCAGGGCATATCCCAGCGCGAAGGTCAGCGCGCCCAGCGTCCCGGCGCCAACCAGCACGCTGGAAACAGCCAGCCCCTCCGCCAGATAACCCGCCGTGAGAATACCCAGCAGGTACGGAACCTGCACCAGCAAGTGCCGCGCCGAAAACACGCGCCCCTGCACATCGGCGGGCACCTTCGCCTGCCACAGGGCAAGGTTGCCGCCCTCCACGAACGGCTCGAAAAACGCAAAAAAGAACGCCCCCGCCGCCCAGGGAATCACCGCTCCGCCCAGCCCCAGCCACAGGATGCCCAGCAGACAAGCCCCCACCCCGCCGAGCAGGACGTTGTGGATGCGCCGCCGCGTCCCGCCCCACAGACTGAGGATCACGGCTCCGACCACGCCGCCAGCTGCTCCCGTTGACTGAACCGCCGCCAACGCTGATTCATCGTTCCCCGTCCCGCCCAACACCAGCGGAGCCATGAGCGTCGCGCCGATGGCTAGGAAAACGCCGGCAGCCATGAAAAGAGCCGTCAGCGCGCGCAGGCTGGGCGTCTTGCGGATGTACTCGAACCCAAAGACCGCCTCCCGCCACAGCGAACCTCGGCTTTGCCGCCCTGCTTCGGTCGGTGCGGGCTGAGGCACACGGATTACCGCCAGCGTGCCGAACGCAAACAGGAAGGTGGCAAGGTCAATCAGCATCACGCCGCTCAATCCCACCAAGCCCAGCAAAGCCGCCGCAAAAATCGGCGCGAGGATGCCCGAAAGCGCGCGCGCCGAACCGAGCATCCCTTCGGCGCGGGCGTAATCCTCCTTCGAAAGCATGGTCGTCACGGCGGCGGCGTAGGCGGGATATTGAAAAGCGGTGAAGAACCCCGCCAGGACGCTGACGAGGTAAATGTGCCAGAGTTGCAAATCGCCGAAGGTGTAAATGAGGAGAATGACAAGCGTGCCGAGCGCGGCAGCCAGGTCGCTGAGGAGCATCACCAGTTTGCGGTTCCAGCGGTCCACGAAGGCGCCGGCGACGGGAGAAAACAGCACGGAGGGCAGGAAGGCGAAGAAACCGATGGTCGCCAGCGCCGAGGCTTTGCCGGTCTCTTCCCACGCCCAAATGGTGAAGGCGAACCAGGTCATGGCGCTGCCGATGAGCGAGATGACCTGCCCAAACCAGAGGAGGGTGAAGCCGCGCATGCCTGTCATGGATTGGGCGAGTGTACCAGTTTTGCCGTTTGCCCCGTTTTACAAACTTGTGAGGTTGAGGCGAAGAGCGTCTCTTACGCTTCGGCGGTTCCCCGCTGGCGCAGTGCTTCGTACAGGATCAGCGCCGTCGAGACCGAAACATTCAGCGAGTTGACCTGTCCCCGCATCGGGATTTTGACCTTCAGGTCGGCGTTTTCCATCCAGAAATCGGTCAGCCCCGCGTCCTCCGTGCCGACGGCGATGGCGGTGGGCGGACGCATGTCCACAGCAGTGTAATTCGCCTCGGCGGAGGGGGTTGCCGCCAGCACCCGCATCCCGTGCGCCCTCAGCCATGTCAGCGCAGAGAGGCTGTCGCATTCGACGACCGGCACGCTGAACACCGTCCCGCGGCTGGCGCGGATGACGTTGGGATTCCAGGGGTCAACGCGCGGGTCGCAGAGGAGCAGGGCGTCCACGCCGGCGGCATCGGCAGTGCGCAGGATGGCGCCAAGGTTGCCGGGCTTTTCGATGGATTCGGCGGCAATGAGGAGCGGAGACTTGGACACTTTCAACTCGGCGAGGGAGAGGCGGGGGATGGGAAAGACCGCCAGCCAGCCGTCGGGGTTGTCGCGGTAGGACATTTTCTCGAAGGCGGCGCGGGAGACGGTCAGGGTCTCGACAGGCTCGACCTCCTTTTCAGCGGAGAGAAAGGTCAGGGGGCGGGAGGCAAGTTCCGGGGCGGTCAGAAGCGTCTGCGGTTTGTGTCCGGCAGTGAGGGCAAGTTGAATCTCGTCCCAGCCTTCGACGAGGAGCAAGCCGTCTTTTTGTCGCTGACGTTTGTCCTCGCGCAGTTTGACGATGTATTTGACGCGCGGGTTTTGGGGGCTGGTGATGTCGGTCATTGCTGAAGCAGGAGGCAGGCTGCCTGATGGGTGTCGCTGAGTTGCGTGAGCGAAGGGTCGGTGCGGCGGCAGGCTTCGATGGCAACCGGGCAGCGCGGGTGGAAGCGGCAGCCGGCGGGCAGGTTGACGGGGTTGGGCGTTTCGCCCTGCAGGATGAGGCGTTTGCGCCGCAGGCGCGGGTTGGGGACAGGGATGACCGAGAGCAGCGCCTGGGTGTAGGGGTGTTTCGGGTCTTGCAGGACCTCGCGCATGGCGCCGATTTCGACGATGCGCCCCAGGTACATGACCGCCACGCGGTCGGCGAAGTAGCCGACGGTGCCGAGGTCGTGGGTAATGAAGATGACGGAGATGCCGCGCGTCTGGCGCAGGTCGGCGAGCAGGTTGATGATTTCGGCGCGGATGGAGACATCGAGCATGGAGACGGGTTCGTCGGCGAGGAGCAGGTGAGGCTCCAGCACGAGCGCCCCGGCAATGACGACGCGCTGACGCTGTCCGCCGGAGAGTTGATGGGGGAAGCGGCGCAGGTAGTCTTCGGCGGGTTTCAAGCCGGCGTCTTCCAGCGCGCGGATGACGCGCTGACGGCGCTCGTCCCCCGCCAGCGCCAATCCATGCACCACCAGCGGCTCGGTGACGATTTCTTCGATGGTCTGGGTGGGGTTGAGCGATTCGTAAGGGTCCTGAAAGACCATCTGAATGCGCTGGCGGATTGCCTTGCGCTCTTTTGGGCTGGCGCGGGTGATGTCTTTGCCTTCGAAGAGGATGCTCCCTTCGGTGGCTTCTTCGAGGAGCATGAGGGTGAGGGCGAGGGTGGATTTGCCGCATCCGCTTTCGCCGACCAGGGCGATGACTTCGCCGCGCCGAAGTTGCAGGTCCACGCCGTCCACCGCGTGGACGAAGGCTTCGCGGCGCGAAAACCAGCCGGGTTTGCCCGCCCGAAAATATTTTTTGAGGTTCTTTACTTCCAGAATAAAGTCGTCGGTCATGAGGGTTATTTGCTCACCGTGTAGGCGTAGGGCGCGTTCTCTCACGCGCGCGGGTATTTGTTTTCCACAAGATGACAACTGGCGATGTGTCCATCTCCCAGTTCGTGCAGGCGCGGCAGTTCGGTTTTGCAGCGGTCAAATGCGAGCGGGCAGCGCGGCGCAAAGCGGCAGCCGGCGGGCAGGGCATCCAGTTTGGGCGGGTAGCCGGGGATGGAGGAGAGCCGCTTTTCGGGGTTGGAGAGGTCTGGGAAGGCTTTGAGCAGTTCCTGAGTGTAGGGATGACGCGGCGAGTTGTAGATGGTATCCACGCTGGCGTATTCGGCGGTCACGCCGCCGTACATCACCAGCACCGTGTCGCACATCTCCGCCACCACGCCGAGGTCGTGCGTCACAAAGATGACAGCAAGCCCCAGTTTGCGGCGCAAGTCGTCGAGCAGTTCCAAAATTTGCGCCTGAATCATCACGTCCAAGGCGGTGGTGGGCTCGTCGGCAATCACCACCTGCGGCGAGCAGGAAAGCGCCATGGCAATCATGGCACGCTGGCGCATCCCGCCGGAGTACTGATGCGGGTAATGATCCTTGTGCTCGGCGGAAATGCCCACCAGTTCGAGCAGTTCCGTCACCCGCGCCTCCAGCGCCGCTTCGCTTTCGACGGGCAGATGTTTTCGAATCGCCTCGGCAATCTGGTCGCCCACCGTGCGCACGGGGTTGAGGGCGTTCATCGCTCCCTGAAAGATGATGGAAATGCCGCTCCAGCGGATGTCTGCCAGTTGTTCGTCGCTGGCGGCAGCCAGGTCCACGCCGTTGAAAAGCACCTTTCCGCCCACAATCTGCCCGGCGGAGGGCAGCAGGCGGTTGACAGCCATCATCAGGGTGGTTTTACCGCAGCCGCTCTCCCCCACCAGCCCCATCATCTCGCCTTCGTGCAACTGAAAACTGACGTTCTCCACCGCCCGCGCCGGCGGTCTCCCTTCATTGACATATTCGACGGAGAGATTCTGCACATCCAGCACGACGGGCGTCCTGGCAAAGGGACTTTGCGAGGATGGGGCTTCGCCCGCTTCTTTCTGGACCGTAGGCTTGCCGGGCATTAAGTGATGCGCCTCCAGCCTGGGGTTGAGCACCTGTTCCAGTCCGTTGCCCAGCAGGGTCAACGCCAGGACGACCCACACAATCCCAAAACCGGGCGCCACCAGCGCCCACCATGCGCCCACGCTCATCGCGCCGCGCCCGAAGGCGAAGTTGAGCATTTGCCCCCACGAGATGGCGAGCGGATCGCTCAGACCGAGGAATGCCAGCGTCGATTCGCTCAGGATGGCAAGCGAGATGACCAGAATGGCGTTGACCACCAGGATGGGCATGACCAGCGGCAGGATGTGGTGAACGATGATGTGCCAGTTCCCTGCACCGATGGCGCGCGCCCGCAAAACGAACTTGCGCGATTTGACCGCCAGGGTTTGCGAGCGGACGATGCGGGCGGTGGTGGTCCAGCCGAGCAGACCGATGACGAGGATGATGTTCCACAGGCTGGGCTCGGTCAGCGCTACGAAGATGACAATCAGCGGCAGGTCAGGAATGACGAGCATTGTGTCGGTGAGGCGCATGAGGAAGTTTTCGATCCGCCCGCCGTAGAAGCCGGCGATAACCCCAAACGTGCCTCCGATGAAAATGGAAATGAACGCCGCAAAGAAGCCTACAATCAGCGAGTTGCGCGCGCCGTAGATGAAACTTGAAAATACGTCCTTGCCGGCGTCATCGGTGCCGAACCAGTGCTGCGCGCTGGGCGGCTGGTAAATGTCGCTGGCCTGGATGCCGGCGTAGGAACGCGGGTTGTAGGGAGCAAGGGCGTCGGCAAAGACGGCGGCGATGACAATCACAATCAGCATTGCCAGTCCCGCCACCGCCATGCGGTTCTTGCGGAAGACGTTCCAGAAGCCGGTCAACGGCGAGGCGGGGACGGCAGGCTTGAGTTCCAGTTCCTGAATCGCCATGCGGTCACTCCTCTTGGACGCGCGGGTCCAGGTAGGAATAGGTCAGGTCGGCGAGCAGGTTGGCGATAATCACGCTGACCGCTATGAGGAGGAAGGTGCCTTGAAGCAGGGGATAATCGCGGCTCTCCACCGCCTCGAAGATGGCGCCGCCCAGCCCCGGCCAGGAAAACACCGCTTCGATTTGCACCGCGCCCGCCACTGTGAATCCCAGGTTGATGGCAATGAGGGTGACGATGGGGAGCATGGCGTTTTTCATGGCATGGTCTTTGAGGATTTGAAGCGCGCTCAAGCCCTTCGCTTTGGCGGTCAGGATGTAATCTTCCGCCAGCACATCGAGCAGGCTGGAGCGCATGACCAGCATGTACTCGCCCATGAACACGATGATGTAGGTCAGGGTGGGCAGGAACATGTGGCGGGCAACATCGCCAATTTGGAAGAGGAGCGGGTAGGTGCTGGTGCCGGGGGTCGCTTTGCCGCCGATGGGAAAGCCTTGTGCGCTCCCCCAAAACAGCAGGATGATTCCCAGCCAGAAGGTAGGCAAACTCCACGCCACCAGCCCGGTGATGAGCGCGCCGTAGTCAATGGCGGTGCGGGCTTTCCAGGCGGCAAAAACGCCAAAGGCAATACCAACCACAATGGAAAGAATCTGTCCTGCGCCAATCAGCAGGATGGTGTTCCATAACCGCTCCCCCAGAATATCGGCAACAGGGCGGTTCGTTTTGTAACTGACGCCCAATTCGCCCTGAAACAGGTTTTTGATGTAGATGAAAAACTGGGTATCGAGTGGATTGACGCGGCAGTCGCCCAGTTTGAGAGGGGTGAGGGTCTCGAAGCAGTTGATGACCGGCTTATCCAGCCCGAAGCGGACGCGCAACATCTCCTGCGCTTCTGCCTTCATGCGCGGGTCTCTGACGAGGGCGCGGGCGGGGTCGCCGGGCAGGATGCGGAAGAGGAAGAAGTTCAGAACCAGCACGAACAGAATCGTCAGCAGCGCCCAGACGGACTTTTTGAGCAGGTAACGGTATCGGCTCACTGAAATGCCTTTCGAGCAGAATCAGGCAGGAGGGCGGAATGAACCGCCCTCCTGTGTCCGAATCTTCAGCGGACGGGTTCCACGCGAATCAGCGAGGTGACGTCCGAAAGTTCCACTTTGGGCTTGTCCAGAATGAAGCCGGTGAAGCGGTCTTTGCGATATGCCTGCACGTTTTGAGAGTAGTAGGGGATGATGTACACCACGTCGTTGAAGACGATTTCCTGCATTTTCCAGACGAGTTGGCGGCGTTTTTCGAGGTTGAGTTCCGAAGCCTGCTGGCGGTAGAGTTCGTCATATTGCGGGTTGGAGTAGCCGGTTTCGCTGCTGCCGGTGGGGATTTCGTCGGTGGTCATTACGCTGAGGAGCAGGTTCGGGTCGGGATCGGAGCCCCAGCCCCAGATGATGATGTCGAAGTCGAAGGCGGGACAGCAGACGGAGGTCAGCGTGTCGGGGTCGAGCGCCTGCGCTTCGAGTTTGACGCCGACCTGCCCCCACATTTCGCTGAGCAGTTCGGCAAGGCGCGGGGAGTCGATGCTGTCGCTGGGCCAGTTGATGCGGAAGGTCAGCGACCGCGAGCCGTCGGGCGTTTCGCGGATGCCGTCGCCATTGACGTCTTTGTAGCCGGCGTCATCCAAAATTTGGTTGGCTTTGGCGATATCGTATTCGTAGTCTTTGAGGCTGGAGTTGAACCAGATGCCCAGCCCGTCGGGGATGAGGGTGATGCCGGGGGTTCCGTAGCCGAGCAGGACAACATCAATGATTTTCTGTTTGTCGGTGGCGTGCGAGAGGGCAAGGCGGACGTTGCGGTCGAGCAGGGCGGGGTGACCCGTGCATAAGCCGTCATCGGGCGGGCAGTTTTCCGGCAGAACCTGATTGAAGATGATGTCGGTGACGCTGGGGGCAAACGGTGCGCCGGTGACCACTTCGACGTTGGGGTCTTGCTTCAGGGTTTCGACGGCAGTGTTGGGCATTTCGGTGATCATGTCCACCTGACCGGTTTTGATCGCCTGCACGAGCGCATCCTGGCTTTCGAAGGTTTGGAAGATGACCTCGTCCACTTTGGGCGCTCCGCCGAAGTAGTCCTCGTTCTTCGCCAGGTGAACGAATTCGTTCGGCTTGTATTCCACCATTTTGAACGGGCCGCTTCCGATGGCGGTAAAGTTTTCGAATTCGACCGGGTCTTCGTTTTCCCAGATGTGCTTGGGCAGGACGTAGAGGAAGACGAGCTGCGCGTCAATGTTCGGGATGGGTTCCGAGAGCGTGATGACTACTTCGTTGTTGGGGGTGGCTTCGATCTTCTCGAAGTAGTAAGTGTAGTCGCCCATCCATGGATAGCCTTCGGTGTTCTGATAGAGCAGGTAGGAGAAGACTACATCCTCGGCGGTGAGGGGCTGTCCATCGTGGAATTTCACCCCGTCACGGATTTTGTAGGTGTACACCAGCCCATCATCCGACACGTTGACGCTTTCCGCAAGGCTCAACTTGAATGTGCCGTCCAACTGCAGCTGGTACATCGTGTCATAGACCAGGGTGAAGATGGTGTAGGCTTCGGTCAGCACCGCTGCGCCCGGATTCAAAGTATCGGGGCTGCCCGCCCACCCGATTCGCAGCGTCACAGGCTGCGCCTGCCCGAGCGCGCCGCAGGCTGAAAGCGCCAGTGAGAGAACGGTCAGCAATGCCACAAGTGTGGTTTTGAATTTCATCTTGCTCCTCCGTGAGAAAGTTGAATCGGCGGTTACCCGCTTAAAACAAACTGCATCGGCAGTCGGTCACTGCGATGCAGAACACAGCCAAGCCAATCGGTTGTATATGCGCCTCCGAAGTAAGGGATGGATTCATCGTTTTGATTTTACTTTGATTTTCAGGTTGTTGAAAGGTGTATATAAAAAGGCGGCTGATTCCCCCCATTTTGCCGCCTGCGGTCATACATCAAACTTTTTGCTGCCGCTCCCAGAGTTTGCGGTCTTTGGGATTGTCGGCGTCGAGGTCGCCCGGATGCACTTCTTTGACGATGCGGTGTCCGTGCGAAGTCCACAACTCCTCTGCGAGTTTGCGTGCGTTGACTCTGATCCCCTGCGCCTGGAAATACTGACAAACGCGCATCACGTCGCGCTGGAAGATGGTCCACGCCATGGGATTCGCCTCCGGGCTGACGACTTGCGGGAAGTCAATCAGTGTGATGCCGCCATTCCAGTAGAGGATGTTGTAGGCGGACAGGTCGCCGTGGATTCGTTCGTTGTGGAGGAGCAGGTTCAGGTTAAGGATGACGCGGTCGAAGAGTTCACGCGCTTCGCTCCGGTCGAGAGTCACCGAGTTGAGCGTCGGCGCGGCGAAGGCAAGGTCGCCTACATATTCCATCAGGATGGCGTTTCGCTCCATCGCATAGGGCTTGGGGACATCGGCTCCGGCGGCGTGCAACACTTCGAGCGTCTGGTATTCATAGGCAATCCAGGAGGTGTGACGCAGTTCCTCGCCGTATTTGGTGCGCTTGATGATGGCATTGACATCTGCCTCGCGGTACAACGTCTTGCCGTCTTCGCCGAGATCAATGCGCCCCGCGCGATAGAGGCTGTCGTTCTTGAGGTTGCGGAGCGAACGCGGACGATAAATCTTTGCCGCAATCAGCGGGGCATCCACACCCGGACCAGCCTTGCAGAGATACACCGAAGCCTCCTTCCCCGCCTTGACCTTTTTCAACACGTCGGAAATCCATTCGTGCTGCGCCATCTCGAGGAGCGCTTCGAGCAGCCAGGCTTCCTCGAAGCGGGCGGCTTTGTAGGTGAATTTGAACTCGCCCGCCGCTTCCTGCGCGCGGACAAAAAGCCGCGCGTCCATTTCAGCCCGCCTTGACTGGCGTTTTTTAGAGGTGCGCCCTGGTGCGGAGGCGAGGTCGCCAGCGTATGTCTCATCGAGTTCGGCAAAATATTTATTGAGTTGATTTTTACTCATGGTTTGCATACCTTGAATAGAACCCGTTAGGTATAACCCAATCAGGTCTTGTTGGTGGTTAAAAAAGAAAAACCGCAGGCTGCGTAACAGACGCGCCTGCGGTGATGTGCAACAGCGAGCAGTAACAACTTACGTCACTGCCGCCCCGGCAGGAGGCGCGCTCAATACAAGTTGGGTGGATGACAAGATGACTTTCATTTGTACGTGCCTCCTTTCTAAAGAGAATTTTTACAGCGGCTGGAGTGTATCATCCGCGAGTTGGGGCGTCAAGGATGATACAGTCATCACTTCATTTTCTGAATAAACTCCTCCCCTTTCCTCATCAACTCTTCGTGATCCTCCGGCGCAGGCAAGTCCTTCAGAAACTCAATCGAATACTCCCGCAGCCATTTTTGCGCGTGCGGCTGACCGGCTTCGAGCCATTTTTCCATGCTCCAGCGCGGAAAGATGGGGCTGACGTAGTATCCCGTTTTGTATTTTTTGAGCGTTGTGGGCGCAGCGACATAACTCTTGCCGGCGCCCACTTGACGAATTTCCTCCAGCCCAATGTGCGCGTCGTCGAGTTGAAATCCATCCGCAAGACGCAGAGCCTGGTCAATAATTTCATGGCAGTAGATGAAGGTCAGCGGGGAAATTGCCTTCGAGCCAAGCGTATCGCCGACAAACGGAGCCAGCCCACCCTTCGTCAGAACGAAGGTGAGCGTATTCATCCAATAGGTCTCGGCGGCAAGCAGGTCCATGCCCCAGCCGGTGCCGCTTCCCGAAGTCCCGCAGTGCGGAATCCCGTAAAATTCCATCATCTCCGCGCACGCCAGATTGACCAGAATACTCTGCGGGTCGTAAAAATTCATCAGCGTCTTCATGTCGAAATACACCGGCAGCATGCCAAGGAACATCGGCGCGCCTTCCTTATACAACTGCCCAACGACGAGTCCTGCCAGCAGTTCAGCCAGCAGAACCGCCAGCGTCCCAGCGGGCGTAATCGGCGTCGTTGCCCCCGACATGCTGTAATTCGAAATGATGACCGGCAGTCCGCGCTCGATGGCGATCCGCATCTTGTCTACGGTGCCTGCGTTCATCACCAGCGGCGAAACGGGATTGAAATACGGCAGGATGAAAGGCTTTTCACCCAAATCGCCATGTAAATGCTCGAACATGCGCAGGACATCGTCGAAGCGATGCTCGTCCGAAACCAACAAGACCATCGGTTTCGTCCCGTTCGCAAAATGCTCCAGGCTTCCATACAAATCGGTCAAATGCTCTGGCACATCGCGCACGATGCCCACCGTCGAGACCATGTCGTAATGCGGCAGTTTATTTCCCAGCCGCACCATCTCGCGCATGTGTCTGCGCTCGAACAGCACAGGCGTATCGGTTTCAGGCTCCTGATAGTACAGCGCCGTCACCCCGATCCCAAAACGGATGCGATCCTCCGCCCCGCCGATGTGGAATTGCGAATGTCCTCTCCGATTGAAGATTTGGATCCGCTTCGGCGCGGCATTGATTGCCCACTCAACCAACTCGCCCGGTATCCGCACGCTTCTTTCTTCGACGTTCGACCTGCCGACTCTTTTCTCGATCATCTCCAACGCCGACGGCGAATCCACGCGCACGCCCACCGTTTCCAGCACCTGCAGGGCATAGCGGTGAACGTCATGCTTTTGTTCTTCGGTGAGCAGAGTCAAACGCGGGCGGACGTTATTCATGCATCACTCCTGAAATCCGGTCCTGTACAACTCAAAATACATTCCCTGCCGCGCCAGCAGTTCGGCATGGGTTCCCTGTTCGAAGATCCTGCCGTCGTGGATGACCACGATTTTATCTGCGTTCGTGATGGTCGAAAGACGGTGTGCAATGACAAAGGACGTGCGCCCCTTCAGCAGGGTTGCCAGCGCGCGTTGAATGACCTGCTCGGTCTGTGTATCCACCGAGGAGGTTGCCTCGTCCAAAATCAAAATGCGCGGGTTAGCAAGCAGCGCGCGCGCAAACGAAATCAACTGGCGCTGACCCACGCTCAACGTCGCGCCGCCCTCCTCCACCGAGGTCTCGTATCCGTTTTTCAAGCCCATGATGAAGTCGTGTGCGCCGACCGCTTTCGCCGCGGCAATTACCTCCTCGTCGCTCGCGTCCAGCCTGCCGAACAGGATGTTTTCCTTCACCGTCCCATTGAACAGGAACGGGTCCTGCAGCACCATGCCCATCTGCCGCCGCAGGCTTTGCTGAGTCACCGTCCGCAGGTCAACGCCGTCCACGCGCACACAGCCGGAGGTCGGGTCATGGAAGCGCGCCAGCAGTTTGACGAGAGTCGTCTTGCCCGCGCCCGTCTCGCCGACGAGCGCCACCGTCTGCCCTGCATCCACATGAAGATTAATCCCGTCGAGGACGAGAGTCGGGTCGTCGGAGTAATGGAATGAGACGTCTTCGAATCGGACTTCGCCGACGATGGGCGGCATTTCGATGGCATCTGCCGCATCCCGAACTTCAATCGGCGTGTTGAGCAGTTCGAGGATGCGCTCGCCGCCCGCCATCGTGGATTGAAGCGTGTCGAAGCGGCGGCTCAGGTCACGGATGGGGTCGAAGAGGCGGTCAATGTAGAGGACGAAGGCAATCAACACACCCGCCGTAATGGACTCGCCCAACACCGCCGTGCCGCCAAGATAGACGACAAGAGCAGTTGCGATGGCGCCCAGCACATCCACAACGGGCGTGAATGCCGACGCTACCTTCGCCGCGTCGAGACTCGTTTCGAGGAAGTACCGATTGACGTACTCCTTGAAGTTCGAGAAGTTATGCGCCTGCCGTGAGAATGCCTGCACCACGCGCACGCCGTTGACGTTTTCCGCCAGCACCGAGTTTGTCCATGAGATGGCGGCGCGCACCTTGCGGTAATTGCGGCGGGCTATGTTGCGGTACAGGTAGGTTGCCAGAACCATCAGCGGTATGACCGTGAAGGTAATGAGCGACAAGCGCAGGTTGAGCGAGAGCATGGCGATGAGCGTGCCGATGATGGCGAGCAGGTTGCGGACGATTGCCAGCACCGCCCAGGTGATGAACTCGCGCAGTGTTCCCACGTCGTTGATGACGCGGGTGATGACGCGCCCGACGCTGTAACGGTTGTAAAAACTCAACGAGAGTTTCTGCAAATGGTCGAACATTGCCGTGCGGACATCGTAGAGGACATGCTGCCCCACACGGGACATGATGCGCACGCGGTAGAAGTTGGTAATCAGTTGCACGCCCGCCACGACGAAGTAGGCAAGGACGATATTGCGCAGGGCGATGACGTCGCGTTTGCCGATGCCCTCGTCAATCGCCAGTTTGACGAAGTAGGGTCCTGAGACGGACGCGGCGGTGACGATGACCATGAACACCAGCGAGACGAGCATTTGACGGGCGTATGGTTTGACGAATTGCAGCAGTCCGCGCGCCACTTTGGGGTCGTAGCCCTTGTCGTAGGCGTCTTCGGACTGGGTGATGAAGGCGGGAGGGATGATTTTGGTCATGGGTTTCGAGGCTCAGGGGGCAAGTTTCAAGTTGCAGTTGTAAGGCTAGAAGGTTTCTTTGGTGCGTTGGATAGAAGAAGATGTTTCGATTTCTTCCATTTCCTCAGAAAACCTGGCGTGATCCACCAATTGCAAGTCATGGATTTCCTTGTAGAGTCCGCCGCGCGCCAGCAGTTCCTCGTGTGTGCCGCGTTCGACAATGCGCCCTTTGTCCATGACCAGAATCAAATCGGCGCGGCGCACTGTGGAGAGACGATGCGCAATGACAAAGGTGGTGCGTCCCTCCATGAGGTTATCCAGCGCGGCTTGGATGAGGCGCTCGGTTTGGGTGTCCACCGAGGAGGTCGAGTCGTCGAGGATGAGGATGCGCGGATCCATCAACAAGGCGCGGGCAATCGCCACGCGCTGACGCTGCCCACCGGAAAGCGTCACGCCGCGCTCGCCGACGATGGTCTCGTAGCCGTTGGGGAATTCCATGATGAAGTCGTGAGCCTGCGCGGCTTTTGCGGCGGCGATGATTTCGTCCATTGTTGCGTCGGGGCGGCCGTAGGCGATGTTGGCTTTGATGGTGTCCGAAAACAGGAGCGAGGTCTGCAGGACGATACCGATTTGCCGCCGCAGGGAAGTCAAGTCCACGCGGCGCACGTCATAGCCGTCCACCAGCACCGCGCCTTCGGTCACGTCGTAGAAGCGCGGAATGAGGTTGACGAAGGATGTCTTGCCCGAGCCGGTGGGACCGATCAGGGCGACAAGTTGATTCGGCTCGATACGCACGTTGATGCCTTCGAGCGAGGCAGTGCGCTCATTTTGATATTTCAGCCCGACGTTCCGAAATTCCACTTCGCCGCGCAGAGTTCCTACTGTGACAGCGTTTGGCGGCGACTGAATTTCGGGCTTGGTCTCCAGCACCTCAAAGACGCGCTGCGCGCCCGCCGCCGCTTCGCCGCCCGCGTTGACCAGCCCCGTCAGGGATTGGGCGGGCTCCGCCATCATCAGGATGTAAGCGTTGAACGCCACAATCGCGCCGACGGTCAATGTGCCTTCGATGACCATTTGCCCGCCAAACCACAGGATGAGAATGGTGCTGACCGTAATCAGCCAGTTCGTGGTCGGCATGATCTTCGACCACTCGTCAATGACATGCACCCAGGTCTTGAACACTTCTTTGTTGGCGGAATCGAAGCGTTGGATTTCGTACTTTTCACGGGCAAAGGCGCGCACCACCTGCACGCCGACGACGTTCTCCTGCAGGCGGTTCGAGACCTCGCCGATTGCCTGATCCACCGCAAAGAAGAGTTTGCCTATCTTCGTGCCAAAACTGGAGGTCATGAGGATGAGCGGAATCATCGGCAGGAGGGCAATGACGGCAAGGCGGGCATTGTCGGCAAGCATGATGGCGAGAATGCCAACGGTCAGGATGACGAATCGAATCAGTTCGACGACCGAACCGCCCGCAAACCGTTCGATCGAGCGGACATCCTCGATGCAGCGCGAAATCAACTGTCCGCTCTGGACGTGATCATGGTAGGTGAACGGTAAATGCTGGATGTGGTCGTACATGCGGTTGCGCAGATCATAGCCCACGCGGGCGGCGATCCACTCGCCGAGGTAGCGGTTGCCCAGGTTCAGGACGGCAGAGACAAGCCCAAGTCCGAGGAGCAGAAGCGCAGAGCGGACGAGGTACGCCGTCTCGCCGCGCGTCAGCCCATCGTCTATCACCGAACGGATGATGCGCGGGACGACCAGTGAAAGCGCGGTGATGCCCAGCAGCATGAGCAGGTTGAGCAGAATCAATCCGAGGTAGGGTCTGAGGTAAGAGCGGAGTTTGAGGAGGTGCGTCATAAGTCTGTGGAGGATTGGTGAGTAGTGATTGGCTCAGGTTTGGGATTTGGGGAAGAAGGCGTCGCGCAAAAGGGAGAGGGCGCGGGCGACCTCCTGCGATTGGGCGGGGGAAAGAGTCTGAAAGCGTTCGGCGAGCCAGGTTTCGGTCTCGGCGTAGATGGCGGAGAGGGTCTGCTCGCCCTTTGCCGTGAGCGAAAGGTGAACGCGGCGGCGGTCGGTGGAGTCGGTCAGGCGCGCCACCAGTTTTTTGCGCACCAGCGCGTCCACGGCGCGGCTGGCTTGGGAGCGGCTGAGCCGCCCTTCCTCTGCCAGCGCGCTGACGGAATCGTATCCGCGGCGGATGCGCCGAAGCGCCTGAAACTGCTCGACGGTCAGGCTGAAGCGTTCGGCGGCCACGGCGCGAATCTTTGCCCGCGTCTGCCGCCAGACGGGCGGGATGCTCTCCCAAAATGCGTCAATCAGGTCGGAGGAGGTCATGGCTCCAATTAGTTGCAAATTGCAACTATTATAGCATGTAAAACAAGTCATAGACGGGTTTTACGTGCGGCAGTAAAATTCGTACATCCGTCGCCGAGATGAGGAAATTCGGCAGAGGCGGCAAGGACGTTTCCATGCTATAGTTGAAACAACCGGGAGCGACATGGCTGACACCCCACCCCTCAAGGTCTTTCTCTGCCACGCCAGCGAGGACAAGCCCATCGTGCGGGAGTTGTACGATCGCCTGCGCGCCGACGGCTTCGACCCCTGGCTCGATAGTGAAGCCCTGCTGCCCGGTCAGGATTGGGACCTGGAAATCCAGAAAGCCATGCGCGCCAGCGAGGCGGTCATCGTCTGCTTTTCGAGCGTTTCGGTGAGCAAAGAGGGGTATGTTCAGAAGGAAATCAAGTACGCCCAGGAGATTCAACAGGAAAAGCCCGAAGGGACGATCTTCTTCATCCCCCTGCTATTGGAAGAATGCGAGATGCCCTTTTCCCTGCGCGGGATTCATTGGGGGCATTACTACGAACCCGACGGGTACGAGAAACTGGTACAGTCGCTGAACGTCCGCGCCGGGCAGGTGAAGGCGCGGGAGGGGACAATGCGCTCACAGCGGCATCCATCCGCAAAACAAAAGACGCCTCAAACAGGCAGCACAAGCTCGACTAACATCGGCGGGAACGCCAGCCAATCGGTCGTGGTGGCAGGCAATGGGAACACCTTCAACGTGAATTACGGCGCGTTCCCCGCCCCCGGCTGGCATCGTCCCGCCGCGCCGCGCCCCAGCAAAGCGATGATCGGCCGCGCCGACGAATTCCAGACCATCGCCGCCTGGCTGAAGAGCGGCAGGAGCGCCGCCATTACCGCCGCCGTGCATGGGACGCCCGGCGTGGGCAAGACCCTGCTCGCCGAACACCTCGCCGCGGCGCTGGATGGCGACTTCCCCGGCGGGGTGATTTACGAACCGCTCGGTTCCACATTCCGCGACCCGCAACTGGCGACTCCCCTCCTCGAAAAATGGGCTTCCTTCGGCGGCTGGATTCGGCAGGAGAACCGCCCGCCCGCGCCCGAGGAAGTGCGCGCCCTGCTGAGCGGTCACGGCGCGCTGTTGGTCGTGCTAGATGACGTGTGGGACCTGGACGCCATCCAGCCGCTGCGCCAGGCGCTGCCGCGTGAAGCCTGCCTGCTGGTCACCACCCGCAAGCAAAGCATCGCCCGCGCCCTGGGCGGCGAGACCTACCCCCTGGACGTGCTGAGCGACGCCGACGCCCTGAACCTGCTGCGGGCGCGCCTGAATCCCGCCGAAGCCGACCTGCCCCTGCTCGCAGACCTGGCAAAAGCCCTCGGCAACCACGCCTTGGCGCTGGAGATCGCCGCCGCCAGCCTGGCGCCCCGCCCGCGCGGACGCTGGTCCTCGGCGGTGGAGGAGATCGCCCGCCGCGTGCGCGCGGGCAGTGGATTCGGTAACCTGCCCCTGCCCGGCGAGGAGGAAGGCGAGAGCCGCGTCGAAGCCGCGCTGGCATACTCCTACGAAGACCTGACGCCCGACCTGCGACGGCGCTTCCGCTTTTTGGGCGCCTTCGCCCCCGACGCCGAATTCAGCCCCGCCGCCGCTGCTGGAGTCTGGGAACTGGAGACCCCCGAAGCCGCCGAAGACCTGCTGGCGGCCTTTGTCGAGCGGGGGCTGGCGACCTTCACCCCCGCCCCCATCTCATCCTCGAAGGGGACTCCCGAAGGGGGAGGAGAGAAAGGGGCGAGGGCGCGCCAGCACACCCTGCTACGCGCCTATGCCCTGGCGCTGCTGCGCCGCGCAAACGAGGAAGAAACCGCCCGCCACCTGCACGCCCGGACCTACCTCGCCCTGATGCAGGAAGCCAACGACCGCCAGGTTGACTACCGCCTGCTCCCCGAATACCCGCAACTGCGGCACGCCTTCGAATGGGCAATCGAACACGACCTGGCGCTGGCGCAAGCCCTGGCGGGGAATACTGCCGATCTTCAGGCTGCCTTTTCTCTGGTTCGGGAAAGTCATTCCTGGGCAAGTCAACTCGTTGAAAAATCAAAGGACCGGGATGATGAGGCAAAAGGCGCGGCGCTCGGAACTCTGGGCAACGCCTTAGGGCGAATGGCGAACCTGCCCGGCGAAGACCGCCGCCTCCGCCTGCGCGAAGCCCTCGCCGCCTACGAGGAAGCCCTGCGCTTTTACCGCCCCGAGACCGCCCCGCTCGGCTATGCCACGACCCAGAACAACCGCGGGGCTGTGCTTCGCGACCTGGCCGACCTGCCCGGCGAAGACCGCCGCCTCCGCCTGC
>JABRVZ010000002.1:0-5987 GCA_039961775.1 Chloroflexota bacterium
CCTCCCGCCTCCCGCCGTGACTGTCATCTCCGCCCCCGACCCCAGCCTTACCCTCGCCGCCTACCTTGACGCCTACAAAGCAGACGACTACAACACCATGTACGCCCTCGTCAGCAAGGTCACGCAGGACACCCTTCCCCTCGAGGAATTTGCCAAACGCAACCGCGACGCCCTCAACGAAATGAGCGCCGCTTCCTTCGACTACCAAGTGCTTTCCTCGCTGGTCAATCCCTACTCCGCCCAAATCGCCTACAAAGTGACCTACCACACCGCCCTCGTCGGCGAAATTCAACGCGACATCGTCGCCCGCATGACCCTCGAAAACGGCGAGTGGAAACTGCAATGGGACGACTCGCTCATCCTGCCCGAACTGGCGGGCGGCAACATCCTGCGCATGGATTACAGCATCCCCTCGCGCGGCAACATCTACGACCGCGATGGCGATGTCATCGCCGCGCAGACCGACGCCTACGCCTTCAGCATCCTCCCCGGCAACGTCACCGAAGAGAGTCTCTCCACCCTCATCACTGAGGTCTGGCGGTTGTGCGGCAACAGCATGGAAGCCCTGGCAGAACAAATCGCCAACACCCCCGCCTTCTTCCCCATTCCTCTGTGTGAAGCCTCGGCGCAGGAATCCGAACGCATTCGCAGCATCGCTCCCGCCGGCTTGCAGTGGGTGCAATACAACTCGCGCTTCTACTTCGACCAGGGCGCGAGCTCAAACATCGTCGGCTACACCCAGTTCATCTCGCCAGAAAACCTGGAAAAATACCGCCGTCTCGGCTATCGCGGCGACGAACGCGTGGGCGCGGCGGGCATCGAGCAGTGGGCGGAAGACTACCTCGCCGGTCAACATGGCGGCACGTTGTATGTCGTGAACCCCTCCACAGGTCAGATTGTGACGCGGGTGGGCGAAAGCGCCCCCAAGCCCGCCGACTCGGTCTATCTGACCATTGACGACAACCTTCAATATTATGCCCAGCAAGCCATCAAGGGCTTTACCGGTGCGGCGGTGGTTATGGAAGTCAAAACCGGGCGCGTCCTGGCGATGGCGTCCTCGCCCGGTTTCGACGCCAACATCTTCGAGCCGAACAACCCCAACGCCGCCTCCCTGATCTCGGAACTGGTGCCTGGCTCCCTGCTCAACCGCGCCGCCCAGGGACAATATCCCCTCGGCTCCGTCTTCAAAATCATCACCATGGCGGCGGGCATGGAAAGCGGACTGTTCATCCCCGAAAGCACCTACGACTGCCAATACACCTGGACGCGCCTCCCCGACCAGATCCGCTACGACTGGACCTACCAGCACTGTCAGGACCGCCTCGCCGCCGGGCAGGAATGCAACACCAGCGACAGCACGCCTTCCGGTCCGCTCACCCTTGCCGAGGGGCTGATGCGCTCGTGCAATCCCTACTTCTGGGAAATTGGCTACACCCTCTACGAAAACAGCCGCCCCAACGACATCGCCAACATGGCGCGCGCCTTCGGTCTCGGTCAGCCGACTGGCATCGAGCAAATCCCCGAAGCGGCAGGGCAGATCAACGACCCGCCCACCGAAATTGACATGGTCAATCAGGCAATCGGGCAGGGCGATGTGTTGGTCACCCCCCTGCAGGTGGCGGATTTCATCGCCGCCATCGCCAACGGCGGCACGCTCTACCGCCCGCAACTGGTGGAACGCATCGAACCGGTGGACGGCAGCGCCGCTGTGCAGGTCTTCAAGCCCGAAGCGCGCGGCACCCTGCCCATCCAGCCCTTCCGCCTGGAGTTCATCAAAAACGCCATGATCGAGGTGGTCAAAAACCCGCGCGGAACGGCAAACTTCCGCCTGCGCGGGCTGACAATTCCGGTGGCAGGCAAGACCGGCACCGCTGAATCGGGCAGCGGCAAACCCCATGCCTGGTTTGCCGGCTTTACCATGGCGGAGGAAAACACCGGTCTCCCCGATATTGCCGTTGTCGTCATTCTGGAAAACGCCGGCGAAGGCTCCGACTACGCCGCGCCGGTCTTCAAACGCATCGTCGAGACCTATTACTACGGCACGCCGCGCTCCTTCTACTGGTTCGAATCCAACTTCGGCGTGACCAAAACCCCCACGCCCCTCGGCGGCATCCCCACGCAAGCGCCGTGACCCAGCGACAGCCAGACCTCGGAGGACCCTCTGGCGAGTGGCTGACGTTCTCCAACGCCAACGAAAGCCGCCCGGTGCACCCCAGCAGGCTTCCGAAGTCTGTGAATAGAGATTGATTTGTCGAACGCATCCACGCTCCACGGTCTCATCATCAAAGCCCAGTCCGGTTTCTTTACGGTGGAAACCGGGCAGGGTTTATTTGTTTGCCGTCTGCGCGGAAAACTCAAACAGGGACGCCCCACCGGCGACATCGCCGCCGTCGGCGACCGCGTGCGCATCACCGTTTTGCCCGATGGCAGCGGGGTGATCGAAGAGGTCGAAGAGCGGAAGCGGGCTATCGTCCGGCTCGACCCGCGCCCGCAGGGCGAATATCAACAGATTCTGCTTGCCAACCCCGATCAGGCGGTGTTCGTCTTTGCGTGCGCGCATCCCGCCCCCCGCCTGCGCATGCTCGACCGCTTCCTCGTCATCGCCGAAAAACAAAACGTCCCGCCTCTCATCGTCGCCAACAAAACCGACCTGGTGAAAGACCCGAAGGAACTCTTTGGCTTGTACGAAACCATTGGCTACCGCGTCATCTACACTTCCACGCACACCGGCGCCGGGCTCGACGAACTGCACGAGGCGCTGAAAGGCAAAATTTCGGCGCTGGCGGGTCCCAGCGGCGTGGGCAAATCGTCCCTGCTCAATGCCATCCAGCCCGGGCTGGGGCTGACAGTGAGGGAAATCAGCGCGGCGATGGGCAAAGGCAGACACACCACCGTTGCGCGTCAGATGTTCCCGCTCGAAGGCGGCGGCTATGTTGCCGATACGCCCGGCTGGAAGTCGCTGGCGTTATGGGATACCCAGCCCGAAGAGATGGACGCCTATTTCCCCGAACTTCGTCACCTCGTGGCGCATTGCCAGTTTAGCGATTGCACCCACATTCACGAACCCGGCTGCGCCGTGCGCCGCGCCCTCGAGGAAGGTAAAATTCACCCGCAGCGTTACGACTCCTATTTGCGATTGCGCGCAGGCGAAGAAGGATGAACACCAACTGGAATTTGACCGGTCATGAGTGGGCTGTGGACATGCTGAAGAAGCACGTCATCCACGGGACGACCCGCCATGCGTATCTTTTCTCTGGACCTCCGGGACTGGGACGCCGCACCCTGGCTTTACGTTTCGCCCAAGCCTTGAACTGCCCAACCCCCGCCGCGCCCGGCGTCCCCTGCGGCTCCTGCCGCGACTGCCGCCAAATCGAATCCATGCACCACGCCGACCTGACCGTCGTCCAGGCGGATGCGGAGGGCGGCATCCTCAAGGTGGATCAAATCCGCGAGTCGCGCAAGTTGCTTTCCCTCAAGCCGTATCAATCGAAATACCGCGTTGCGCTCTTCCTGCGCTTTCATGAAGCGAACGACAACTCCGCCAACGCCCTGCTGAAAACGCTCGAAGAAGCGCCCTCCTACGCCGTCCTCATCCTCACCGCCGACAACCCCGAACAGCTCCTGCCGACCATCGTCTCGCGGTGCGAAGTGCTGCGGCTGAGACCTCTCCCCATCGCCGCGGTGCAAAGAGACCTGGAAGCCGCCGGTGTGGAAAGCGGACGCGCCCGGCTCATCGCTCACATCTCCGGCGGGCGTCCCGGCTACGCGCGGCGGCTTGCGCAGGACGACGCCCTGCTCGGTCAACGCGAAGAGCGGCTGAATGACCTGCTCTCCCTGCTCCATGCTTCGCGCGTGGAAAAGTTCAAATATGCCGAGCAGTTATCGAAGGATAAGGACGCCATGCGGCAGACAGTTCTGTTCTGGCTCTCCTACTGGCGCGACGTGATGTTGAGAACCGCCCAGGCGGAGACGCCGCTCGTCAACGTGGATCGCAACCTGGAGATCGAAGGTCTCGCCGGGCAGTTGGATCTATCCGCCGCGCGCAAGACGGTTGCCGAACTCGAAACCGCCCTCGAACGGCTGGAGAGGAACGTCAACCCGCGCCTGTTGGCGGAGGTACTGCTGCTGGATTTGCCGAAAGTGTAAGCGTAGTAACGACTTTAGTCGTTGCAGACTGACGACTGAAGTCGCTATAGACTGACGACTGAAGTCGTCACTACTTACATGCCCTACGAATATCGCAAACTTTCACCCCGAGAGCGTGAAGAAGTTGTCAACTATCGCCGCGAACGCGGCTATCCCCTGCACGCCCCGCCGCATCCATTTCGTGATGCGGGGGCTTATTTGATCTCGGCAGCAAATTATGAACACAAGCCGGTAATGAAATTTCCACAACGGCGCACCGAATTCGAGACTCGCCTGTTCAACACGCTGAAAGCAATTGCGGATGAAATCATTGCCTGGGTGGTTTTGCCAAACCATTACCATATCTTGCTTTATGTCCAATCCTTGAATCATGTATCTGCGGCGTTACAACACCTGCATGGAACGACCTCGCGGGAATGGAATATCGAGGATGGTTTAACGGGAAAACGCCGGGTTTGGTATAAATTCGCTGACACATTTATAAGGAACGACGCTCATCTCCATACGGCGTTCAACTACATCCATTACAACCCGGTCAAACATGGATATGTGACCGATCCGTATGATTGGCATTGGTCAAGTCTGTCGTTGTATTATGACGATATGGGCAGGGATTGGTTGAGAGAGCACTGGAAATCTTATTTGCCGCCATCCGACTTTGGTAAAGGTTGGGATGACGATGTGGAGAACGACTAAAATCGTTACTTACGAGGTGTCTCATGTGCCGAAGCATCAAAACATTGCGCCATGCCGAAATCCCCGCCACAGAGGAGGAAATCCGCGCAGCGGCGCTGCAATATGTACGCAAAGTGAGCGGCTACCGCAAACCAAGCAGGGTCAATGCCGAGGCGTTCGAGCGGGCGGTGGAGGAAGTGGCAGAAGCAACGAAGAGACTGCTGGAGGAGTTACAGCCGGCAAAATAAAAAAGCGGAGGGCGGCGAACACCCTCCGCTTCTCTTTCACTCGATTGCCGCCCGCAATTTCCTTGCCAGTTTTCCAAAATGGGCGGTGTAGCGCATCTCATCCTCGCGCGGACGGGGGAGGTCCACCTTCATGTCCATCTTGATCGTGCCGGGGCGTTGAGTAAGCACCAGGACACGGTCTGCCAGGAAAAGCGACTCGCTGATCGAATGCGTCACCATAATGACCGTCTTCTGGCGCGCCTGCCAGATGCGCGAGAGTTCCGTCCACATGCGTTCGCGGGTGAGCGCATCCAGCGAGCCGAAAGGTTCGTCGAGCAGGAGCAGGTCGGGGTCATGGATGAGTGCGCGCGCAATTGCCACACGCTGCGCCATCCCGCCGGAGAGGTCGCGCGGGAGCGAGTCTTCGAATCCCTGCAATCCCACCAGTTCGATCAGTTCACGCGCCTTTCTGCGGGCGGCGTTGTTTCCCGCGCCATGAATCTCCAGCGGCAGCATGATGTTTTGAATCACCGTGCGCCAGGGCATCAGATTTGCCTGCTGAAAGACCATGCCAATGCGCGGCTGTTGTTTGCGCGCAAACGTGACCTGCCCGCCTGTGGGCTGCAGCAAGCCCGCCACTACCCGCAGGAGGGTCGTCTTCCCCGAACCCGAGGGACCCAGCACGCAGATGAACTCGCGCGGATGCACATCGAAGGAGACGTCCTTCAGCGCGCGTAAACCGCCGTTCTCGTCGGGGAAGACGGTGGTGAGATTGCGGATGGTCAGGATGGGAGCGTGCATTCGATTTACGATTTACGATTTTCGATTGACGATTTTCGATTGCTCTGTTGCAAGGATGTGTTTTGAAGCGTACTGGGCGTTCTCTAACGCCCAAAGTTGCGCTAGAGAGCGCAAAATACGCAAGATTTTTGAATGATT
>JABRVZ010000003.1:0-157194 GCA_039961775.1 Chloroflexota bacterium
CCTTGGACATTGAGACGTTGACCTTGTTAGAGGATTGTAGAGAATCCCCTTTCTATCAGGTCTCGTCTCTTTTTTCAACTATTTTTCGGATAGGTTCTAAAGAGGCGGAAGGCAGTCTCATGCGGAGGAGCAAGCAAAGGCGCGCGGGAAGCGATGGCTGTGTCGAGGAGGGGCAGAACGCCAGGCATAGGGTGAGTCTAACCGATTTGGCGATGATTACAACAGCATCTGACAAGCCTTAATTCACCACAGATGAACACAGATGAAAGCGATATTGTTTTATCGAATTGTTCGTGTTTATCCGTGTTCATTTGCGGTTCGAAATGTTTTTAGACCCTCTTCAAGGGTTGTCTTTGTGATTTTCGCGCCTCGGCGGTTGCCCCGAATTGACCTTAAACCGAACTGACTTTGCGGATATTTTTGGGATTGAAGACGGAAATCTGGCGAATGTTCAGAACCGCTTGGGCGTGTTCGTCCAATTCCACCCAATAAAAACTGCGGTGTTCGGAATACGGTTCGATGCGCACCACCTTGCCCGAATACCACCCCTGGCGTTCCCCGAATTTGGCATCCAAATGAATTTCCACCCGTTCGCCAACGCGAATTTCTTCCACTTTCTACAAGCCTCTCTTTACCAGCCATTCCAGGATGCGGTCTGCGCCGACCTGCCATTTGGGTTCCAGCATCACGTCGTGTGCCAGCCCCGGCAGGACAACCGCCTCTGTCGCATACGCGCGGGCGGTATCGCGGACAGTTTTGAGCGGGACGACGGCGTCATTCTCTGCGGCGATGACCAGCAAAGGCGTTTGAACGCGCCGAGGGCGTACCAGGTTCAATCCCAGTTCGTCCAAATAGGCGCGAAACGACTCATCCTGAAGTTGACGATGATATTTCTGCACCTCTTCCGCGGGCATGTCCTTCGAAAACAACCCTTCCCGCGCCAGTTCCGGCGTTTCCACAACGGGATACAGCCTCATGGTTGCCAGCACGCGCAGCACGATGAGCGGATGGCGGCGAAAGACCTGCCACGTGGACTGCCATAGACCGTAATACGGCACAGGCGTGAGCAGGACGGCGGCGGGCGCAGAATGCGCCTCCAGATACTTCTGCGTAATAAAACCGCCCATCGAATGTCCCACAATCACCGGCGGTTTTCCAATCTGCCGCACCGCCCAAGCCACGTCCTCCACGTAGTCCGCAATCGAATGCCAGCGCAGACGTTCGCGCCCCTCACTCCCGCCATGTCCGCGCAGGCTCAATGCATACACATCGTAGCCATTTTTCGCAAAGTATGGCATGAAATTTTCGCGCCAGCACCATGCGCCGTGCCATTTTCCGTGCACAAACAGAACGGGCGTCGCTTTGACGCTCCCTGACGCCTGCTCATGAATCAGTTCGAGTTTCATAGGCTTACTTCATGCGTCTTGCATACCAAATCGCCGTAATCCCAATCAGAATGGCAATCGCCCCGTTATATGCCCACTGGATTTGCCCGGTCATAAAACTGCCGGGCAGAATGTTCACCCCCTGCAAAACCCACACAATGCCGCCCAAAATCAACAGGATGCCTGCCACATACGCCACTGTTTTCATGGGGACCTCTCCTCCGAAGATTTTGACCGATTATACCTGACCGACGCCTCCTGCCGCCCTGACGCCTGTTTCCGCCGCCCAAGCCGATTCCACGCTGCGGCTCTTTCCTGCGTGTGATACAATAGAACACCCGTTCAAAAAAGCACTCCCTGCCCTTGTGTAGCCGCCAAGGGAGCGCCTCTCACCCCCAACAACCATGGAATTCAAACTTAAAGCCCCCTTTCAACCTATGGGCGATCAGCCCGAAGCCATCCGCGGACTGGTGGATGGCGTGAATAAAGGCATGAAGCACCAGGTTTTGCTAGGCGCCACCGGCACCGGCAAGACCTTCACCATCGCTTCGGTCATCCAGGAATTACAGCGTCCCGCCCTCATCATGGCGCACAACAAGACCCTTGCCGCGCAGTTGTACGCCGAATTCAAGGAATTTTTCCCTGAAAACGCAGTTTCATACTTTGTCTCCTACTACGATTACTACCAGCCGGAGGCATACGTTCCACGCCACGACCTCTACATCGAAAAAGAGACCGAAATCAACGAAGAAATCGAACGCCTGCGCCTTGCCGCCACTACGGCACTGATGTCGCGGCGGGATGTCATCATTGTGGCGTCCGTTTCGTGCATTTATGGGTTGGGGAGCCCGGAAGAATTCGGCAAAGGGACAGTCACCTTGCGGGTGGGGGAGTTGTACCGCCGCAACGCCCTGCTGCGGCAGTTGGTTGAATCGCAATATCAGCGCAATGACATGGAACTGCGCGCCGGCGTCTTCCGTGTGCGCGGCGATACGCTGGAGATCATGCCTGCCCACGCCGATACGCACGGTTATCGCATCACTTTCTTCGGCGATGAAGTGGAGCGGATTACCGACTTTCACCCGCTCACCGGTGAAATCCATGGCGAACTTCAGGAATTGAGCATTTACCCCGCCAAGCATTACATCACCGCCGCCGACAAGATGAAAGACGCCATTGCCGATATTGAAGCCGAGTTGGAAGAACGGTTGAAATTATTCAAGGAAAGCGGCAAATTCCTCGAAGCCCAGCGCCTCGAACAACGCACCCGCTACGATTTGGAGATGTTGAAGGAGGTCGGTTACTGCTCTGGCATCGAGAACTACTCGCGTCACCTTGACCGCCGCGCGCCGGGCACCCACCCCTGGACGTTGATTGACTTCCTGCCGACAGATTATCTGCTCGTCATTGACGAGAGTCACATGACCGTGCCTCAGATTCGCGGCATGTACAACGGCGACCGCGCCCGCAAGGAAACACTGGTGGAGTATGGCTTCCGCCTGCCGAGCGCGCTCGATAACCGCCCGCTGAAGTTCGAGGAGTTCGAGCAGGTGATGGGGACGACCATCTACACCTCCGCCACGCCGGGTCCGTACGAGATGAGCAAGGCGGAGCAGGTCGTCGAGCAAATCATCCGCCCGACGGGGTTGGTTGACCCCGAGGTGGAGGTGCGTCCCACCAAAGGGCAGGTGGATGACCTGGTCGGAGAGATCAGGCAGAGGGTCGAAAGAGGCGAGCGCGTCCTGGTCACCACGTTGACCAAACGCATGGCGGAGGATTTATCCGAATATTTGCAGGAGTTGGGCATCAAAGTCCATTACCTGCATTCGGAGGTGGAAACGCTCGAGCGGGTGGGCATCCTGCGCGATCTGCGGCTGGGAATCTTCGATGTGGTGGTGGGAATCAACCTTCTGCGCGAGGGCTTGGACTTGCCCGAAGTGTCGCTGGTGGGAATCCTTGACGCAGATAAGGAAGGCTTCCTTCGTTCGGAGACTGCGCTCATTCAGACGATTGGACGCGCGGCGCGTCACGTTAACG
The DNA here is from genome assembly GCA_039961775.1 of Chloroflexota bacterium. Taxonomy (GTDB): domain Bacteria; phylum Chloroflexota; class Anaerolineae; order Anaerolineales; family Villigracilaceae; genus Defluviilinea. Next base: position 3,423 of record JABRVZ010000003.1, read on the forward strand.
GGCGCGTGATCATGTACGCCGACAGGATGACCGACTCGATGAAGCGCGCCATTGACGAGACCAACCGCCGCCGCACCAAGCAGTTGAAATACAACGAAGAGCACGGCATCATCCCCATCAGCATTCACAAGGCGATTCACGACCTGACCGAGGAGTTCTCGCAAAAGGCTGTGGGAGAAATGCGCGGCGAGTACAAGACGCGGGAGAAAAGCGCCATTCCGCGCAATGAGTTGAAGCAGATTATCCATGAACTGGAAAAACAAATGAAAGAGGCGGCGAAGAACCTGGAGTTTGAGCGCGCCGCCGCTCTGCGCGACGAATTGTTTGACCTGAAGAGCCTGCTCGCGGAGGATGAGAGCTTGAAGCCCTGGGAACGAATCAAGTTAATGGCAGGGGATGAGTGATGCGGTGGGTAGTGAACAGTAACCAGTAATTGGTGCGCAGAAATAAAAAGGCATCCGAAGCCGGGTGGACTTCGGATGCCTGCTTTCAGGTATGGTGAGAATGTACGCCGGAAAGTCCGTTGTTACGCCCAGCCCATGAAGCGGGCAAAACTTGCGGTGAACAGGGTGACCAGTATCGCTGTGCCGAGGGTAATCAACACGCTGACCGCCGCCCATTTGTAACTCTTGGTTTCCTTGTAGATGGTGATGATGGTTGTCGCGCAGGGGTTGTGGAGCAGGGCAAACAGCATCAGGTTGATTGCCGTGAGCATCGTCCAGCCGTTTTGGACGACGAGCAGGTTGTAAATGCCGGTGCTTGTGCCGGGTCCGTCCACCATCATGCCGGCGCCCATGTAGACCATCATCATGGTGGGGACGACGATTTCGTTGGCAGGGATGGCGATGATATACGCCAGCAGGATGACGCCGTCCAAGCCGAGCAGCAAACCGAAGGGATTCAGCCAGTCCGCAATTATGCGCGCCAGGTTGGAGTCGCCGAGGTGGATGTTCGCCAGAATCCAGATGATGGCGCCGGCGGGTGCGGCAGTCTGCATGGCGCGCCACAACACAAAGATGGTGCGGTCAATGATGGAGGTGTACAGGATGCGCATCACATTCGGACGGCGATAGGGAGGCAGTTCGAGCGTAAAGGCAGATGCCTCACCCCTCAACACGGTTCGGGATAACAGCCACGACATCAGGAATGTGAAGCCAACGCCGATCAACACCACGCCGACGACTGTTCCGGCGGCGACGAAGGAGGTCAAGGCTGGGGGGAAGGCAGAAGCCACGAAAACAGTGGCAAGCATGATTAAAGTCGGGAAGCGTCCGTTGCAGGGGACGAAGTTGTTGGTCAGGATGGCAATCAGGCGTTCGCGCGGCGAGTCGATGACGCGCGTCGCCACTACGCCGGCGGCGTTGCATCCGAATCCCATCGCCATTGTCAATGATTGCTTGCCGTGCGCGCCGGCTTTTTTGAAGAGCCAGTCGAGATTGAAGGCGACGCGGGGGAGGTAGCCCAGGTCTTCGAGGAAGGTGAACGCCGGGAAAAAGATTGCCATCGGCGGAAGCATCACGCTGACCACCCAGGCAAGCCCGAGATAGACGCCATCCCACAGAAAGCCGGTAATCCACCAGGGCATGCCGATTTGGTTGAACAAGGCGCGTCCCCAGTCGCCAATGCCGAAGAGGACATTGGCAATTGCCTCAGACGCCACGTTTGCACCGGAGACAGTCAGCCAGATGACGGCGCCCAGCAACACCAGCATGATGGGTAAACCGGTGATCGGCGAAGTAACGAGCCGGTCGATTTTCTGGTCGAGGTCGTATTTCTTTTCTTGAGCGGTTTTCACGGCGCGCCGGGCAATTTTTTCCGCTTCGCTGTAAAGCGATTTGACCATTTCATCGCGGAAGCCGCTCGACAGGCTGTTTCTAAGGGTTTCGGCTTTTACAAGTACATCGTTGGGGTTCATAAAGTTTTCCTTGTCAAGGATGGTGGAAGCGCTAAATTATTGCCTTCCCTCCACTGACATCTTCCGTGAAAATTGGACATCGGCTTCCTTTTGCCGCGCAACCCGCTGCGCCAGTTCGCCGGAGAGCAATGCCTGCTGTACCTTTGCGTCTCCATCCAGCAGGCGGATTGCCAGCCAGCGCGCGTTGGGAACGCCGGGCGCCAGTTGCTCGATGAGAGGGACAAGTTCGCGCACCGCCTTTTGGAACTCAGGGGTGCCTTCCACGCGCAGGGGCTTGGTTTTGACCTCGCCGTTGATTACATCGGCGACAGTGGCGAGCAGGGTGTGAATCCCCTCGCCGGTGCGCGCGGAAATGGGCACGGCCGGCACGCCCAGGTCGCGGCTGAGGGAGCGCGTGTCCACCTCCAGACCTTTGCGCCGGGCTTCGTCCATCAGATTAACCGCCACCACCACGCGGTCGGTGATTTCCATGACTTGCATTACCAGGTTCAGGTTGCGTTCCAATGCGGTGGCGTCGGTCACCACAATCGTACAATCCGGCTGACCGAAAAGGATAAAATCGCGCGCCACTTCCTCATCCTGCGAAGCGGAGAGGAGCGAGTAGGTGCCGGGCAGGTCCACCAGTTTGTAGCGCACGCCGTTGAATTGATAGCCGCCTTCGGCGCGGGTGACCGTCTTGCCGGGCCAATTGCCGGTGTGTTGTTTTAGACCGGTCAGGGCGTTGAACAGCGTGGATTTGCCGGTGTTCGGGTTGCCCGCCAGCGCCACCACGCGGTCGAAGTTGCCGATTTTGAAGCCCATCTGTTCGAGCGTATAGAACGCCGGGCAGGATTCACAGTTTTCGGTCGGTAAAGATAATTTCGTCATGATTTTCTCCATGTCAAAAGTTGCAAGTCAAGCACATCAGCCCCACGGATTTCGATATTTCATTATTTCACTGACGTTACGCAGTTCATTCGTGCCGCGACATTCATGTCGCCTGAAACCACGAGATAAATCTCGCGCCACCGCGTAAGGTGAGTATTTCATTCAAACGGGTTTTACCCAAATCTGCGCCGCCTGATCCTTGCGCAGAGCAATCAGCGTGCCGCGCACGCGATAGGCGCGCGGGTCGCCAAAGAAATTTCCCAGTTCGGGGTAAACGACTGCGCCGGGCGTCAGTCCCAGGTCCAGGAAGCGGCGGCGGGTGAAACCCTGCACGGCGTCATCGAGTTGCACAATCTCGCCGCGCTGGCTGTCGGGCAGTTCCGCCAGAGGAATCGCGTTCGCCCGCGCAATCTCGCTCTCTGCCAGCGGTTCCACTTCGATATTTGCCGCCACCGTTGGCGCCAGGCGGTATTCCGTCTCTCCGTCGCTCAAAACCACACGTTGGGGCGTCTTTTCGATCATGCGGATGACCTGTCCCAGACGGAGACCCGCAGCCAGGATTTGCTCGTAGGCGATGGCGGGTTCGTCCTCGATATGCACGATTCTCAGCGGACCTTCAGCCTGCCACGCCGTCACCGGCATTCGCTCCACTGACGGCATTTTGCCGTCGCGTGTGGGAATCGGGTCGCCGTGCGGGTCGCGGGTGGGGTGACCGAGCGCCGCATCGAGTTCGTCCAACTGCGCCTGCGTGAAGGAATGCTCGCGTTTTTGCGCCGCCTCATGGATTTTGTCGAGAGGCATGCGCGCCTCGTCCACGAGATAGCGTTCCCACAACCGGTGCGCGCGGACAACGTGCATTGCCCAGCGCTCGCCCTCAGCAGTGAGGTGAAGTTGTGCGCCGCGCGTTTCCAGCAGTCCCTGCGCTTCCATGTCCGAGATGAGGCGGGTGATTTTTGCGCGGGGCAGGTTCAAGGTCCCGGCAAGGGATTCGGGCGAAGCGTGTCTGCCTTGTCCCTCGCGGTCGAGCAGGTGTTTGAGGGCGTCTTCCAGCAGTTCTCGTTGGCGCGCGCTTCGCCAGTTCCGATAGAGGGCGATAAATCCAACGCGCGGGAGGAAGGTCAACAGCAGAATAACGATAAGCGTGATGAGTAAGTAAATTGAGTTCATTGGATTTCCTTGTTGCCGATGTCATGCACCCAGGTTGCGGAAACTGTATGCTGCCTGTGTGCGGTCTAGGTTTGTACTTCAATGAATATCTTTGCCGTGATGCTCAATCCAAGCACGTGCGCTTTTCGCCCGACTTTTACAGTCAGGTTGTGGTCGAAAGGGGAGTAGTCCGTCACTTCGATTTCGGCGTCTGGCACCAGCCCCAGTTCCTCGAGGTGGCGCAGTAACTCCGTTTCCGCGGCTTTGATGCAGGTGACGACTCCGCTTTGCCCGCTCCGCAGCGCCGAGAGGGGGACGGAATCATCGGCTGGCATTTTCAGGTCTTCGGTGGGAATCAATTCGCCGTGCGGGTCACGGACGGGATGCCCCATGGCGGCGGCGATGCGCTGTTCGAAATCCTCCGAAATGACGTGTTCAAGTCTTTCAGCTTCCTCGTGAACCTCATCCCAGGAGTAGCCGAGCGTTTGCACCAGCCAGGCTTCGAGCAGGCGGTGATGACGGATGACTTCGAGCGCGGCGCGTTTGCCTTCCCGCGTCAGCGTCACGCCCTGATGTCTTTGATATTCGACCAGCGCGGGCTTCGCGGAGGCGAGTTTTTTAATCATGCCGGTGACAGACGGCGCGCTCACCTTGAGCTTTTGCGCAAGCGCATTGGTGCTGGCGCTCTCGCCGCTTTCGGTGAGTTCGTAAATGGTCTTCAGGTAATCTTGGGTGGAGATGGTTAGCTTTTTCTTCATCTTGAATAAATAAAAATTTAGGAGTGACTAAATTTTATACGGAATTGCGGATTTGTCAAGGCGGGCTTTGTGTTTGTGTTCTCTGAATCTTGTTTTCGAACTTTTAATGTTCGATTTATTGTCATCGTGCGGGATTGTGTAATAATAAGCATGGTTGTTTCGTACATGAATTTCCATCTGGAGGTTGCCAATGCGCGTTTGCCTGCTTACTGATGAAGAACCTCAGGACTTCGATCCCGCCCCGTACTTGAAGGATTTTGACTCGGAGATGTTTACCGTGAAGGCTCCCGTTTTGGAGTTTATCAAGTCCATTGCCGACCAAAATCGCTTTGATGTGTACTTGAACATTTGTGAAGGCTATGAACTGGATGAGTGGAATGAGTATGCTTATCACGGCATTGACGTTGTCCGTGCGCTGGAACAGTTGAACCTCCCTTACACCGGCGCAAATGAAAAATTCTTCGACCCCACCCGTGAGGAAATGCAGGCTGTGGCTGAAGCAAACGGACTTGGGTTTGCAAAAGGCTATCAGGTCAAGTCGGTGGCGGAGGCGGAACGGCTGGTCAAAAACCTGCGTTTTCCCATCATGGTCAAGCATCCCAAAAGTTATGGCAGCACCGGCATGTTCAAAGAGTCGCGTGTGGACACGTTTGAGCAGTTGGCTCCACAGGTGGAGAGGATCTGTTCACAATTTGGCGCGGCGCGCATGGAGGAATTTATTGTCGGCAAAGAGTACAACGTCTTTGTGGTGGACAACCCCGATGACCTCTCCGATCCCTTTGTGTATCCCCCGGCAGAGTTGATCTTTCCGCCAGGAGAAGAATTCTGGCACACCGACATCAAGTGGGACTATAACGTGCCGTTCGATTTCAAGCAGGTAACGGAGCCGGAGTTGGTTGCCCGCCTGCAAGAGTTGGGGAAACGGATGTTCCTCGCCATGGATGGCGTGGGGTATGGGCGCTGTGACATCCGCATGAACGAGCAAGGCGAGTTGTTCATCCTGGAGATCAATCCAAACGGCGCCATTATGCTCCCGCCGGAGGAATACGGTCCAGCCGACTACATGATTTTGTACGACAAGGATGGCTATAAGGGATTTTTCGACCGCATTTTCCGCTCCGCTCTGCTGCGGCACAAGATGCGCGCCAAAGCGTGAGACCTTGAAACCCTTCTCGAAGACGCAGAAGCCGGCGATTCAACAGCGCCGGCTTCTTCTTTGAATCTGACAAAGACAGGTCACTTTTGAAGCGAAAACAGGTACTCCAAAACAGCCTTTGCCTCCTCGCCTCCCGCTTCGGCGTGAGTGATGAGCGGTATCCCGTGCGGACCTGGGGTGTGGATTGCCTGAGGAAACGCTTCGAGCGCGGCTTGAACGATGTCCAGTTTCCCAAGCATAGCGGCGGCGAACAGGTCAAGGCGTGCGCCGCGTTCGAGCAGAAAAGTCGCAATGTCTCTGCGTCCCATGTGCGAAGCCGCGCCGAGGGCGGTCTCGAAGTCGCCGCCGCCCCAATCCCAGGTTGCGTTGACCAGCGCCGGCTCCTGCGCCAGCAATTCCTTTACACGTTCCAAATTTCCGTGAGCGTTTCCCACAAACTCCTGTACCAGGTTCGCCTCTAAAGCAGATTTTTTGTCCATGTTCCATCCTTCTTGTTTATCTTTTTCCTGGTCTCAACCATCGTCCGCCCATGACGAGTGACAGGACAACAAACGCCAGCGCCGCCCATGTGAAAGCGGTATTGTCGGTAGAAAGACCGATGACCAGAAATACCATTCCCAAAATCAGAAATACGCTCGAAGTTTTTCGTTTGTTTTGTTTCATGCGGTTGTCCTTTTCAAAATCCATGAATTGCAAACGTGGCGCACCGTATGCAATTGTACATGAATTCCGCCTGTGCATTTACAATTGCGCCATGCTTATATTTGCCGCCAGCATTTTTGTTTCTGCCTTTCTCCTTTTTCAAATCCAGCCGATGATCGGGAAGTTCATATTGCCGTGGTTCGGCGGCACGCCTGCCGTCTGGTCAACGGCAATGCTATTCTTTCAGTCGGCGCTTACAGGCGGATATCTCTATGCCTACTGGTTGACGAAACAAAAAAGGCAGACAGCCATTCACGGTTTTTTGCTTGCGATTGCTTTTGCGGTGTTGAGCATTCAGTCCTTACAATGGCAAACGCCCATCATGCCCCCTGCAGGCTGGAAGCCCCATTACGAAGTTTTCCCCGCCTTTCCAATTCTCAAGCTCCTCGTTCTTTCGATTGGCTTGCCATATTTTCTGCTTGCGTCCAACGGTCCTTTGATGCAGGCGTGGTTTAGCCGCATTTTCCCCGAAAAATCCTACGCAAGGCTCTATTCTTTATCGAACGCCGGCTCCTTGCTTGGCTTGCTTGCTTATCCGCTCATCATTGAACCGAATGTACCCCTCCGCACTCAGGGATGGATGTGGAGCGCGGGCTTTCTCTTTTTTGGATTACTTGCCGGCGTAATCGCCTTCCGCAACGGGCATACTGCGCTTCCTGCCGCCCCGACAATTGTTCCTGCGCCCTCAACCGCGCGCCCCGCCTCTGCCTTACTCTCGTTGTGGATCGGCTTGAGCGGCGCCGCGTCGCTGTTGCTTTTGGCGGTTACCAATCAAATTTCACAGGAGGTCGCCGTCATCCCGTTCTTATGGATTCTCCCTCTGGTGTTGTACCTCATCTCTTTCATCATCACCTTTGCGGGCGGTCGTGGCTACAACCGACGCTTCTATGCCGTGCTTTTCATTGTCTCTGTCGCGTTGACCCTCTTCGTCCTGCTCAATTCCACGCGCCTGCACATCTACTGGCAGATACTTGCCTACAGTTTGCTGTTGTTTGCGGCTTGCATGTTGTGTCACGGCGAACTGTATCTTTTGCGTCCCGCCCCTGAACACCTGACCACCTTCTACCTCATGATTTCCATTGGCGGCGCGCTGGGCGGTCTATTTGTCAGCCTGCTTGCGCCGCTGATCTTCGATGGTTATTGGGAGTTTTTTATCGGGCTGGCAGTAGCAATGGCGGTGCTTCTGACCATTCTCCGTCTGCCCGGGCGGCAGAAAGGATCGTCTCCGCCGTATCAGCCTTCGGTCAATGTCAGCGAACCGGCGCCGCCTCGTCCTGCCGATTTGTCGGCGCGCGCCCGGTTCCTCTTCTTCGTTTTTGCGTTGACCACCCTTTTGCTTCTCCTGTTGGATGCGTTCGTGTCAGATTCGCTCTACGCCAGGAGAAATTTCTATGGAGTCATTCGCGTACGCGAAGGTCTGGTAGGTGAACCGCCGCGCCCTGCCTACCTGATGACGCATGGAATCACCGTTCACGGACTGCAATTCACCGGCGAAGACCGCAGCCTTCCCACAACCTACTATGTCCGTGACAGCGGAGCAGGGCTTGCAATCTTGAACCATCCAAAATACGGTAACGGGATGCGGGTGGGCATGTTAGGCGCCGGCGCAGGGACGCTGGCGCTCTACGGTCAACCCGGCGACGAGTATCGTCTATATGAAATCAATCCCGTTGTGATTGACCTGGCAAAAGGGGACGGCGGATTTTTTACCTTCGTCGGAGCCAGCCGGGCTCACATCACCATGATACTCGGCGATGCGCGCCTTTCTCTTGAGCGTGAACTCACGGAAACAGGTCCGCAAAACTTCGATGTACTGGTCCTGGATACCTTCAGCAGCGATTCGATCCCCGTTCACCTTGTCACCGCGGAAGCCTTCGAAGTGTACCTCGCCCATCTCGCGCCAGATGGCGTCATTGCCGCCCACATCACCAACCTGCACCTGGACCTTCAGCCGGTCTTCTGGCAACTTGCAAACCATTTTGACTTGCATCTGGTGCGCGTGGACTACCCCGGCGATTCCGATGGCGGTTACGCCTCTCACTGGATTTTGCTCTCCCGCGATCCTGCCGCCCTGCAATCTCCCGCCATTCGAGCCCGTGCGGTTGACCTGCGCAACTATTCCACGACCCTCAGGTTGTGGACGGACGATTACAGCAACCTGTTTCAAATCCTCAAGTAAATTAACTACACTGCCACCCCTAAAACCGCCACATAATGCGCCAATGCCGCAAGCAGGACGAAGATGTGCCACATCTCATGAAAACCAAACACCCCCGGCTTAAAGTTGAAGATTTTTGTGATGTACACAATTGCGCCCAGCGTGTAAATCACCCCGCCTGCAATTAACCAGCCGAACACCCATGCAGGCAACGCCGTCAGCATTTGCCCCGATGCGCCCACCGCCAGCCAGCCCATGAGAATGTAGATGCCGGCGTTCAACCAGCGCGGCGCGCGGATGTAAAACACCTTCACCACAATCCCAATCAGCGCCAGCGACCAGATGATGCTCAGCATGCCCCACTTCCAAAAGCCCTCGAAAGCATTCACGCAGAACGGGGTATAAGTGCCGGCAATCAAAAGGTAAATCGCAGAATGGTCTATCTTGCGGAAGATTTCCAAAGCGCGGTCCTTCACGCGCACCATGTGATAGGTGGCGCTTGCAGAGAACATGGCAATCAGGCTGATTCCATAAATGGCAAGCGAAATCACCTTGGCGGGCGTATCCCAGCCCACGATGAGCAGGGCAATCAAGCCTGCCAATGCAAGCGCGGCGCCTGCCCAATGGGTGAGGCTGTTAACGGGTTCACGAAGTTTTTTGAACATACTTTTCCTTTTTTTATTTCTTTTCAGCGACAACGACGATCAACGTGCCGGAACTTCTTTCCAGCAAATGTATCTTCGCGTCGAATTCAGATTGTAACAGAGGCTCCTGCAATTTTTGCTGGATAATCCGCACTGCGTCGGAAGGCGCCTGCCCGGTGACTCGAAACAGCCATGCCAGCAATCTATTTCTCGGCAGCGCGGCAGGCAGGACGACGAACCTGCCTCCGTCCGAAAGGCATCTCCTCACCTCTGACAGCGTGCGCGGGTCCGTGATGTACTCCGCAGGGAAGGTTGCCAGAATGGTTTCGAACGTCCCGTCTCGAAAGGGGAGCGTCTGCGCCAGCCCGCGCACCAGATTGATTGGCGTGCTGCTCGATTGAGATGAGGACGCCGCGACAGATAAACTTGCCAGCCTGCGCCGGGCAAGCCGGCTCATCGGCGCAGATTCGTCCATCGCAACAGCGGTCAAGCCCCGGCGGAGCAGGAAGCGGTGCAAGTGACCGGGTCCGTGACCGATTTCGAGCGTCCGTGTCCCTGCAATGAACGGGACGACCTCCAAAATCCATTCCTGCCAATGCCCGAACGAGACAATCGCCGCTACCAGGTCGTAGACGAAGGCAAACGGATGATAGAGCAGGTCAAAGAAGACCCGCAGCAGCGTTCTCATAAATAAAACGAGGGTTTGACCGCCGGGTCAAACCCTCGCACGGATGCCGTTGTCTTAAGCGGCAGACGACTCGTCGGACTTTTTACCTTTGCGCAGCGATTCGACTGCGGTCTTGCCGCGTTCGCGGACATCCTGCACAACTGCCTTGCCGCGTTCGCTGGCTTTGGTGTAGACCTCAGTGCCGCGTTCCTTCAACTGGCGGGCAAGTTCATCGGCGCGGGCGCGCGCTTCCTGTGCGGCGGCTTCGGCGCGGGCAAGCGCCTCTTCAGCCGTTTGCTGGGTTTTGTCGCGCAGTTCGATGGATTTATCTTTGATCAGAGCGCGGGTTTCTTCGCCGGATTGCGGGGCAAACAACAGGGCAACGACCGCGCCGGTCAACCCGCCGACGATGAAGCCTACGAGAAACGCTCCGAATTCATCACGATCAGACATGGTAACCTCCTTGGGGTTTGGTTGGTTTTGCAAAAGGGTTATTTCTTCTTAACGCCCATCAATTCTAACATACGGCTCAGACCTGCCAGATAACCGTTTAGTTTGATGACGGGTTCGACAACATTCTCGCCCAAAAATTCAGCCGTGCCGCGCAGGTTGTTGACCGTCTCGTTGGTGGCTTTGAGAATGGGGCGCACTTCGTTTTGAAGCAGGTTGATCAGGCTTGCCATTTGCACAATGAGGATAATCAACGCCACGCCGATGACCAGCGATTCGAGCGCTACAACGATGATGAAAATATCGCGGATTTTATCCGTCGGGGTGGCTGGCTGGAGCAGGAAGTAGATCGCCGTTCCCACCAGCGCCAGCAAAATGATCGCCCCAACGATGACGCCCGCCATCGTGCGCTTCATCTGCTTTTCTTCTTCGACTGTTCTGGATGCTTCCTCGATGGAAGACGGAGGGGTTTGGGGTTCCAGTGGGGGTGTTGTCATGATTTTATTATAGCATAGCCGCCTGTCACTTTATTGTCCCGCATGTAACGGCAGTGAAGATTCCTTGACTTTCCTCATTTTCTCAGTTATCATAACTCAGCAAACCGACCGTTCGGTAGGGAACACATGACCCGCGAAGACATCCTCGAAGCCGCCGCACAGGTATTCCGCCAGAAGGGCTTTCACGGCGCATCCATGAGCGACATTGCCGAAGCCGTGCACCTGCAAAAGGCAAGCCTCTATCATCATGTTTCGTCCAAGCAGGAGATTCTGCTCGAACTCCTCGACCAGGCTCTCAAACTGCTCAACGAGCGGATTTCCGCCATCGCTTCGCAGGAACTTCCCGCCGACCAGAAACTGCGCCGCATGATTTCCGAGTACCTGCAAATTCTCGACGAAAACCTCGACCTCGCCGCAGTTCTCCTTTTTGAACACCGCGCCCTCGAGCGCCGTCAACACGCCCGCCACGTTCCCAGCCGCGACAAATTCGAGCAGTTATGGCGCAACGTCCTGGCAGAGGGAGTCGAGGCGGGGGTCTTCCAATGTGAGGATGTCCCTCTTACAGCGCGCGCCCTGCTTGGTCTGATGAACTGGACGATCACCTGGTATCGCAGCGACGGCGAAAAAACCATCCAGCAAATCGCCGATGATTATTCCAACCTGCTCTTGAACGGATTACTGAAATGACCCCAGCCGCCTGCGCCGTATTCGAAACTTCCAGCGGGGTAAAAATCCACCGCCTGCCGATTCAGGCGTTTCCGAAGTTTTGGGCGTACGTGTACGTGGTCTCTGGAAACGGGCAGAACATTCTCATTGACAGCGGCTCCGGCACCGAGCCCTCGCACGACGATTTGCTGAACGGCTTGCAGCAGGCGGGATTACAACCAGCCGATCTCACTCACATCCTTCTCACGCACGCCCACATTGACCATTACGGCGGACTCACCAAACTCCGCGCCCTGACCGACGCCAAAATCGGATGTCACGAACTGGATGTACAGGTCGTGGCGCATCACGACGCGCGGCTTGCCCTCATCTCCCGCCGCCTCGCCTCTTTCCTCGCCGAAAGCGGACTCGCCAAAGAGGAAGTTGATACACTCCTCGGCATTTACCGCTTCACCAAAGCCCTCTACCGTTCCGTCCCTGTGGACTTCACCTACGAAGCGCAGGGGATGCAGGTTGGAGCGTTGGAACTGATTCATTTGCCGGGGCATTGTCCAGGTCACGTGGCGATGCGGGTGGAGGATGTCGTCTTCTGCGGCGACATGGTCGTGGAGGGCGTCACACCGCATCTCGCGCCCGAGTCCATCAATCCCTTTGGCGGCGTGGATCACTACCTCGCCTCGTTGACGCGCCTTCAGCAATGGGCGGACGGCGCGCGCCTGATTTTGAACGGTCACAACGACGTCATCACCAATCTGCCTGCCAGGGTGGAAGCCACGCGGCAAAACCTCATCCGCCGCATGAGCCGCGCCCTGCACGCCCTTGCCGAACCGCTGACAATTGCCGAAGTGTGCCGCGCCGTGTACGGCGAAATGGGCGGATACAACCAACTGCTGGTCATCGAGAAGACAGGCGCCTACATCGAATATCTCTACGAGCACGGCATGATCGAAGTCACAAACTTCGAGGAAGTGGAGCAGGGAGGACCTGCCCGCTACCGAAGATTGCGGGAACTCTCGGAAAACGAGATCCTTCCAAAGGAGAAAAGTTATGTACTCATTTGACCCAACCGAAGAACAACAAATGCTGATTGACGCAGTGAGGAAGTACGCCGCCAACGACCTGCGTCCTGCCGCGCGCGACGCGGAGGAGGGCGGGGAACTGCCGAAGAAACTCGTCAGCAAGGGATGGGAACTTGGCATCCTGCAAGCCTCCATCCCTGAAGCCTACGGCGGCTTTGGCGAGCGCAGCGCGGTCACTGGCGTGCTTGCCATCGAAGAAATGGCGTTCGGCGACCTGGCTGGCACGCTGGCGGTGATGACGCCCAGCCTGTTTGCCACGCCCATTTTGCTGGCTGGCACCGAGGAGCAAAAGCAGGAATATCTGCCCAAAGTCATCGAGGGCGACTGGGCTCCGTACACTGCCGCGCTCATCGAGTACGCCTTCGACTTCGACCCGCTTGCGCTCAGAACCACCGCGACCCTTGCGGGCGATGAATATGTCCTCAACGGCGAGAAGGCATTCGTCCCGTTTGCGAAAGAGGCGCAGGCGCTCCTCGTGTATGCCAATCTCGATGGCGTGACGCAAGGCTTCATCGTCCCGAAGGATGCGGCGGGGCTGACCATCTCTGACGAGCGCGAAAAACTGATGAGCCTCAACGCCCTGCCGATGTACCGAGTCAAACTGGAGAACGTCAAAGTCCCCGCGGCGAATCGTTTGGGCGGCGCTTCAGGCATGGACTTTGAGCCTGTCCTCGCTTCGATGCGCCTTGCCGCCGCCTCAGCCGCGGTGGGAGTGGCGAATGCCGCCTTCGAGTACAGCAAGAACTACGCCAAAGAACGCGAGGCGTTCGGCGTGAAGATCGCTCAGAAGCAAGCCATCGCCTTCATGCTCGCCGAAATGCGGACTGAGATCGAAGCCAGCCGCCTGCTCACCTGGGAAGCCGCCTGGAAACTCGACACTGGCAAGGACGACGCCTTCACCGAAGCGTACCTTGCCTACATGGGCGCGGTGGACATGGCGATGATGGTCACCGACCGCGCCGTGCAGATTTTGGGCGGTCACGGTTACATCCGCGAGCACCCCGTCGAGATGTGGATGCGGAATGGACGCGGGTTCGCGATGTTTACTGGATTAGCCATAGTGTAATTACCAATTACCAATTACCAGTTACGCAAATGGCGATTGGTAAATAGTAATTGGTGATTGAAGGAGAAAGCCATGCCTATCGAATTTGAAACACCCAAACCAATTGTGCAGACGCAGTTTGTGTTGAAAACCGTTGCCGAAGAGATGATGCGCTCGAAGTCGCGCTATTTTGACGAACACGAGCATGAAATTCCCTGGGATTACATCGAGTTCATGCACACCGCCATGAAGGCGATGGGGGCGGGGTCGCTGGCTCCGAGGGAAAAGGGCAACGGTCACGAAGGCGAAGAGCAGAAGGAAAAGCGTCCCTCGATTGCCTACCAGTCGCTGGCGGCGCAGATCGAGGCGCTTGCCTGGGGCGACGTGGGCTTTTACCTTGTCACGCCTGGAGGCGGGCTGGGCGCGGCGGCGGTGCAGGCGGCTGGGACCCCCGAACAGCGGGCGAAGTTCCTGGCGCGCTTTGCAGGCGAGAAGCCCACTTTTGCTGCGATGTGCATGACCGAAGCGGGCGCAGGCTCGGATACCGCCTCCATCCGCACGCGCGCCGTGCTCGATGAGAAGACCAACGAATGGGTCATCAACGGCGAGAAGATTTTCGTCACGGCGGGAGATAAATCGCTGACCGAATATGAAAAACTGGGGAGAGGCTTCATTGTCGTCTGGGCAAGCATTGACCCCAGCGCGGGGCGGGCGGGAATGCGCGCCTTTGTCGTCGAGGCGGGGACGCCTGGCGTGCGGGTGACCAAGTTGGAGCACAAACTCGGCATCCGCGTCAGCGATACGGCGGCGATTTCACTGGTGGATGTGCGCGTGCCGTTCGATCACATCCTCGGCTCGCCGACGGTGGAGAAGACCACGACGGGCTTCAAGGGCGCGATGGCGACCTTCGACGCGACAAGACCCCTCGTGGCGGCGTCAGGCTTGGGCGTGGCGCGAGCCGCCCTTGAATTCCTGAAGGAGAAACTCGCCGAGAACGGAGTCCAGATTCGCTACGGGCTGCCGCGTCAGAAACTGACCGCCATCGAACGCGACGTGATTGACATGGAAATCATGCTCAAGTCGGCGTGGCTGATGGTCATCAAGGCGGTGTGGATGGCGGATAACAAGAAGCCGAACGCGCTCGAGTCTTCGATGAGCAAGGTCAAGGCGGGCGATGTGGGGACGAAAATCACGCAAAAGGTGGTCGAGATTTTAGGTCCGCTCGGTTACAGCCGCGAGTTCCTCGCCGAGAAGTGGTTCCGCGACGCCAAGATCACCGACATCTACGAAGGCACGGGGCAGATCAATCGTCTCGTGGTGGCGAGGCAAATACTGGGGTATAGCGGGAGTGAGTTGAGGTAAGTTGAGATTGGAAGTTGGAGATTGGAGATTGGAGATTGGAGGCTGCGATGGCGATTGGGCTTGAGGATTTGCAGGTGCTGAAGATAGCAGAAACGATCGCCGACTCTATCTGGAAACGGGTCGTTGAATGGGACGAGTTTGCGAAGGATGTCGTTGGCAAACAAGTCGCGCGTTCGGCTGATTCAATCGGAGCGAATATTGCCGAGTGTTTTGGAAGGTTCAATTTCGGCGAGAAACTGCAATTCCTCTACTATGCGCGCGGAAGTTTGTTCGAGACGAAATACTGGCTCAATCGAACTCAAACACGCGGCTTGATGAATGCAGATGAAATTCACGAATACGCGGAGGGTTTGACCGCTTTGGCGCGTCAATTGAACGCATTTGCCAGCGGCATGAAAACTGTGCGGGCGGAAACAAAAAAATCTGCGGTTCGCGAACCTGCGCCAGAATATCTTGCCGTTTCATTCGAAGATATTCCAGAGCCGCTTTTTTCGGAAGCCGACCTCAACTTCCTCAATCTCTAATTACCAATTACCAATTACCAATTACCAATTACCAATTACCAATCTCCAATTACCTAAAGAAGGAGTAACCATGACCTATCACATTCACAAAGCCGTAGTCATCGGCGCGGGGACGATGGGGGCGGCGATTGCGGCGCATCTGGCAAACGTGGGCGTGCCTGTGACGCTGCTCGACATCGTCCCGAAGGACGCGCCAGCGGGCGATAAGGCGGCGCGGAACAAAATCGTCAACGCGGGGTGGGAGGCGTGCCTGAAAGCGAAGCCCGCCAATTTGATGTCGCCTGAGTTGAAAACTTTTGTCACGCTCGGCAATCTCGAAGACGACTTCGGCGCGGTCGCCGAAGCGGACTGGGTGGTGGAAGCCATCGTCGAGAACCTCAAAATCAAGCAGGACCTCATGGCGCGCATTGACGAGGTCCGCAAGCCGAACGCCATCGTTTCGACGAACACCTCGGGCATTCCTGTCACGTCCATTGCGGAGGGGCGCTCGAAGGAGTTCAAGAAACACTTCCTCGGCACACACTTCTTCAACCCGCCGCGCTACCTGAAACTGCTGGAGATCATCCCAACCAAAGACACTTCAAAGGAAGTGGTCGAGTTCATCAGTCATTTTGGCGAGTATCGGCTTGGCAAGGGCATCGTGCTGTGCAAGGACACGCCCAACTTCATCGGCAACCGCGTCGCGTTTGGGACGGGTGCGTTTGCGTTGGACTTCATCCTGAAGAACGGCTACACCGTGGACGAGGTCGACTCCATCACGGGACCGTTGATCGGGCGCCCCAAAACGGCGACGTTCCGCCTGATTGACCTGGTGGGCATTGACGTTTGGGATCACGTAGGGCGCAACCTCGCGCCGTTGATTCCGCACGACAAACTCGGTCAACAGTATCTCAAAGCCGAAGCGCCCAACAAGTTGATTTCAACCCTCATCGAGCGCAAGTGGCTGGGCAACAAAACGAAAGTCGGCTTCTACAAAGAAGTCCGCAAAGAGGATGGCGGCAAGGAATTCTGGTCGCTGGACTTGAAGGCGCTGGAGCATGTCCCGCCGACCAAGCCGCGCTTCGACTCGGTCAAGGCGGCGAAAGATGTCGAGGGTCTGGGGGACAGGCTCAAGGTCCTGCTTGAAGCGGACGATAAGGCGGCGGCTCTCGTCCAGGCGTTGACGTATCAGGGCTTCCAGTACGCGTCGTCCATCATCCCCGAAGTGGCGGATACGATGAAGCCGATTGACGACGCCGTCCGCTGGGGGTTCATGCACGAGGCGGGTCCGTTCGAGACGTGGGACATGCTCGGCGTGCGTGAGACGGTCAAGAAGATGAAAGCCGCTGGCTACCCCGCCGCCAAGTGGGTGGATGAAATGTTGAAGAACGGCTTCGAGACGTTCTATCAATATAAGGGCGCGAACAAGGTCGGCGTGTATGACGTGACCAAGAAGAAGTATGTGAAGATTAAACATGCCGCCGATATGGTGATGCTCAGCGACCTGCGCGGCACGAAGAAGGTCATCAGTGAGAATGCGGGCGCGACGTTGTACGACATCGGCGACGGCGTGGCGCTGGTGGAGTTCCACACCAAGATGAACGCGCTCGACGACGACATCTTCAACATCGCCATCGAAGCGCTCGACCGCGTGGAGAAGGACTTTGAAGGTCTGGTCATCGGGAGCGAAGCCGAAAACTTCAGCGCGGGCGCGAACCTGTTCATGGTGGTGGTCGCCGCGCAGCAAGGCATGTGGGATACGCTCGACGCGGCGGTGAAGAAACTGCAAAACCTGAACATGCGCATGCGCTACTTCCCGAAGCCCGTCGTCGTTGCACCTGCGGGACTGGCGCTCGGCGGCGGCTGTGAAGTGACCATGCACGCCTCGCGCGTGGTCGCTGCGGCGGAGACGTACATCGGTCTGGTCGAACTCGGCGCGGGCGTCATCCCTGCGGGCGGCGGCACGAAGGAAATGATGCGCCGCATCATCAACCCCGCCATGAAGACCGACAACGCCGAACCGTTCCCGTTCATCCAGCGCGCGTTTTTGCAGATCGGTCAGGCGAAGGTTGCCACGTCTGCCTACGAGGCGCGCGACATGGCAATCCTCGGTCCAGCCGACCGCATCGTGATGAACCGCGACCATCTGCTCACCGAAGCCAAGCGCGAAGTCCTGCACATGGCGGCGTCGGGCTATCGTCCGCCCGCGCCCGAACTCATCTACGCCCCAGGGCGCGACATGTACGGCGCGATGAAAATCGGCGCGTGGTCGTTCAAGGAAGGCAAATACATCACCGAATACGACGCGCACATCGCCACCAAACTGGCGTACGTGATGGCGGGCGGCGCTCTTTCCAAGCCGCAGTGGGTGAGCGAGCAATACATCCTCGACCTCGAGCGCGAAGCCTTCCTGTCGCTGTGCGGCGAAGAAAAGACCCAGGCGCGCATGTGGTCGCTGCTGCAAACGGGGAAGCCTCTACGGAACTAACGTTTAAACGTTCGAACGTTCAAACGTTTGAACGAAGGAGATGACTATGAAAGAAGCCGTTATTGTTAGCGCTGTGCGGACTCCCGTCGGCAAAGCCAAAAAGGGAGGACTTGCCACGGTTCGCCCCGACGAGATGTCTGCTACCGTGCTCCAAGCCTTGCTCAAGCGGACGCCGAATCTCGACCCCGCCGAAATCGAGGACGTGGTCTTCGGCTGTGCCTTCCCCGAAGGCGAGCAGGGCATGAACATCGCCCGCATGATTGCCCTGCGCGCGGGACTGCCCGATACCGTCCCCGCCGAGACCATCAACCGCTACTGTTCGTCGGGCGTGCAGTCCATTGCGCATGTGGCGCACATGATCAAGGCGGGCGACATCGAGGTGGGCGTCGGCGGCGGCGTGGAGTCTATGTCCATGGTGCCGATGATGGGCTACAAGTTTTCGCCCAATCCGCACTTTGCGATGGAACTGCCGCATTACTACACCAACATGGGACTCACCGCCGAGAACGTCGCGGTCAAATACGAAATCAGCCGCGAAGCGCAGGATGAATTCGCCCTCAAGAGCAACCAGAAGGCGGCGAAGGCGGTCGAGTCGGGGTTGTTCGATCCCGAACTCGTGCCGATTGACGTGGAAATCACCGAATACGTGGACGGCAAGGTGGAGAAAAGGTCGTTTACCGTGAAGCGGGACGAAGGTCCGCGCGCCGATACGAGCATGGAAGCGCTCGCCAAACTCAAGCCTGCGTTCAAAGAGGGCGGCACGGTCACGGCGGGCAACGCCTCCCAAATGTCCGACGGCGCCGCGGCGGTGATGGTCATGTCGGAGGAGAAAGCCGCGCAACTGGGACTCAAACCGCTGGCGCGATTCGTCTCGTTTGCTGTTGGGGGCGTCCCGCCTGAATTGATGGGCATCGGTCCCGTTGCCGCCATCCCCAAGGCGCTCAAGAAGGCGGGCTTGACCCTGAACGACATTGACCTGATAGAATTGAACGAAGCCTTCGCCGCGCAGTCGCTGGCGGTAATTCGTCAGCTCGAGCTGGACGAAAGCAAGGTCAACGTCAACGGCGGCGCGATCGCCCTCGGTCATCCGCTCGGCTGCACGGGCGCCAAACTGACCACCCAACTCATCTACGAAATGGGACGCCGCAAATCGAAGTACGGCATGGTCACCATGTGCATCGGCGGCGGCATGGGCGCGGCGGCGATCTTCGAAAATCTTCAATAATATTGGAAGGTTTGAAAGTTACAGGTTGAAGGTTTCCTTCTTTCAACATCCAAGCCTTCCAACTTTTCAACCTTCAAACCTTCAACCAGAAACTAATCAAGGAGACTAAACAATGCCCCTCACAGTAGCGCAACTCATGGAAAAAATGCCCGGCGCGTTCATCCCTGAAAAGGCGGTTGGACTCGACGCGGTCATCCAATTCAAATTCACTGGCGCGGAAGCAGGTGAATGGTATGCAGTGATTAAAGACGGCAAGGTCACGGTTGAGAAGGGAACTCACTCCTCGCCAAAAATGACCCTCACTGCCGACTCCAGCGATTACGTCAAAATCTTCACCGGCGAACTGGACGGCATGAAAGCCTTTATGGAAGGGAAGTTGAAACTTGCCGGCGACTTGAACCTGGCGATGAAGTTGACCCAGATGTTCAAGATACGATAAACCTGCTTGCCCTCGAAAGACTCCCTGCGCCCCAGGGAGTCTTTTTGTTGCTGCCGGCAGCAATACCGCGATACAATCCGTCTGCCGTCATTTCATCCTTGAGGAGCAACCATGCCGCTGACTTCCCGTGAACGCGTTCAGGCTGTTTTGAATGGGGAAATTCCCGACCGCGTGCCGATCATTTTGGGCGCAAGCAATGCCACCGGCATCAGCACGCCCGCTTATCGAAACCTCAAACGCTATCTGGGCGTGCAGGCGGAGGACAAGTATCTGTATGACTGGCCCGAACTGGGCGCCTCGGCAGTGGACGAAATTGTGCTCGAGCGCCTCCACAGCGACGTTCGCGGCGTACATGACCGTGAACCTGCCTCCGTCCGAGAGCGGAATCGCACGCGGGAGCCGGGTTCACCCTACTTCAACTCATGGGGCGTCGGTTCAGTGCAGGGAGACCCCGGTATGTGGTTTCCAGCCATCCACCCCCTGGCAGAGACTCATTCCATCGCGGACCTCGAATCCTACCCCTGGCCCGACATGAACGACCCGTCGCGCTTCGCACACGTTCGCGCGGAGGTGCAAAGGCTGGCGGCTGAAAACAAATATGCCATCCTTGCCACGCCCTGGCTGGCGTTTCCGCTCGAACGCGCCTTTGCTATGCAGCGCATGGATCGCTTCATGGCAAACCTGGGCTGGTACCCCGATTTTGCGATGGCTTTACTGGCGAAAATCACTGACCTGTGCAAGACGCTGATGGGGAACTTTCTGCGTGAATGCGGCGATGACATTGACATGATCAAAATCGGCGACGACCTGGGGATGCAAAACAGTTTGTTGATGTCGCCCAAGATGTACCGCAGTATCGTCAAGCCTTTTCACGCCGATTACATCTCGTTCATTAAGTCACGCACCAAAGCCAAAGTATTCTTTCACACCGACGGCGATGTGTTCCCCCTGATCCCCGATTTCATCGAAATGGGCGTGGATATTCTTAACCCGGTTCAAACTTCAGCCGGCAAAATGTCCGATTTACATGAACTGAAGAAGCAATTCGGCAAAAACATTATCTTCTGTGGCGCAATTGACACTCACCGCATCCTGCCGTTCGGCACGCCGGATGAAGTGCGGGCGGAGGTCAAGCGCGTTATCGAAATTCTCGGCGCAGGCGGCGGTTACATGCTTGCGCCCGTCCACATCATCATGCCCGATGTCCCGCCGGAGAACATCCTTGCCATGGTGGATGCGGCAGTGGAGTTTGGGACGTATTAGCCGAGCGCGCAAAGATCTCCACCGGCCGGCTTTTTGGCTTCAACCCCCATCTGATTTTCACTGATAGGAACAATGCGTTGCTATTTCATACGCTGGGAGAGCGTGACGCGGTTACGTCCGCTGGCTTTGGCTTCGTAGAGTGCCTGGTCAGCAGCGTTCAGCAGGGTATCGTGATCTTCTCCATGCAGCGGATATACCGATAACCCAACAGAAGCCGTGATGAAGATCGGATGGCTTTCGTATTGGAACTTGAGCGATTCAAGAGACTGGCGGATTTCTTCGGCGCGCCGCAAGGCTTCCTCAACGCAGAGGCCGGGCAAAATCAGCAGGAATTCTTCGCCGCCATAGCGAAATGCCAGGTCGCTTTCGCGCACGCTATGCTGGAAGAGGTGCGCAACGCGCACCAGTACTGCGTCTCCGGCGGCGTGTCCGTAGCGGTCGTTGATGTTTTTGAAGTAGTCCAGATCAATCAACAGGAAGGCAACGCAGGCGTTTTCGCGCCGGGCGCGGCTTAATGTCCCGGGCAGGAATTCGTCCAGGTACCGGCGGTTATACAGCCCGGTCAACGGGTCGCGGATAGACTGTTCCCGCAATTTTTGTTGCAGAATGGTGATTTCTTCGAGGCGCATTTGCAATACCTGATTGATTCTCTGAAGTTCCTGTTTTGCAGTGAGCAAATCGGCGGTACGTTCCTCGACACGTTTTTCCAGTTCCCGATTTGCCTTCCGAATATTGTAAAAACGCATCTGGATTCCGCTGAACAGCGCGCCGGCGCTGAACACAATTACGAGAAGACGGAACCACCAGGTTGCCCACCAGGGAGGCGTGATTTCGATTTCGAGACCGGATGGCGCAAGGTTCCAGATGTCATCATGGTTGACTGCCCGGACGAGCAAAGTATATTTTCCGGGAGGCAGGTTAGTGTAAGTGACCCAGTTCGTGGAGCGGGGCGGGGACCATTCCGTGTCAAAGCCCTCCAGTTTGTAGCTATACTGGTTGCCGGATGGAATCTGATAAGTCAGGGCGGCGAAGCGAACGGTGAAGACGGATTGTGCGTAGGAAAGCGTGATTTTGGAGGTATGCTCCATTGTCTGCGGAAGGATATCGCTGCCAGTTTCTACAGTGCGGTTGAATATCTCAAGCCCGGTGAACACAACGGGAGGGGCGTAGCGATCTGGCTGAATATCTTCGGGATAGAAATGCGTCAGCCCGGCTGGTCCCCCAAAAAACAATTCGCCATCCGGGGCGCGGTAAGCGGCGGCGGTGTTGAACTGGTCACCTTGCAGACCGTCGGCTACAGTGTAATTCGTGAACGTTTTGGCTGCGGTGTCGAAGCGGCTTAACCCGCGCCCAGTGCTGATCCAGAGATCGCTTGGCTGGCCGGGTTCGATGCCCATCAGTGTGCTGGTGGGCAATCCATCCGCTTTGGTGTAATGGTGCCAGGTTCCGGTTGCAAAGTCGAGCATGCTCAAGCCGGCGTTTGTAGCCGCCCACACCTGACCGGCGGCTTCACCAAGGTAGATATCGTGAACGGTGTTGCTCAGGATGGTATTGGCATTGTCTGGCTGATGCTGGTAATGCGTGAAAATCTCCCGGCGCGGATCGAAAAAGTCCAGCCCGCCGCGGGCGGTGGCAATCCACAGGCGCCCCTGTGAGTCCGCTGTCATGGCGTAAATGGTATCTTCGCTCAGCGAGTTGGGGTCGTTCAGGTTGTGCTTGTAAACCTTGATGACTTTTTCCTGTTGCGGGTCGAACAATACCAGACCAAAGCCAAGCGTTCCCAGCCAGAGCCGGTCATGATCGGCATCCTGGATAGTCGTGATGAAGTCGGTTTCGAGCGCGGTTGGATCATTTTCGGAGCGCTGGTAGCGTGTGAAACCGCCTGTTTCTGGGTTCCACAGGTTCAGCCCGCCGCCA
The DNA here is from genome assembly GCA_039961775.1 of Chloroflexota bacterium. Taxonomy (GTDB): domain Bacteria; phylum Chloroflexota; class Anaerolineae; order Anaerolineales; family Villigracilaceae; genus Defluviilinea. Next base: position 26,370 of record JABRVZ010000003.1, read on the forward strand.
GCCGTTGCCACCCACAAACGCTGTTTGCGATCGCGGTGAAGGAAATAGACCTTGTCGCTTGAAAGGCTGGCTGGCTCATCGGGTGCGTAGCGAAAAGCCCAGACGATGCCTGTGTCGGGGTCAATTTGCGCCAGACCGCCGCCAAATGTCCCGACCCAGAGGGTTCCGTTTGCGTCTTTGAGTGCGGCATAAACGTTGCTGCCCGGCAATGAGCGGGGGTCGCCGGGGATGGTGCGATAAAGCCCAAAACGCTGGAACATGGGAGCAAGCCGGTTGACGCCGCCGTAGCGGCTGGTGACCCAGAGCGCGCCGGAGCGGTCTTCCGCCATCCAGAAGACGTCGTCATTGCTCAGGCTGAACGGATCGGATTCATTGTGCTGGTAGCGGGTGAACGTGCCGCTCTCCGGGTCAAAGAGATTCAAGCCGCCTGTTTCCGTCAACACCCACAAGTGCCCGACGCTGTCTTCAAAGATGTTCCAGATGCGATCGCTGCTGATGGTGGATGGGTCTTCCGGATCGTTCCGATAAGCCTGAAATGCGCCGGTCGTCCGGTTCATCAGGTTCAAACCGCCGCCGCGCGTCCCGACCCAGAAGTTGCCATGGCTGTCTTCCAGCATGGACCAGACGTTGCTGTGACTGATGCTGTTCGGGTTTTCCGGGTCGTGGGCGAAGGTGGTAAACGTATTGCTTTCCGGGTTGTAACGTTGCAGCCCATTGCGGGTGCCAATCCAGATCGTTCCGGCGCGATCCTGATAGATGCGGTAGACGACTGTGCCAGCCAGCCCATAGGGGTTGGTGACGTCATAGGGGTAATTGTGGAACAAGCCGGTCTGGCGATCCAGCCGGCTGAGGCCGGCGCGCGTGCCGACCCAGATATTGCCATCGCGGTCTTCCAAAAGAGACCAGACACTGTCATCGAGCAGGCTGTTTTCGTCATCCGGGTTGTGCCGGTAAACCGAGAAACGGCCCGTCCTCGGATCGTACACGTTCAAGCCCCCTGGGTCTGTGCCGATCCAGATCAACCCATCCTGGCTTTGAATCAAGCAAAAGGTATTGCTGGTGCTCAGGCTGTTTTGACCCGGAATCTGCTGGAGAATTTTGAATTCCGTACCGTCATAGCGCGCCAGTCCGTCCTCTGTAGCAAACCAGATGAATCCGTCCTGGTCTTGCAGGACGGAGAGCACGGTTGCGCTTGGCAGCCCGTCTTCTACCGTGATGCGTTCAAAGCGCAATGGCGCACCTGGGCGAATTCCCTGTGGGGCGCTGCTGGCAATTGCTACGCTATGAAATTGTGCGAACAAGCCACTTCCCCCTAAAAACAGCAAAGCCAACAAGAGATTTTTCAGAAACTTTTTCATTTGTCACTGAGGGTGAAGTGGCAGCGTTGACATCGCGCTTAACCGTGGCTGGCTCTTTTTTGTCACAGTGTAGCACAGATTTACCCTGCGGCCACGATGTCACGGATTTTGAAACATGGCTTTCTCAAAGTCGCCTTTATGACTGCCTGCTCTGGTTTTTTTTGCATCGAATTACGCGAATTTCACAAAAATTAGGTTCATTCGCATCCATTCGATGCCGCTTTTGCTGACTTTGAGAAAACCATGGATTTTGAATTCCAATCTGTGGAAATGGCTGGATTTTCCACAGATTGGAAGACTCCACGGTTTACTGGAGCGCTACGTGGTTTGTATCAGTTTCTACTTTCCCAGCCTTGCCCGTTCTTCCTCTACTATGCTTTCGTCCAGTTTCTTGAAAAGCGGTGAGGGTTGGTTCAATTTTTGTCCCGGTTTCAACTGGCTGGGTGTCCATGCCGCTCCGTCAACGGGACGGTATCTCAGCCCGTTGTGTGTGCCGAGTGCGTCGTGAATTTCTTCGATGTATTGTTTGCCGAACAGCGGGGTTTCGTAGCCGAGGAAGGCGTGTAATTTTTCCGCCGTGAACGGCAGGACGGGGGAAAACAACACCTTGAGCGAGTCAATGGCTTTGAGCGCGGTGAACACCGTCAGCGCGGCGGAGTCTTTGTCGGTTTTGACTGCGCTCCACGGCGCGTGAATGTCGAGGTATTGGTTGACGGCGGTGGCGAGTTTCATCGTCTCTGCCACGGCGGAGCGCAGGCGCACGGCTTCGTATTCTACGCCCACAGTGTGGAATCCGTTTTCGATGGCGGCGAGCAGTTCGAGGTCCGCGGGACGAAGCGCTTTTTCATCCACCGCCGGCACATGCCCATCCCAGTGTTTGTAGGCAAACGAAAGCATGCGGTTTGCCAGGTTGCCCCACGTTGCCACCAGTTCGTTATTGTTGCGCGCCACGAACTCCGCCCAGTCCCAGTCGCTGTCTTTGGCTTCGGGCATGTTGACGGTCAGGTAGTAGCGCAGGGCGTCGGCGTCATAACGGGTCAGGGCGTCGCGTCCCCAAACTGCCCAGTTGCGCGAGCCGCTGATTTTCTTTCCTTCGAGGTTCATGAACTGGTTGGCGGGAACGTCGTATGGCAGGGTGAGCGGAACTTCTTCGCCGGCAAAGATTTGCATGAACGCGCTGCCAGCCCCCATGAGTTGCGCGGGCCACAGGGAAGTGTGGAAGAAGATATTATCCTTGCCGATGAAGTAGAACTGACGCGCCCTGGGATTTGCCCACCACTCGCGCCACGCATCTTTCTGACCCGATACCTGCGCCCACTCAATGGCGGCGGAGAGGTAGCCGATGACCGCTTCGAACCATACGTAGAGTTTTTTGCCCTCCCAGCCTGGTTCATCCACCGGGACAGGGATGCCCCAATCGAGATCGCGCGTGATGGGACGCGGCTTGAGCCCTTCTGCTTCGATCTTGCCCAGCGACTCGCCCAGAACGGTCTCGCGCATGTGACCCGCACGCTCTTTCAGGAACTTTTTCACTTCGGGTTCGAGTTTCGAGAGGTCGAGGTAGTAATGTTCGGTTTCGCGCAGTTCGAGCGCGCCATCGCCGGTTTTGGCGCGGGGGTTGAGCAGTTTTTCGGGTTCGAGCACGTTGCCGCAGTTGTCGCACTGATCGGAGCGGGCGCCCTCGAAGCCGCAGATGTAGCAGGTTCCCTCCACATAGCGGTCGGGCAGGAAGCGTTTGGCAGCGGGAGAGTACCACTGTCTGGAAGTCTGCTTGAACAGGTAGCCGTTCCGCAAGAGCGCCAGGAAGATTGCCTGCGAAACCTTGAAGTGATTTTCTGTATGGGTGGTGGTGAACAGGTCGTAGGTGATGCCGAAGCCCTGGAACAGTTCCAGAAAACTGTTGTGATACCTTTTATACACTTCCTCGACGGGTTTTCCTTCCCTGTCTGCTGCCAGCGTGACCGGGGTGCCGTGCGAATCCGTGCCGCTGACCATGAGCACCTTGTTTCCTTTCAGGCGGTGGTAGCGTGCAACGATGTCACCGGGCAGGTGGGAGCCGGTGATGTTTCCTACGTGGATTTCGGCGTTGGCATAGGGCCAGGCGATGGCGATGAGGATGTTTTCAGGCATTCGTGCCTCCGGTTTTGTGTCATTGCGAGGGAGATTGGAACAGCGGCGAAGCAATCTTCTCGCAATTCGGATAAATTTTTGTAGCGACCTGATGTTGCCTGGATTTTACCTTCGCACCATCAGGTTTGTTGAGAAACAAAAAGGCTGTCCGTCGTGTGGACAGCCCGTTATTTCAGCAGACAGACGCACTAACGTGCCATCCAGACGCGCGCCCACTTCTCCATCCACATGGACATCAACATGGTTACTGTCACCATTGGGGAAACGGGTCTGTGTTGCATGGGCGCAATTGTAGGCTGTGCAGGGACGTTTGTCAATGGAAGATGCTCAGCAAAGCCGCCGCCGCTCCTGCCGCGCTGCACGCAAAATTGACCCAGTCGTTATCGAGCCATTTCCAGCCGCGGATGTGAACCGTCTGCGCGCCGCAGGTGTGATGTGGATGTTTCTCGGTCTCTTTTTGGTCGGCAGGGCAGTAGTACATGGCTTGGACGGTGGCGCCAAGGAACGAGTCGAAGAGCGAGCCGAAGAGCCCGGCGAGCGTAATCAGCGGGAGCAGCAGCCAGTCGCCAGCCATCAGCGCCGCGGGCAGGGCGATGACGGCGGCGCCTGTCAGCGAGGCAAAAGTTCCAAAGAGGGAGACCCCGCCCGAGGTCCCTTTTTCGACGCGCTTTTTCAGGTTCGTGATCATACGCGGCGGAGTTGGGTTCAGGACGCCCAGTTCCGTCGCCCACGTATCCGCATTGACCGCCGCCAGCGCCGCCGCGAATCCCACCCAGCCGATGCCTGATTCTGGAAAAAGGGCATGCGCCAGCACGAAAGCCGTCGCCAGCCCGCCGTTGCCAAAGACCTGACCGGCGTCGCGCTCATGCCCTTTCGAGAATTTTTCATCCAGCCCCTGCTTGCGTTTTTTGAACAGACGGCTCAACGCCGAAGATGTGACGAAAAATATCATCAACAGAATCGCCCATTGCAAACCGCCCAAACCAAATACCACCGTGCCGACGACGGTTGCCGCCACTGCGCCGCTTGTGTCGAGACTGTGGGCGCGGCGGGCAAGCCAGGCAATGATGACTGCTAAAAGGAAGCCAAGAAGGAGTTGCATGTTGAGTTCAATGGTCCGTTCATCTACGGCGTCAGGCGGCTGTTGTCACCAAAAACAAAACCGCCAGCAGGAACAACACGGCGCTCACGGCGTTGGACAGCCAGATGACAAACGCCAGCGGACGTTGAGACACCTGCCGGTAAAAATACAGCCCGGCAAGGATGCCGGTCAGATATAAAAGTCCGCTGATGAGCGGAAGCAGGATCAGGCGGGTGGAGGGCGCAAATTCAATGGGCGTTCCCGATGCGTCGAACCCAAACGGGATTTGAGAGAGCGATGGAATCAAAAACCCCACCCATGCAATCAGCCCAAGGTTGAGGAAGAGACCGCTCATCCACAAAAACCGCGCGGCGGGACTTTCCCATGCCTGCGTGACGAGAAACGACGGATAGACCGATTTATATTCGGCAGGAGTCAGGCTTCCCAGTTCGATGGCGCGCGCAAACGTCTGCACGAGGGCGGCGGGATTTTCCGGCGAAATGGCAAAGACCCGCTTCGAGGTGGCAACCAGGATGAGTTTATTGCGGTCGGAGGCGATGAATTCGACAAGTCCCACGTCGGGGTGGCGGCGGGTGCCGAGAATAGCCCCCGGCAGGTGAAAGAGCGGCAGCGCCAGCGGATGCGTCAGGTCGGAGGCGGGACGCATCCACTCGATGTCGGTCAGCGGAATATCTTCCACGCGCAAGCCCCAAACGATGGCAAGGCTGTCCCGGTCAATCGAATAACTGGCGCGCTGGAGGGCGTAGGCGCGGTACCCCAAAATGGGAAGCGGGACAAAAGCCGCCAGTCCTACAAGCAGGTATGCCACGTAGGCAGGTCCCACCGGCGCTGTGGAAAGATTCCAAAAGCCCCAGGCAGAAAGGGCGGCAAACGCCAGAATCAACGCCGCGTGCATGGCAAGCCCGGCTTGTTTGGCGGGGGGAAAGTTTCCAACTTTGGGGTTGTTCATGTGTGTCGCATCCGCGGCTATTTCAACAGGGACAGAATTTCTTCGATGACTCCATCCAGCGGCGCGGAGCGGTTCTCCTTTGAGGTGCGCGGCTTCAATTCTACCATCCCCTCTTTCAGACCTTTTTCGCCCACCGTCACCCGCAGCGGACAGCCAATCAAATCCGCGTCGTTGAACTTGACGCCGGCGCGCTCCTCGCGGTCATCGAACAGCGTCGAAATCCCCGCCTCGGTCAGCGCGCGATACACCTCTTCGGCTTTGGCGCGCGTGTCCGTTTCCCTGCCGGGGACGTGCATGAGATACACGTCGAAGGGCGCGGCGGGACGGGGCAGGGTCAATCCCTTATCGTCGTGGTGCGCCTCCGCCAGCGCAAGCAGAAGATTGATGGGATCCTCCGTCACTGCAAGCACAGAGACCACCTCCAGCGGACTGCCGCACAGCGCGCAGGCATCGCCTGCCTTCGCCTGCGCCAGGTCTGCCACGATTTCTGCCGAATAATCGCGCCCGTAATTGGTATTGATGAGATGCCAACCCGACTCATTTGCTCCCGCCGCGAGATTTCTCGACGCCGGAATCAAATCATCCACGACAATCAGCGCATCCGGACTCAACCCGACGGCTGATGCATACCCCGGAGCCGCCCCTGCGCTGAGAATTTCTTCCGCCGTCGCCAGGCGCACGTCGCCGACTTGCGACTTCAACTTCGCTTCGCTCAACTGCATATCTCCGCGCACGACAACGAAGACGAAGCGCCCGTCGCTGACGCGGGTGTACATCAACGCCTTGGCGGTCTTCTCTTTGGGAATGCGGAGGAAGTTTGCCAGCGATTCGATGGTGTTGCATTCGGGCGTTTCCACCTTTTCCAAAGGCAGGGACGCTTCCTCCTGTGCCGCAGGCTTTTTGGCAAAGCGGGCAAGTTCAAGCCGCTCCGTGTAGTGACAATGGGGGCAGTGGATGACTTCGATATCCCCCGAAGCGAGGGGAAAGAAGGTCTCCCTCTCGTTTCCGATCACGGTGAGATGCGCTAGCGCCTGCGCGGCGTGCGCGCGCAGACGTTCGAGCGCAATCTGCCCCAACGGGGTCGGGAGGTTTTCCCGCGTCAAATACCCCGCGCGGACGAGGAAAGCCCATCCTGCCGTCCGCGCGTTGTTGGGGGCTTCGCGCAGGGTTTGGATGTGGAAGTCGCTGTATTTCATGGAGGGGGCAGGGAGGAAATTAGGAGTCCGCCTTTTTCTTTCTCGGCAAGCGCTGCGTTTTTTCCGCTTCAGGGATGACGATGGGGGTCGCCGCAATGGACTCGGCGACAGCCGCCTCCGATTGCGTCGTTTCGGTGACAGGTCCGAGGTCCAGTTCGACCGTTTCTTCCATCCGAATTTGTCCGCGCAGGAAGGCGCCTTCCTCCGTCACGAAGGCGGTGGTGATCACGTCGCCCCACACGCGCCCCGTGCCGCGAATTTCCAGTTTTTGGGTGGTGATGTTGCCGCGCACCGCCCCTGCCACGATGACCGTATTGGCGCGCACGTTTTGGCAGGTGACGCGCCCCGTCTCGCCGACGACGAGCAAACCGCGCAGGGCAATCTCGCCTTCGAACGCGCCCTCGATGCGCACGCCGCCCGACCCGCTAATCGAGCCGTGCCAGATGACCCCCGATCCCAGCACCGAGGTGATACGTTCCACAGCCTGCACGGGCTGAGGGGGTTCTTTTGCAATGGGTGTCGTGTTACGCTTGAACATGGGGTTGATTTTACCGTTAAACAAAAAAGGCGGCACGCTTCCGCGCCGCCGCTCTTTCACTGGCTGGTCACCCGGTTACTGACTCCCGCCTTCCTCTTCCTTCCCGCTGATTTGCACCCCCATAATGTTGAAGCCCGAATCCACATAAATCACCTCGCCCGTGATGCGCCGCGAGAGATCCGACGCCAGGAACACCGCCAGGTCGCCCACGTCTTCGATGGTCACGTTTTCGCGCATTGGCGACATATCGGCAAAGTGCTTGTACATATCGCGGAAGCCGCCCACGCCCGCCGCCGCCAGCGTGCGGATGGGTCCCGCCGATATCGCGTTGACGCGAATCTTCTGCGGACCCAAATCATAGGCAAGGTAACGCGTCGAAGATTCCAGCGCTGCTTTTGCTACACCCATCACGTTATAGTGCGGAGCGACTTTGCTCGCGCCCGAACCATAGGTCAGGCACATGATGGAAGCGCCAGGGTTCAACAGGGGCAGGAAGGCATTGGTCAGCGCAACGAACGAATACACCGAAATATCCATCGCGTTCTTGAAACCCTCGCGCGAAGTCTGGTAATACGGGCGGCTCAATTCCTCGCGCCCGGCGTACGCAATCGAATGCACCAGTACATCAATTTTGCCAAAATGATCGGCGGCTTTCTTTGCCGCTGCAGCAATCTGCTCATCGCTGGTCACATCGCACTGCTCCACCCATTTGCAATTCACCTTTTCGGCGAGCGGCTTGACGCGCCGTTCGAGCGCTTCGCCTGCGTAACTAATGCCGATATTCGCCCCCTCCCGATGAAACGCCTGCGTGATGCCCCACGCAATCGAACGTTCATTTGCCAGACCGAACACCAGCGCATTTTTCCCTTCGAGTAATCCCATTGTTCCTCCGATTTTTTTGTGTAGACGGCGTTCTCCAACGTCGCGCAATGCCAGAGAGCGTCTTCTACGCAGGAATAAGTTTCCAGCCTTTCACCAGAAACCTCCACGGTTTCGACTTCCACGGCTCAGGCACACTATTTAAACCCACACGCGCAGATTTCGTCACGAGCGAATCGGGGACCGAAACCCCCGCTTCGATCCACAAGCCGGAGCCTGGTTCCGTCAAATCAACCCCGTTCTCCCCTTTGCCGATTCCCATCGCCTGACAAAGTTTTCCCGGCCCGAACGTATCGCGCCCGCCGCGCCTCGTCTGCATGACCTCCACGCCTTCGACGGGCTGAATTGCCCGGATCAACACCGCCGCCGGGAAGCCCTCCCTCTCCGTGACGGCGTTCAGCATCCAGTGATTTCCGTAAGTGAAATAGACGTAGGCATGCCCCGGCGCTCCATACATGACCTGTGTGCGTGGTGTCCGCCCGGCTTTGGCGTGGCATCCCAAATCCTTCTCGCCGATGTACGCCTCGGTCTCGGTGATGAGACCGACCAGTTTCACGCCGTTTAACACCCGAACCAGCCGCGCGCCGAGCAGTTCACGCGCGACGGTCAGTGTGGGGCGGTTGTAAAATTCTCGCGGCAGAACGGTCATCGTGGAAAATTTGAAAATTGTTACTTAAAGCGATGATCCCGCTTCATCGTCAGCCTCAATCCATCCTCCAGGCTGATGGACGGGCGATACCCCAATTTTTCCCTTGCCAGCGATATATCAGCGCACATGCGAGAGACACCGCCCGAAGTTTGGGCGTTGTAAATGACCTCAACTTTGCTCCCGGTTACATCCAGCACCGCCTTGATTAACTCACGGATGCTGGTTTCCCTGCCCGAGCCAATATTGATGACCAGGCCGTTGATGTTGGGCGCAGTCGCCGCGGCAACCAGCGCGCTGACCACATCATCCACGAAGACGAAATCGCGGGTTTGAGTCCCGTCGCCGTGCGCCACCAGCGTCCCGCCGCGCAGCGCCTGCTTGAGGTAATGCGGCACCACAGGCGGGTGCGAGGGGGGCAGGTGCTGTCCGGGTCCATAGGCGTTGAAGATGCGCAGGCTGACCGTCTCGATGCCCCACAACCCGCCGATGGTGCGGACGTAATATTCTGCCGCCAGTTTGGAGACCGCATACGGCGAGCGCGGGTTGGGGGTGAGAGACTCTTTCAGCGGCTGGTCAGCCTGGTTGCCGTACACAGCCCCGCTCGAGGCAAGAACGACGCGGCGCACACCGACATCCCGTATGGCTTCCATGAGCGCCACCGTCCCGCCTACGTTGACATGGTTGTAGTCGCGCGGATACAGCACCGATTCCGGTACAGAGACGCGCGCGGCAAGATGGTAAACGACATCCACCTCCTGGAGCAGGGTCCACAACTTGGGTCGGTCAAGGACATCGCCGCGCGTGAAGTGAACATCGGGCGCCAGCGCCTGAGGGTCGCCGGTGGAGAGATCGTCCAGCCCGCGCACCTGATGTCCCTCGCGGGCAAGGTGATTGGCAAGCGAAGAGCCGAGGAATCCCGCGGCTCCTGTGATGAGGAAGTTCATACGTGGTCGAAATTATAGCATCAGACCACGATAGCCGGCTGTCCGGCGATTGCTGTGTTCAACCAAAATAGATTTTGTGCGTAGAGGACGCGCTGGCAGTTCTAAAGAATATTCGCAGCTACTTTCCAGAAACGGGCAAATCTGTTTGTTCTCCGTGAAATTGCCTCGATAATTTCATTGACATAATCCCAATGTACTGTTACTATGAACCCCAGTAGGATAACGGTAAGTTACGTTGGTTTGAAGAACAACAGCGGCTCACGGTTAGATCCGTGGGCTGTTTTGTTTTGACCTCCGATGGAACGGACAGGACGCCTAAAATCTATAAATTGCCATAGGAGGCAAAACATGTCTGAAAGAATAATTGGTACGGTCAAGTGGTTCAACGGTGACAAGGGCTTTGGCTTCATCGAACGCGAAGGCGGCAAGGACGTTTTCGTCCATTTCTCCGCCATTCAGGGTGATGGTTACCGCAACCTGACCGAAGGTCAAAAGGTCGAGTTCAATGTCGAACAGGGACCCAAAGGACCGCAGGCAAGCAACGTCAGAATGATGTAGTCAGCCAGAGGCATTGGAAGTCTTACAGACTTCCGATGCCTGGTAAACGAAAAGAGCCCCGCCATTGTGCGAGGCTCTTTTGATTCGTATCCAGTATCTACTCAGGAGAGACGATTTTTTCCAACTCTTTTACCAGGAACGGCAAGTCGTTTTGAACGATGTCCCAAATTATTTCCAATTCAATCGAATCGTATTCGTGAATGACCCTGTTGCGTGTCCCTTTCATGGCTTGCCACGGAAGTTTCGGATATTTGTTTTGTGTCGCAGTGGAAACCCTGCCAGCCGCTTCTCCGATAATTTCAAGCCGACGAACAACCGCATCTTGTAAGAGGGAATCTTTTGAAAACTTTTCCCACGATTTTCCATGCATGTATTCCAATGCCGCTCGTGCAGATTCCAAAATGTCAATCAAATAGGCGTCATCGCGCGGCATAATACACCCTGGCTGATTCAAGAATTGCTTTACGGCGGATGGGATTTCTGCTCTCTTTTACTCCCTTGTACGTAAGCAAATCCACATCACGTCCGAGAATTTTTTTAAGCTCATCAGGCATTGCAAAAAAGGCGAGCCCCGGGGTATAGCCCTCCTTGAACTCGACCAGAATGTCCACGTCACTTGTAGGCTTGAAATCGTCACGCAAAACTGACCCAAAGAACGCCAGTTTTTGGATGTGATACTTTCGGCAAAACGCAGCCAATTTTCTGCGAGGAATTTTGATCTTCAACTCGTCCATGCTTAAATTATACAACGATGCAGCCAGTTAGAAACATTGAAAGTCTGTAAGACTTCCAATGTCTGATAAACAAAAAGAGCCTCGCCATTCTGCAAGGCTCTTTTTTGATTCGTGCCCAGAAATTAATCACTTCGCCACTTGCCACTTACCTTCCTTTTCTTGGCGCCAACCTGTTTTTCGAAAAGCTCTTCGGCGTCGGGGCGGGACGCGGCGGGCGGGGCGCTCCGCGTCCACGGTCAGAAGCAGTTCTCGGCGGGGGAGGAGGCGAGTAGTCGAAATCGGGCAGGGTGATTTTTTCCAGCGGCTGCTTCATGATGCGTTCGAGAGTCCGAATCATATCCCTGTCTTCATCGGTGACGAGCGTGAACGCGTCGCCGCTGCGCTGGGCGCGTCCCGTGCGCCCGATGCGATGGATGTAGGCGTCGGCAGTGTCGGGCATGTCGTAATTGATGACGTGCGTGATGCTTTCGATGTCGAGACCGCGCGCCGCGATGTCGGTGGCGACCATGATGGGGAAGTGTCCGCTTTTGAAACCGTTCAGCGCATTCTGGCGCTGCCCCTGCGTGCGGTTGCCATGCAGGCTTGTGACGCGGAACCCTGCGTGCGCGATTTGCCGCGCTACTTTGTCGGCGCGGTGTTTGGTGCGCGTGAAGACCAGCACCGAGTCTGAATTGATTTGCTTGAGCAGTTTAATTAACAGCGCCGATTTCAAATGCGCCGGCACCGGATACAGTGCATGTGTCACCGTGACGGCGGGCTTGCTGATGCCCATCGAGATGCGCTGAGGCTCCTTGAGCGATTGCGAGGCGAGCATTTCCACCTCGGGAGGGAAGGTTGCCGAGAACAACATCGTCTGCCGTTCAGCAGGCACGGCTTTGATGATGCGCCGCACGTCGGGCAGAAAGCCCATGTCGAACATGCGGTCGGCTTCGTCGAGCACCAACACCTCGATATGATTCATTTTGGCGTGTCTTTGCTGAACGAGATCCAACAACCGCCCCGGCGTGGCGACGAGGATTTCCACGCCCTGGCGCAGCGCCTTGACCTGGCGGTCGGCTCCGACGCCTCCATAGATGGTTGTGCTCCTCAGCCCCGTTCCTGTTGCAAGCGTCTTCGTCACCTGATGGATCTGCTCGGCGAGTTCGCGCGTCGGCGTGACGATGAGCGCGCGCGGCATCCCTTTGGGACCATCGAGCAATTTGTTGAGAATGGGGAGAATGAACGCGGCGGTCTTGCCTGTGCCGGTCTGTGCGGTGCCGATGATGTCGCGTCCGCGCAGGGCGGCGGGGATTGCCGCTTCCTGGATGGGGGTCGCGGTTTCGTAGCCCGCGAGTTTGATTCCCTGCAGCAGGCGGGAATCCAGATTAAATTGTTCGAAATTCAAAACTTTTTCCTGTTCTTCAGAAGTCGTGCACTTGTAAAGATTGAGTTTCCCTCAAACGAACACAGCGGTGGACTGCTGATATAGATGATTGATGAAAAGATTATACACTACTTAACCCAAGTTGCGACCCTTCACCAAGATGTCCTGTTTTTCGCCACAGATTACACTGATTTTCACAGATTTGTAGAAAAATCCGCGCGAACCGATAAGACAAGGTGGCAACTTGAGTTACTTAACTCACCTTACGCGGTGGCGCGAGATTTATCTCGTGGTTTCAGGCGACATGAATGTCGCGGCACGAATGAACTGCGTAACGTCAGTTACTTAACCGTGTGTTTCACCAAAAAATCCATTTGATGCGCGATATACACCAATTCCCCGCGTTCGAGCTGTGCCCGTCGTTTCTTCAACCAATCAGCAAACGCATTCACATTCAACTCCGCAAGACCAGCCAGCGACTCCTCGAAGAAATGCAAAATGAAATGCAGGAAATACGCCTCATCATCGGGATACTTTCCCTCCCTCGCGTACACCACCCAGTCCGAGGCGCCCGCCGCAAGAACCTCCGCGCCCGCATTGCGTAAATGCCCGAACAAATGCCGCCCGCTTCGGCTGTCGCCGCCTGTTGCCCGCCTGTCCATCGTCTCGTGATACAGCCGCTCAATCTGCGCATCCAGCCCCGCGTCAATCGCCGGCTCGAACGTCGTCACACCGTCGAAGTTGACCGTCAGCCAAGCCAGTCCCTTCGTCAGCGGCAGCAACTTCGTCAGCGCCTCGGGCATCGGCAACAGATCCAAAAACGCATGCGCGATCAACAGATCGGCAGGATGCTTATTCGTTTGGATGAAATCGAAGACGTCTGCCCGCTCGAACTGAATTTGAACATCGCAAGCCTTGCCGAACACCCGAACCTGATTCTGCCCGCCTCTTTCCACGCCCAAGCCTGCCTCCTCCGCCCAAACCTTCACCCACTCCGACGCATACTCGATGTTCTCCGCCATCTCATCCACCATCACATACTCACCTTGACGGATCACATCCCACCGCACCAGCCGCCTGAGCATCGTCCCGACCCCCGCGCCGACCTCGATAAACCGAAGCGGCTCTTGCGCCAAGTTTGCTTTCAACGCCGCCAACACATCCTTGTTGAGGGCGCGGTCATCCACAGATTGTTTGGAAAGCAGGTAGCGAGGGAAAGAATATTCCATGTTGTTTACTCACACCGAACGGAACGCATTCGAAGCGCCTGCCATTCGATATAAAAACTCTCTTATACCTTTTGCCGTTTCCTCCCACCTCGACTGGGACCTGTATCTCTTCAGCGCATTCGCCGACAACCTCACCAGCAATTCACGGTCGTTCGCGAGTTCGTCGAGAATCTTCGCCAGTGTCGCGTCGTCATCTGGCTCGATTAAATACCCGTCCTCGCCGTGTGTGATGACCTCGCTTGCCGCCCCTGCCGTCGTCCCAATGGCGGGCAAACCGAACCCCATTCCCTCGAGATACACAATCCCAAACCCCTCATAACTCGACGGTACGACCATGAGATGCGATTGCCGATACATCTCGATCAAAGGTTCATTATCCAGTGTGCCATGAAATGTGACTGTGGATGATAGACCGTTGACTGCAACGAACCTCCGCATTTCCTCCGCATACTTTGCCTCGGCATTTAATCCTCCAACCACCTCCACCCTGACCTTCGACGTTTGACCCTTCGACAGGCTCAAGTTAACGCCTTCGACGGCTTTTAGTAGCGTATGCAACCCCTTCCGATAAATCACGTTCCCCACGAACAGTATTCGCAACTCACTGCTTGTTGACCGCTCTCGAATCTCTTTCTCCGAAATTATCTTATCCAAAAACCTGTCTGTGGGCGGGTAGCCAATCACGGATGGCTTTTCATCACCAACCAATCCAGCCACCGCGCCTTTGGTGGTCTTCGAATTGAAAATGAACCCGTCCACGCTTTGCAGGTATTTCTTTTCGACCATGCGGTATAGAACGTTTTGCCAGTTTGCTCGCAATTCCGAGCATCGTAGATGATGGACGAGGCTGATCACAGGGCAGGGATGCGGCGGTCGGTTGGCAAACAGCAGGGATGGATGATTCAGTTCATCTTCGATGATCAGGTCAAATCCACGCGGGAGGCGGCAGTGAAGGTTGTCGGTCAGGTGCGCCGCGTAATTTCTCCATGGCAGGGAAATGACCTCCACCGTGTCACCCTGTCCGTGCAGATATTCCACCAGTTTGCGGTCATACAAATACCCGCCGCTGACTGTTTCGAGCGAGCCGTAGATGACAAGTCCGATTTTCATAAACGCCAGTTCAAAAGTTTGAAGGTTGGCAGGTTTGAACGTTCCAACCTGCTAACTTGCCAACCTGTCAACCCGGTATGCCGCCCACGCCGACTCGTTCTCCCACAGCACAACTTTCAGCACAGAGATGTTTGCCGCTTTGATGCGCTCGCTCAGTGAGGTGGCGAGTATCCGCGCGAAATGCTCAATGGACGGATTCAAGCCCGCAAACTCAGGCTTGTCGTTCAACATTTGCTCCTTGTAGTAGCACACGACCTCGTCGAGATGCTTCTCAACGTCCACGATGTCCACGAGGTAGCCATGCTGGTCGAGTTGACTGCCCTCAAGTTGCAGTTCGAGGATGTAGTGATGCGAGTTGGGAAAATTCTCAGGTCCCCAGTCGCCGCCGATGAGAAAATGCCTGGCGATGAAATCTCTTCTGACTCCAAGTGTGTACATGAGTGACTCCGTTATGTGGTTTGAGGAATGGCTGGATTTGCGTTTGCTTCCACTTCGGCAAAGGTCTCTTTGTCTGCAAGGACGATGAGGGTGTCACCCGCCAGTAGTTCGCTCCCGCCGCTCGGCATGATGAATTCCTGATTACGGGCGATCAGGATGATGAGGAATTCGGCAGGCAATCCCAACTCAACGATGGTCTTGCCAGCAAAAGGGGAGTTGGCTCGTATGGAAAGTTCCTTGAGTTCGTTCTTGAAGCCGCTGACCGGCGTGAACTCGATGGGATAGATCGGTTTGCTTTCGATGGGCGCGTCCACTTTGAGCCATTTGGCAACGTAGGGCAGGGACGCTCCCTGCAGGAGGGTGGAGGTCAAAACGACGAAGAAAACGATATTGAAAATTGAATCAGCCTCAGGCAGTCCCGAAAGAAGCGGGAACGTCGCAAGGATAATCGGCACCGCGCCGCGCAGTCCCACCCATGAGATGAAGGCTTTTTCCCGCAAGTCGAATTGAGAGAGCGTCAGGCTGAGAAAAATGCTGATGGGTCGGGCAAGGAAGATTAGCGCGGCAGCGACGAGCAGCCCCGTGCCGATGATGGGGACGAGGCGCGAGGGGAAGACGAGCAAACCGAGCGTCAGGAACATGGTGATTTGCATCAGCCATGCCATGCCGTTGTGAAAGCGGATTAGACTGCGGCGGTGGACGAAATCCTGGTGCCCCGCCACGATGCCCGCCAGATAGACGGCGAGGAAACCGTTGCCGTATGCCGCGCTGGTCAGGCTGTAGGTCAGGAACATCACAGACAGGGTCAGGACAGGATACAACCCTTCAAAGCCTAGGTGCAGGCGGTTGGCAAGGAAGACGATCACCTTGCCGAAGATGAATCCCATGGCAATACCTACGACGATCTGAAGGACAAAAGAGATGAGCAGGTTGTTGAATCGAAAGTTCGGCTGGGCGAGAAGTTGAATCAGCCCGACGGTAAGAAAGACCGCCATCGGGTCGTTGCTCCCTGATTCGAGTTCGAGCAGTGGGCGGAGTTTGCCCTTCAGTCCCAAACTTTTCGAGCGCAGGATCGAAAAGACCGCCGCCGCATCCGTGGAGGAGACAATCGCGCCGAGAAGGAGCCCCTGCAGGGGGGTAAATCCGAGCAGGACTTGCGCGGTCAAGCCGACGAGCAGCGCGGTCAGCAGGACGCCTAATGAGGATAGGATGACGCCCTCTTTCAGGACGGGGCGAATATCCTCCCAGTTCGTTTCCAACCCGCCTGCAAACAGGATAAGGTTCAGGGCGACGATGCCGATGAACTGCGACAACGCCGCATCGTCGAAATAGATTCCCCCCGGACCGTCCGAGCCTGCCAGCATGCCAAGCGCCAGAAACAACAGCAGGGCTGGGATGCCGAAGCGGTCCGCCACCTTGCTGGCAAGCACGCTCAACAGGAGCAGGCTGGCAACGCTGACGAGAATCAGTTCGGTGGATAAGCTCATTGATACTCGAAAATTACCTGAATCGTGTCCTGTGGATTTTCATCGAGCAGACGATACGCCTGCGCCGCCTCCTCGATGGGGAAGCGGTGCGTGATCCACTTCTGCGGCTGGATTCGCCTCAACGCCTCCCACGCGACCCTGAACCTGCGCGCCTTATCCCAGCGCCCGCTCAACGCTGGAGCAATGGTACTGACCTGCGACGAGATGAGTTGAATCCGTGAACGGTGGAATACGCCGCCGAGGTCAATTGGCGCTTTCTTCTCCCCATACCACGAGCCGATGACGATTCGCCCGCTGAAGGATGTCAGTGCGATGGCGTCGTTCAGGGCGGAGGGGGAGCCGCTGAGTTCAAAAGTTAAGTCATAGTTTTGCGCGTAGCCAGTGTTATGTTTGTTCAGACTGCTTCTTCTAAAATTTTCTTCCAACAGTCCAGGGTCAAACGTATCATTCACCCCGATCTCTAGCGAAGCCTTACGCCTCAGCGCATAGTAATCCGCTGTGACCAGCGTCTCCAGCGGGAACTCCCGCAATAACGAGGCGACCAGCAACCCTACGACTCCCTGCCCCAGCACCAACGCGCGCTCGCCGAGGATTGGCGCGCCGTCCTGAACCAGATTGACGGCAGTTTCCATGTTGGGGAGGAAGCAGGCGGCTTCGGGAGGAAGTAGTTGCGGGATGGGGATTAAGGATGAAGGGTGAGCGATGAAGGAGGAAGTATGCGGCTGAAATGCGAAGACAAGCCGATTCTGCCAATCCCTGTTTACCAATTTACCAATTGCTTTCACTCTTCCCACGCATGCATACCCATACTTTAGCGGATACTTCAAGTCGCTGCTCATTGAATCGTGCGCGTCGGCAAGATGCGGAAACTCCCCGCGATAGACGAGCATCTCGGTCCCCGCGCTGATGGCGGAACAAAGGGTTTCTACCAGCACGTCGCCGCTTTGCAGCGGCGGCAGAGACTCTTCATCAACTTCCACTTGTTTGGGGGCGGTGAAAATCAGCGAGCGCGCTTTCATGACTCAATTGTATCTTTGATTTGAGCGGCGCATGATTGTGAAGTCACTCAAGAGCGGAAATACCCGAATCGTCGGGTTTGCTGAGGAGCAATCCCCGCATCCGCTCGATGACTTTGGCGTGGATGGCGCCCGAATCCGCCGAGCCGACCTCGTCCAGCGTGATCGGTCGGGCAAACTGCACGTGGACAGTATTCGGACGGGCGTTGCGTACGATGATGGCGAGTAGTTGGAGCGCCGCGGCGAGTTTTTCGCGTTCGAGGCGGGTGCGCTTGAATCGCGTCAGCCAGTGACGCGCGGTCCGCTCCCAGATGACTCCGCTCACTAAAACGGGAACAATTTTGGCGTCACGCGCGAAGCGGAGAAAAACGCCAGCCGAGTCAGTCCAGTTGGAGAGGGAGTCCAATGCGCCGGGATAAACGAGCGGGTCGGGTTCGATTTCGCCAGCCGGAAAGGTCAGGGCGGAGCCGCCGTTGCGCAGATGACTGGATACCTGCCGAACGGCGTTCATCCGTTTGGCGGGGTCGTCGTCTATGAAAAAGAGTTGTTGGGTCGTGTGGGTAAGGGCTTCCAGGAAAGGGCGGTGCAGGGCGATGATCTTCAGGTCGGCGCGGTTGATGGCGGCGAACAGGCTGATGGTATCTGCCATGCCGGGGTGATTGGAAAGGAAGAGCGCGGCGCCCGCCGAAGGGATATGTTCACGTCCATGCACACGGACATCCCGGACATATTGTCTCTGCATGATTGTGCGCGAGGCTTCGGCGAGGCTGGTTTGCCCGACGAGATGGTCGAATTCAACCATCTGACGGGCGAACTTGCGTGCGGGACCGACGAAAGCGCGCCGAACCAGCGCGGCAAGCAGCGGGCTGTCTTGCCAGCCGAAGGAGGCAATCAGGTCGTCGAGGTTGATGCGGGTGAGGGTGTCGAGTTGGGAGGGCATGGAAGGGAAAGATGAAGGATGAACTGACGATAGACCATTGACCGTGGACCGCGGTTTGCCATCTATGGTCGGTGGTGTTACTCTGGCTCCATCGTGAATTTCAATGGATAGCCTGCGTTGCTCGCCTCGGCGTGTGCGCGGTTGACCCGCTTCTCGGCTTCGGATTTGGCGAGCGTCTGCACGTAAGCCGTTCCGTAGTAGTGTGCGGTGAACATGATGTCGGTGGCTTTGTCGGTGGCGAGGTAGAACACCGTCGTCAGGATATGCACGACAAAACTCATCGGCGTGACGTGGTCGTTGTGGATGATGACCTTGTAAAGCGGTTCTTGCTCGGTCTCTTCGACGCTCTCGATTTCGGGGAGAATTTGGATGTTCATGAATGGCTTACCACTCATCCGCCAGTTGAGACATTTCCCTGTCGGTGAGTTTGATTTTTACCGCTTCGAAATTTTCCCTGATGTGCTGGGGGTTGAAGGACATGGGTATCGTAATGACACGCGGCTGCATCACCAGCCATGCCAGCGCAATCTGGAACGGCGTGGCGGCGTGAGCCTCGGCAATCTCGTTCAGCGTTCGGTTGACGCGCATGCTCCTGAATTTGACGGGTGAATATGCCGTGATGAGAATGTCATTTTGCTGGCAATACTCAATCACGCCATTTGCCACGTAGGACCTGTCCGGCAGGCGGTACGGAACCTGGTTTGTGATAATCGGCGTTTCGGAGAGTTCCTGCGCGCGTTTGAGCCACTTGAGGTTGAAGTTGCTCACGCCGAGGTGCTTCACCCTGCCTTCACGCACCAGTTTGTTCAGGGCTGGGAAGGCTTCATTCAGTTTTGAGAGGGAACGCGGGGGCCAGTGAATCAGGTACAGGTCAATGTAGTCCGTGCCGAGCCGCCGCAGAGACCCCTCACACGCCTTGAGTACATCCTCGTGGGAAAGATTCTCCGGAGAGACTTTGGTCGTGATGAACAGGTCTTCGCGCTTCTTTCCCGACTCGCGAATTGCCTTGCCGACCAATTCTTCGCAATGCCCTGCCGCATACCGTTCTGCTGTGTCGAAGTGGGTATAACCCACTTCCAGCGCGGTCTGCAAGGCAGTCAACGAGGCTTCGTCTAATTTGGGGTCGGGCGAAGTTTCGCCGCCGATTCGCCAGGTGCCGAAGCCGATTTTGGGAAGGGTAACGCCGTGGACGGTTTCGTATTTCATGTCTCCAATTGTACAACAAGAAAAACCCGCCTCTGGCGAGACGGGTTACAGATTCCTGTTTACTGGGCACTTTTCTACGCTGGAATTTTCTGCGCCGCTTCGTAGCCGCGCCGCAAGGCTTCGTAGTTTTTCGGCAGGAGATGTTTATGCCGTTCGGGCAAATGCGCCTCCAGCGCCTTTTCGATGTCTTTCAGCGTCAATTCGGGAAGCGCCGTGAGCAGTGCGCCGACAGCCACCATGTTGAGCAGTTTCTTATCGCCGATTTCCTCGGCGATCTCATTGCACGGCACAAAAATGACGTGGATGTCCGTCCGTTTGGCGCTGCGGTCCACCATGGATTGGTTGACGACCAGAGTCCCGCCGGGGGCGAGCAGCTCCTCGTATTTATCAAAAGAAGGCAGATTCAAGGCAATTGCCAGCGGCGGATGTTTTACCAGCGGCGAGCCAATTTCTTCATCGGCAATGATGACCGTGCAGTTTGCCGTTCCGCCGCGCATTTCGGGACCGTAGGAGGGAATCCACGTCACCTGCTTGCCGCTATCCATGGCGGCGTATGCCAGCACTTGTCCGCCAAAAAGGACGCCCTGTCCGCCAAAACCTGCGATGATGATTTCTTTTTGCATGTTGCTCCTTTGGGGTAGAGAGCAGTCTGCCCACGCACCAATTACCAGGACTGTTCTCTACTCTCTTTCTCTTAAACCTTGATCTGCGCCACTCCCGCCGCGACTTTGTAATCGCCAAGCGGATAGGCTGGAACCATGTGCTCTTCCACGAATTTCAACGACTGAACCGGCGTCATGCCCCAGTTGGTTGGGCAGGTGGAGAGCAATTCGACCAGCGAGAAACCCAGCCCGCGCGCCTGAGTCTCGAACGCCATGCGGATGGCTTTTTTGGCGAGGCGGATGTTCTTCGGGTCATGCAGAGACCTGCGGACGACGTACCCCGTTCCATCGAGCGTGGCGAGCATCTCCGCCATGCGAATGGGGAATCCCTGCGTTTCCACGTCGCGCCCGTTGGGTGAGGAAGTGGTCTTCATGCCGGGCAGTGTGGTGGGCGCCATCTGACCGCCAGTCATGCCGTAGTTGGCATTGTTGATGAAGATGACGGTGATGTTCTCGCCGCGCGCCGCCGCGTGAACGATTTCGCCCATGCCAATCGAGGCGAGGTCGCCGTCGCCCTGGTAGGTGAAGACGATACGGTCTGGCAGGACGCGCTTGATGCCGGTTGCCATGGCGGGAGCGCGTCCGTGCGGGGCTTCCACAAAATCGGTATCGAAGTAATTGTAGGCAAAGACCGAGCATCCTACCGGCGCTACGCCGATGGTGCGGTCGATCAGGTTCATTTCTTCCAGCACCTCGGCAATCAAACGGTGCGCCACCCCATGCGTACAGCCGGGACAGTAATGCGTGGGGGTATCGGTAAATGCTTCGGGACGTTCGTAAACCAGGTTGGTGGGGGTAGTCATGTTCACCTCTCAAGAGCAGATGCCATGCGCGTCAGCCACACATCGCGCGGGTCGCGGTTGGTTGTCCATCCTCCGGCGGCAATGCGGCGGATTTCAGCCAGAATTTCATCGGGAAATGGGACCATGCCGCCCGTCCGACCGTAAAAATCTACTGGCACTCTCCCACGCACGGCGAGGCGCACATCATCGAACATCTGCCCCATATTCATCTCCGTAACCAGAAAGCCGCTTACACGCTCGGCGAGTTGATCAATCGCCTCATACGGATACGGACTGAGGGTGACCGGGCGCAGCAGCCCTACCTTGATTCCCTCCGCCCGCGCCTGCCGCACCGCTGAAAGCGCCACGCGCCCCGCCGTCCCAAAGCCGACGACGACAAATTCCGCGTCATCCAGATAGTATTCCTTGTAGCGCACTTCGTTTGCCTGAACTTCCCGCCAGCGTTTGCCAAGACGGATGTTGGCAACTTCCTCGGCAGGCGGGTCAATATAAATCGAGGAAAGGATGCGCCGTTCGCGGTTGATTGCGCCGTTGGTCGCCCAGTCGAAGTCGCGGTTCGTGATGGGCTTCATTTCCGGCATCTCTGCCGGTTCCATCATCTGCCCGATGGAGCCGTCCAGGATGACCATGCAGATCATGCGGTATTTCTCTGCCAGGTCGAACGACAGCCCCATCAGGTCAATGGCTTCCTGCACGGAGGAGGGAGCCAGCACAATGCGCGGATAATCGCCGTGACCGCCGCCGTGGACCGCCTGGTTGTAGTCCGATTGCGCGGGAGCGATATTGCCAAGCCCGGGTCCGCCGCGCATCACGTTGACCACCACTGCCGGCACCTCTGTTCCCGCGATATATGAAAGCCCTTCCATCATTAGGCTGATGCCGGGGCTGGAGGAGGTGGTCATCACGCGGGCGCCCGTGCATGCCGCGCCATAGACCATGTTGATTGCGCCCAACTCCGATTCGGCTTGCACGAATGCACGTCCCAGTTCGGGCATGCGCCGCGACAGATATTCCAGCACCTCCGTCTGCGGGGTGATGGGATAGCCAAAGTAGGCTTGCAATCCTGCGCGCACCGCCGCCTCGGCGATGGCTTCATTGCCTTTCCATAGTTCTCGTGTCATAGATTTCTCCAAATAAACAGGGGCGTAGGCTTACGCTACGCCCCCGCTGCTGCAGGAACTCCTTTTGTGATTTCGCGGTACACGGTAATGGCTGCATCCGGGCAGACCAGCGCACAGATGGCGCACCCCGTACAACCATCCTTGAACGTGTGGGCAGGATGATACCCTTTGGGGGTCAGCCTCGACATGTCCAGTTCCATCACCCCTTGCGGACATGCGCTGACGCACAACTCACACCCCTTACAGTACAGGTCGCTTACTTCAATCCAACCTCTGGCAGGCATTGGCTCTCCTTTTTCGTATGCAGAGAAGTTTGACAATAATTAGCGGTTTTCGCCGCTTTGATTATGACTTTTTATCTGCCGGGGGTGTAGTGCCAAGCGTCACGCCGGCGGCTGTACGAAAATCATCCGTTTTGAAGATGGTAGAATCACTTTATCTATTACAGCGCAAGGTAGGCAGACGTTAGAGAACGCCTGCCTGCGCTCGCAGCGAAGAGACGCTCTCTAGCGTCGGACTTTGTGCTGTAATCCCATACACTCTGGAGGAAAAATGACAGACGTTGTCATTGTGGACGCGATACGCACGCCGGTCGGCGCTTTGGGAGGGAGTCTCGCTTCGGTTCGCCCCGACGATTTGGCGGCTCTGGTGATCAAAGAAATTGTCCAACGCTCGAACCTTGATCCTGCCCTCGTGGAGGAAGTCTTCTTCGGCTGCGCCAATCAGGCGGGCGAAGACAACCG
Source organism: Chloroflexota bacterium (assembly GCA_039961775.1). Classification (GTDB taxonomy): domain Bacteria; phylum Chloroflexota; class Anaerolineae; order Anaerolineales; family Villigracilaceae; genus Defluviilinea. The sequence goes on from JABRVZ010000003.1 coordinate 49,525, forward strand.
CAATGTGGCGCGGATGGCGGCTTTGCTTGCGGGTCTCCCTGTGGAAGTGGGCGGCGTGACGGTCAACCGCTTGTGCGCCTCCGGCCTGAACGCCATCAACCAGGCGGCGCGGGCGATCAAAGTTGGCGAAGGGGATGTGTATATCGCCGGCGGAGTCGAATCCATGAGCCGCGCGCCCTACTCGCTCCCCAAAGCGGAAACGGGCTACTCCTTCGGCAACCTCACCGCCTGGGATACCGCCCTCGGCTGGCGTTACCCGAATCCCAAAATGAAAGAGATGTACGGCACCGAGTCCATGGGCGAGACTGCCGAAAACATCGCCCGCGAACGCCCGCACATCACCCGCGAAAAACAGGATGCCTTTGCTCTGCGTTCGCATCAACGCGCCATCGCCGCCATCGACTCAGGACGCTTCAAAGAAGAGATCCTGCCTGTCCTCATCCCGCAAAAGAAGGGCGACTCGAAAGTCGTGGATACCGACGAACGCCCGCGCCGCGACACCTCGATGGAGTCGCTTGCCAAACTCAAGCCCGCCTTTGCCAAAGATGGCGGAACTGTGACGGCGGGAAATTCGTCTGGGTTGAATGACGGCGCCGCGGCACTGCTCCTGATGAGCGCAGAACGGGCAAAGTCGCTTGGGCTGAAGCCGCTGGTTCGGGTCGTTGCCTCCGCCTCCGCCGGAGTCCCGCCGCGCGTGATGGGATTGGGTCCCGTGCCGGCAACGAGAAAAGCCCTCCAGCGGGCGGGTCTCCAAATGAAGGACATCGGTCTCGTGGAACTCAACGAAGCCTTTGCCGTGCAGTCGCTGGCAGTGATGGAAGACCTGGACCTCGACCCCGAAATCGTCAACGTCAACGGCGGCGCGATTGCCATCGGGCATCCGCTGGGATGCTCGGGCGCGCGGCTGATGACGACGCTGGTTCATGAGATGCGCCTGCGCGGAAACGTGAAGTATGGGCTGGCAACTCTGTGCGTGGGCGTCGGTCAGGGCGAAGCGACGATTGTCGAATATCTTGGTTAAGGCTTTTCTTGAGGAGCATTGGTGAAACGCTGGCTTATCTTACTTTTTCTTCTTTCCTGGCTGCTGAGCGCTTGCGCTTCGACGCCCACTCCCGCGCCGTATTCCCCCGATACGCCCTCGCCTCCGCAAATTGACGCGCCGCTCATCGAGACGCCCGCGCTGATTACCCTCCAATTCTTCAACTCGCTGGACGGCTGGGGCGTGACCGAAACCCAAATCGTCCGCACAAACGACGGCGGCGTCACCTGGTACAACGTCACGCCGCCCAGCCTGACCGAGACCGGCTATCAGGTTGTCCTTTCACTGACCGACAACCTCCACGCCTGGGCGCTTCTGCCCGATTTGGCGAACTACCCGAACAGCGGAACGCTCTACCGCACCGCCGACGGCGGGCTTTCGTGGACATCGTTCCCTGTCCCGTTTAGCGGCGCCGACCTCCGCTTCCTCGACGCGGAAAACGGCTGGGCGCTTGCCGACCTGGGCGTGGGCGCAGGCTCGAACGCTGTGGCTGTCTTCCAAACCACCGACGGCGGCGCGACCTGGGCGCAAAAATTCACCAACGACCCCAACCTCGCCGGCGCGGGTGATTCCCTGCCGCTTGGCGGCTTAAAGGCGGGCATCGCCCCCGTCAATATGCAGACGGCGTTCGTCTACGGCGTCACCTACGCACCGGGCGCGCCCTACCTCTTCCGCACCGATGACGGCGGCGCAACCTGGAGCCCGGTCGCTCTGCCTTTGCCGCCCGGCGCACAGAGCGCCGAACTCAGCATCGAACGCGGGCAGATGAAATTTCTCAACCCTGCCGAAGGCTTCATCGCCATGCGCCTCACCAGCGATGGCTATCAACTCGCCATTTACACCACGAGCGACGGCGGAATCACCTGGACGCTCACGCCAAACACTCTGCCCGCCAGCGGCGTTGCCGATTTTCTCTCAGCGCAGGAAGCGGTCGTTTTTGGCGGCGACCAGTTCTACGTCACGCGCGACGCGGCGCGCACGTGGAGCATCGTCCTGCCCGATGTCAAGTTTGGCGAAGTCTTCGCCGGCATGGACTTCGCCGATTCCATGACCGGCTGGGTTGTCACAATGACTCCCACCGGCCAGCGTGCCGTGTACCGAACCGCCGATGGAGGTGCGACATGGTTCCCAATCGTTCCCTGACCTGGATTTTGACCGCCAGCCTCCTCCTCGCTTCGTGCCGGACCTTCGCCTCCCCCTCACCGACGCCTGATTCGGCTTTCGAGCCAACTTCTCTCCCCGAAACCTCCACCCCCGCCCCCGATTATGTAACCCGCCTCCGCAATGCCGAATATCAACTCGGCTTGACGGATGGTTTGCGCATCGTCCGACTGACCGACGGTGCGTTTACTCAGGGAGACCCCGCCGGCGCGGACTACATTTCCGTGACGATGACCGATTTCACTGCCCGCGGCGACCTGAACGGCGACGGAGTGGATGAATATGCGGCGATGGTTGCGGAAAACTACGGCGGCACAGGCACATTTGTTTTTCTGGCACTTTTTATCGAGGCAGGCGAGACGCTCAAGTTTCAGACCTCCGTGCTGGTGGATGACCGCCCGTTGATAAATGAACTTTCGATTGCCAGCGGCGCGATTTTCCTCGACGCCACCATTCACAGCGCAAACGACCCGATGTGTTGTCCCACTCTGCGGACGGAGCGGCACTACCGCCTGACTCACAACCATCTGCGCATGTCCGACTACGTCACCTTCACGCCCGACGGCAGACCGCGCACAATCAACATTGATTTCCCAGCCAACCGCGCCGAAGTCTTCCGTTCCATCCCCATCAAGGGCAGTGTGGCAATTGCGCCGTTCGAAAACAATCTCGTCTATCGCATCTACGACCTGGGCGGGGTGGAACTTGCCGTCGGCTCGATCACCGTCACTGCCGCAGAGGCGGGAGCGCCCGGCGCCTTCGACCAGACGATTTCGCTGGGGAACATCCTCTCCGGCACGGTCATCCGCCTGGAAGTGCAGGATGTCAACGCCGAGGACGGTTCGCTTTTTGCGATGGATTCGGTCGAATTGGTTGTAAAATAAGAGCGTGATGCGTGATACATCTATTCAAGCGCAAATCACAAATCGCAAATCGCAAATCGCAAATCGTAAATCGTAAATTGGAGGAGAGTATGCCCCACACAGTCCGCGATTGGATGTCCAGCCCTGTGGTTGTCGTTGACCCCGATTCGAGCGTGTCCTACGCGCTCACCCTGATGCGCCGCCGTAAGATTCACAGCGTGGTGGTAGACATCAGCGACAAAAACCCCGCCTACGGAATCGTCACCACCACCGACATCCGCGACAAAATCGTGGCGGCAGACCGCAACCCCGCTGAGACGACCGTCCGCGAGATCATGTCGGGTCCCATCATCACGGCGAAACCGGAATGGACGCTGAAAGAATGTTCGCGGGTGATGCAGGAGCATCGCATCCATCACCTGCCTGTGGCGGATGAAAACGGCACGTTGATTGGAATCATCTCTGCCACCGATATTTTCATGGCGGTGGAGGAGACGGGCTGGAAGGACCGGAGTTGAGTTTGAAGTCGGGAATTTTCCTCCCGGCTTTTTCTTTAATTTCGAATGCTCTGTTGCAATCATTCAAAAATCTTGCGTATTTTGCGCTCTCCAGCGCAACTTCGGGCGTTAGAGAACGCCCAGTACGCTTCAAACACATCTTTACAACAGAGCAAATTTCGAAAATTATCCTGTTTATCTTGTAATTTCCGTGAGACATTATTCTGTCGCCTGTTATTGTGATTGAGTCCTTGACAAGTTTTTTTCTATCGGCATATACTTGCTTTGTAACGGTTGGGTAGCAAATATTTACGTTCGGGGAGCCGTATGAACTCTAGTGACAGTGTCATCATAGAATTTCTAAAAACAGTAGTTACCGCTCTTGTAACTGCTTATGTAACCTTTTGGGTAAATTGGCGAAAAGCGCGGACAGACCTCGAAAATGAGTTTCAGCGCCGTTTCAACGATAAAAAGTGGGAAGTCTATACTAAATTTATGAAATTCCTGCATCGTTATACCGATAAGAAGCGGGATGACTTAGATAACAACTCCGACAGCGAACTGATACTTCTCGCATCGCAAATTCTTCTTGCTGGTTCTGATAAAACTGTCGAAGCATTTCGATTGTGGCGCGAGTCGGCAAAAGTGCATGGTGATGACGATGAAATCACGAAAGAAAAACTTTTCAAATTGATTCGGGAAATGCGTAGGGATTTGGGAAACAGACAAACACGGCTTGAAAGCGATATTCTGTGGAATATGTTAAATCTAACGCCTGACGAGTGAAAATAGAACGTCATGATTTCTGACGAAGGTAGTCTTCTTTCATCGGCAAGATTTTGGAGGATAATTTTAGGGGGGATTCTCTTGGCTTGGTTCGTGCTTGGCTTTTGGGGTGAAATCATAGTAGTGTTGAATTTAATATGGTCTTTCCTCCGAGTACTATTTAGGTACTCTGTAACCATCTCGATCAACACAGAAATTGTCAGAGCCGTGCGGCTTATGACTTTCCATGCGATACTTTTTGTTTTCATGTATCGACTTTTGTTGAGATGGACGTCGCACTTTGTCCTGCCTGCACAAATCCCGAAAGACCAAAGGGAGATATTTAATCGCCTGTGGGCTTACAATTTTCCATTGACTTCTACGCACGGACTGGCTGTCTTCGTTGAAAAAGGAGAACCGAAAGCGGAAAAAGGGGAATTGGAAAAGGGAGGGCAGGGAGTTGCTTTGCTAGATCTATACAGCGCAATCGTTCTGGAGCAACAGCAGGGAAGCGATGATGATCTACTCAATAGTGATAAGAAAACGACATTGCGCCACTTATTAGAAAGGTTTTCCGACTTTTTCGCAACAATCAAGAAAACAGTTAGGCGCATCCTTGCGCTCAAGGAAGATGAAAGTGGTAATGCCATGGTGCGTGCAGCAGGGCCTGGTCTGGTGCTTATTGATGGTGGCGAAAAATTTGTTGGCAGTGCGGATCTGCGAAAGCAATTTCGTAAAAGCAACAAGCTTCACTGTAACACTGGCGACGGTATCGAAGTTTCCACGAGTGTTTCTGTCACCTTTACTTTAGGGGAGCCGCCTGAAATTCTTAATGTCGCCAGAATCAACGAAGGTTGGAAGATTGTAAAACTGGAGCCGTTTGTTCAGGTCCCGAAAGACCCGGATGCAACACGAGCGACAGGCTGGCGGATGCGGGTTTTGCCAGAAGAATTGCGCGAAGAGGACCAGCGCGAAATCGAAGCATTCTTCCAACAAGGCCGATTTTCATGGGTGCGTGACAAGGCTAGCACATCAAAGAATAAGTCGGGTGACGATTTGCCCTATATCTTCGATGAGGTTCGTGTCATTAATGCTTTGTATGCCAGAGCGAGAGATGCAAAGGAAGGCAAACTGGGCAAATGGACAGAATTGCCACTGGATGTGGCTGTGGAAATTCTTCGAAATCTTTTGATTCACACGCCCTACGACGAATTGTATAAACCGACCGAACCGGACGAGTACCCCATGAAAAAATTCAAGGCAAGATTTACCCAGCAAGTGAAAAACACTGGCGTCTTGGGCTATCAAATCGTCCGCCGAACAGATGGACATCCTCTCGAAGATGGGCAGACTTTCAAAGCCAGCGGATTGGTATTTAGCCCTCCTCAAATTTTCGTTTCCCAGGCAGTCTTACGGGATCGTGGCATCAAAGTGCTGAATGCTAGTTTTTCGGATTTGGAACCAAGCGAAAAGGTTAGAGAGAAAATCTTTGATGCCTGGCGGGCACGCTGGCAACAGGAGGCGGACAAAATACGTGCCGAACACGAACTCCAAGCCAAACGCATCCGTAGCCGGGAGCGTGCCAAGGCACAGCAGGACATGATAATCTCTATCTCCAATATTTTGCAGTCCAGCCAGTACACAAGCGAGGCGCTTGTCATGCGGTTATATCAGGCTTTGGAGGCGGCTGCCACTCAACCTGCCACCCAGCGCTTGCTCCCTCAGGATACGATTCGCATGTTGTGGCATCTACGTCAATGGTTATTGCCCGACGAGCATTTGAAAGGGAATACATCCCCTGGTGATGATTATGTAGAAGGCGAAGAAACCGAATCAAATGAGCAATAGATCACTCATGTTATTCATGGATTCGATATGAAAGAGAAGAGCGAAAATCCCCAGCTTGCCGGTCGTAATGACTACTCAAACCAATCGCTTGGATGGAAATTGTTGTACGGTGAGCGCGGATGGGCGAATCTCCGCGCGGGGGGCGTTTTCTTTCTACTTGTCTTTGCATCTGCACTGCCAGCGATTTGGTTTGAGCATGTTCCACTTCTTGGGATCTGGCACAACATCGTGTTTCCGCTTTTGCTTATGGTAACGATTTTTGTCGGCTGGGTCTTTGCCGCCCGATGGAAACAGGAAACGGGTGGATTCGATTTTAAGTTGATAATTGTTGCTACCTTTCTCGTCGCATTAGTGCTTATCGAATTCTTTCTTGTTCCTCCGTGGATTTCGCCTGATTCCCGTGTGATGTGCTACCTCCTGGTCCCGCTGGCTGCTTTTTTTGCCGCTCTGTTTGCGGGAGCGAAATATATTCAAGATATCTACGCTCTTGAAGACTTTTCTACTGCACTTCTCTACTTGATCTCTTCCCAGTTTGGGTTTGCCTATCCATACCTGACTATTGTCGATGGGGAACCACTGGTCGAAACCGGCAGAATCAATCGTCTGATGCTGATTGGCGGACCGGGGTTCCTAACCGTTCCTCCCAGCGATGCGGCGCTTGTTTACATACACCCCAATTCATCGAAGGTATATTCAGCCAGTACGATTTTTCTTCCTCAATTCAGCAAAATTGTCGAAATCGTTAACCTTCAAGATCACCGTGTTGAGATTGAGAAGGTAGATGCCTACACCAAAGACGGTATCAAAATCGCAGTCCGTGATATTGTCTTGCGTTTTCGTATCTGGTCGGACCCGCAAACAGAGATGCCAACCGGTGATAAACGCCATCACTCCAAGCCGTATCCGTATTCCCCACAGGCTGTGCGTGACAGCGTTTTTGGTCTTTCTGCGGGGGACAAGGATCCAGACAAACCATCTACCACATGGAGCAAAGATTGGTCTGAAACAATAAAAGGCATGGTAAAGGGAAAAATTACGGAGTACATTACCTCGCATCAATTAGACCAGATTATTACTCCCGACTTTCAAAAGGGCGACCCGCGCAGACAGATCCACGATCAACTGTTCACGCCCGAAATGGAGAATAGATTGAAAAGCATCGGTGCGAAACTATTGTGGTGTGACATTGGACATTTCGAAGAGGATCGCCAGGCTCTCGAACAACATCTCGAAACCTGGAGCGCTAAATGGACAGGGAGCGCCGATGTGTTGCGTGCTGCCGGGGAAGCTTATCGTATTGCTAACCAGGAACTCGGGCGGGCAGAGGCGCAGGCGGAAATGCTGACCAGTATCATTCGTGCCTTTAGTGACATAGATCTCTCGCCGGAAAATAAAAACCAGAACATTCGAAACGTTATCCTAATGCGCACTGCCCAAGTGCTCGAATCTCTGATTGACGCGAAGGAAACGTCGTTGCAGGATCAACAACATCCCGATGGCGTGTCCGACAGTTCTAACCAAAAGTAGGAAGGTCAGAATGGATAGGCCGGAACGAATTGCCAAAGTTTGGTTACGATTTGTCAACAGCAAATGGCTAAACCATTTTAGTGGCAGTGCGCTAAGTGACCCTGCCAGTCAGGTGTTAAACAAGTTGCGAAATGCAAGAAAAAATAGTGAAACAAAACAAACATGGGATTTCATCAACCATTTGCAGAGATTAAGTGAAACCGTCGAGGGAAGGGAGAAAGCGGAAATTCTTCTATGGTGTGGGCTGATGGCTGCAGAAATGGACGATTTTCGTGAAGCCCTTAAGTATTTTATGGATAGTTCCAGAATATATGCAAATTCCAACCATCATCGTGCAGTGGCAGAGTGGATGGAGGGCTGTATTCATTGGCTGCTTCCCCACCAAGAAGTTAATGCTATGTCCAAATGGCGGGCAAGCATTAAAAAATTCGAGTCCCTGCGTGACCACTGCAAACAAAACCATGAAGACTATCACTGGTATAAGGAACGATGTATAGAAATGTCTGATGCCCTTCATCGAGCGGTGGATGAATATAAAATTCCTCCCCTGCCCGATGGAGCGGATGAATGGACAGATGAGCCGGGTGTCGAAGAAACTCCTTCTCAAAACGACAATCCGGTGTCACGGCTGCATACACCGAACAATCATGATGACCCTGCCATTTGGTTCCAATTCATCCCGGTGTACGATCACATATCCGCGGGAAAATTCGACGCGAGTAACATTCTGGAACAGCCCGTCACTCACATGGAAGTAGATCGGGTTATCATTGAGGGCGTTCCCTATCGTATCCACAGCTTTACTGGTAGTCGTTTGGTGAATTTACCGTCTTTACAAGAACACTATGTTTTGAAGGTGACAGGCAATAGCATGAATCGTGCAAAACCAGTGCCGATTGACCCAAACGATTATGTTCTCATGAAACGACAATCTGTAGCCCCTAGTGGGAACATTGTGGCTGCTGTAATCATTCGGGATGACCCGTTAGCGACCCTTAAGCGATTTTATCAACGTGGCGATGAGTACATCCTTCAGCCGGAGAGCGACGATCCGAAATGGCAGGAGCGAATTCTCATGAAAGAAGATTTTAGTATTTGTGGGATCGTACTGGCAGTATTGAAGAAAATACAGGATTAAACTGCCTTGCATGGGCTTGTGCTGATTGTTCATTGAAACGGCATCCCTGATTTGTGACCCCAACTGTCAATTTGCAGATACAATTGGAGCATGCCAAAGGAGAAGTACTACGTCGTTTGGAAGGGACGGAAGACCGGCATTTTCACCTCGTGGGCGGAGTGCGAGAAGCAGGTGAAGGGCTTTGTTGGGGCGGAGTTCAAGGCGTTTGGTACGCTCAAAGAGGCGGAATCAGCCCTCAGGTCTGGGTATGAGGCGTACAAGGGCAGCGCGTCCTCCTCGGGCAAGTGGAAGGAAGCCAGCGTGCAGCCCATCCTTCTCTCCATCTGTGTGGATGCGGCGTGCAGCGGGTCGCCCGGAAAGATGGAGTATCGAGGGGTCTTTTTGCAATCGGGAGAAGAGTTTTTTCGTTTTGGTCCGTTCCCCGATGGGACGAACAACGTGGGGGAATTTCTGGCGATCGTTCACGCGCTGACCTGGCTGGCAAAACACAACAAAACCATGCCCGTGTACTCCGACTCGGAGAACGCCATCTCGTGGGTGTACACGGGTGAGTGCCGGACGCAGCTCAAACGCACTCCGCGCAACGCGCCGATTTTCATGCTGATTCGAAGCGCGGAGAACTGGCTGGCTGAAAACGAATTGCGCGACGACGCGGTTCTGAAATGGGACACCGACCTGTGGGGCGAGAACCCCGCAGATTTTGGAAGGAAGCGAACATGAACACAGCCTTACTCGTCATTGACATTCAAAACGATTATTTCCCCGGCGGGAAGTTCCCGCTCGTGAACCCGGAGGAAGCCGCGAAGAAGGCATACATGCTTCTCCAATGTTTCCGCGAACATGGCGGTCACCATGTCCATATTCAGCATATTTCCCTGAAACCCGATGCGGCGTTCTTCATCAAAGGCGACAGCGGCTCGGATATCCACGACCTGGTGGCGCATTTCGAGGGCGAGCCGATTGTGTACAAGCATTACCCCAACGCCTTCCGCGAGACGAACCTGCTGGAGATGCTCAAGGCTTGGGATGTGGAACGCCTCGTCATCTGCGGCATGATGACTCATATGTGTGTGGATGCCACCGCCCGCGCCGCGGCTGACCTCGGCTTTCAGGTCATCGTTGCGGAGGATGCCTGCGCTACCCGTGACCTGACCTACGGTGAAACCGTCATCCCTGCCGATCTGGTTCACAAAGCCTTCCTCGCCGCGCTCAAATCCTATGGAAGGGTGATGAAATCGGAAGAAATTCTCGCCCTGCTGGCGGGGGAGCAGGTGAAATAACTTTCCACTTTGGAAAGCATCTGCTTTCACGAATTTGCGCGGATTTTTTTTCTACAAATCTGTGAAAATCAGTGTAATTCGTGGTGAAAAACAGGACATCTGGTGAAGAGCCGCAACTTGGGATAAATCCCAAATCGTAAATCTCAAATCTCTATGACCACCCTCGACCCCGAAAGACAACAACTTGCCAAACAATACGCCCGCATTCGCCGCCGCTTATGGCTGGTGGACAACGCCTTCAGCGTCGTCTATGCCCTCGCCTGGTTGTTCTTCGGCTGGGCGGTTGCGCTCCGCGAGTGGCTGTCCACGCTGACGACCAACCCCTGGCTCCTCGTCCCCGCGTTCGTTGTGGTTTTCGGCGGCATCTATTTCCTCGTTAACCTTCCCCTCGGTTTTTACAGCGGATTTATCCTCCCGCATCGCTTCGATCAATCCACCCAGACGCTCAAAGGCTGGATTGTTGACCAACTGAAGGGACTGGCGGTCGTGGCTCCCCTCGGCTTGATTCTGCTCGAGCTGCTGTATCTTGCCCTGCGCCTGACCGGTGATCTGTGGTGGCTGTGGGCGGCGGGCGGCTTGCTGGTCTTCAACGTTTTGCTCGTCAACCTTGCTCCGATTCTCATCATGCCGTTGTTCAATAAATTTGTCCCGCTCGGTGAAGAACACAAGGACCTGGAAAACCGTCTGCTTGCCCTCGCCGAACGCGCCAATACAAAAGTGCGCGGCGTCTTCAAATTCGACATGTCCCGCCGCACGAAATCAGCCAATGCTGCCCTGACCGGCATCGGCAACACACGCCGCATCGTGCTGGGCGACACGCTCATCAACGAATTCTCCCCCGACGAAATCGAAACCGTCCTTGCCCACGAGTTGGGACATCACGTCAACCGCGACATTCCCCTGCTGATTGCGGCGGGCGCTTTGCTCACTACCGCCGGTCTGTATCTCGCCTCGCTGGGACTGAATTGGACGATTGGTTACTTCGGCTTCAACGGCGTGGCGGACGTGGCGGCCTTCCCTGCGCTGACGTTGATCCTCGGCGCGTACGGGCTGGTCACCATGCCGCTGGAGAACGCCGTATCCCGCTGGAGGGAAAGAAAGGCTGACGAATACGCGTTACAGGCTACGGGTAAGGGTGAAGCGTTCGCGTCCGCTTTTACGCGGCTGGCGAATCAAAATCTTGGGGAAGTTGATCCCGAAAAGTGGGTGGTCTTCCTGTTCTATTCACATCCCCCGCTGGGAGAGCGCATTGCCAAAGCCCGCGCCTGGCAGGCTTAATCGGTTGGCGCCCAGGCTTTCCAGCGCAGGAAAATCGGAATCAGCACAATCAGCGCAATCACCCCACCCATGACCACGATGCCGTCGGTGGAGCCGATCACCGAGCGGTCCTCCTCTACCGGCGGCGTGGGTGTGACTTGCAGGAAGTAAGCGGCGGTCGTCGAGAGGGCGGAGCCGGGGCGTTTGGCGGTGTAGGTGACTGCCGTGCTGAAGAGCGCAATCAGCAGGCTGATGAGCAGAAGGATGACAGGACGGTACAGTCGTTTCATAGCGCGCCTGAAGTATAACATGCGGCGTGCATTGGTTGCGCCCGGCGGATTTTTTGCAGTATAATCGCCCCGTTGCTGGCGGGGCTCAGTGACGCGAGGAGATTGAGTTGAAACCCACTCGTTAAAATTTGTCTTTTTCCCGCATCGGCTTCCGCCGGACGCCGGTCGGGGCTTTTTCTTGTGTAGGTTCTGCACTTCGCAAAATGACGCTGTTTTTCGGATGTGCAGTTTTTATTGGCAGTGTAATCTTCACATTTTAGATGCAATTTACTCAATTACCAACTCTGCTTTGTGAAATCAATCAATCACAGGAGACTGCATGATCAAACGATTTTTCGAATGGGTGATGAGCCCGATGGGGCGGATTGCCGTGGTCATTGCGGGGATGTTCGTGTTCAGTCTTGCCGCCTTCGGCATTTACCAGACGCAACAGAACCCCAAGCCGCAGCCGATTCAATTCCCGCATAACCTGCATGTGGGATTTGGCATCCAGTGTCTCTACTGCCATCCCGGCGCTTCCAAGGGACCTTCGGCGGGATTGCCAACCATCAACAAATGCTGGGGGTGTCACCAGCAAATTGCCAAAACGCAGACCAGTCCCAAACTCAAACCTCTGCTCGACGCCATGACCAACGGCACCAACTTCGTTTGGGCGCCGGTCGCCAAAGTGCCCGAATTCGTGCACTTCAACCACCGTCCGCACATCGCGGCGGGACTCAACTGCGAAAACTGCCACGGCGACATGAGCAAAGTGGAAATCGCCGTCAACCCGCAGGTGATGAACATGGGCTGGTGTCTCAATTGCCACCGTCAACGGGCGGGCGATGACGAGGCAAAACTCACCAAACTCACCGACTGCGGAACCTGTCACTACTAACCCCGGGTGAAAAGGAAGAAATCATGAGCAAACAAATTTCCCGGCGCGATTTTCTCAAACTCGCCACCGCCGGCGCGGCAACCACTGCCGTGCTGACCGGCTGCGGTCCCACCTCCCGTTTTGTGGACCGTGAACCCTACCAGAAAATGCCGGAGTACACCTACAACGGCATGAGCACCTACTACGCCACTACCTGCCGCGAATGCGCTGCGGCTTGCGGGCTGGTCGTCCGCACCATGCAGGGACGCGCCATCAAAGTCGAGGGCAACGTCAACAACCCCGTCAACCTCGGCAAGACCTGCGCGCGCGGGCAAGCCACCCTGCAGGGGCTGTACAACCCCGACCGCATCCAAAACCCCATCAAACAGGGGCGCGGCGCTCAACTCTCGCAGGAAACCCTCGACTGGAACGCCGCCATCCAAATCGTCTCCGATGCGCTGACCAACACCAACCCCTCCGAAATCGCCTTCCTGATGGGCATGGCGCCTGACCATCTTTTCGACCTGGTCTCCGACCTCGCCAAAGCCATCGGCGCGCCCGCTCCCATCCGCTTCGGCGCGCTGGGCATGTTCGAAGCCCGCGCCACCCTCAGCAAAGCCGCCGAAGACCTCTTCGGCAAAGCCGCCATGCCGTTCTTCGACCTGGAGAACGCCGATGTCGTCATCTCCTTCGGCGCGAATTTCCTCGAAACCTGGCTCTCGCCCGTTGCCTTCACACGCGGATTTGCCAAAATGCGCCGCGGCAACCCTGAACGACGCGGCTACTTCGTCCAATTCGAACCGCGGATGTCGCAAACCGCCTCCAAAGCCGACGAGTGGATTCCGCTTCGCCCCGGGACCGAGAGCCTGGTCGCCCTTGCCCTGGGCAGACTCATCGCCGAAGCCAAAGGCGGCGCGATCCCCGCGGCATTTGCCTCGGTAGACCTGGTTGCCGCCGCCGCTGAAGCAGGCGTGGCAATCGAACTGCTCGACCGCCTCGCCCAAACGCTGGTCAACGCGCACCACCCGCTGGTCATCCCTGGCGGCGCGGCGCTCGGTCAGAGCAACGGGCTTGCCGTTGCCGAAGCCGTGCTGGCGCTCAACGCCCTGATTGGCAATTTCGGTCTGCCTGGCGGTGTGTTCGTCTCCCCGCTTGCGCCCGCTCAGGATGCTTATCACCGTCCCGCCAGCGCAAAAGAAATGGTAGATTTCATCGCAAAGATGAAGAACGGCGGCGTAAAAGTCCTTTTCGTGCATGGCGTCAATCCCGTCTTCGAACTGCCGAAGTATTTCGGCTTTGCCGAAGCCCTCGCCGCCGTGCCGCAGGTCATCTCTTTTGCCACCTTCCCCGATGAGACCGCCCTCGCCTCCGATTACATCTTCCCCGACCATCATGGTCTGGAATCGTGGGGCTACCAGCGGGCTGTCGTTTCGGCGAAAGCGGTCCTTTCCGGGGCGCAGCCGGTGGTTGCTCCCTACTTCAACACCCGCGCCACAGCGGATGTCTTCCTTGCCGCCGCCGCGCTGGCAGGCGGGACCCTTGCCCAAGCCCTGCCCTTTGCCGATGAAGTTGCCTTCCTCCAAAGCAAACTGACGGCGCTCGTCGGCGAGGAGGGCTTCTTTGCCGCGCCTGAAATCAACTCCTTCACCGCCTACTTCCAGCAATACGGCGGATGGTGGGGAACCGACCCGGCGCTGGCAACCCCCTCTGCGGCAAGCGCCATTGCCAAACGCTTCCCCTCCGCCGCCGCTGAATTCGCCGGCGAAGGCGAGTTCTTCTTCCTGCCGTTCGTCTCGCCGACGCTGGGCGAGGCGGGCGCGAACAAACCCTGGCTTCAGGAACTGGCAGACCCCACCACCACCGTCATGTGGAACACCTGGGTGGAGATGAATCCTGCCACTGCCCACGAACTCGGCATCGAAAACGACGACGTGGTCGAAATCGTGAGCGAGGCTGGGAGCGTGGAAGCGCCCGTTTACCTGTACCCAGCCATCCGTCCAGATGTGATCGCCATGCCGTTCGGGCAGGGTCACACCGCCTACGGGCGGTTTGCGGCGGGGCGGGGCGCGAATCCCGCTGATGTCCTGGGTGTCCGCTTTAACGAAGCGGGCGACCTGGCATTTGCAGGGATGAAAGTCGCCGTGAAGAAGACCGGTAAGAAGAAGATATTGTCCCGCCTGGAGAGCCGCATTGGCGTGTACGGCGAGGGACTTGAGAAAGAGTAGAGGAGCAGATTATGACTGTGGATTTGAACAAACTGCACGCAGTGGGCGCCATCGCCGACGAGGCGGAGGGGAAGTGGGGGATGGTCATTGACATGGACCTTTGCACCGGTTGTCAGGCTTGCGTTGCCGCCTGCGCGATGGAAAACAACATCCCCTACGTCGAAGAGGAAGACGCGGGCTATGGACGTTCGATGCACTGGATCCGTACCGAGCGCTTCTGGGAGGGAGAGTATCCTGAAGTCAAAATGTCGGGCTACCAGCCCATGCTCTGCCAGCAATGCGGAAAAGCGCCCTGCGAGCCGGTCTGTCCGGCGTTTGCCACGGTGCACAGCCAGTCGGAACAGTTGAACCTGCAGGTCTATAACCGCTGCGTAGGCACGCGCTATTGCGCCAACAACTGTCCGTATCAGGTGCGCTCGTTCAACTGGCGCGACTATCAGGACAGCCGCATCCGCCCCGAAATCACCATCCTTGCCAACCAGTTCAACCCCGATGTGACCGTCCGCCGCCGCGGTGTGATGGAGAAATGCACCTTCTGCATCCAGCGCATTCATCACGCCCAGGACAAGGCGAAAGCGGAAGGGCGCGAAGTGGAAGACGGCGAATTCACCACCGCCTGCGCCCAAGCCTGCCCCGCCAACGCCATTACCTTCGGGCGTATTGACCACCCCGAAAGCCTGGTTGCGCAACTGGCGCGTTCCCCCCGCGCCGAGCATCATCTGGAAGAACTGGGCACGCTTCCGCGCGTGACCTATCTCAAGGAAGGCTAAACCATGGCTGATCACAAACATCCTACCTCCCACGAAGAGCATCTGCGCGAACAGCACCTGATGCTCGACCCCATGCCGCGCGGCAAGATGAACGAGATGGTCATGGAGTCCATGCACACCACCTCGTGGAAGTTCTGGCTGGTCTTTGGTTTGCTGGCGGCGTTCGTCGCCTACGCTCTGTTCTACAAATGGGGCGTGATGATTTTGGAAGGCTTGGGCGTGGCTGGCGTCAACCGCCCGTCTTACTGGGGTATCTTCCTTGTCAACACCGTTTTCTGGATCGGCATCAGCCACGCGGGGACGTTCATCTCCGCCATCCTGCGCGTCTTCCGCGCCGAATTTCGCCGTCCGTTCACGCGCGCGGCGGAACTGATGACCACCTTCGGGCTGGTGCAGGCGGGCTTCAGCATCTTCATGCACATGGGGCGCGTCTGGCTTTCGTACTGGCTGATGCCCATCCCCAACCAGCGGCAGTTGTGGCCCAACTTCCACTCGCCTCTTTCCTGGGACCTGCTGGCGATCACCACCTACCTGCTTTCGTCCACCATGTACCTGTTCCTGCCGCTCATCCCCGACCTGGCGATGGCGCGCGACCGCACTCCCGACGGCACCTGGCAAAAAACGTTCTACCGCATCCTGGCGCTTGGTTTCCGCGGCACCGAAGGCGAATGGACACACCTGCGTAACGCGCTGAACATCTTCGCCTTTGCCATCATTCCGGTCATGTTCTCCGTCCACACCATCGTTTCGTGGGACTTTGCCATGGCAACCCGCCCCGGCTGGAGTTCCACCATCTTTGGTCCCTACTTCGTCATTGGCGCGCTTCACTCCGGTATGGGCGCGGTGGTGATGGTGCTGGCGGTGGTGCGCGGCACGATGAAGAACATGAAATACTTCATCCGCCCGGAACATTTCGAAGCCATCGGCAAACTCATGCTCATTATCTCCATGGGTTGGGCGTACTTCTTCTTCAATGACTACATCGTGCAGTGGTACGGCGGCGACAAGTGGACGAAGGAACTGCTCCACTGGCACGAAGCCGGTCCCATGGGCTGGATGTGGTTTGCCATGCTCATCTGCAATGTCGCCATTCCCTGGGCGATCCTGTGGAACAAAAAATGGCGCTCCACGCCCTGGCTTCTCTTCATTGTGGGCTTGCTGATTAATGTGGGCATGTGGTTCGAGCGCTATATCATCGTGCCAATTTCGCTGACCATCAACCGCATGCCGTTCACCTGGCGGCTGTATCAGCCGGGCATCGAAGTCTGGCTGGGTATTGGCACGGTTGCTTTCTTCATCCTGCTATATATGGCGGCATCGAAACTGATCCCGCTCATCCCGGTCTGGGAGGTGCAGGAAGGTCAGATGGCGCACTCCCTCAAGAAGTACGGACGCGAGACGGTGGTGACCGTCAGCGAGTTGGAATAGGAGAAAAATCATGGCTGAAGAAAAGTCCCTTCTGGCGGTCTTTTCGGACATTGATCCTGCCGCCGACGCCATCGAGCAATTGCGCCTCCTGGGCGTACACGACGACTGCATGAACGTCATCTCCGGCATCCCGGTCACCGAAGCGATGCTGGGCCGCCCCAGCCAGTGGACCAACGTCCCGCGCCTGGCGCTGGGCGGAGCGATTGCCGGCTTCTTTGTGGGCGTCTTCCTTTCGTTTATCACGCCCAACATGTACACCATCAAGGTTGGCGGGCAGCCCTTCACCCCGGTGCCGCCGGCGGTCATCGTGCTGTTCGAAATGACCATGCTGGGCATGCTGCTTTCGACCTTTTTGGGCGTCTTCCTCGATAGTTTGTTCCCGAACTACCGCCCGATGCACTACGTCCCCGAAATCAGCGACGGCAAAATCGCCATTCTCATCGAATGCCCGCCGCCTGATGTGCAGAAAATCACCGACGTTCTGAAAAAACTGGGCGCCGAGTCCGTAAAAGAAGCGGAGGCGCAGCACCTATGAGACTCTTGCGACAATTGTTTTTTGTGTTCCTGGTTGTCGGTTTGCTGGGCGGCATTATGATGCTGTTCACTTACGACGTAATCAAGGTGGAATGGCCCTCCTTCATGGAGATTCAGCCATCCTTCCGCCCGATGGAAAAGCCGCTTCCGATTCCCGACCGCTCGATTCCCGTCGAGGGAGCGGTAGCCATCCCCGGCCTGGGCGCTCCTGAAAACCCCATCCCGGCGGATGAGACCTCTGTGGCGCGCGGCGCACAGCTGTTTTCCATCCACTGTCAGATGTGCCACGGTCCTGCCGGCGAGGGGAATGGACCGATTGCCCCGTTCCTGGTCAATTTCAAGCCTGCCAATCTGACCCTGCCTGTAGTGCAGGATAAAAGCGATGGCGCGCTCTTCCTCACCATCACCAACGGCGTGACCGGCCGCATGCCCGCCTTGAACGAAAACCTGACTGTCCGCGAGCGCTGGGATATTGTCAACTTCATCCGCACGCTCAAAGCGGCGCAGTAAGGGAGGCTCCTTCCATGAATGATGTCCGAAAAATGATCTATGGAACCATCATTGGTTTCTTTCTGGTGCTGGGTCTCTGGTTCAGCATCGTTTATGTGTCTGCCTGTGGATTTACCTTCACCTGTAACCGCGGTCATCCGCTGGCAGACCGCACGCCAATTCCCACGCTGATCCCTGCCACCATGCCGGTTCAGGTGGGAGGCGGCGAAGCCGGTGCGTTCAACAAATGCCAGGTCGCGGCGGTGGATTTGATCGGCGCTTGGGTGAACGCAGGCGTCCCTGAGACGGATAAATTCTCGTTCACCGATGTCAACGGTCAGGCTTGTGAGGCGGTGTTTGCGAAGGATGTCCTGCCGCTGTTCATCGAGTCCAATGTGTGGTATCCTGGTTCTCTGTCCTGTTCATCCTGCCATCATTCCAATTTGGCGACGGCGCTTCAGAACATGGATTTGAGCAGTTACGCCGGAATCCTTGCCGGTTCGGGACGCGCCAACGGCGAACCCAAAGGCAAGGACATTCTCGGCGGCGGCGTGTGGGAGCAGTCGCTGTTGTATCAGATGCTGCACGCGGAAAACGGCGCCTCGACCATCAACCGCCCCTTGATGCCGCTGGGGCGCACTGCGGATGTGCCGGATAACGGACCATTGATCTTTGCCGGCAAAGCGGCAGCGGAGGATACGGCGAGCGTATCCACTACTCCGACCCCATAAAAAAGAGGACTGGCGGCACGCCAGTCATCTTTTTTTCTTTACAGCCACGCCCACGCCATCCATGTGACCAGCATGACGCTCCCGATGGCGAACCTCGCGCCAAACGCCCAGCCCCAGCCAACCATGTAGGCTTTGGTGGCGTTAAGCGCCTGTTCGCGGTTTTTCAGGCGGTATAACTCTGCCAAAAATAATCCCAGCGGCGCGGCAATCAGACCGATCAACGGCGTGAAAAAAATACTGGCAACGATCCCTGCCGCAAACGCCAGCAGTATCGAACTCCAGGGGATGAACTGGTCGCGCATCTTTCTGGCAATGATGATGTTGTCCACGATGTTGCCGGCAATCATCAACAGCGTGATGAAGGCAAACGCCGTCCAATTCCAGCCGCTCATCCCGCCTGAGGCGGCTTGGATGATGGCATAGACCAGCGTTGCCAGCCACATCACGGTCAAACCGGGAAAGACCGGCACAATCAGCCCCGCCAGCCCAACGAGAAGCACAAAGAGGGTGACGGTTTCGAGCGCAACCTGCAGAAAGAATATAAGCCAGTCGGGCATGCGAGTTCCTTGGAGAGTTCAGAAGCCTTCAAGGCTTCCGAACTCTGTTGCTATTGAGGGGCGATGACATCCACCCCGCCCATCCACGGGCGGAGAACCTCCGGCACGACGATGGAGCCGTCTGCCTGCTGGTTGTTTTCCATGACGGCAATCAGCGTGCGCGGCAGCCCCAGCCCCGAGCCGTTCAAGGTGTGGACAAAACGCGCTTTGCCGCCGTCGGCAGGGCGATACTTTATATTCGCACGGC
Source organism: Chloroflexota bacterium (assembly GCA_039961775.1). Classification (GTDB taxonomy): domain Bacteria; phylum Chloroflexota; class Anaerolineae; order Anaerolineales; family Villigracilaceae; genus Defluviilinea. The sequence goes on from JABRVZ010000003.1 coordinate 69,027, forward strand.
GCGCCTGAAAGTCGCGCACATTCGAAACCGAGGACACTTCGAGCCATTCCTGACAGCCCGCCGCCCAAACTTCGATGTCGTAAGTGATGGCTGAGCCGAAACCCAGGTCGCCGGTGCAAAGTTGTTTCACCCGATAGGGCAGCCCCAGCGCGGCGCAGGTCGCTTCGGCGTCTTCGCGCATTTTTTCCAGCAGGGTGTCCGATTCTTCGGGCCTGGCGTACATGTACATTTCCACTTTGTCGAACTGATGCCCGCGCTTGATACCGCGCACGTCGCGCCCGGCGCTCATTTTTTCGCGGCGGAAGCAGGGGGTGTATCCCGTGTAGAGCAGGGGCAGTTTTGCCTCTTCGAGGATTTCGTCCATGTGCAGCCCCGTCAGCGGGACTTCGGCGGTTGGGACAAAGTACAACTCTTCTTCGTGGTCTTTGTAGAGGTTGTCGGCAAACTTGGGCAGTTGACCGGCGCCAAAGACCGTTTCACGTCTCACCATGAACGGCAGGTATTGCTCGGTGTATCCCTGGCGGATGTGCAGGTCGAGCATAAAGGCAATCAGTGCGCGTTGTAGGCGGGCGCCGGCGCCGCTCAGGACGTAAAAACGCGAGCCGGTGATTTTGGTGCCGCGCTCGAAGTCAATGATACCGAGCGCGGGTCCCAGGTCCCAGTGGGCTTTGGGTTCGAAATCGAATTTGGGAAGTTCGCCGACGGTTCTGAGGACGACATTGTCGTCTTCGGACGCGCCGATGGGCGTCCGTTCATCCGGGACGTTGGGCAGGGCGCTGGTCAGGGCGGTCAACTCCGCTTCGACCTCCGCCACCTCCCTGTCGAGCGCGGCGATTTTATCCCCCACCTGACGCATGGCGGCAATCTTCTTTTCGCGTTCGGCGGCATCCTTCATCTTGCCGATTTCCTTTGAGACGGCGTTGCGCTCTGCCTTCAACTGCTCCACTTCGGTGAGCAGGGCGCGGCGTTTTTCATCCAGTTTGAGGATGTCGTCCACCGGCGAGGCGTCCATCTGGCGGTTTTTGAGAGATGTGCGGATCAGGTCTGGGTTTTCGCGGATGAGATTGATATCTAACATGTTGCACCTCCGTGTGCGGAATGAAATACGCCCCCGGTCCTTGCAGGACGAGGGGGCGTCTCGTGGTGCCACCTGCTTTCACCCCCTCCGCTTTCGACACCTCCCCAAAATTCGATGGGGAGGTTCCGTCAACCCAAATTCTGGAGCGAATTTGGGTGATGAAGGGTGGGGGTCTCAGACTTGCGCTGTAACGGGCGCTCGCGTCTTCCTTACAACGGGTTTTAGTTCCGTTCCTGCGGAAGCGATGGGTGAAGGGGATTTCGCTGCCTGCCCGGTTGCCTCGCATCTGCCGGCAACTTTCTGAACGGTTGAACAGGTACTTGTCTTCACGCGGTCTTTATTGGGCGTGATTATACACTTTCGGAAGGGAGTGTCAAGACGACGAGGAAAAGGATTCGGGGAGTGAAGGTATGGGATGTTGAAGCAGTTGACGGGTCGGCAGGACGCGCCGCTTTTTATCCGATAAAATAAGTTGTGGTATATTTCGGCTAGGAGCATTCACTATGAACGAGCGTATCCTGATCATCGAAGACGACCAGCAGATTTTGAAACTGCTTCAACGCGGTCTAACATATGAGGGTTATACCGTGGATACCGCCACCGACGGGCGCATGGGTTTGATTTTGGCGCGCGATCATACGCCCGACCTTGTGATTTTGGATTGGATGCTGCCGGGCATGGACGGCTTGGAGGTGTGCCACCGCCTGCGCACGGGCGGTTCGATCCCGATTTTGATGTTGACCGCCAAGGATACTGTACAGGATCGTATTCAAGGGCTGGATGCCGGCGCAGACGATTACATGATCAAGCCCTTCAATCTGGATGAGTTGCTTGCGCGTGTGCGCGCGCTCCTGCGGCGTACTCAGCCGGAGCGCATTCCTGTTTTGAAGTTTGCGGATCTGTCGCTGGATACGGGGTCGCGGCAGGCTCAGCGCGGCGAACGTACCATTTCGTTGACCGCCAAGGAGTATGAACTGCTGGAATTGTTCCTGCGGCATCCCAAACAGGTGCTGACGCGCGAGGTGATTTTCGACCGCGTGTGGGGGTACGATTTTGGCGGCGAGAGCAATGTACTCGAAGTGTATATCCGTTACCTGCGGCAAAAACTGGAGAGCGATGGGGAGCCGCGCTTGATTCATACAGTGCGCGGGGTGGGGTATGTCCTGCGCGAAAACCCGTGACGTCAATCGAAAATCGTAAATCGTAAATCGTAAATCGAAAATCGTAAATCGTAAATCAGCATGTCTCTTACCACGCGCCTCACAATTTTGTATTCACTGCTGTTGGGCGCGATTTTGCTGATTTTTGGCGCGGCGGTATTTTGGGTGGTGAACACCGTCCTGCTCAGCCAGGTGGATGACCGCCTCGCCTCGGCGGCAGAGGAGTTCATCGCTTTGTCCAGCGCAACCAGCCTGAAGGAAGTCCGGCTGAAGACCGCACCCGAAAACATGGACACTGCCATCAATGTACAGGTTTGGGGTTTGAGCAGTGACCTGCAGGATTCCTGGGGTCCGCTGGGAAAATCGGAAACCGCGCTGGACCCAGCCAACATCCGCACCGATCGCTCCCGGTTTCGGGAAGTGATGCACGGCAACAGGCTGTTGCGCGTCCTGTCGGTGCCGCTGGGCTTTGGCGGCAGGCAAGTGGCGGTAATGCAGGTGGCGGCGCCGCTGGACTTCATTCAGGCAGCACGCGGCTATCTCCTTTATGTGCTGTTCGTGGTGTGGCTGTATGGTGTGCTGGTGGTGGGTTTTGCCTTGTGGCTCACACTCGGACGCGCCCTGGAACCGCTCAAAACCATCGTCGAGACCGCCGAGCAAATCAATCGCGCCGACGATCTTTCCCGCCGTATTCCGCTTCAAGGTTCGGAAGTGGATGAGATTGGAAGCCTGATTCAAACCTTCAACCGCACGCTTGAGCGCCTCGAAACGTTGTTCACCTCACAACAAAGGTTTCTGGCAGATGTCAGCCATGAACTGCGCACGCCGCTGACGGTCATCAAAGGCAATGTGGATCTCATGCGCCGCATGCGCCAATTCGACGATGAGTCGCTTGCCAGCATTGATCAGGAAGCGGGACGGCTGACGCGGCTGGTCGGCGGGCTGTTGATGCTGGCGCAGGCAGAATCGGGCAAACTCCCGTTGAATTTCCATCCGGTGGAGTTGGATTTGCTGGTCACCGAGGTGTTCCAGGAAATGCACGTCATTGCAGGAGGCAGGGTGCGCGTGCATCTCACGGAGATTGACCAGTTGCAAGTCAATGGCGACCGCGACCGGCTGAAGCAGGTGTTGATCAACCTCGTTGCGAATGCGATTCAATACACTCCCCCCGGCGGTGACGTGTTCATCAGCCTCTCGAAGGTGGGCGACCAGGCGCGCATCATTTGCCGGGACACCGGTCCCGGTATCCCCGCTGAAGACCTGCCTCACATCTTCGAGCGTTTCTACCGCGCCGAAAAGTCGCGCACACGCGGCAAGACGACCGGCTTTGGTTTGGGGCTTTCCATCACAAAGTGGATTGTGGAACACCATAACGGACGTATCGAAGTGGACTCAAAAGAGGGACAAGGCACCACTTTTGCGATTTATCTGCCGTTATTCAATACCCAGTCTGCGGCTAGCTTGCCTGCATAACCCCGCGCCATACCTTCGATACCATTCCTCCAGTGCCGGGCTGGAGGTCGCTCCGTTGCGCGCATCCTCATAGATGGGCGCGCCGTAATACACATACCTCAGCGTCTGCGCCGACCATGTCCATTCGCCGCGCGCGATGACGCCAATACCGCCGTTGTAGCCTGCCAGCGCCAGGCGAACGTTTCCGTGCGAGGCGGTCAGCGAACGCGCCAGGTAATCGAGTCCACGTTGAGCATTGATCTCGGGCTGGTAAGGGTTTTCGCCTGCCTGAAAGTGAAACGGCATGACTTGGAATAATCCCATTGCGCCGGCACTGGAACGGGCAAAAGGGTCTCCGCAGGATTCGATCTGCATGACAACGGCGACCAGGTTCGGGTCGAGGGAAGAAGCGTTTGCCCAGCGCAGGATGTCTCTTGCCCAATACTGGACTTCCCGTGTGAAGATGGGGGAGAGGCTGGTCGAGGCGGTCACGTTGAGTTGTGACGCCTCCGCCGCGGTGGGAAAAGGCGCGTTGAACGAAAGCGCCGTCAGAAGGCAGGCAATCAGCACCACTGCAAATAACGGCAGGGAGGAAAGTGACAGACAGCCGCCTCCATTGGGGGACGCGGCTGTCTGCCAGGGTTCTTGTGTGGAAGGGCGAGCGCGGGGCATGTGGCAGGTTCCTCAAATCAGGTTTGGAAACCCGAGCTCGAAAAGAGTTCGGATAAATTGTTGCGCCGGCGTTTACGGCGGCAGAGCGGATTCAGGCATCGTAGGAGCGGTCACTCTCTGCCTGCCCATACGACAGGTTGTGATAGGTAGGCTCCGGACGGGCGAAGGAAGTTTGCTGAGGCGGTTTGGCGACCGGGCGGAAGGTGTTCGACTGCGCCTGAACCGGACGGTTGATGCTTGAAGCAGGTCGCACAACCGTCTGCGAAGCGGGCCGGTAGGCGGGCTGCGCCGCCGGTTTAGGGATGTTGGTGGAGGCGCGCCTTTCGTCGGTGGTGAAAAGACGGTCTCCGGCAATCGAAAAAGTGCCAATCAGCAAAACGCGAATGAGCAGAATCATTGCCGCAACGAAGACCGGCACGACCTTCGTCATGGTGGTGGCGCTGATTACTGCGCTTCCGCTCGCGCTGGTATGTGTGACGATAGCGACCGAAACGCCCCACCACGTCAGCGAAGCGTTCATCACCGCCGCCAGCAGCCAGGCGCCAAACAGATACCAGACCTCAGCGGGTTCGTCGCGTCCCTGTTCGGGGGTGAAGATGCGGGCGATGCCGGCAAAGTCAATGCCGCAAAAGGCAATTGCCAGAATGCTTGCCCAGCGCATGCCGGCAAACTTCAATTCGCCAAGCACATCGAGCAAGGCAAACTGCGTGGTGCTGAAATTGAAAATCTCAAACGCCAGCAGCGCCATCAAAATCATGCCGCCCCAGGCGGCGCCCCGCTTCAAGCGGCGTCCCCCAAAGATACCCAAAACTGCTCCCAAACCGTTTCTTCGATACGCAGTCATTTCAACCTCCTTTGTTGAAAAGGACACATCAGGGCTGATTTTAGAACACTTGTTCTAAAATGTCAAGCAAAAAAAGAGCGCTCGAAGCGCTCCAGTATGTCCGTTTGAAACTCAGGCAACCCTTTGCCGTTCGTCGCGGTGAAGCGTTCGCGCGATTTTCGCCGCCAGACGGGCGTTGTTGAGTAAAAGCGCCAGATTGGCTCTCATGGACTTTCCCCCGGTCAACTCTGCGATGCGCTGGAGCAGAAAAGGCGTGACTTCCTTGCCTCGAATGCCTTTTTCATGCGCCTCTCTGACTGCCGTTTCAATCACCGGTTCCATCTCGGACCGTGGAACTGATTCCGCTTCCGGAACCGGGTTCGCCACGAGGACTGCGCTCTGCAACCCTGTTTCCCAGTGCGCTTTGGCAATCGCAACGATTTCCTCCGGACTATCTGCCCGCACGCTTACCTCCAAGCCGCTTTCACGCGAGTAGAACGCGGGGAAATGATCGGTCTGGTAGCCGACCACCGGCACGCTCATTGTTTCGAGATATTCCAACGTTGCAGGAAGGTCTAAAATCGCCTTCGCCCCCGCGCAAACCACAATTATGGGAATGCCCGCCAGCGCCTGCAAATCGGCAGAGACATCGAACGGTGCATCGCGGTGCACGCCGCCGATGCCGCCCGTAGCAAAGACCTTGATACCGGCTTGTCTGCATGCAATCATCGTTCCGGCGACGGTGGTTCCGCCGCAGGCATATTTTGTCATCACCGCTGCAAAATCCCGCGGACCGACTTTGTACGGTTCCTTTTCGTTTGCCAGCCGTTCGAGCTCCGCGCTGGTCATGCCCACGTGCAAAGCGCCGTCGAGAAAGCCGATGGTGGCGGGCGTTGCGCCCTCTTCACGGACGGCGCGCTCCATGTCGTGCGCCAGTTGCAGGTTTTGCGGGCGTGGAAGTCCGTGTGTGAGCACAGTCGATTCGAGCGCAACCAGGGGAGCGTTCCCCTTCAGGGCTTGTGTCACTTCCTGAGGCGATATGAACTTGCTCATGTTTAATTTCCTACCCAGTAAGCGATAAAGTTGTCAATATATTTGACAGCGCGCACAAATTTTTTGGGCACCGGCTCGTTTTTTGCCCGCAGATAGTCAATTGTCTCCTTAATATGATTCCGATAGGCGAGCAAAAGCGCTTTAATTTGATGATCATGGCTGGGCGCTTTGTATTCGGCATCTTCCTTCTTATCGTCCCTCAAATTCTGAAGAACTTCTACCAGCAATTCTTTTACTTCTTCATCCTCTGGTCTCTCCACCAACTTGTCCTCATCAGGCTCTGATTTTGGGGTTGGTTTTTCTTCCTTCTTTTGCTCAGGCTTGACTTTTTTAGGCGGTTTGGCAGCAGCGGTGATTTGCTCGTATGCGCCCACCGGCACCTTTGCGATGATTTCCTTCATTTTTTCGACTGTTGCTTTTTTATCTGCCATTTTCATGGCATCATCACTGCCATTTTTCAAGTTCTCCTGGGTCAGTTCCCACGCCTCCAAATGTTTTTGAGGACCGGTTTCCGGCGGTACTTCCCATGTGCCGACGCCAATCCAGTGCAGTTCCACGCCGCTGTCGCTTGCTTGCGTGGTGAAATCATCTGCAAACCGGGCAAATAGATTTCTGATTTTCGGACGCGCATAAAAATCCGGAGGCGGTTTGATTTCCTTTATTTCCAGATCTTTTGCGCGGGTAAGATCCTGAATTTCGCGGAAGATGGTCTCCTCGCGCCGTCGGGCTTTTTCGACCTCCGGTGCTCCAATGCTCGCCAGGTATTCGGTCAATTTGTGGCGGCTCATAAAATTGCCCAGCCGCTTGCGTATCAGAGCGGTCATGGTGACGCGCCAGAGAGGGTCAAAAACGGAGGATGACTCTTGTTCCGGCGCCACGCGTGAGGTGGCTTTGTAAACAAGATTCTTCACTGCATCTTCGACGAACGGATAGGGTCTTTCGTCAGTCCGTTGAGGATTCTTTCCGCGATAAACACTGAACATGAATCGCACGTCAACCGCCTTGACGGGGATGCCGTCGAGACTTCGGCTCTCCACGGGCTTTGCATTCTCGTCTTGCCCGCGCAGTTCGATAAAATGGTCTCGCAGATCGAATGCCTGGCGGAAACGCTCAAAGCCATCCAGCGATGCCATGCCGCCGGGTTCTTTGCCGGTCGGTCCGATGACATGCGGTGTGCCGTCAGCGCGTTCGAACAGCGCAACCGAATCCAGGGCTACCGCCACTTTAGCAGGACCACCGATCTGGAAAGCAGGCGAGTTTTTGCTTTCTTCTTCAACTTCTCCCGCTGTGATTCGGATGACGGCGTCGCTGCCCCCCAGCGCTACACTGGTGATGAATTTTCGCGCCACGCTGACATCTTCGAGTTCGAAAATATCCGCCAGATAAATGGCGGCAGAGTGAAGCGCAATGAAGAAAGGTGCGAGAAATACGGGGACATACTGCAAAATTCTTGGATCTGTTACGACTACCCAGATGAAATTGAGGAACCCGGAAACAGCGTCTTGCAATTGTGCGGCAGTGCTGGTTTCACTGAGCAGGGCGTTGAAAATATTTCCGAGCTGCTCTGCCCATACTGCAGGGCGGTAATAATACAGGCTGATGACAAACCCGCTGAGGAGGAACAAGACCGTCAGGTAAGCCCTGCGGCGGGCGGCTCGCTGCGGGCTCAAGTCAAACAGGCGGTTAAGCAGGGAATCCCACAAGCGGGCAAATAACTCGCCAAACAGTTCACGTTCTTTTTGCAGGGCGGTTTGAGCAGGGGTATTCATTCCTCTTCCTCCACCCATCGCAAAATGTCGCCCAATTTTTCCACCTCTTCTTTCATCTGTTCGCGCAAGGTGTCATCGGTAAGAATAATGGTTCGCGTGCGAATTAACAGCGCTTTCAGCGTCTCTTTCGCGTCAGGTGGTTTTCTCCGCAGGATGTCAGTGCATAAGCGGTCTGCATATTGCCGATAAGCTTTTTCTTGTGCAGCAGCCTTGATAACGTTTTGTTGACGTTCGATGCGCTTTTTTTCATCCTCTGCGTTTTTATGCCACGAGGCAGCCCATTTATTAATAATTTTGTCTTCAATTATTTTGTTGAATCGAATATTGCCGATTGTCACAGAATCCACGTCAAGCCCGTGGTCTTTGAGGATTTGATGTTCATCGCTAGGCGTACTGCCTGGTATCAGTCTGCCATGGTCATCCAGTGCCGGCACCTGCGGGTATTTGAGGCGCATCTCGACCATCGCATTGATTACCTGCAGGGCGGTTCCCTTTTCAGGCTCGCGTTTCGCCAATGGACCTGTACGGCTAGGCGCCGCCGGCGAGGCAGGCGGTATTTGACGCACTCCTTCCACCCGACGGATGGCTCCGTTTAACAGTTTATTGACCTCGCGGAGCAGCTGCGCCAGAAAATCCCCCATTTGACGGTGGTCTCTGCTGACCAGAACAGGCTGGGTGAGCGGGTCAATTTCCTCCTCAGCCGGCTGAGGGGGTTGAGGGGGCCGGTCGGGGATGTCGAATTTAGGGTCGAAAAAGTCATCCAGCGTGAACTTGGCGGCGTATTCGCGCCACACATCCACAGCGAGGACGCCGGGCAGTTCGTTCCATCTCATCTTGCGCAGAGAAAATTCGTTGGTGGCGTTGACTGCTTCGCCCAGTATCGCCTTGCGGATGGATTCCTTGTCAAGTTCCTCGTTTCGCTTTGCCTTTTTGGTGGAGCCGGTTCGGAACCCAAACCTGGAGCCCGGTTCGCCCTCGCGGGGGTAACCGGTATCCACCCGAAACCGGACTGTAATGATGGGGATAACCTCGATGCCATCCCTCGTCAGCGCTTTGACTTTTGTTCTGGGCTCCTTCTTGCTGACTTCTTGCGCCTCTGCAAATGGATCTTCGCCTTCCTTTGGTCCCACGGTGTCCACCTGATAGTGCAGGTCCACCGTATCAAGGATTTTTTCGCCATTGTCGAGAAAATGCACGCCGGGTCCAAGGACTTGTTTGATTTTGGTTGCTGTATAAGTCACCGCCGCACTGGCTGAGTCGAGCCAAGCGACACCAGGACCTTTTCTGTTTTCTTCCCCTTCTTTTTTGATTTGCTGTCCGTTTCGTATGAAAATGGCGGGTCCGTGGGCGCCAAATAGATCAGCCAGGAGGCGGTCGAAGATTTTTTGGCGGTCACGGAAGGTATGAACCGGCAGGACAAATTGGGAGAAAAAAGCCAGCCACAGGATGAGAAGCACTGGAAATACAAGAAGCAGGTCGAAAAGTACTTCCAAAATGTGGGCTCTCAATCCCCCCATGCGTTGAATTTGCCAGCCGTACAGGATGAGCAGGACGACCAGCCATCCAACAATGTAAAACCAGGGTCGTTTGGTCAGCGGAGTGTTGTCCATGCGGTTCGATTGTAAAGCAAAAGCATTCATTTCGCCAACAGCCGAGAGGGTAAAATCAACCCATGCTTACCCTCGAATTTCACTGTCATACAGTTTTCTCGAAGGATTCTCTCACCTCGCCGCAAAAATTGATTGATACCTGCCGCCGCAGGGGCATCGACCGGGTGGTGGTCACGGATCACAATACCATCGCCGGAGCGCTGGCGGCTCAAAAACTGGACCCGGAGCGGGTTATTGTGGGCGAGGAAATTATGACAACACGGGGAGAACTTCTCGCCGCATTTGTGACCGAGGAGGTGCCGCCGTTTCTCTCCCCCCGCGAAACAATCCGCCGTTTGAAGGAGCAAGGGGCGTATATCAGCGTGTCGCATCCCTTCGACAGGCTGCGGAACGGCGCGTGGCGGGAGGAAGATTTGCTCGAAATTCTGCCGCAGGTGGATGCCATCGAGGTGTTCAATTCGCGGTGCATGAATCCGCGTTTCAACCGCGAGGCGCAGGCATTTGCCGGGCGGCATGGGGTGTCGGGAACGGTCGGGTCGGACGCGCATGCAGCGTTCGAGGTGGGGCGAAGCCTGCTTTTGGTGGAGCAGTTCGAAGGTCCAGGTGAGATGCGGAAGGTCATCCCGAAGGCGGTTGCGAAGACCAGGTTGTCTCCGCCGTGGGTGCATTTTTGGTCTCGTTATGCGGTTCTTTACAAGTCGTGGAAGCGGTCTTGACAGTGTTTTTGAGGCGTGATAATCTTGCGTGCATCGTGCCCGCCTTGCGGCGCGACAACGCCTTGCGCGGGCAAAATATTTTCTCAGCAGGAGATTGAAAGATGTCAGAACGTATTGTCGGAACCGTGAAGTGGTTCAATGCCACGAAGGGCTATGGTTTCATCGGTCGCGAGGACGGCGAGGATGTGTTCGTGCACTTCAGCGCCATTCAGACGGATGGATACCGCAAGTTGGTCGCCGACCAGAAAGTGGAGTTTTCTGTGGAGGAAGGTCCCAAAGGGCTGCAAGCCGCCAATGTTGTGCCCCTCTCGTAAGACCTAGCCTTCGGCTTAAGTTTTGCGAACTGACAGAGCCGCTGTGAAGCGGCTCTGTTTTTTTATAGATACCCCTCGCGCTGGAGGCTTTCTCTCACTTTATAGGAAAAAATGGGGATGACTTTTGTAGGAATGGAACATTGCATTATTGTAATTTTTTGGTGATATTTGGTAATTGTTTTTTTTGTTCTCAGTTCCCATAATAAGTTTTGATTACAAGCCGTAACTTTTCGATAAGAAAGACGACTACCAAGCGATGACATACTTTGGACTTTTTCGACGTGATGCAGACCGCCATGCGGTTCTTGCTTCGGGACATGTGGTGCCCGATTCTGCACGTTGTGTGCAGTGTGGAATTTGTTCGTACAATTGTCCCGTCGGGATTGATGTGCGCGCCCATGCCTGGCGGGGTGAGCCGGTGGTTCACAGCCAGTGCCTGACGTGCGGCGAATGCGTGGCGCGTTGCCCGCGGGGGGTGCTGAGGTTCGAGAAAACGGATTTATTCACGGGAGGGCGGAGATGAGGTACGTGATTGTTGGCTCTGGCGTGGCGGGAATTGCCGCCATCGAAGCGATTCGCTCTCTGGATCGGGAGGGGGAGGTCGTCATGATTGGCGACGACCCGTATGGCTTTTATTCACGTCCCGGTCTTGCCTATTATCTGACCGGCGAACTGCACGATAAGGCGCTTTTTCCGCGCACGGCAAACGCATATCGCAAGATGAATTTCCGTTACGTCCGCGGCAGGGTGAATAGAATTTTTCGTGAGACGCGCACGCTCAATCTGGAGGATGGGACTTCGCTGTCTTATGACCGTCTGCTATTGGCAGTGGGGGCGCAGGCGGCTCCGCTGAAGGCGCCCGGCGCAGACTTGGACGGCGTTCTCAAACTCGATCATCTTGAAGACGCGAAGGCGATTTTGAAGCATGCGCGGCGCGGCAGGACGGCGGTGGTGGTGGGCGGAGGGATTACCGCGCTCGAACTGGTGGAAGGGTTCATTGCCCGCGGCGTAAAGGTGCATTATCTGCTGCGCGGTGACCGTTATTGGGGCAATGTGCTGGACGAGCAGGAATCGCGGATTGTGGAACACCGCCTCGAGGAGGACGGTGTAAGACTGCACTTCCATTCGGAGGTTGCGGAGATTCTCGGAAAAAGGGGACGCGTCAGCGGCGTTCGATTGGTGGACGGGAGAACGCTGGCGTGCGATTTGGTGGCGTATGCGATTGGGGTTCGTCCGCGGCTCGAGTTGGCGAAGCAGGCTGAGTTGGAGTCGGACCGCGGTATTCTGGTCAATGAGTATTTGCAGACCAACGATCCCGCGATTTACGCGGCGGGCGACGTGGCGCAGGTCTATGACCCGGCGACGGGGAATTCGGTTCTCGATAGTTTGTGGGGACCGGCGCGTCAGCAGGGATATGCTGCAGGCTTGAACATGGCGGGCAAGCGCACGGTTTATCGCAAGGCAGTTCCGTTCAATGTGACCCGTCTGGCGGGTCTGACGACGACGATCATCGGCGCGGTAGGGAGCGGACGCGATGATGATTTGGTCGGGATTGCGCGCGGCGATAGTGAAACCTGGCGTCATTTGCCGGAAGCCATCGTCGCTCAGACGGGGTTCGACGTGAACCGCCTGCGGCTGCTGGTGGGCGAACGCACCCTGTTGGGCGCGGTGGTGATGGGCGACCAGAAACTTTCTTTCCCGCTCGAAAAAATCATTTCAGAGGGGATGGATATTTCGCCGATACGGGATAAACTCCTTGCTCCACGCGCAAAAGTGGGCGAGGTGATTGCAGATTTTTGGCTGGCAAAGAATTCAACGCAGGCTTGACAGGAGGTTTCATGCTTCGAGGCAATAAGGAACTCTGGCTGGCTTTTGTGACAATGGTCATGATTACAGGGGTGTATGGGGCTGTGGTGGCGTTCACGCGCGAAATTCCCCCTGCAAGCGAGGTGTTCGGTCACGGCATGGGGATTGTGGGTTTCATTCTCATGTTGATGACGGAAACGCTGTACAGCCTGCGCAAACGGACCCGCAGCGTGCGCTGGGGGAGGATGTCGTCGTGGCTGCAATTTCACATTTATACCGGTTTGGTCGGTCCGTACATGGTTTTGCTGCATTCCTCCTGGAAGTTTCATGGGCTTGCAGGGGCAACGACCCTGCTGACGGTGATTATTGTGGTCAGCGGTTTTATCGGACGTTACATCTTCACCCGCATTCCGCGTACCATGGATGGGCTGGAGATTGAAGGGACGCTTTCACAGGAGGCGCTCAAGCAGGCACGGCGTTTGCTGGCGCTCTGGCACACCATCCACATTCCGATTGGTATGGCGTTGTTTGTTTCTGCGTTTGTTCACATTGGAGCGGCTTTATATTATGCGACATTTCTGAAGTGACCTGAACGAAAGGAGCGAGGAGAATGCGACGCGCCCGCCTGGGTTGTTTTACATTTACTGGTATCTTTGCCGCATTGGTCACGGCGTTTGCCATTGTAGGATATGCCGTTGCCAGCGGCGGGCAAATGTTCAGTCCGGGGGCGCTCAATGCTGTAACTGGCAATTTGCTCGGAAACGTTCATTCACATGCAGAGATTGCCGGCGCCTGCAGTTCCTGCCACGTTGCCCCATGGGAATCGCAAACCATGCAGGACCGCTGTGTCGTCTGCCATCAAGATATTCCTGCTCAAATGCAGGATTTGATGACGCCGCACGGGCGTATGTACGCCATTGACCCGGCGGCGGAATGCCGCGCCTGTCATCCCGAACACCGCGGCGAGACCGCCTCCCTCACCGAAATAGAAGGGTGGAAGTATCCGCATGATATATCGGGATATTTTTTGACGGCGCACCAATTCAAGGCGGAGAATGAACCGTTCAAATGCGCGGATTGTCATGGAAGCGATGTGACTACGTTCGATGTCCAGACCTGCGAGACGTGTCACGGTCAGCGCGACCAGGCATTCATGGTGAAGCACATCCTTTCTTATGGGCAATCCTGTCTGGAGTGTCACAACGGTTACGACAGCATGGTGACCGGCTTCGATCACAATGCTTTTCAATTCAAGTTGAGCGGTAAACACAGCGAAGTAGCATGCGAAGAGTGCCATCGCGGCGGACACAACCTGGTGGACTTCAGGTTGCTGGCGCAGGATTGCGCCTCTTGCCATGTGGACGACGATCCGCATGAGGGGATGCTGGGCAGGGACTGCGCCTCCTGCCATACGCCTGAAGGCTGGTCGCCATCCCAATTTGACCATAACCGTTCGGCTTTCAAACTCACGCAGGCGCATGTGAACGTCGCCTGCCGGGCGTGCCATACCGACATGCTCTTCAAAGGCACGCCCTCCGATTGCTTCTCCTGCCACGCTCAGGATGACCCGCATCAGGGCGTGCTGGGAGCAAATTGCGCCTCCTGCCACAAGGCAACCACCTGGCAGGATGTTACCTTTGACCATTCCAAAACCGCTTTTGCGCTGGTCGGCGGGCACGTGAACGTTGCCTGTACAAAATGCCACAGCGACCTGACCTTCAAAGGCACGCCTACCGCCTGCGCTTCCTGCCATGTGGATGTTCACCAGGGGCAAATGGGCATGGATTGCGCCAAATGCCATACTCCTTTCGACTGGAAGGATGTGCATTTCGATCATAGCCAGACGGGATTCAAACTGGTTGGGGCGCATCAGGGAGCCGCCTGTACCTCCTGTCACGCCGGCGGCAGGTTCAAGGGGACGCCTTCCAATTGTTTTGCCTGCCACTCCTCGGACGACAAACACAATGGTCAATTTGGAACGGACTGCGGCGCTTGTCACAATCCGGTCTCCTGGAAAGATGTGAATTTCGACCACAGCCGCACGGGCTTCCCGCTTTCCGGCGCGCATAGCGGAGTGAAATGTACCGCCTGCCATTCGAACGGCGTTTACAAGGGGACGCCGCAGGAGTGCGTCGCCTGTCACGCCGCTGACGATGCCCACAACGGGCAGTTTGGCACGGTCTGTTCGGCTTGCCACAACACGAGTAGTTGGAAGAACGCCACCTTTGACCACAACCGCACGGGCTTCCCGCTCGTTGGCTCGCATTCGGGCGTGAAGTGTCAAAAATGTCATTCCAACGGCGTGTTCAAAGGGACGCCCTCGAATTGTTACGCCTGTCATGCTGGCAACGACAAACACAACGGTCAATTCGGCACCGACTGCGGTTCGTGTCACAAACCAACCCGCTGGTCGGACGTAAATTTCAATCACAACAGCACCGGCTTTCCTCTTTCCGGCAAGCATGCCGGTGTACAATGCAAGGCATGTCATTCCAACGGATATTCAGGAACGCCTTCCAATTGTTACGCCTGCCACGCCTCGGACGACAAGCATAACGGTCAATTCGGCACGGATTGCGCCTCCTGCCATACGCCCGACGGCTGGGGCAAGGCGAATTTCAATCACGACAAGACCGGTTTTCCCCTCGTGGGTAAACATGCCAAAGTTGATTGTAAAAAATGTCATCAAAACGGCTATCAGGGAACGCCAAATCAATGCGTTGCCTGCCACAAGGACAAACACAACGGCAAAAATGGCACCGACTGCGCGGCTTGTCATACCCCTGAGGGATGGGGTAAAAAGCCGTAAACTTCATCGAAATTCATTTTGGGAGGGAACATGCGAACTGCCAATCGTTTAGGCTGCCTCTCAGGGGTGGGAATGGTCGCCGCGATCATTACCGCCCTGGTCATTGCGGGGTACGCCTATGCCCGGGGCGGCGTGTTGTACAACCCCGGCCCGTTGAACGCCCAAAGCGGAGAGATGCTCGGCGGCGTCACTTCACACGCCGAGACGGGCGGAAACTGCAAAGCCTGTCACACTGCGCCGTGGGAGGCGGCAAAGATGGAGGACCGCTGTGTGGCTTGTCATGGGGAGATTGCCATGCAGATGAAGGACGTGGCGACCCTGCACGGTTCACTGCTGACGGGTCAGCCGGACCTGCGCTGCCGCTTTTGTCACCCCGAACATCGCGGACCTGACGCCAGCCTGACGGAGTTGAACGGCATTTCCTTCCCGCATGAGGCGGTGGGATTTTCCTTAAAAGGGCACCAGTTCAAGGTCACGCGTGAAGCGTTTGTGTGTTCCGATTGTCACGCCGACGACATCTCCCGCTTCGATCCGCAGACCTGCGATACCTGCCATCGTCAAATGGATCTAGGGTTCATGACGGGGCATGTGCTGTCGTTCGGTTCGGCGTGTCTGAATTGTCACGATGGGGTGGATAGCCTCGTGACGGGTTTCAATCACAACAACTTTGCCTTCAAATTGACGGGGAAGCATGGCGGCGTGACGTGCGTGAAGTGTCACGTGGATGCCCGTACGCTGGCAGATTTTGCCGCCGCGCCTCAGGATTGTTACACCTGCCATTACGCTGACGAGCCGCACGAGGGGCGCTTTGGCAGAGATTGCGCCCTCTGCCATTCGACGGATGGCTGGACGCCTGCCAAATTCGACCACAACCTGGCGGCGTTCAAACTCGAAGGGAAACATGCGGATGTGCGCTGTGAGCAGTGCCACTTGAACAATGTGTACAAAGGCACGCCCAGCGATTGCTACTCCTGCCACCGTCAGGATGACGAGCATAACGGTCAATTTGGCACGGACTGCGCCGCCTGTCACAACCCGTCCAGTTGGGAGAACGCCACCTTCGACCACAGCCGCAGCAACTTCCCGTTGACCGGCGCGCACGTGAACGTGGCGTGTGAGCGCTGTCATAGCGGCGGGCAGTTCAAGGGGTTGTCCACAGCATGCGTTGCCTGTCATGCCGAGCCTGCTTTTCACGCCGGCATGTTCGGTACAGACTGCGCTGCCTGTCACAGCACATCCGCATGGGCGCCGGCGCAGTTCAACGGACCACATACCTTCCCCTTGAATCACGGCGGCGGGGCAACCTGCGCTACCTGTCACCCGAGCAACTTCTCGACTTACACCTGCTATGGATGTCATGAGCACAACGAAACCAAGATCCGTTCGAAGCATCTTGAGGAGGGCATTTCCAATTTCCAGGATTGTGTGAGGTGCCATCCCAGCGGGCAGGAGCACGAAGGCGGCGAAGGCGGCGGAGGGGATGATTAGATAGAGAAGCGCTCCCCGTTGTTTTGCGAGGAGCGCTTTTTGTTTATGGCTTTCCGCCTCCACCCGAGCCGTTGCCGTTTCCTCCATTATCGCCCGGGGCAGGGTTGGGAGATGGGCTTGGGCTGGGATTTCCCGATTCGTCCGGCGCAGGGCTTGGTTCATTGGGACCCGCTTCGGGTTGACCGTTTTGCTGACCGCCTCCATTCTGGGCGGGCGGTGTGACTTCCTCCTGCCCAACCTGGAAGCCGTTCTGCGCCTGCTCGCGGAACATCTCGCGGTTTTGCAATCCCTCGTCCACCACTTCCAAACGCTGTTGAAGCATCGTTTGAGTCTGGTTCATGATTTGCATCTGTTGTTGTGCGGCGGGGAGCGCCTGCTCCTGTTGTGTGCGGACTTGCAACTGGTTTGTTTCCTGCAACTGCAATTGGAGTCGTTCGCGGATTTGCAACAGGGCGCGTTCCATGGCAGGGTCATCCATTTGAGCGCACAGTTGCAGCGCCTGGCGGATGTGTTGCTCGAGGCGCAGTCTCACCTGATCGGGAACCGGCTGACCATTTTCCACCAATTGGCTCATCTCCTGAATGCGGATTTGCGCCAGTTCCATCAGACGCTCGACCTTTGCTTGCGGGTCGTACTGCATCTGCAGACCAACGTCTTCGCTCCAGGTCTTGACGGCGTACAACGGTTCTCCCGGCAAGTCGTCCTGCGCCGCGCCGACAACTGTCGCGCCGCCGCCGAACAACACGCCTGCAATGAGAAGGATGGAGAGTAACACGTTCATGGCATATTGCTCCTTTCTGAATTTGAAACTCCACCCTTTCTGACGTGGGAGCAAAGCCGCAGATACTGCCTGGCTCAAAAATTGGGCGCGTCCGCGTGATGCCATGTGCGGGTTACGGGGCGGCACATCCCGAATCTCTTCCAGCCGTTGTTGCACATATTGTTCTGCTTCCTGCTGGTCTTTCATGTCAACTCTTTTCTCAGTAACCTGTACAAACTTCTCAAGGCGCGGTGTTGAATGGATTTGACCGCGCCGACGGGCTTTCTCAACGCCCTGGCAATCTCTTCATTGCTCCACGCCTCCAAATACTTGAGTGCGATGACCTGTTGCTGATCGGGCGTCAGGCGTCGGATCGCCTCGCGAACTTCCCGTTTGCGGATACGTTCTTCCGCTTCCTCCTCAGGGAGATTTGCCTCGCTTCGAAGATCATCGTCCAACGCTGACGTGTTTTCCTGCCGTCGGTACGAATCCACGATCAGGTTGTGGGCAATGCGGTAGAGAAACGCCTGAAGATTCTCCTGTGGACCGCGCCGTTCCTGCAAGGATTTGAGAAAACGGGCAAAGGTTTCAGCCACGCAATCCTCTGCCAGCGCCTCGTCGCCGAGCAGGCGCATGGCATAGCGATAAATCCCCGGGCTGTAGGTATCGTAAATTTCTGCCAGGGCTTGGGTTTCCAACCATGAGGCGCGCTGCAGGAGGCTTTGTTCATCAGACACTGTTTTGCTCATCTTTTTTGACGCAAAACAAGCCTATCAGATACTGCCTGATCGCAGGTGAAGAAATTTTGAAGGCGGGGGGATTGAGGATAAAAATCAGGGGAGGAACATGCCGTTTGGCAGAATCAAGCCCACGTCCAGGGGAAGACGCGGGCTGATTTTCCGAGACGGGGCGTGGTTAGTCGGTTGTGCCGGCCAGGGCGGCGGTCGTCTTGTGGTTGGTCTCGATGTTCATGATGGCAGGGACAAAGAATGCCGCCAGTGTCATCAGGATGCAGACCGTCCCGCCAAGGATGTACCAGAAGCGGATGCCCAGCGCGTCGGCGACGGGACCCGCAATCAGCAGGCTGAGCGGCATCATGGCGGTGGCGCCAGCCCCCAGCAGGGAGAAGACGCGCCCCTGCACATCCGAATCAACGGTGGATTGCATGATTGCCATCAGGGGACCGTTAGCGAAGACTTGCGCAAAGCCCAGCAGAAATTGCGCGGCAAGCAGGAAGTAGAACATGTCCGCAGGGATGAGACCCGTGAGGATAACGCCCACGCCGATGCCGATGATGCCGCTGAAGGAGGTGACGATGCGGCGTTTGAACCCGCCCCAAACCCCAAGCAGCAGTCCGCCGGCGATCACGCCGACACCGAACAGCGATTCGGTCCAGCCCAATTCTGCCGCGCCTCCGTTGAAGACCTTTGTTACGACCAGCGGGAGCAGGGACGAGGCAGGCACAATCATGAAGTTGAGCAGCATGGCGAGAATGATGAGACCGAGCAGCCCCTTCCAGCGGACAACGTAAGTGAACCCCTCCCGCAGGTCATGCAGGTAGGACGTCCTGGCAATTTCGCCGCTGGCTTGCAAGGCATGACGCGCCGGCTGGGGGATGGGGATGAAGAACAAAGGCACGATGGCAAGGAGCGCCGTGCCTACGTCAATCAACAGGACGTTTTGCGTGGAGAGGAGTTCGATGAGCAGAGCGCCGAGCGGAGGGGCGAAGATGTTGAGCAAGCCTTGCAGGGTTTGGTTGGCGCCGGCGACGCGCGCAAGATGCTTGTCTGGCACCATGAGGGAGGTGGAGGCGGTCATGGCGGGACCGTGAAACGCTCCGCCCAACGAACGGACCGCCATCAATGCAAAGACATGCCAGGGTTGTATGTGTCCTGCGGCGAACAGGGAAAACAGGACGAGTGTGGCAAGCGCAATGGACGTATCCGCAGCGATCATGATGACCCGGCGGTTCCAGCGATCAACCAGCGCGCCCACGAACGGACCGAGGACAATTTGCGGCAGCAACGCCACCAGCGAGGCGGTCGCCAGCACGGTTGCGGAGCCGGTTTCGCGGGTCAGCCACCAGACAAGGGCAAACTGCACGAGCGCCGAGCCGAACAACGAGATGGCTTGACCGGTCCAGATGGTGAAAAAGCGGGCAGCCCAGTTTTCGGGGAGGGGTTGAGATGGATTTTGCATCGCTCCTCAATAATTTTAATTTATTTTGAAATAATTTTAACTCAAAAAGATTTATTTTTTATTTATTATAAATATAAAATTCAATATGTCAACGGTCAGTTTTGTGAAATTTATGCTCAATTCGAAAAACTGAGGCGGTTTGCGCGTGGTAATCTCCTTTGCGCCATCTTTTATTTCTTTGATAGGGTTATACTTTGGAAAAACGCAATCTGACGTCAAGTTCTACCGTTGCCGAAAGGATTCCCATGCCCCAACCTGCTTTCACTTCCCGCCGTTCGCCCGTTTACAGCCGCCGCGGCATCGTTGCCACGTCTCAGCCGCTCGCCACTGCCGCCGGACTCGAAATCCTTGCAAAAGGCGGCAACGCCGCCGACGCTGCCGTCGCGGCAGGCGCCGCCCTCAACGTGACCGAACCCACCTCCACGGGGATTGGCGGGGACATGTTCGCCCTCTACTATTCTGCGGATACGGGAAAGGTGACCGCCCTCAACGGATCGGGACGCGCTCCCGCCGCCCTGACGCTTGATCGGCTAAAGAACGAAGGACTCCTCGCTGAGACCTTGCCTCCGTTCCATGCCCATACCGTCACGGTCCCTGGCGCGTGCGCAGGCTGGTGCGACCTGATCGCCAGGCACGGCTCGCTCCCGCTGACAGAAATCCTTGTGCCCGCCATCCGCCTCGCGGAGGAGGGCTTTCCCGTCGCGCCGCTCACGGCTCACTTTTGGGCGCGCGGCGCGGAGCGGCAACTCAAGTCCGCGCCGAACGGACATGAACTCACCCTCAACGGACGCGCGCCAAAGGCGGGCGAGCTCTTCCGCAACCCAGGCTTGGCGCGCACGTTCAAAGCCGTGGCGGAGGGAGGAGCGTCGGCGTTTTATCAAGGCGCGATTGCAGAGGCAATTGTCGGCGTAGTCAAAGAAGCGGGTGGATGTCTGACGATGGACGACCTCGCGTCGCATGTGTCCACGTGGGAGGAGCCGATCTCCGTCACATATCGCGGACTGCGCGTGTACGAATGTCCGCCCAACGGACAGGGCATCACGGCGCTCATCGCTTTGAATATCCTCGAAGGCTTCGACCTTGCTTCGCTCGAAGCGTTATCCGCCGAAAAGATGCACCTGATGATCGAAGCCCTGCGGCTGGCGTTTGCGGATGCGCGCTGGTACGTCGCCGACCCGAAGTTTTCGAACGTGCCTGTGAAAGAGTTGTTGTCCAAGGAGTATGCCGCCGAACGCCGCAAATTGCTCGACCCGCAGCGCGCGACGGTTGACCAGAAACGCGGCGCGCCTGTGGCATCGTCGAACACCGTGTACCTGAGCGTTGTGGATCAATGGGGCAACGCCTGCTCGTTCATCAACAGCAACTATATGGGTTTTGGCACGGGCATCGTTCCCAAAGGTTGGGGCTTCACCCTGCAAAACCGCGGACACAACTTCAGCCTCGACCCGAATCACCCCAACTGCCTCGCGCCTCGCAAACGACCGTATCACACCATTATTCCCGCTATGGTGACGCGTGAAGCAGATGAATCACTCTACGCCTCCTACGGCGTGATGGGCGGATTCATGCAGCCGCAGGGACATGTGCAGGTACTCTCCGCCCTGCACGACGCGGGTCTCGACCCGCAATCTGCCCTCGACCTGCCGCGCTTCTGTATCGACGTGGACGAAGCGGGCGGGCGTGTCGCCATCGAGGAAGGCATGCCAAAAACAACACTGGATGCCCTGCGTGAGATGGGACATCCAGTGTACGAGGTAAGCGGATATGAACGGGCGTTGTTTGGACGCGGTCAAGTCATCCTGCGCGATCCAGAGACGGGTGTGCTGTGCGGCGGGAGCGATCCGCGCGCGGACGGGTATGCGGGCGTTCTGGCGTGAGCGGAGTTGGCTATTGCAAATAATGACTAGTATTTCTTTTCAACATACTTCACGCCATCGCGGTCTTTGAAATGTTCGTCCTGTGTCCAAAGAACGGCGTCATGGGTGCGGGCGGCGGCAAGGATGAAACTATCCGCCATAGGCAGTCTCAGGTCTGCGGAGAGTTTTGCGGCGCTCAGCGCCAGCGATTCGTCAATTTCAATGACTTTTCCCTGCTTCATGTCGCTGACGCGGACTTGTGCCTCGGCGATTCCGTTTTGCTGGAGAATTTTCTTGAATACCTCGTAAATGCAAATGACAGGCACGAGCAGGTTCTTTGTATCTTCGATGGCAGGGGCGAAAAAATCGGCGTTACTCCCATCCGCAAAATATTCCAGCCAGCCCGATGAGTCGACGATGTTCATACGCGATCCTCTTCGTCGCGCTCGATTCTCGTGTCAATGCCCTTCAAAGATCCGCGCGCCTGTTTGATGGGGCGGACGGGGATAAAGACCACCATGTTATCGTAAGCGATGACGTGCATTTTTTGTCCAGGCTTGACGCCCATTTGCTCGCGCACTTTTAAAGGGATGACAACCTGATATTTGGGGGAAACAGTTACAGCATCCATACGAATCTCCTATCGAACCAAAAATCGTATAACGATTATATCACCGCTTATTTGAAAACTGTTGCTGGTTTTGTAAGGTTCGACGCCAACTTTTGGCGAAACTACAGTAAGATTACCCGAATTTGGGATAAGCTTTTTGAACCGTCCCGAAGGCTTTGTGCAGGCAACTTCAAGGGGTGGAACCCAGCCTTCGGGACGCTTATCCCGAACTGACGTTAAGATTCCATTTCTCCAAACCAGCCCTTGCGCTCCATCCACTTGACCAGTTCCAGCACGGGGGAGATGGTCAGCGAGAGGGCGAAGATGATTACCCAGTCCACGAGGGGCAGGCTGAACGTGCTGAATGGTTCGTGCAGAGCGGGAACGTACACAATCAACAGCAGGAGCGCGGCTTCCCAGAGAATCGCCGTGTTCAGCCACTTGTTCTCGAACGGACGGTTGAAGATGGAGTGGCGGTCCGAGCGGAAGTTGTATGCCTTGAAGAACTGCACCAGCACCAGCGAGACGAAGGTCATGGTCATCGCTTCCTCCAGACTACGTCCCGAGTTCAACGCCCAGACGAATAAACCGAGATTGATGAGCGTGGACCACAGTCCGCCCGCGACCATCAGCGAAACCACAGGGCGGGTGAAGATGCCCGTGCGCGGGTTGCGCGGCTTGCGCTTCATCAAATCCTTTTCGGGCGGGTCCACCGAGAGCGCCAGCGCGGGCAGACCGTCGGTGGCGAGGTTGACGTAGAGGATTTGCACGGCGGTCAGCGGCAGGGGCAAGCCGAGCAGGGCGGAGCCAGCCATCAGACCGATTTCGCCGATGTTCGAGGAAAGCAGGTACATCAAATATTTCTTGATGTTGCCGAACACGCCGCGCCCTTCCTCCACCGCCGCAACGATGGAGGCGAAGTTGTCATCGGTCAGGGTCATGGCGGCGGCTTCCTTGGTTACGTCGGTGCCTGTGATGCCCATCGCAATGCCGATATCCGCTTTTTTGAGGGCAGGGGCATCGTTCACGCCGTCGCCCGTCATGGCGACGATGTGTTCGTTGGCTTGTAATGCGGTCACCACGCGCAATTTGTGAGCAGGGGAGACGCGGGCGTACACATCAATCGTTTCCACTTCACGCTTGAACTCTTCATCCGAGATGGCGTCCAGTTCCGCACCAGTGACCACACGTCCCGTTTTGAGCAAGCCCAGTTCGCGCGCCACCGCCTGAGCCGTGAGGGGATGGTCGCCCGTGATCATCACGGGGCGAATCCCCGCCTCTTCGCACACGGCAATTGCCGCTTTTGCTTCGGGGCGCGGCGGGTCAATCATGCCCGTCAGCCCGAGGAAGGTCATGCCCGTTTGAGCAGAGTCAAGCGTGGCGTCGGGCTTTGAAGCGACGGCGAGCACGCGCAGCGCCTGGCTGGCAAAATCCTTCGCCGCGTCCAGCACTTGTCCGCGGGTCGCGTCGTCCAGTTTCTTTACGCCCTCTGCGGTGAGGATGAAATCGCAATTTTCCAGAATAATTTCGGGTGCGCCTTTGGTGTAGGCGACGATGCCTTTCTCCGTTTGATGGAGCGTGGTCATGCGTTTGGATTCGGATGTGAAGGGAATCTCCTGCACGCGCGGACAGATTCGATCCAGCGCTTCTTTCTGGACCCCTGCCTTGGCGGCGGCAACGACAAGCGCTCCCTCCGTTGGGTCGCCTTTGATGTCCCATCCGCCTCCTGCGCCGTTGCTTCCGTTTTGGATGAGTTTTGCGTCCGAAGCGAGGACGGCGGCGGTGAGCAGTTGTTTCAGTTCGCCGCTGATTTCGCTGGGCGCGCCGCCATTGGTGGAGAAGTGACCTTCGGGCGCGTATCCCGATCCGCTCACCGTGAAGACCTGACCCGCGACATAAATTTTGCGCACGGTCATTTCATCCTTGGTCAGTGTGCCTGTTTTGTCGGAGCAGATGACGGAGGTGCTGCCGAGCGTTTCCACGGCCGGCAGGCGGCGGATGAGCGCATTGCGTTTGACCATTTTCTGCACGCCAATGGCGAGGGAGATGGTCACGACGGCGGGCAATGCTTCAGGCACGACTGCCACCGCCAGCGCAATGCCGAAGATGAGCATTTCGATGAAGGGCTGTCCGCGCAGGAGCCCGAGCGCGACGATGATGGCAACCACGACGAACGCGGCGCGCGCCAGCGTTGCGCCGACCTTGTCGAGGTTTTGCTGAAGGGGGGTTCTGGTGGTTTCGACGGTTTGCAGAAGTTGGGCGATCTTGCCGAACTCGGTCTGCATGCCCGTCGCCGCGATCAGCGCGCGTCCGCGCCCGTAGGTGACGGCGGTTCCAGCGTAGACCATGTTCCGTCGGTCGCCCACAGGCAAGGCTTGCCCTGAGCCTGTCGAAGGGTCGGATGGAAGCGGGTCGGTGTGTTTTTCCACAGGGACGGATTCGCCCGTCAGCGCGGCTTCCTCCACCTGCAGGTTGATCGACTCGATGACGCGCCCGTCGGCAGGGATGCGGTCGCCCGTGTGCAGGATGACCACGTCGCCTGGGACCACATCGCGCGCAGGGATTTTTATTTCTTCGCCGCCGCGCAGCACGGTTGCCATCGGCGCCGCCATCTGGCGCAAAGCGTCAATGGCGCGTTCGGCGCGGTACTCCTGCACGAAGCCAAGCACGACCGCAAACAGCACAATGACCGCGATCACGATGGACTCGACTCCATGACCCAGGAAGAACGAGATGGTGGTTGCGCCGAGCAGGATGAGAATGAGCACATTCTTGAACTGCTCGAGCAGGATTTCCCACGGCGAGATGCGGCGCGCGGCTTGAATCTCGTTCGGTCCATACCTGGCGAGCCGCGCCCGCGCTTCTTCCTGACTTAGACCTGATTCTGAACTATTGAGTTCGGCAAACGCCTCGTCCTTGCTTTTGGTGTGCCAGTGATTATTTTGTGTCATGGTTAAGGTTGAACTCCTGTTGAGTGATGTCTTCTTTTCTGGGCGTGGCGGATTTGAATACGAAATGGTTGAACAGCAAAATAGGACCCGCCACGAGAAGCACCGCCAGCGCCGAAAGAACATCCAGCCAGATGGCGAAAAGTTCTTCGAGCCAGAAGAGAGCAGAGGCGCCTCCTGCGCCTGTGGCGAGGGCGGGCTTCCAATACCTTCGCAGGGCAGATTTTGTGGGCATGGGATTGCTCCTTTCTCGTTGTGAGGCGGGGAAAAGAAAAAGACCACCGCCTCGAAGGCGATGGTCTTGCGCTTCCATCCCGACAGCCGGTGGCGTTTGCGCCACGTCTTGACGACTGCCAGACCCGAAACCGGTTCGGGGGCTACTCCCCATCGGAGTAGTTAGAGTTTACAGGGGAACTTCACTGGTGTCAATTACAAAATCGCAAGCGGCACAAGCCTATAGACTGGCGCTACACATATCCTTCTGCCGACAGGATGCCGCTGAAGGCTCGGTCGGCGTCGGCGAGGGCTTTCTCCTTCCATTCTGTGGAGGCGGGGTTGAAAAGTTCCTCGAAGCCGTGCCTGGCTTTTGCAAGCAGGGTTTGGTTCTTTGTGCCGTGCCAGTAGGCGCGGTTTTCGTGAATCATCACACGCGGACTTTGAAACAAACCGTACATCGTATCGCCCAATGTGCCAAATTCGAAGGCAGTGGCAAAGAATTGCTTTTCGGGGAACTCGTTCTGCCAGAGCGCGTACTCGTAATCCACCATGTCGCCGCGGATGGCGTAGAACTCATCGGCGGTGGCGGCAACCACGAGCGGGTAGTTGAAGCGCTTTTGGTAATACGCCGAGGAGTTTTTGTCCAGCGCGGAGTTGACCAGGCTCATCTGGTAACGCGGACCGTAGCCGGTGTGCATGTCGAGATGCAGGATTTGGTCGTAGGAGCTCATCATCTGTTTGTAGAGTTCCATCAATGCTTGGGTCTCTTCGGGGCGTTTTGTCCCGCCGTAGTACAGACCCTGCGGATGGCGGTACTGTCCGAGCAGGAGGGCGTAGCGGAAATTCTTCATGCCCATGCGGGCGATGTGCCAGAATAACTGTATGACGTAGGCAATATTGTCGAAAAACAGGTTTGTAATCGGCGTGACGGGGTTGAGAAACCTGTCAATTTTGTCGTAGGCGGGGTTGAAGGCTGGGTCGTGGTCGAAGTTGTAAAGGAAGGTGCGGTTGAGGTCAATGTTGTCGCGGTTGCCGCGGCGGTGATGTTTCATCCCCCATGGGTTGATGGCGTGGACAAGCAAAATACCCGTCGTGCGCGGATCGAGTTTGGGCAGATACTTTTCGATGAAGCGCTGCATCATCGCCGAGCCGACATAGCCTTCCACACCATGCTCGCCGGTGGTCAGAATGAAAACCTTGCGGTTCGTTTCGATGGCGTCGGAGTAAATCCAGTCAATGGTCAGGTCTTCGCTGCCGGCGAGGTTATGCTGAAACAGGTTTGCCTTGCGCCACATGGATTGAATATCCGCAAGGTTCTTGCGAAATCGCTCGCGCGAGGCTTCGTAGGTTTCCGGGAAAAGAGATTGGATGTCGGGCATGTTTTGACAAGGTATGAAATTTGCGCTCTCCAGCGCAAAAACGTTCGAGAACGTCAATTACGCTTGATACGGCTGGAGTTGATATTCGGCATATTCCGTCTCGCAGGCGTGCCCGCGTCCGATCCACGATTTGAGCGATTCCACCTGAATGATGATGCTGAAGACGGTCTGCGTCTCTGCGCCGTGCTTGCAAATGGAAGCGGGGTAGCCGGCATGGTCTGCCAGCAGCGCCCGGAAAAGTTCGGGCGTCAGTTTGCCGTAGTTCTGGCGGAGCAGATATTCTGCCCGGTTTTGGCGGATGATCGAGCTGGCGATCACGCTTCGGTCCCGTTCGAAGCGCCGCATGGACGGAGCAATGTAATGATTGGCATGCGCCATCACATCGTCTTTGATGTAAATCGCTTCCATATCCGTCGCCGAGCCTTCCATCGAATAGACCTCCCCGCTTCCGTCGGCGATGACGTTGTTGTAGCTGGATGCGCGAGTGGGGAGCAGGCAGTGACTCATGGCTTCGCTCAGGGTGCGCGAACCCAAAATGGCGCGGACAACCAGCAGGCGCGGCACTCCGGGACGGACGTCATTGCTGTCGAGCTGGTTGCCGGTCAGGCTGATTTTTGCAGCGTTGTATCCCGCGCTGATGGCGATTCCGCCCACTGAAACGCCGAGGTACTCCGGCTCGTCTCCCGCCTGAACTTTGAGCAGGACCAGCATCGCTTCGGTCTTTGGCAGAAGGTCGTTGGTGTGTGCAATCAGCGTGCTTCCGTCGGCGGTGGCTTTACCGCGCGCCGCCATGTCGGTGCAGCCGTGCCAGGCGAAACTTTCCCAGAGTTCCTCGCACATGGTGAGAAAGACTTCGTCGAAAGATACGTCCGCGCCTTCGGCGATACCTTCGAGTTCCTCGATGTATTGGGGATAGACTGCGCGGCTGTGAGCGAGATAAACCCTGCTCTGATTGAGCATCGCCTCCCAGGTGACACCGGGCGGAAGTTCATCCCGCAGACCGGCAAACATGGACTGTATCCTTTCCTTGCACTGCTCGCCGATTTGCCGTCCGACTTCGCGGTGTGTTCCGCGCGCTTCGATGAGAGGGAGGAGAGAAGATGACATTTTGAAAAAATGTCCCAACTACTCGATTTCCACCGCCATCGCCACCGCTTCGCCGCCGCCCAGGCAAAGCGACGCAATGCCGCGCTTCAGCCCGCGATTCTTCAAAGCATGGAGCAGGGTCACCAGAACGCGCGTGCCGCTTGCTCCCAGCGGATGCCCGATGGCAATCGCGCCGCCGTTGACGTTGACCTTGTCCCAGTCCCAGCCCTGGTCGGAGAGGGCATACCCGTCTGCCAGCACCTGCGCGGCGAAGGCTTCGTTGAGTTCGATCAAATCCACGTCGGCGAACGTCCAGCCGATTTTCTTCAGCAGTTTGGGCATGGCATAGGCGGGCGCGGCAAACAGATATTTCGGCTCGACTGCCGCCTGAGCATAACCCACAATACGCGCCATCGGCTTGAGACCGTGCTTCTCGGCGTAGGCGCGGGAGGAAATCACCACTGCCGCCGCGCCGTCGCTCATCTGAGACGAGTTGCCTGGACTGACTTTGCCGTCTGCTTTGAAGGCGGGCTTGAGTTTGGAAAGTGTCTCCAGCGTCGTATCTTTTCGCGGACCTTCATCCTGCGTCACCTCTGTGACGGCTCCTTTGCGTCCCGCAATTTGGACGGGGACGATTTCAGCGTTAAACCAGCCTTTTTCTTGAGCCTCCACAGCCCGTTCGTGAGAGCGAAGCGCAAACTGATCCATCGCTTCGCGCGTGACCTCGTACTCGTCCGCGATGAATTCAGCCGCCATCCCCATCCCCCAATTTTCGAAGGGGTCCCACAGTCCATCGTTGAGCAGAGCATCGGTGAGCGCCTGATTGCCGAACTTCAATTCGCCCGAACGCCCCGCAACGAGATACGGTGCGCGGCTCATGGACTCGAACCCGCCTGCCACGAATAAATCGGCGTCGCCAGCCCGAATTGCCTGCGCCGATAGCATGGCGGCTTTCAGCCCCGATCCGCAGACCTTGTTGATGGTGCTGGCGCCAACCGTTGCAGGGACGCCGCCGTGGATGCCCGCCTGACGGGCGGGCGCCTGTCCCTCGCCTGCCTGCACCACGTTGCCCATGATGACTTCCTCGATCTCTTCGGGATCAATGCCTGCCCGTTCCACTGCGGCTTTGACCGCAATTGCCCCCAACTGTGTGGCGGGAATACTGCTCAATGCTCCCTGAAACTTGCCGATGGGCGTGCGTACCGCGCTCAGAATGACTGCTTCGTTTTCGTGGCTCATGGGGTCCTCCATTGTCGTTTTTGTCGATGGGTGCTTTGCAGAATGGCATGATGTCGTTGTTTGTTTCTTAGACATTATAAAGCAAACATCCCCGACCTCGATTCGATTTTCAGTAGACGTTATGGGCGTCTTCTGTTGACGTTAGCGAACGCCATTTGCACATAAAAGGGGAGTGGCTAAAAAGATGGGCTAACCAACCTGGCGCCACAGAGCTCACAGAATTCACAGAGTACCAAAAAATCTCCGTGCGCTCTGTGGTAAATCATAAAAAAAGCCCACAAAATTAGCCACTTTCCATAAAAGAGCAGTTTCCAGAGGCTTTCTAATGTATGATAACGACCATTTGCCAGCCTCTTACTGAGTTGACGCGGAATATTTCGGTGCAGGCGTCCAATTCTTCGCGCAGGATGACCCTTTCCTGCGCCTGCCCGGTTTCCAGCAGGTGGGCGCGAAATGTGCCGGGCAGTAGTCCGCATGAGAGAGGCGGGGTGTAGAGTTTGCCGCCTATGCGGACAATCAGGTTGCCGATTGTGAACTCGGTCAATTCGCCGCGTTCGTTGTATAGAAGAACATCATCCGCGCCGGGAAAATTTTGCAGGGCGGTTTCATACACATGGCGGTGAGTGGTTTTGTGATAGAGAAACACATCTGCGGAACTCACCGCTTGTTTTGCAAGCGCGGCTTTCAGCGGCTGAGATTTCTCTGCTGTTGGTAACGCCTGCGCTTCGGAACTCAATTCGCCGTTTCGGGCAAGTAAAATCCTGACGCGCTGAGGGGATGTGAAGCGGGAGGCAATGTCATCCAGATATGTTTCGAGGGTGGTTTGGGAGGGCGCAGAAAAATCAAAGTATTCGGCGGTGTCCAGCAGCCGGGCAATATGCTTTCCCCGCAAAAAGAAGCCTTCCTGGGGCGTCCAGCGCATGGTTTCGAGCAGGGAAAAGGCAAGGGGCGTTTCGGTGAGGACGCGGGTTTTGAGCAGGGCTTCGGCGTATTCATCCGCGCTGGCGGAGTCCCAGACGATGCCGCCGCCGGCGCCGTACTCGGCAGTTTGGGCGTCGCGGTCAATCCATGTTGTGCGTATAGCCACATTGAAAGAAGCCTTTCGCCCGGGCGCAATATGCCCGATGCTGCCGGTGTAAATACCGCGCGGCGTTGTTTCGAGCGCGGCGATGATTTTCATGGTGCTGACCTTCGGCGCGCCGGTGATGGAGGCGCAGGGGAAGAGCGCCTTGAGGATTTCCGTCGGCGGGGCAGTGGTTTGGGCGGTAACGGTGGAGGTCATTTGCCAAAGGGTGGGATATTTTTCGACGGCAAACAATTGGGGGACGCGGACGCTTCCGACCCGTGCAATCCGATTGAGGTCGTTGCGGATCATGTCCACGATCATGACGTTTTCAGCGCGGTTCTTTTCCGATGCTTGCAGCCATTGAGCCTGCTTCCTGTCTTCGAGGGTTGTCCGTCCCCGTTGTGCGGTTCCCTTCATGGGGCGGCAGGTGATGGTCTCACCATCGAGCGTGAAGAAAATTTCCGGTGAAGCAGAAGCGACAACAAATCTCCCCATGTCGAGGTAGGCGGCGTGATTGTTCTGGGTTTGTGCGAGGTGGAGGAAGAAATTCCACGGGTCGGTGTTGAAGGCGGCACGCAGGCGCATGGTGTAGTTGACCTGATAGGTGCGTCCGCGGGCGATGTGTTCCTTGATTTGTGCGATGGCGTGGTTGTAGGTTTGGCGGTCAACGGTTGGGGACCAGGTAAGGGCTGGTTTGGGTGAGGCAGGTTCAGGCAGGGAAACGAGGCGGGGCGGAGGGTAGAGTCCAAACCAGAGGAGGGGGAAGCCGGTCAGAGGTCTGGTTTGAAGCGCATCGTCGAATGCCGGTGCGGCTTCGTAACTGAGAAAGCCTGCGGCGTGCCAGTCTTTGCTTTCCACCAGGTCTTGAATCTGGCGCAGGGCGGGCAGCACTTCGCTGAGCGTGTTTGCTTGAATGATTTGATGCGGCTGGGTGAAGTACAGCCAGCGATTGTTTTCTCTGAGCAGGACTTCATTTTTTTGTGGTTCAATTGGGCGCATGTCAAATCGAATTGTATCTCGTTGGCTTCCCGCCTTGCTGGTCATGTTGGTTATTTTTGTGTTCTCTGCCCAACCCTCGGAGAGTCTGCCGGATTTCAACCGTCTCGACCGTCTTGTCAAAAAGGGCGGTCACATGCTGGGATATGGCTTGCTGGCGGCGTCGTATTGGCGCGGGTTGGGCTGGGATGGACGGCGCCGCCGGCTTGCCTGGCTGTTTGCCGTGTTGTACGCCGCGACGGATGAATTTCATCAGTCTTTTGTGCCGGGGCGCAACGCTTCGCTGTGGGATGTGCTGGTGTTCGATAACGCGGGGGCGCTATTGGGGTTGTGGCTGGCGGATGTTTATTTCAAACGAAAGCGGCTGTAACGATTTTTTTCGAGTAATTCACTCACCTTACGCGGTGGCGCGAGATTTATCTCGTGGTTTCAGGCGACATGAATGTCGCGGCACGAATGAACTGCGTAACGTCAGTTAGTTCATTCAAACTCGATTTCGATCTCTTCGTCTTCTGACCAGTCTTCCAGACGGTCGAGTTCAATGTCGCCAAACAAGCCTTCCTGATGCGCCTGAATGCGGTAGCGTTTGATGAGTTCGAGCATTGCCAGAAAGGTGACAACAATTTCAAGGCGCGACTTGCTGTCTTTGATGAGCGCGCTGAAGGCGGTGCGCTGGACGGTTCTCAACGTCTTGGTGATTAACTCGATTTTTTCGCGGATGGTCACACGCGGGGCGGCGATGACTGTCCCCAATGGCTTGCGGGCTTTTTCGCGGGCGAAGACTTCCTCCGCCGCGGCGACCAGTTTTTCCAGTGTGATGTTCGAGAGGTCGAGTTTCGGCTCCACTTTGGGCGGCGGCGCGACGCGCAGGTACGTCCGCAGGTTGGCTTGCTGACGGTCGTACAGCCATTCGCCGATTTCCTTGAAGCGCTTGTAGAGTTTCAACTGATCTACCAGCGCCTGCCCGGTATCTTCCTCGCCGGCTTCGCGCACGGGCGGTCTGGGAAGCAGGGCTTCGGACTTGATCTGAATCAGTTTTGCGGCGATGACCAAAAAGGCGGAGATTTCGTCGGCGTTAAGTTGTTCGAGGTTGTTGATGTGCGCCAGGTATTGGTCGGTCACCGAGGCGAGGGAAACGGTTGTAATATCCAGTTCGGCGCGCTCGATGAGATTGAGCAGCAAGTCGAGCGGTCCCTCGTAAACGGGCGTCTGCACCTTGTAATTCAACTGGCGTCCCAGCAGATTTTCCATAGGGCAGGGATTATAACACTGCAAATCTTCGATATAATCGGCGCATGCCCAACAAACTGACTCATCTCGATGAACACGGACGCGCCCGCATGGTGGACGTCGGTCACAAGCCGGATACCGAGCGTACGGCGGTTGCCCGCGGCGAAGTCCACATGAAGCGCGAGACGCTGGAGTTGATTCGCGCAGGACAAATCAAGAAAGGCGATGTTTTGACTGTGGCGCAGATTGCCGGCATCGCCGCCTCCAAACGGACCTCGGACCTGATTCCGTTATGTCATCCTCTTCCACTCTCCAAAGTGGACGTGGACCTTGCGCTGGACGATTCTCTGCCTGGCGTGGTCATTACCGCCACCGCCAAAGTGACCGGCAAAACCGGCGTGGAAATGGAAGCGCTGACGGCGGTCTCGGTGGCGGCGCTGACGGTGTACGACATGGCAAAAGCCGCCGAAAAAACAATGCGTATTCAAAACATCCGTCTTATCGAAAAGCATGGCGGGCAGAGCGGAGATATTGTCAATGAATAAAATTCGATTGCTGTTTTTTGCCACCATCCGCGACCGTGCGGGAACCAAATCGCTGGAACTGGAAATCCCCGAAGATATGACCGTGCGGGGGTTGAAGGAGAAACTTGCTGCCGAGTATCCCACCCTTGGCGAGTCCATGAAGAGTGTGTTGATTACCATCAACCGCGAATATGCCTTCGACGAGGCGGTCATTCCGCCAAACGCCGAAATGGCGCTCTTTCCACCGGTCAGCGGAGGGTAGTTTTTACCATGAACTCTGTAAACTTTCCGACAATTTTTTCGATTACCGAAGATGAAATTGACCTGAACGACCTGCTGGCGAAAATCACGCTCACGTCCACGGGGGCGGCGGCGATTTTCACCGGCATGGTGCGCGGCGAGACCAAACGCGGCGATGCACATGAGACGGAATACCTTGAGTATGAAGCGTACATCCCAATGGCGGAAGCGAAGATGAAGCAGGTGGCGGACGAAATCCGCGCACGGTGGAAAAGCATCGAGGGTATTGCCATCGTCCAGCGGATTGGCAAACTTTACCCAAAGACCCCAACGGTTCTCATCGCCTGCACGGCGGCGCACCGCGATACGGGAGTCTTCGAGGCGGCGCGCTATGGCATTGACCGCTTGAAAGAAATCGTCCCAATCTGGAAAAAGGAAGTTGGTCCGAGCGGCGAGGAGTGGGTGGAAGGCGAGTACATTCCGAGGGCGGGGGAGTAGCAACGGCGTCGGGGAGAAAAGGCTTTGAATGCAGAATCAGGCGGCGGCGCGGAGGGAGGCGCAGCCTGTCGGCGGCGTGACGAGTAGATGAGGTTGGGGTTTTACTAGTGCGTATGTCAATCGAACTGTGAGGTGTGAATGGACAAAATTGTCATTACAGGCATGGGGACGGTCAATCCGCTGGGGTTGACGGTGGAAGAGAGCTGGCGGAATGCGGTCAATGGCGTTTCGGGGGTGGGACGGATTACGCATTTCGACCCGTCGGCGCTCAACGTGCACATTGCGGCGGAGGTGAAAAATTTTGCGCCCGAAAATTATATGGATGCAAAAGAGGCGCGCCGCCGCGATCGTTTTGAACAGTTGGCGATTGCCGCGGCAAAGGATGCCATTGCCAGTTCGGGGCTGGAGATTACTGAGGAAAACTCCGGGCGGATCGGCGTGCTGGTTTCTTCGGCAATTGGCGGAATCAAGTCGTTGAGCGATGCGGTGATCACCAATTACACCGAGGGTCCGCGCCGCGTCAGCCCGTTTCTCATTCCTATGCTGATGCCGAACGGCGCTTCGGGCATGATTGCGATTGATTTTCAAATCAAGGGTCCGTGCTTTTCTGTGGCTTCGGCGTGCGCTTCGGGCGCGGATGGGATTGGCACGGCGTTCCTGATGTTGAAGGCAGGGATGATTGACGCCGCTTTGGCTGGCGCCACAGAGGCAACGATTTGCCCGGTGGGAGTGGCGGCGTTCGACCGCGTGGGGGCGATGTCGCGCCGCAACGATGATTTTTCGATGACGCCCCAGCCTTTCGATAAGAACCGCGATGGGCTGGTGATGGGGGAGGGTGCGGCTGTGCTGGTGCTGGAGCGCGAGTCGCACGCGCGGAAACGCGGCGCGAACATTCTGGCGGAACTGGCAGGCTATGGCGCGACCGCCGACGCGTTCCACGTCACTGCGCCGCATGAGACCGGCGCAGGCGGCGCGGCGGCAATGCGCATGGCGCTCGAGTCGGCGGGCGCAAACGACGACGAGTTAGGGTACATCAACGCGCACGGAACCGGGACGCCGCTGAACGACCAGTCGGAGACGCGGGCAGTCAAAGCGGCGTTTGGCGAGCGGGCATATCAAATTCCGATTTCGTCCACCAAGTCCATGACCGGGCATATGATGGGGGCAACCGGTGCGCTGGAAGCCATCTTCTGCGTACAGGCGGTGCGGGAGGGCGTTCTGCCCCCGACCATCCATTACCAAACGCCCGATCCCGAATGTGACCTGGACTACATTCCCAATCAGGCGCGCGAGAAGAAGATTACGCTGGCAATCAGCAACGCCTTCGGTTTTGGCGGTCACAATGCCGTGTTGGCGATACGGAAATATTCGTAGATGACGGAAGCAATTGTCATTCATTTCATGCGTCATGGGCGTTCGCGGGCGGACGACGAAGGCGTGCATGAGGGCAGGTACGACAGTCCGCTCACGGATGTGGGACGGGTGCAGGTGAGGGCGCGCGGGGCATTCTGGAAGGAAAAAGGCGTGCAGTTTGACCACATTCTTGCCAGTACGCTCCTCCGCGCACGAGAATCTGCTCAGATTATTGGCGACCTGTTCGGTTTGCCCGTAGAGGCGGATGACGTTTGGATGGAGATGGACAACCGCCCGCTGGCGGGAATGCCCATTGAGGAGGCAAAAGTCCGCTATCCGCGCCCCCCATTTCGAGGTCCGTATGAAGCGTTTCACGGCGTTGGCGAAAGCGATTGGGACCTCCACTGCCGGGCGGTGTCGGCTATCCAAAAACTGGTGCGGCGCGGGGCGGGGCGTTATCTGGTGGTGTCGCATGGCGGCATGTTGAACGCTGTCCTGCGGTGCATCATGGGCGCCCAGCCGCCCATCAACGGGCATGGCGTCTGGTTTGCATTTGGTGATACGGGATTTGCCCGCTGTGAATACGTTCTCGGCAAGCATGAATGGACTTTGTTTGAGTTTCACCCCGGCGAGTAAAAGCGCTTCATTTTTTCATACCGCTCCGACGTTCAGGAAGCCGTGAATTTCGGACCATGGCTTTCTCAAAGTCGCCTTTATGACTGCCTGCTCTGGTTTTTTTTGCATCGAATTACGCGAATTTCACAAAAATCAGGTCCATTCGCGTCTATTCGATGCCGCTTTTGCTGACTTTGAGAAAACCATGAATTTCGGACAAAATCCGCTTGTAAAGCCCGAAAATGCGTGCTATAATCCGCCCGCTCTGAAAACGAAATCATGCAAAGGTAAGAAGGAAGAACGACAATGGCAGACATCATCAAGGCTCTCGAAGCCAAGAAAAACGAAAACATCCCCGCAATTCGGTCTGGCGACAGCGTGAGCGTGCACGTCAAAATCAAAGAAGGCAACCGCGAGCGCATTCAGGAATTCAAAGGCACCGTCATTCGCGCCCGCAAAGGCGGCAACGACGAGTCCATCACCGTGCGCCGCGTGGCATCCAACGGCATCGGCGTCGAGCGCACCTTCCTGCTCCGCTCCCCGCGCATTGACAAGATCGTGGTGGAACGTCACGGTCAGGTTCGCCGCGCGCAGCTCTACTTCATGCGCGAGCGCACGGGCAAATCTGCACGCCTCAAGCAGAAGTTCGACAAATAAAGAACGCCAGGGACGCCCGCACGGGCGTCCTTTTTGATTACAATTGGGGGCATGAAACCACTCATCGGAATTACCACCAACCAGTCCACCAACGCCAACGGGCATCCCACTGTCACGCTCATGCAGGCGTACATTCACGCCATCATGCAGGCGGGCGGGGTGCCGGTTCTCATCCCGTCCATGATTCACGAGGATGGATGGGATGCTCTCTATGCCCGCCTCGATGGGATTCTCTTCTCTGGAGGCGGCGACATCGCCATCCAACATTTCGCCGGCGAACCGCATCCCCGCGTCTATGACGTGGACCCTGAGCGGGATGCCATCGAACTGAACCTGATCCACGCTTCAGCCGCCGACGGCAAACCCTTCCTCGGCATCTGCCGCGGATGCCAGCTGGTCAACGTTGGTTTGGGCGGGACGCTCTACACCCATCTCGCCGACCAACTGCCCGGCGCCCTCGACCACGCCTACCCCGGTCACCTGCGGACGACGCTGGTGCATCAGGTCAAAATCGAGGAAGGGACGCGTGTGGCGGAAATTTTGGGCGACCCGATCCTCCGCGTCAACAGCCTGCACCACCAGGGATTGAAAGACCTTGCGCCCTCCCTGCGTCCTGCCGCGTACGCGCCGGATGGACTGGTCGAAGCCGTGGAACTGCCCGATCACCCCTTTGGCATTGCCGTGCAATGGCATCCCGAATGGCTGACTGATCAGGAGCCTACGCGGAATCTGTTCCGCAAGTTTGTAGAAGCGGCGGGGAGATAACGATTGGCGGTGACCGCAGACTCTCCCATCGGCATTTTCGACTCCGGCGTAGGCGGGCTTTCGGTCTTGCGGGCAATCCGGGCGCAGATGCCGGAAGAAGCGGTGTTATATTTCGGTGACCAGGGACACATTCCCTACGGTCCGCGCCCGATGGAGCAGATACGGACGTTTTCGGAAGCGATTACGAACTTTCTGCTGGCGCGCGGCGCGAAGATTATCGTCGTTGCCTGCAACACCGCCTCGGCGGCGGCGCTGAGGGATTTGCGCGAAAAGTTCCCCGCTGTGCAGTTTGTCGGCATGGAGCCGGCGGTCAAGCCTGCGGCAGAGACCACGCAAACGGGCAGGGTGGGCGTCCTTGCCACGCCGGCAACCTTTCAGGGGGCGTTGTACGCTTCGGTGGTGGAGCGGTTTGCGAATGGCGTGGAGTTGTTTCAGGATACCTGCCCCGGATTGGTGCAGCAAATCGAGCAGGGAGACCTGAACGGCGGCAAGACCCGCAGAATTTTGGAAGACGCACTGCTGCCCATGCTCAAACAGAACATTGACACCGTTGTGCTGGGATGCACGCACTATCCCTTTGTGATTCCGCTCATTCAGGAGATTGCGGGGGAAAAGGTTCGGGTGATTGACCCAGCCCCGGCGGTGGCGAGACAGGTCAAACGTCTGTTGGAGGCGGGAGGGTTGAGGAGCGTTTCGCCGTCGCGGGGCGAGGTCAGGTTTTATACGTCAGGCAGTCCCGAGGCGCTCAAGTCCCTTTTGCCTGCGCTGTTGGGGGAGAGCGGCGTGGTGGAAGGTGTGGCGTGGGCGGATGACGCTTCCATCACAGCGCCCACGCCAGCATGAAGCCGAAGATGGCGACAATCACGCCCAGATGCAGAAACAGGTGAGTCCCTGTGACGATGGTGTAGGGACCGAGGATAAACAACAGAGCGTAATTGAGAACCACCAGCAGAATGCCGATGAGCGGCAGAAGCCCTTTGCGGTGGGCGAAAAAGGTCGAGGCGCGGTCAACCAGTTTGGAAAGCCATTTCATATTTCTTCTTCCTCTTCTGCGTGATTTCCTGAAACCTGCCACTCGCTGAATTGCGCCAGGAGCCGTCCGGGGATGCGCCCCTGCATGTAGACTCCGCCGCGTCCGTGTTCGATCAATTCCACCTGCCCTGCCTCATGGAACAGCGAGATGAGCGCGCCCTGCTGATAGGGGAGTTTGACGCGGATGGGGGTGTACGTTTCGTACAACTCCTCCTGAAGCACGCGCAGCAAGTCGCGCAGCCCGGTTCCCTCCACGGCGGAAATTGCCACTGCCTTTGGGAAATTTGCCGTCAACTCCTGAGCAGCTTTGGGATCCCGCAGGCGGTCAATTTTGTTCAGGGCGGTGACAACGGGGATGTGCTGCGCTTCGATTTTGTTCAGCGTTTCCTGCACGGCTTCAAATTGGTTCATGGCGTTCGGGTGGGAAATATCCACCACATGCAGGAGCAGGTCGGCTTCGGCGATTTCCTCCAGTGTGGCGTGAAAGGATTCGATCAGCGTGGTGGGCAATTTTTGAATGAAGCCGACGGTGTCGGTAAAGAGCGCCTGATAGCCGCCGGGCAATTCCACGCGGCGGGTGGTGGGGTCGAGCGTGGCAAAGAGTTGATCCGCCGCGTACACGTCGGCTTTGGCGATGCGGTTGAGGAGGGTGGATTTGCCGGCGTTGGTATAGCCCACCAGGGCGACGGTGGGGATGCGCGAACGCCGCCGCTGGGCGCGGTAACGCTGGCGGTGGGCGCGAATCTTCTCCAGTTCCCGTTTGAGGTGAGTGATGCGCTTGCGGATGGCGCGTTTGTCCACTTCCAACTGAGTCTCGCCGGGACCACGCAAGCCCACGCCGCCGGTCGAGCCGGCGCGCCCGCCTCCGCCGCCCGCCTGCCGTTCGAGATGCGTCCACTGCCCGGTCAGGCGCGGCAGGTAATATTCGTATTGGGCAAGTTCCACCTGCAGCATGCCTTCGCTGGTGTGCGCGTGCTGGGCGAAGATGTCGAGAATCAGCGCGGTGCGGTCGAGCACGCGGACATTTTTGCCGATTGCCAGTTGAAGTTCGCGCTGGTGGCGCGGAGAGAGTTCGTCGTCGAAGATGACCACCTGTGAAAGCGTCTCTTCGACGAGCGCTTTCAACTCCTCCACCTTGCCGGGACCGATGTAGGTCTTCACATGCGGGCGGTCGAGTTTTTGGGTCAATTCGCCGACAACCTCCAGCCCGGCGGTATCTGCCAGCAGGGCAAGTTCGCTGAGGGAATCTTCGAGGGAGAGCAATGTGTTTTGCTGATACAGTTCCACGCCGACCAGGAATGCGCGTTCGCGCGGCGGTTGGGTGGATTCGGGGGATTTTTTAGCCAATGTGTCTATTCCTTTTTGTCGAGTTCATCGAATAATTTTGCCATTTTCGTTTCGGCGCTCTCGGTGCGGATGGGGATGAGGATGTGGAAGGTCGAGCCGGGGCATTTTTGCTCGTCGTACCCTTCCGACTCAACCCAAATCGAACCGCCGTGCGCCTCGAGAATGCCACGCGCAATCGGCAGCCCCAGCCCAACACCGGCGCCTTTGAATTTGGTCTTTCCGCTGGAGTGTAAGTTCAGTCCTCCCAGCTGGTCGAATTTTTCGAAGATTGCCGCCTGGTCTTCGAGCGAAATGCCAATGCCGTTATCTTTGACCGTCACTTCGATGAAGCCGGGCAGCGTTCTGCCATCCACGATGATTCTGCCGCCGTCGGGCGTGTATTTGATGGCGTTCTCGATGATGTTGCGGATCGCCTGCAGGATGCGCGCCGAGTCCACATAAATCCATTGGTCGCTGCCTTCGAAGCGGCGGACTTCCAATGTCTGGCGGCGTTTTTGCGCCGTTGCGGCGAAGTCCCGCTCGAGGATTTCGAGAAGCGTATCGAGTTGAATCGGCTGGACGTTCAAACTGAGCAGGTTGTTGTCAATCATCGAAACGTCCAGCATGTCGTCCACAATCGAGCGCAGGCGCTTGATGCCGCTTTGCATCCCTGCCAGCAGGCTGTCCAGCGGCAAGCCCTTGCCTTCGCGGAGCATATCTTCCATCATGGAAGCGTAGCCGTCAATCAGGGTGAGGGGCGTCTTGAGTTCGTGCGCCGCCACCGAAATAAACGCGGATTTGCTGCGATCCACCCGCGCCAATTGCTTTTGTGCCTTTTCCATTTCGCTCGAAATGTACGCCACGCGGGTTTCCATTTCGTAACGCGCCGCCACGCCCAGCCCATAGGTGAAAATCGGAAACACCGCCGCCAGCAAATCGAGCGCTTGTTGTTTGGTCAGCGTTTCTTTTGCCGCCTGAATGGTCAGCGCCATCATGCGGTTGAGCAGAAACGTGACCTGATACATGCCCGCCTCGAGGTCGCTTTCCGTAGAAGATTTTGCCCAGTCGAGCAGGACGGAGTCCATCCACGCCGTATCTCCGCTGTTGACCGTTTGAATCAGCAGGTCGAAGAAACGCTCCAACTGCTCATTGAGACCGGCGCGCATTTCCGCATCCTGCGCCAGTTCCTCTCCAACGAGTTGAATCCACACAGGGCGAATCTTTGCGAGAATTTTCTGAAGCGGCACGGGTCTTCGCGGCACGGATGTATTTTATCAGGGTTGGGCGCTCTGCCTCGTCAGCCAGGCTTGCAAAGTTCTGCCCACTGCCTGCAAACTCTGCGGCGAGACCTTGTCCGGCGTATCCTGCACGGTATGCCAGTAAGGGTAATCGAAGTCAATGAGGTCCACGGCGGGAATGCCCGCCTCCAGGAACGGCGTGTGATCGTCGAGCATAGAAAACTTGTATTCGGGAAGGAACACATCCTCATATCCCAGCGCATGCGCCGCCGCCCAAATTTCATCGGTCAGCGCTGGCGTGGAATTGCGCTCCTTGTAAATTTGCAAATCCGCGTCGCCGATCATGTCCACGATTACCACCGCCTGCGGTTGAACCGGGTTCAGCCGCACAAACTCACGCGAGCCGAGAATCCAATCCCACCCTTCGATTCGCCCGTTGTCTTCCGCATCGAAAAACACCAGCCAGACGGGAACCGTGTCTTCGGGTAAAACGCGCGCCAGTTCGAGCAAAACCGCCACGCCCGAAGCGCCGTCGTTGGCGCCCGGCACAGGCAGGGAATGGTTGGCTGGGTTCGGGTCGTGATCGGCAAACAGGCGGCTGTCGTAATGCGCCCCCAAAATGACCTGCGGAGGCGACTCCCCCCGCTTTGCCACGAGATTGAAGACCGCATGCCCCATCGCCTCGGATTCCTGGACCTCCACCTGCCAGCCCGCCGACTCAAGTTCCTCCCGCATCCATGCCCGGACCTGAGCATGTCCCTCCGATCCGGGCGTCCGCGCCCCGAAACCGACCTGGGTGACCACATCGGCATAGGCGCGCTGACCGTCGAATTGGGCAGAGTCAGGCTCCGGCTGAGTCTGAAACGCAAAGATGTACCAGCCGATGGTGACGGCAAGCAGAAGTCCGATGAGCGTCAGATAGAGGGCAATGGAGCGATTTTTCAAGCGTGAACCCCGTCGAGCAGAGCGCGCAGGTCTGCCAGGGCGCGTTCGGCGTAAGCCCTGCCGCGTTCCCGTTTGTGGACTTTCGCCTCCAGCGGCGGCAGGATGCCAAAATTTGCCTTCATTGGCTGAAAGTCCTTGAGATCGGCATGCGTGACGTAGTGACACAATGCGCCGAGCATGGTGGTGGGAGGCAGGGTGAGCGGTTCTTCTCCGTGAAGCAGGCGCGCCGCATTGACGCCCGCCAGCAGACCGGTGGCAATGTTGCCCATGTAGCCTTCCACGCCCGTGATTTGACCGGCGAAGAACAAGTCATCGCGCTGGCGGAATTGCAGGGTGGGGCGCAGGAGTTTGGGTGAGGCGATGAACGTGTTGCGGTGCATCTGCCCGTAGCGCAGGAACTCGGCGTTTTCCAAGCCCGGAATCATGCGGAAGACGCGTTTTTGCTCCGGGAATTTCAGGTTGGTCTGGAAGCCCACCATGTTATACAGGCTTCCCGCCAGATTGTCCTGACGCAATTGCACCACCGCGTACGGACGTTTTCCCGTGCGCGGGTCGCGCAGCCCTACCGGGCGCATGGGACCGAACGCGAGCGAATCCAGCCCGCGTTCTGCGATGATTTCCACCGGCAGACAGCCCTCGAAGAATTGCCCCGCCTTCACGCCGCTTTTGATGGCATCCTCGAAGGAGCGCAATTCGATGCGTTCGGCTTGCAGGAGCGCCTCCACGAAGGCGTAATACTCTTCCTTCGTCATCGGGCAGTTGATGTAATCGCCCTCCTCCTGCTCCCCTGTGCCGTAGCGCGAGGCGCGAAAAGCGATGTCCATGTTGATTGAATCGGCGTGGATGACCGGCGCGATGGCGTCGAAGAAAAACAGGTGTTCCTCGCCGCTCAGCGCTGCAATGGACTGTGACAACGCCGGCGAAGTCAACGGCCCGCTGGCGACGATGGCGGGGGCGCTCGGTATCTCCCGCACCTCCTCGCGGACGATTTCGATTCGGGGATGCGCTTCGATGCGCTCGGTCACTTTGCGGGCGAACAGTTCGCGGTCCACTGCCAGCGCTCCGCCCGCCGGCAGAGCCGCCTCCCCGGCGCATTCCAACAGCATCGAGCCGAGCAGACGCGCCTCTTCCTTGAGCAGACCGGAGGCGCGGTCGGGAAGGTTCGAGCCGAGCGAATTCGAGCAGACGAGTTCCGCCAGGTCTGGGGTCTGATGCGCTCCCGTCGGCACCTGGGGGCGCATCTCGAAGAGGCGCACGTTCAATCCGCGCTGGGCGGCTTGCCAGGCGGCTTCACTTCCAGCCAGCCCGCCGCCGATGATGATGAGTTCAGTCATATTTTGATTCTACCATTTCACCTCTGCGGATTCCCCTGCTGTATAATTGCTTCGATGACCGAAACCGCCGCGATTGAACTCCAACTCAAAGAAGCCTGCCAGTTGACCGACGCCGCCTGGTCGGCGCTGGTGGAGCGGGAAGCGGGAAAGTGGCGTGTGGCGGCGCACTATCATCTGGGGAAGAAATCCCACTCTGCGCTTGTTAAATTCCTTGAAGATACTGAAGTGGACGCCTGGCTTTCCGGCGCGTTGAGCGGAGGAGGCAGCCGTTCTGTTTCTCTGCCCTCCTCGAGCGCCCTGCGGGTCGAGCGCCTGTATGCCTTCCCGGTGGCGGGGGCTTCTCAGGTGGTCCTGGCGGGGGCGGGATTGCTCAGCCTGCCGGCGCAGCGCATCTGGCGGCTGGCAGTGAGCGGCATCCGCGCGGAGTCAGCCCATCCTGAGTCGCCCGCTTCCTCGGTGGCGGCGTCTCTCCTGATGCCGGATTTGAACTCCGAAAGCCCCTACGACCTGCCGCGCGCCCTTCACCGCGCTCTGGATGCCTTCACCCGCCTCGTTCCCGTACAGGGAGCCTGGTTCGCCATCCGGCGGGCGGACTCTCTCGAAATCCGCGCCCAGTGGAACGCGCCTGCCCTCGCCGACCTGGTTCTGCAGATTGACGCCCATTCCCTTCTGCGGCGCATGAACCGTAACCTCACGCCCGTCGCCGTTCAGCGCGGCGATGCGCTGTGGGCGCAGATTCCGCACAAAGGGCTGAAGGCGGGCGTCAAAGCCTGGATTTGCGTGCCGCTGGTCATCGGTCAGCGGTTGATCGGCGCTGTTGGCATGTGGCGTTCTTCCAACTTCAAAGCAGAGGAATGGAACCGCCTCGTGGATCTGGCAACCCAGATTGCACCGGCGCTCGAAACGCTCATCACGTTTGCCGAAATGGCAGGACATTTGCGCCGTCTTGCCATGCTGAACGACTTTGCTCTTACCGTTGCCACCGGGCGCAGTCTCGACCAGATTGCGCGGCGTCTGTTTGCCCTGCTTTCCCGCGCTTTCGGCACCGAGTTGATTGTGCTGGATTTGTTCTCCTCCGAAGACGTGATTCAGGAATACCGCATGGAAGCCGGAAACCTGGTCTCCATCCTGCGCAGCGCAGAGGGGCATCCCATCTCCCGCCTGCTGACCAGCGACCAGATGATGCGGCTGAGCGACATGGGGGCAGAGTCCGCTTTACCGTTATACAACGGCGCACTTTCGGGCATCTACGCGCCGCTGCGCCTGCGCGGTCAACGCATTGGGGCGCTGAGCGTGGAAAGCCGGTTGAGGAATGCCTTCAGCCCATACGATGAAAGCCTGCTGGTTGTGCTCGCCAGTCATCTCGCCAGCCTGGCAGATTACACGCGCGTCCGTGAGGAGGCGGAGGGCAGGGCGAGGAACCTGGGGGTCATCCATGAGGTCGTTCAGCAGATTGTCGGTCTGACCGACTCCCGCCAGGTGGCGGAAGCCACTGCCA
The DNA here is from genome assembly GCA_039961775.1 of Chloroflexota bacterium. Classification (GTDB taxonomy): domain Bacteria; phylum Chloroflexota; class Anaerolineae; order Anaerolineales; family Villigracilaceae; genus Defluviilinea. Next base: position 113,387 of record JABRVZ010000003.1, read on the forward strand.
GCCTGCTGGCGCGGTATTTTTCCTACGAACTCACGACAGTTTTTATTGCCGATGAAAGCGGCAGCCTGACCATCAGCGGCTTTGGCGGCGTCAGCCCCAATGTGGTGCGGCGGGCGATGAAATCCGTCACCTACCCTGTGCGCGGCGGCATTACCGGCTATGTCTTCGAAAGCGGACGCGGCGTTCTGGTCAACGATGTGCTGCAAGATGAGCGTTACACGCCCATCAAAGGCTGGCAGGCAGGGTCGGAGATGTGCGTGCCCATCCGCGACGCCTCGAAGGTGCTGGGCGTCATCAATGTGGAGAGCAGTTCGCGTAATGCCTTCACCCATAACGATTACATTGCCCTCGAGTCGCTGGCGGGCATTCTGGCGGCGGTCATCACCAGCGCCAACCAATATCAACGGCTGCAAGAGACCATCTATCAACTGCGCGAAACCGAGATGGAACTCAACGCGCGCATGGAAGCGCAGCGGCTGGCGGAGAACCGCCTCGTCCAGGCTGCTAAATTGGCGGCGGTGGGCGAGATGGCGGCGGGCATTGCCCATGAATTGAACAACCCCCTCACCTCCGTGACCGGCTTTGCCGAACTGGTGATGAACGACCTCCCCGACGATTCGCCTCTGCGCGCCGACCTGGACCTGGTCATCCGCGAGGCGCGCCGCGCGCGCGACGTGGTCCGCCGCCTGCTCGATTTTGCCCGCCAGAGCGAAAGCGCCCGCGCCAATGCCTCGCTGAACAAGGTGGTCGAAGACGTGGTAGCGCTCACGCGACATCTGATTCACACAAACGGGGTAGAATTGCGGCTGCATTTGCAGGAGGATTTACCCTGGGTTTCCATGGACGAAAACCAAATGAAACAAGTCCTGCTCAACCTTGTTCACAACGCCCTGCAAGCCATGCCGGGCGGCGGTCAACTGGAGATACGAACCGCCGCTGTCCCCAAAGTGGGACGCGAAGGCGTCATCGTCTCGGTGCGCGACAGCGGGGTGGGCATTCCTCCGGAGATTCAAACCCGCATCTTCGAACCGTTCTTCACCACCAAAGCCAACCGCGGCGGAACGGGGCTTGGGCTTTCCGTCACTTACGGCATCGTTTCTGCACACGGCGGCGAAATCGAACTCATCAGCCAGCCCGGCGCCGGCTCCACCTTCACCGTCTGGCTTCCGAAAGGGTAGGGAATTTGCCATGGAATCCGCTTCTGTCTTTGTCGTTGACGACGAAGCCGGCATTGCCTTGCTGTGCAGCCGCGTCCTGACGCGCGCCGGCTACGAAGTCCAATCCGAAACCAATCCCCGCGCCGCAGTCGAAATCCTCGGTCAGCGCCGCTTCGACCTGCTCCTCGTGGACATTCGCATGCCCGAAGTGGACGGTTTCGACGTCATCTCGCGCGCCAAACGCGCCCAGCCTGATATTGCCGTGCTGGTGATGACCGGCTTCGGCACCGTCGAAACCGCCATCCGCGCTTTGCGCCAGGGAGTGGATGGGCTTTTGCTCAAACCATTCGAAAAAGGGGACGAACTGATTGCCGCCGTGGAACAGGCGCTTACCGATAACCGCCGCAAGCGCGAAACCGCCCGCGCGCAGGCGCTCCGTCCCCTCTTCGACGCCACCGAACGGCTGTTTTCCGAGACCAACTCAGACAAACTGTACCCCCTTATCGTTGACACGGTTTGCGAACATTTGCAATGTCCCAACGCCGCATTTTACCGGCTGGAGCCGAACGGTTTTTCGCTGGTCTCCAAACGGGGGAACGTCTTGCCGGTAGAGGCGGGCGGCTTTGCGGCTGACCTTCTGCAAAGGGTGGCGTCAGATGGGAAACCGATCCTCGTCAACGCCACAGGACCGGGGGAGAAAGAGGCGCAGGCGCTTCTTTCGGACCTCAAACTTGGCGCGGCAATCCTGATTCCAATTTCACGCTCAGACCTGCGCGCCGTCCTGTTTGCCGCAAGAGACGCAGGCGTGGCTCCTTTTCGCGGCACCGACCTGGAGCTGTTCCACATCCTTGCCAGCCAGTCGCTGGTGGCGTTGGAAAACGCCCGCCTGTACGCCGACCTGCGCGCCTATGTTCGCAAAGTGGAAGAATCCCAGCAGGCGCTCCTGCGTTCGGAAAAGATGGCGGCGGCGGGCAGGCTGACGGCTTCGATTGCGCATGAAGTCAACAACCCTTTGCAGTCTGTGCAGAACTGTCTGCACCTTGCCGGGCGCGAAGACCTGCCGGCGGAAAAACGCAAACAATACTTCGAGCTGGCTCGCTCCGAACTCGAACGTCTGATGAAAACCATGCACCGTATGCTCGATTTCTACCGCCCCGGCTCGGTCAAAATGGAAAAGGTGGATGTGTTGGAACTGCTGAAGCATGTGCTCAGTCTTACCTCCCAGCAGTTGGGGCAGCGGCACATCGAGGTCATCGCCGAACTGCCCGAGTCTTTGCCCCCGGTGCTGGCGGTGAGCAGTCAGATTCAACAAATTTTCATCAATCTGATTTTGAACGCCTTCGACGTGATGCCCGGCGGAGGCGCGCTCTACATCCGTGCGAAAGAGCTGGAAAACGGCGTGGAGATACAATTCGAAGACACGGGACCCGGCATACCCGAAGAACTGCGCAACAACATCTTCGAGCCATTCTTCAGCACCAAGGAGGGCGGCACCGGTTTGGGGCTGACGGTGAGTTACAATATCGTCACCGCGCACGGCGGCACATTGGACATTGTGAAAGGAAGCGGCGATGGCGCCTGTTTCCGCTTATTCCTGCCCACGGGAGAAATATCATGAAACCCAACATCCTTGTCGTTGACGATGAGCCTGTTGCACGTCAGTCGCTTTCGGACATTTTGCGCCTCGAAGGGTATGCGGTCAGCGCTGTGCCAAATGGACAGGCGGCGGTCGAATATGTCCGCACACATCCCATTGACTTGATGATCGTGGATTTGCGCATGCCGGGCATGGACGGGCTGGAGGTGGTTCAGGTTGTCAACCAGATTTCGCCGGAGACTGAGATCATCCTGCTCACCGCCTACGGCACAACCGAATCTGCCATTCAGGCGCTGCGTTTGCGTGTGCACGATTATCTGCTCAAACCCGCCTCCCCCTCGCAGGTCATCAACAGCATCAAGAAAGGGCTGGCGCGGCGGGATGCACGCCTGAAGGCAAAGGGCGGATCAGTTTCGGCGGATGTGGAAGAAGCGCCCCTCGAATTTTCCCTCCCCGACGGCACCCGCATCGACCTCTCCCGCCGCCTGATTCAGAAAAAAGACCAGATGATTCATCTGACGCCCGCCGAAGGGCGGCTCCTGCGCGTCCTCATGGAAAATCCGGGAAGGGTGTACACCCACCGCGAGCTTGTCCTGCTTGTGCAGGGCTACGATACGTCCCAGCGAGAGGCGCCAGAGATTTTGCGTCCGCTGGTCAGCCGCCTGCGCCACAAACTGGAGGCTTTTCCGTCCCTGTCGCGGGCAATCGTCAGCGTGAGGGGGACGGGCTACTTGTACGAAGTGGAAAAGTAGCGTAAAGAACAGACCTCCGGCTGGAAGCCGGAGGTCTGGGTTTAATGCTTGTAAAAGTCTGTGGGGAATTCGGGCGGTTGCAGCCAGGAAAGAAGTCCCCTGGCGTAAAGCGGTCGGTTGACCGGCTTCTCGAACCAGACCAGCAACAGGCTGGAACTCAATCCGGCTGTTCCTATCCATTGCCAGGAGGTGAGCGTTTCGCCGAGCAAAAGGTGGCTGAACGTGATGGCGACCAAAAGTTCGGCAAGACCGAGCAGGGCAGTTTGCATCCCGCCGATGTTCTTGACGCCCAAAAACAGCAGGAGCCGCGAGCCAAAGGTGACCGCTGTCAGCCCCAGCACGGGCATCCATTGAGGATCGGCAGGAGGGGGCGGGCTGGCGATGAAATAGGCAGGAACGACGATGGCGCTCATCGCCAGCAGGGTGTACACGGTCACGGTGGGGGCGGGAACGTCGTACAACACCCGCTGATTGACCGGTAAATGCAGGGCGTAGAGCGCGGCAGAAATCAGCATAAAAATTACGCCGGTCAGGTTGATACCTCCCGAGTCGACGCGGGTCAGCAGAAGCGCCGAAAAACCTGCGATAACGATGCGAATGACGGTCAGGCGGGAGGGCGGTTGTCCGTCCAGTTGCAGCCAGAACGCCACGAACAAGGGGTAAAGGGCATAAAGCATTTGCGCCACGCTGGCGTTCAATTTACTCAACCCCACATAGTAGAAAATCGAACCAATGCCGTTCAATGCCCCAGCCAGAAGACACCCATACAGCCCCGCCGGGTAGATATACAAATACTGCCGGCGGAAGATGAGCATAATCAATACAAGCAGCGCCGCCGCTATGCTTGTGCGAAGCGCCACCACCGCATAGGGTGAGAACTGTCCCTCTCCCATTGCCGCTTTGCCAAACACGGGAGCCATGCCAATGAGAGCGGCTGAAATCAGCGCGGCGCTGATACCCTGGGAGCGTTTTTTTTTCGACAAGTTGCACCGGCTTTCAATAGGTGCCGGCAGGCAGTTCGCTGTCCACCGGTTCTGTTAGAAAACGCCCAAAGATTCTCAGAAGGGACCCGACAAAAAACACCCTTCCCTTCAAAGCGATGCCTGTCATTCGGAAAGCGTCTGTCACTTGATCAAGGCGCGGACTTCTTCGAGAAATTCGTCGTTCAGAAAATCACCCTTGAGCATCAGGGACTGGATTTGCCCCTGCAGGCGGCTTTTCTCGTCCACAGTCAGTTCCTTGGCGGTGGCGACGATAACGGGGATGTTGGCTGTCTCCGGCTGACTGCGCAGTATATCCATGACGGTGAAGCCGTCCATTTCGGGCATCATCAAGTCGAGAATGAGAAGATCGGGGCGTTCGCGGTTGACCAGTTCGATGGTTTCGCGCCCGTTGACGGCTTCGAAGATTTCAAAATCACCCTGCGACTGCAAAATTCGGCGGATGAGGCGGCGCGCCTCGGCGGTGTCATCTGCCACCACCACGCGCGGGAAGCGGTTCGGCGTCACATTGTTGAGGGCGGAGAGCAGCCCCTCTTGCGGGGTCTCCGCTTCTACCTGTTTATGGCGCAGGTCAATATCGCGTGTCCAACCTTCGCCGAACAGATATTGCTCGGCGGGCATGGTGTGACCGGTGCAATTCACCACTACTACATCATCCGGCTTGATTATGCCGGCGCGCACCAGTTTGAAAAGCCCGGCAAAGGCAGTCGCAGAGGCGGGTTCAGCGGAGATGCCCTCCATCTTTGCCAGCACGTGCATCGCGCGAAAGGATTCTTCATCCGAAACGCTCTCGAAGACCCCGCCAGTTTCATTGACCTGTTTGCGCAGCATGACGTAGGTGCGCCCAGGGTCGCCGGTTGCCAGCGTTTCGATGCGCGTTTTGGGCGAGCGCACCGGCTCGGCTTTTTCGAGCCCTTTGCGCCAACTCTCCACCATCGGCGCACAGCCATCCACCTGAATTGGGGCGATGGCAGGGATGCGGTCAATCAGCCCCAGCGCCTTCAACTCACGGAAGCCCTTGTACACGCCGAGCGGTCCCAGCCCTCCGCTGATGGATTGCACATACCAGTCGGGCGTGCGCCATTTCGGACGGTCTTCTGTGGACTCTGGCGGAGCGCCGTTTTGCAGGGTCAACTGTTCGGCAATTTCGAACGCCAGCGTTTTCATTGCCTCCACCGCTGTGACCGTGCGTGCGCCCATGTCCTGATACAAACCACGCTGGCGGGCAAACTCTGCCGCCATGATTTTCGCCTCATCGTAGGAGCCGGTGATTTTGACCACCTGACTGCCATACAGGGCGATCTCGCGCATCTTGACCCCCGGAACGAGGCTGGTGACGAACGCCCAAAGTTTGATCCCCGCCCGAGCCGCATACGCCGACAGCGAGATAGCGACATTGCCTGTGGAGGCGGCAACCATTTCAGTGATGCCCGCTTCCTTGAGCGCGGCAATCGTCAGCGCCGCCTGCCGGTCCTTGAAGGAGGAGGTGGGTCCCTGGCGCTCGTCCTTGATGTAGAGATTGTTCAGCCCCAGCATCATTCCCAGATTGACGGCTTTGATGAGCGGCGTGCCGCCCTCGCCAAGCCGCAGGCTGGGATTGGGGTTGTGAATGGGCAGGAGTTCCTTGTAACGCCACAAATCGAACTCACGGTTTTTCAGTTGTGACGGAAAGGTTTTTGCCACCTCCGCCATGTCGTATTCGGCTTCGCGCCACTGACTGGAGCAATTGGGGCATTGCATGGAACTGGGCGTGAAGGGAGCGGCATGCCCGCAATCGAGACAACGAATGACAAATGACATTTGCTGATTCTTTCTTTTTGCCGCCCCAGAACTATACCAGGCGGCAAACAGTCTTTAGAATATTGTTGGGACGGCTTAACCGCCAATTCGTTTGAGTGCGTTTTCAATGCTGGCAATCAAATCGTTTTCGGTGAGCGATCCCTTGGCAATGAGCCTTTTGCCGTACTCGGCAAGTTGTTTGTGCTGTTCGTTGGTGAGCCCGCCGCCGCTGACCACCAGTACCGGTATCTCGCGGAGCGCCGGTTCTTCCATCATTTTTTCGAGAATCATGAAGCCATTCATCTCCGGCATGAAGATGTCAAGAATGACGGCGTCTGGCGGATTGGTGTTGAGGATTTCCCAGCCGCGGCGTCCGCCTTCGGCAAGAACTGGTTGATATTTGCCGTGTTCGGTCAGGATTTTTTCGATGAGGCGTAAGTCGTTGGGGTCGTCATCAACGACCAGCACGCGGCGGATTTTGTCGTTTTTGTCGAGGCGTTCCAGCGCATGGACAAGGTCTTCTTCGAGAATGGGTTTGACCAGGTAGTCTGCCGCGCCGAGGGTGAAGCCCTTGTCGGTTTGTTCGACGATGGAACAGATGATGATGGGCACGTCTCGCGTGGCAGGATCAGATTTGAGGTCGGTCAGAACCGACCAGCCATCCACGTTGGGCATCATGATGTCGAGGGTCACGGCAAAGGGGTTGATTTCCTTCACTTGTTCCTTTGCCCTGGCAGGTTCGGTCAGAGCGACGACGTGGTATCCCTGCGGCGTGAGGTAGCGTTCGTAGAGACTGATGACCTGCGGGTCGTCGTCAATGGCAAGCACAATTTTTTTGCCCGCCGGAATTTCCCCGGCTGGCTGGCGGAAGAGCGGCATGGTGAACCAGAAGGTGGAGCCTTTGCCCTCCTCACTTTCGACGCCGATGCGCCCCCCATGGAGTTGAACGAGGTTGGCGCAAATGGAGAGACCCAGTCCCGAGCCGCCCGTCTTGCGGGTGGCGGAGCCATCCACCTGCGAGAACGCCTTGAATAGTTTTTCCTGACCTTCCGACGATATGCCGGGACCGGTGTCGATCACTTTGATGAGCGCCTCGAATTTTCCGTTTGGCGCTTTTTGCACGGAGGTCTCGACGGTGATGAAGCCCTCGTCGGTGAATTTGGCGGCGTTGGAAATCAGGTTGAGCAAAATCTGACGCACACGCATCGTGTCGCCGCGGACAGTGGGCATTTCCGGCGGAACCTTTTCGATGAGTTGGATGGGCTTTTCCTTGACAAGTCCTTTCGCCGTGGAGAAGACGCTGTGAATCATCTCGGCGAGGTGAACTTCCTCGAAGTTGAGTTCCATCTTGCCGGCTTCGATGCGTGCCAGGTCGAGGATGTCGTTGATGAGTCCGAGCAGGTGCTGACCCGAATTGTAGATGGCGGTGAGGTCCTGCTGCTGCATGTCGGTGATGGGACCATCTATGCCCTTCAGGATGACGCGCGAGAAGCCGATGATGGAGTTCAGCGGGGTGCGCAGTTCGTGGCTCATGTTGGCGAGGAACTGACTCTTGAGTTTGTCCACTTCCTGGAGGTTCTTGATGAGTTCCTGCGATTCAAGGTACAGGGTGGCGTTGTTGATGGCAACGGCAACCTGGTCTGCCAGAGATTGAAGGATGGAAAGCGCATCGGTGGTGAAGGCGTGCGGCTGGGTAGATTGAATGTCAATCACGCCGAGCGCCTTGCCGCTGACCTTGAGCGGAATGGCGACCTCTGATTGCGTGTCGAGCAGGAGCGGGTTGGGCTGGTACAGGCGGTCGGTGGCGGTGTCGTTGACAATGACGGTGTCACCTTTTTCCGCCGCTTTGCCTACGATGGTTTGCGAGCCGACGGGGACCCTGTATCGTTGGGCTTTCATTTTTTCGCCGGCGCCGCCTGTCGCTTCGCGCAGGATGACATGGTAGCCGTCTTCGTCCATCTGATAGATGGCGGCGAAGTAGAAGCCTAGGCGGTCGCTGACCAGATTGACGGTCTGTGCGAAGATCGTGTTGAGGTCGAGCGTGGAGGTGACGAGCCGCCCGATTTCGGCGGAAGCGGCAAGGTAGATGTTGCGCCGCTCCAGGGCTTCTCGGGCTTCCAGGCGTTCCAGCGCGGCGGATGTTTGAGCGGCGATTGCCTCGAGGATTTCTTCGTGCTTTTCTGTGAGGCGTATGGCAGGGTTATAGGTCTGAACCGCCATGACGCCTCGTACCGCGCCGCGGCTTTTCATCGGCACCCCAAGCCAGTCCACGCTGGGAGCGCCGTCGGAGACAATTTCGCCGCTGGCTTCGAGGTCGGCAAAGATTTCCGGAGTGACGCGCAGGCGTTTACCGGAACGGATGACATAAGAGGTGAGCCCGCGCCCCAGTTTGCGAGGCGCCCAGTCGTCGTCGTATTCATCCGCGTGATAAGGGAAGGTAATCTGTTGAATCTCCGGGTCGTAGAGCGCCACGAAGAAGTTTTTGGCTGGCAGAAGTGGTTGAACGGATTCGTGTACGGTGCGGAGTAATTCTTCTGCTGATTGAGCCGTCAGAGCGCTCTCGGTGATGTGCGTGATGGCGTCCTGGGTGAGTTCGTTGATCTTACGGTCGGTGATGTCGTGCGCCACCCAAAAGACCTCGGTTTCGCTCAACTTGGAGACGTTGGCGTCGAACCAGAAGCGGCTGCCTTGAATTTCCAACGGATATTCGATGCGCACAATTTCATCGCTATTCAACGCATCGAGGATGGCTTTCATAACCGGTTCGCAAAGGTCCGGCGGCAGGACATCGCGGATGTTTTTTCCCACCATTTCGTCGGGGGGGCGAACCAGCAGGGAGGGGTTGGTGGGTGCGATGCGGACGTAGGTGCCATCCTTGTCGTACACGATAATGACGTCATTCATGGCGGCGAACAACGCCCGCAGTTCTGCCTCGGAGCGCTTGGTCTCCTGGAATAGACGGGCGTTTTCGAGCGCCAGCGTCAGTTGGTCGGTCACCTGACGGGCGAGCAGTTGGTCTTCCTCCGTCCAGACACGCTGATTGGTTTCATCAACAACCTGCAGGGTCGCCCAGGTATCGGTGCTCAGTTTGAAATCCAGCGCCAGGGCGGTTTCCGTGAGGGGTGCCGCTTTGGCGCGGCGAACAATGCCGGGGTGTTTTGCTGCCGGCAGTTCCTTGCCCGATACCGCTGCAGGCGGCTGGGACGCGCCGGCAGGAGCAACCGCCTGAGGTTCGACGCTCGGTTCTTCGTGCTTGATGTCTTCGAATAGTTTGTCAAGCCGCCTGTCGAGCGGTTTCTTCTTTGGCATATTCAATCAACTCCTGAGCGAGGACACGATATTGCTGCGAGCCGCGGCTGGTGGGTTTGTAGTGAATGATGGGCACGCCGGCGATCGGGCTTTCCCTGAGTTTGGTGTCAATTTCGATGACGGTGGTAAAAACGCCCTGCCCAAAGGTGGCTTGCAGCTGCTCGAAGATATTGCGGTGTGTGCGGTTGCGGCGGTCGAGGAGGGTGACCAGAATACGGTAGGCAAGCGCAGGATTGACTTCCTGACGGATGCGGCGGATGGTCCCCATCATGTTGCGCAGCGCGTAGGCGGAGAAGTATTCTGCCTGGGTGGGGATGATGAGCAGGTTTGCAGCGGCGAGCGCGTTGAGGGTGATCGCTCCGAGGGCGGGCGGGCAGTCGAACAGGATGTAGTCGTAGGGAAGCGGTTCAGCCGCCAGTGCGTCGCGGAGTGTGGTCAGGTAATGATTTCGCATGGGCAGGAATTGCTCCGCATTTTCGATGCGAAAACTGGACGGCACCAGGGAAAGGTTACGAATTTCGGTGGCGCGGACGGCGGTTTTAAGGGGCGCGCCTTCAATCAGCACGTTTGCCGAGGTGATGCTTGTCTCGTCGGTTTCCAAACCAAGGGCGAGCGAAAGGTTCGCCTGCGGGTCGAGGTCCACCAGCAGGACGCGGTAATTCAGTTCGGCAAGCGCCGCGCCCAGCGAAAGCGTGGAGGTGGTTTTGGCGACGCCTCCCTTTTCGTTCGACATTGCGATTGCGTATGCCATCTTACTTGTCCTTTCCGTCCGAAGCCTTGGGCAGGATTTCCACACGGGTGGCGCCAAGCGCCTGACGCAGTTCCTGCAGGGCGGTTTCGATCATGGCTTGCGGGTCGTTATGGTTGCGTATCTTGCCGGTGATTTCCGAGACCAGCCGTTCGCGTTCGGCGCGGCGGGTTGTTTCTTCGAACAGGCGGGCGTTTTCTGCGGAGAGCGCCACGCGTTCCGCCACCGCCTGAATGAGGTCTTTTTCGTCCTCACCCCATTGGGATGCGGATGCAGATTGGACGACCAGCCTGCCGATGACTTCGCCGCGCAGTTCGATCGGGACGACAATCGAGGTTGTTTCAGCCTTCTCAGCCTTTTTCTTGTCTGGAAGCGGCATGTCCAACTTGATGGGCTCGGTGAGGGGCACTGCCCCCATGGTATTGTAGCGGTAGCCGAGCAGTTTTTGGCTGTGCGGCAAACGTTTCCATGCTTCGCGAGTGGACTGGCGCATGAGTGTTTGCAGTTCTTCAAGCGCGCGGTTGGAAGCATCGAACAGACGCGCATTTTCGATGGCGAGGCTTACCTGTTCGGCGAGCAGACTGAGCGTTTGCACGTCTTCTTCGGTGAAGGCGCCGACTTCCGTGCTTTGCACGTCGAGCGCGCCGATGACTTTGCCGCCGCTGAAGAGGGGCAGCGCCATTTCGGAGTGGGTGTCGGGGAGGTCGGGGTTGTTGAAGTAGACGGCATCCACCCCGACGTCGAGGGCGATGCGCGGTTTTCCGCTTCCCGTCACGCTGCCGACGATGCCTTGTTCGCCTACTTTCAGGCGGTGTCGCCTTGCCAGCATTCTCTGACCGCCTTCGCTGTTAGCCGCGGCAAGTACGGCGTATTCGTTGTTTTCATCGAGCAGGAAGATGCCGACATGGTAAAAGCCGTACTTTTCGCTGATGACCGACGTCACGTGCGGGAGGAGTTCCTTGGGGTCGCGGATGGAAGCGATGGATTGGGCGACCTGCGCCATTGCCTCGAATTGTGCCGCGCGGCGGTGAAGTTGGGCGTTTGCCGCTTCCAGCTCACGTCCGCGTTGTTCGACTTCCCGGGTGCGTTCGGCGACGCGCATTTCGAGCGAGTCGATGGATGTCTTGAGTTCCGCCGCCATGGCGTTGAGGGTGGAGGCAAGGGTGCCGATTTCGTTTTGCTCGGTGATGGCTGCGCGCGCTTCCAGGTTACCTTTTGCCATTTCTTCGGCGGTACGGGTGAGCGAAAGCAGAGGGGCTATCAGGCTGTTGCTGAAATTGCGGGTGGCGAGCAGGGTGAGCCCGAAGATGCCCAGAACGACGAAGAGACTGATGCCCAGCGCATTGCGGCTTTCGCGTTCGAGTTGTTGGCGGGCTTCCAGCGCTTTGGCGAGCATTTCATTGACCGGTACGATGATTGCCAGGCTGAAGCCCGCGCGTTGTACCGGGCGGTAAACGACGAACCTCCTGGTGCCGTTCAGGCTGAGTTCTGTGAAGCCGCTGTTGCCGGCGGTCATTTCGGTGAGTATGGGCGCGAGTTCTCTGGCGGTGCTTCCCAGGTTGGTGGCAGTGAGTTTGCCTCCCAGCGGTAACATGTTCGGGTTGATGTTCAGATCGGCGTAGCCCGCATTGGGCATGGCAATCAGCCGCCCGTCGCGGTCGAGCAGGAATGCGTAGCCGCTCTCTGCCACGCTGATATTACCGACGATTTCCGAGATTTTAGTTAGTTGAATATCCTGCGCAACGACGCCAGCCAGTCTGCCTGCCGCATCGTAGACCGGCGCGCTGTTGGTGATGACAATACCGTTGAGCGCGGCGTCCAGATACGGCTCTGACCAGACCGCCCCTTTGCCAGGATTTGCTTCCGGCGCCGCCGCCGTGTACCAGGGTCTGCCGGTGACGTCGAAATCGGGAGGGACGATGGCGGCAAGGTCTATGTTGGGGTAATAGAGCGTGTACCCCGAAGAACCGCCAAAGTACACGGCGATGACATCGGGATTGGCTTCAAGGATGGAGGGGGCAATCAAGTCCATGTGGCGGATGATGTTCAAATCCGCTTTCATTGAGTCGGAGAGGTCGGCTGCGGCAGGGATAAATACGGAGCCGATTTCTGTGTTGGGGTTATCCCAACTGCCCTTGTCGTTGCGGGAAAGCGATGTGCCGGCGTCCCAAAATGCGCCGGTTTCGAAAGACTGCCGGTTCAGCAGAAGGTTCTGGTCATATTCTCTCAACGAGAGGATGCCTGCCTCCAGCGACGCGAAAAAGTTCGATAAAGTTTCTGTCTTTCGGTCGGCTGTAATGGCAAGCAGGGTCTCGGCTTCATTACGTGTGGCGGCGTCGAGACGTGAAATCAGGGCGGAGTTGGTCTGCCGCGTGCGGATGAATACGAAGACGCCCATGATGGCAAGCGCCAGAAACACGATGGCAATACTGCCGCGAACCAGCCTGTTGCGAATGGACGGCTGAGGCGCTGAATAGGATTGCGGAGAACCGCCGGTGGGTTTCACTGCATCTGTCATGCGATACTTTCTCCGTCTGAGTCGCCGAATTGGATGATGACTTCTGAGCCAGGCAGGGCGCGTCCCAGTTCTTCGACGGCGGTCTGCAGCACGTTGCGCATGTTGATGGATGCGCCGATTTTGGCGGAGACTTCGCCGATCTTTGCCTCTTTGGCGGCGCGGCGCTGTGATTCCAGCAGGAGGCGGGCGTTGTCGAGGGCGAGCGCCAGGCGGTCTGAAACGGCTTGAGCAAGGTTGATTTCGTCCTGATTCCAGCGGTGGTTGGGCAGAGGGGCTTTGATGTTGAGCACACCGATGGTTTGTCCGCGCAGTTTGACCGGGACGGCAATGGCTGGCTGGGAGAGGGCGTCTCCGCTGTTCACCACTACCACGCGTCCCTGTTTGAGCGCTTTGCGGATTTCCTCCGACATGACTGGTTTGGTGAGTCTCTGCCCGCCGGTGGCGGTTTGTTGGTAACCAATCCTTTCTGCCTGGCGGATAAATGCGCTCCATTCCCGACTTTGAATCTGGGCGTACAATGACTCGGCTTCTTCACGCGCCTGGCGCATTTGCCCAAAGAGACGGGCGTTTTCAATGGCAATGGCAACCTGGTCGGCGAGGATGCTGAGGGTTTGGGCGTCATTTTCGGTGAAGGCGCCGGGCTTGTCACTTTGTACATCCAGAACGCCGATGGTGTCGCCTCGATAGTTGAGGGGCAGCGCCATTTCGGAGTGGGTGTTGGGGAGGTCGGGGTTGTTGAAGAAAACGGCATCCGCTCCCACGTCGAGGGCGATGCGGGGTTGTCCGGTCTGGATGACGGTGCCTACCAGTCCTGTGCCGATTTCCAGGCGGTGCCCGCGGGCGAGCATCTTCTTTCCGCCTTCGCTGTTGGCGGCTTGTAGGATGGCAAAGCGGCGGGTCTCATCCACAAAGAAGATGCCGACATGATAGAAGTCGAAGCGTTCGCTGATGAGGCGGGTAACGAGAGGCAGCAACACGTCGAGCCGTTGTTCGCTGGCGATGAGGCGGGAGATTTCGCTAATGGATTGAAGGTCGTGCGCGCGCTTTTCACTGACCAGTACGGCGTTTTTCAGGTCCAGCGTTCGTTCGCTTACACGCTGTTCGAGCCCGGCAATCAGGTCGCGCAGTTGGGATGTCATGTAGTTGAAGGCGACTGCCAGCGCGCCGGTTTCGTCGCCGCTTTCGATGTTTGCCCGGATATTGGTATCGCCTTTGGCGATTTTTTCTGCCACCTGTTTGAGCTGGGTGATGGGAGCCGCAAGCACCTGGGCAAAGCCAGTTGCCGCCGCCGTTGCTGCCAGTGCAATCAGAATTGCAAACAAGGTGATGTTGCGCGTTTGAATTTGAATTGGCTGGAGCGCCTCGGTTTGATTTTGGATGGAGACGGCATGCCAGTTGAGATCTGTGATGAGGGTGCTCTTTCCATTGAGTTGAACAACATCGGTGACGCGGGCGTGGCTTGCCAGGATGGGAATTTCATCGTGGAAGGTTTCATGGTAGGGTTCGGTGGATTCCAGGAGTTCGTTGATGTTCAGCGACGCAACGGGTTTTAGTATGGTTTCGTAGGCGCCGTCTTCCTTGAGCCGCAAGGAAATTTCCTGCCCGTTGGGGAGGTAGATGTCGGTGTGGCCGGTTTGACCGAATAAACCGGATGTCAGGGTGTTGGTGAAGATGGATATATCCAGGGTGGTGCGTAGAACGCCGATAGGCTCTGTATATCCCGGGGGCTGAATGCGAATTGCCATGATAACGCCAATTGCATTGATGCTTTCGTCGTATTCCGGTTGACCGATGTAGCCGCCTTGCTCGTAGGCAGTGCGCCACCATGTTTCGTCTGCCTGATAGTAATCGGATGTGCTGTTCGTGATGGCGATGTTCACTCCCTGGCGGTTGGTGAGGATGATTTCGATGTGCTGGGGAAATTTTTCCTGGAATTGGCGGAGTTCCTGGCTGAGAGGGGCGTTCAGGATGTCACTCACGAGAGGGTCGGCGTAGTTGCGGGCGGCATTGGCAGAGCGCCATTGTTGGTCGCGGCGGACGATTTCTTCTTCGCTCAGGGGTTTCTGCGCGCTGGAAGATGAAGCAGTCTGAATGACAAGCGGATTCAACGCCAGCGTTTGAAGGAGGTCTCTCTCGTGCCCGAGGGTTTGACCGACTTCCAGTGCCTTTGAATTTGCCAGCGTGGAAAGTTGTCCGCTGATGATGCGCACCAACGTGGCGCGCAGGGTGTTGCTTGTGAGGGCTGCGCCAAGTCCAACCGTACCCAGCACGAGAGCGGCAAAAACGACGATCAATTTGGTGCGCAGGGTGTAATTACGGAATTGCCGTGCAGTGACATGCCCGAACAACAGAATGACCGTTAGCAATATGCCGGGCAGGAAGAAACGAATGATGGCTGGCGGAGGCAGGCGGAAGGCAGGCGGGAAGATTTCGACCATCATGGCGGCGATTCCACTGACGGTTCCCCAAATGACCGCCTGGGTGACCTGCCTGGCCGGCAGTGTTTGCCCCGCGATGACAGCGGTGAGAGCCAGGATGGAGATGCCAATGAGCAGCCCGATGCCTTGGATCAGCGCCACAGCAGCGATGAACGTGATTTGCAAAGCAATCAGGATGAGCCAAATGGCAGAGGCGAGACGCCGCCGTCGCAACAGGAAGAGGCTGACAAGCAATGCCAGCGCCAGAAGCCAGATGTCGGCGCTCCAGGCATACAGTTGCCAGTTGCCCAATTGCAGCCCCAGCGCGAGATAGACGGATGCGGCGAGGATGGAGGCCGGCAAGCCAATCAGGATAATGCGCAGGGCGTTGCGTTCTTCGTTTGTAAAGTTGGAGTCGAAGCGGAATGGATTACTAATCATTTTGGCTTCCCATCGTGTCCGCATGGAGTTGTACCAGCACTTCGGAGCCGCCCAGGGCGCGGCTGAGTTCTTCCACGGCGGTGCGCAGGATGGCGTCAATCTGGGTGGTGGCGGTGATTCTGCTGGAGATGTCGGTGGTGATGCGTTCGAGTTCTGCGCGCCGCTGGGTGGTTTTGAGCAGCAGCGAAGTTTCGAGCGCCAGTGACAGGCGTTCTGCCACGGCTTCGGCAATGTCCACTTCGTCTTCATCCCATTCGTGTTCGCCGCGGGTGTGGATGTCGAGCACGCCGATTACCTCGCCGCGCAGGCGAATGGGAACGGCAAGCGTGGCGTTTACGCCGCTTTCCGCCACTGTCTGTTTTTCGGTCAGCGCTTTGCGGTTATGAGCGTTCATCCACGGACGGGAGAGAGGCGCAACTTCATCGCCGGATGCCTTGAAGCCGATTCTTGCGCTGTCGGCTTGCAGAATGCGCCAGGCGTCCTGCAGGTAGGCGACGGATGTTCTTTGGGCTTTTTCCAGCAGTTCCTGCATGGATTCGAAGGAGCGGGCATTTTGAATTGCCACGGCAATCTGGTCGGCAAGGGTGGTCAGCACGCGGACGTCTTCCTGCTGGAAGGCGTTGGGCTGGGTGCTTTGTACATCCAGGACGCCGATGGTTTGTCTGCCGATGATGAGAGGCAGGGCAATTTCGGAGCGAGTTTCGGGGAGGTCGGGATTGTCGAAGTACACGGCATCCGCTCCCACGTCCAGGGCGATGCGGGGAGCGCCGAGGGCTGAGACGTAGCCAACGATGCCGGTCTGCCCGACCTTGAGCTTGTGTCCGCGCGCGAGCATTCTCTGTCCGCCGGGGCTGTTGGCGGCGCGCAGGACGGCGTACTCGTTGTTTTCGTCCAGGAGGAAGATGCCCACATGGTAGTATCCCATCCGCTCGCTGATGGCGGTTGTGATGCGCGGAAGCAGGCTTGGCAGGCTTTCAAGGGAGGTTGCGGCTTTGACGATTTCTGAAATGATTTCGAGCTGACCAGCGCGTTTTTCGAGCGTTTCAACGGTCTGTTGAATTTCTTCGTTTTGTACGTTCAGGCTGGCGGCTTGACGCCGAAGTTGCTCCTCGTCTGCCTGCTGAACGGCGAGCAGGTCGTTGAAACTTTCGATGACCTGGTTGAGTTCACGGATGCCGGTGTGCAGTTCCAGCCGTTTGCCTGCTTCCCGAACGCTGGAGGTGGCTTTCGCCAATTCCAACACGGGATTGGCAATTCGTGTGCCTGCCAGCCAGCCCAGCGCCGCGGCGCCTGCGGCGGACGCCAGGAACAAAAGCACAAAGGTGCGGAAAAACTCCTGTTGTTGCGCCAGGATGTCCTGTGCCAGAATATCCACGCCGACGATGCCTTCCAATTGCCCGTCGGAGCGGTAGAACGGAGCATAGGCGGTCAGGTAGGTGCCGAATTCATCGGTGTAGAACTCGGTTTCGACTGCCGGGGCGCGCAAGGTATCGAAGTTTTCAAGCAGGAACCCGCTTGGGCTTTCATAAACCGAGCCAATTTCAACCGGCTGGTACTCTTCGGGCGGTGCGCCGGGTTCGTGACCGGCGTCCAGGACGAAGTAGATTTCACCCGCTGTATTTTTGCGCATGGTGTACACGTACAGGATTTCCGGGTCGGTGGCGGCAATGGCGAAGCCTTTGGCTTGCAGTTCCCGGTAGGCGTCGGTGTCCATGTCGGCAGGGGTTTGCAGTTGCGCATGGAGGTCGCCGTTGATTTGCAGGGCGGCGTTCGCGGCAATGGCTGTCAGTTTGTGCTGCTTTTCGCGGAGCAGGTTATTGCGCGCTTGCGAGTAGGAAAGCGAAATTGTCAGCGCACTGATGAGCACACCGGCAATGGCAAAACCAATGGCAAGACGGAAGCGCAGGCTGGTCAGCCGTTCCATTAAGGCTTTCATCCTGCCCTCCTTTCCAGCGCTTCGCTTTGCAGCTGCACGATGACTTCCGTTTCGGGCAGGGCGCGTTTTAATTCGAGCGCCGCCGCTTTCAACAGTTCCTCCATGTCGCTTTGGGCGCTGATTTTGGCGGAAATTTCTCCGATGGTGTGCTCCTTGGCGGCGCGTTTCTGGCTTTCGGCAAGCAGACGGGCGTTTTCCATGGCAATGGCGGCGCGTTCGAGGATGGCGTTGACGATGTCCAGTTCGTCCTGGTCCCATTGACGATTGCCCGGCGCGCGCACATCCACCGAACCGATGACCTCTCCGCGCAATTTGATGGGCATGGACAACACTGCGCCTCCCATCCCCGCCTTGAGTTGTTTCGCCGACTGAAGGATTTCCTGCGCCTCCTTGCTGTTTCGCGCATAGAGCAGGGACGCCTTTGCGCCCGTATGGCGCACGCCAAGCAATTTCTCTCGTTTGGTGAACTGGCTCCAACCGCTGCGCACGAACTGCCTCGAAAGCGACTGCGATTCTGCCAGCGCCTGTCGGGTTTCCTCGTTTTGTCTCGCGTTTTGGATGGCGATGCTCACCTGGTCGGCGAGGATGGTGAGGATGGCGATGTCTTCGTCGCCGAAGGCGTTCGGCTGGGTGCTTTGTACGTCGAGCACACCGATGATCATTTCACCCGCCCGCAGGGGCAGGGCAATTTCGGAGCGGGTTTCGGGGAGGTCGGGGTTGTTGAAGAAAACGGCATCCGCCCCCGTGTCCAGAGCGATGCGGGGTTTGCCGGTGCCGGCGGCATAGCCGACCAATCCCTTTGCTCCGACTTTCAGCCTGTGTCCGCGGGCGAGCATGCGCTGTCCGCCGGGGCTATTGGCGGCGCTCAGCACGGCATATTCTCCGTTGCTGTCGAGCAGGAAGATGCCCACGTGGTAGAAGCCAAACTCGCGGCTGATTGCAACCGTGATTTGTTTGAGCAGACTCTCGAGCTCGAGGTTGGAACTGATGGTGCGGGCGATGTGCGCGATGGATTGGAACTGCCGGGCGCGCCGCTCGATGTTGGCGTTGGCTTCGAGCAATTGGGCGGTGCGTTCCTCGACGCTTCTTTCCAGACCTTCGAGCGTGCCGCGCAGACGGGCAGTCATGGCGTTGAATGCCTGCGCCAGTGTGCCGACTTCGTCTTGCGTGCGGATATCCGCTTGTGCGGCCAGGTTGCCCTCCAGAATTTGGTTGGCGGTTTGGGTGAGACTCAAGATGGGCGCGGCAAGCAGTTGACCCAGTCCCAGGCTGACCGCCAACGCTCCTGCCAGCAGGATGATGAGAATGACGACGGCGCTGCGCACGGTGCCCTGTACCTGGGCGGCGATTTCGTTGCGTGTGGCGGCTACCGGTTGTGTCAATTCATCCACAGGCACGATCAACCCAAGGCTGAAACTGCGGTTTGCCAGCGGAGCGTAGGCAACAAAGTATTTCACGCCATTGGCGCTGGTGGTGATGAGTCCACTCGCGCCGGCAGTTATCCTGAGGGTAATCTGCCGTAACTCAAAAGGCAGGTTGCCATCGAAGATGGTTTGCTTGGGCTCTTCATTCATTCCCAACACTTCGGGCTGCAAGCCCAGCAGTTCGTATCCCTGCGGCGGCATGGCAATGATGTGACCGTCGCTATCCACCAGGAAGGCGTAGCCGCTGGTCCCCACTTTGATTGCGCCGATTTGTTCGGCAATCTTTGCCAGCTGAAAATCTGCCGTCATCACGCCGATGAACTCATCTTTGAAATACACCGGTGTGGAGACGGAAACCACCAGCCCTCTGCCGGCCGGGTCCTGGCGGGGGAAGGACCAGCGTGCGCTTCGATCTCTGTTGAAGAGCGGGGTTGCCACACGGAAGGGCGGCTGTGCCGTGCCGTCATAGTTATGCGGCAGGCTTTCGCCCAGTCGAATGTTGGGGTAGTGAGTGATAATTCCGCGTTTGTCGGTGAAATAGAGCGCTGTAATTTGCGGGTTGTTTTCCAGCACGAACGGCGCAGAAAAATCCAGATATGCCGTCACGTTCAATTCACGGATGACATCCTCTGTCAATTCCACGGTCGAGGGGACAAATACGCTGCTGGGCGAGTAGCGGCTGTTGAAGTATTGTCCGTCGCTGTAGCGGGTGAGCCGCACGGCGGCATCCCAATAGAACCCATTCCCAAGGGTGTTCTTCTGTTCCTGAAGCAGTTCCAACTGGTGGGCAACACCTTCCACCTGGGCAACCGCTGTATTGAAGGCGCTGTCTGCCCGGCCGGCTTCGTTGGTGATGGTATTGATGAGTTGTTCTTCCGCCAACTGGTTGGCGAGCCGCTCGATGCTAACCGAAAAGGTGTTGACAAGCCCGGCGGCGCGATTCAGCGCAAAGATCGAAAGCGCCAGCAGCGAAAGGAAACCAGTGGTAAGAATTCCCGCCACGATTTTCGTGCGGATATTGCCGCTTAACGCCCGCCGCGCAAAATAGGCGGCAGACCCGGCTGCTGCCAGCATCATGATGACTGCGCCAACAATTGGCGCAAAGAACTGCGATTGGATACGAAATGCCGGGTCCCAGATTTCGATGGCGGTTGCAAGCAAAAGAGTGGCGGCTGCCAGAAGGATGACGCGGCTCCGCGAACCCGCCGGGAAAACCCGCCACACGAATAACGCCGTGAAAACCACCACGCTCGCGCCGGCGACCAGGATGGCTCCCCGAATAACCAGCGTCGCCGCCAGCGGGAAGGCGACCATGCTGAGCGCGTACGTCAACCATGCGCCCGCCAGGTGACGTCCCCGACGCATCAGCGCCAACGCCAGCAGGTTGCCGAGCACCATCAGGCTCAAAAACGGAATCATGACGCGGTCTGAAAGGTCCAGCGTTCCGCTTTGCAGACGCACAGTAATGAGATCGAACACCAAAAACGCCGCGCCTGCCAGCGCCAGCATGCCCGCCAGCAGTGTGCCGACCTGTTTTTGTTTTTCACTCAACATGCTGTCCGTGTCTCGCATTCCGCTCATTGATCAACCTCTTTGTTCTGAAACTGGATCAGCACCTCTGCGCCGCCCAGCACGCGTCCCAATTCCGCGGCGGTGGTTTGCAGGATGTTTTCCAAATTGAGCGCGCTGCCAATCTTTGCAGACGCTTCGGAGATGGCTTGTTCCTTGGCGGCGCGGCGGCGGGCATCCTGAAACAGACGCGCGTTTTCCATGGCAAGCGCGGCGCGTTCCGCAACCGCCTCCAGCAGGCTGATTTCATCCTCCTGCCACGTTTTGGAGGGATCGTTCGCCTCGACGTGCAATACGCCGATGACTTCTCCGCGTAATTTGACCGGTACCGCCACCGCCGGACGCTTCCCGCCGGGCCCTTCAGCCTGTCTCAACGCCGCCCGGCCTTTTGCCGCCGCCGACGCCACCTCCGGCGCGCGCAATTCCGTCTCCAGGATTTCGATGCGCCCGGCGTTGTAACGGAAGCCGGCTTGTTCCGCCAGCGCAATGGTGCGATGCCATTCCGTGCGCGTGAACTCGTTGTACACCTCCTCCATTTGGGAGAGGGCGGCGCGGGTTTCTGCCAGCAGACGGGTATTTTCGAAGGCAATCGAGACTTGATTGGCGAGGGTGAGCAGTACCTGCAAGTCTTCCTCGCTGAAAGCGCCCGCCTCAGTGGATTGCACGTCCAGCACGCCGATGACCTCATCGCGCGATTTGAGCGGAAGGGCAGCTTCGGAGCGGGTGTTGGGGAGGTCGGGGTTGTTGAAGAAAACGGCATCCGCTCCCACGTCCAGGGCGATGCGGGGTTGTCCTGTTTGAGCGGCGTAGCCGACAACGCCGGTTCCCAGTTCCAGCGCGTGGCCGCGGGCGAGCATGCGCTGTCCGCCTTCGCTGTTTGCGGCTTGCAGTACGGCAAATCTTTTTTCGCTGTCGAGCAGAAAGATGCCGACATGATAGAAACCGAACTGTTCGCTGATGAGTCGGGTGACGGCGGGGAAGAGGTCGGTCAGGTCTCGAAATTGAGCGATGGCTTCCGAGAGTTGAGTGATGGTGTGTAGTTGGGCGGCGCGGCGCTGGGCTTGGCGGTTGGCTTCGGCGAGTTCCGCCGTGCGTTCTGCCACGCGTTGTTCGAGGTTGCCGGTCAGGTCTTCCAGCTGGCGGTTGATTGTGCGGATTTCTTCGAGCCTGACGGCTTCGGAGCGGTTTCTGAAGTTGTCGAGGAACATCAGTGCGACGCCCAGGGTGGTGAGAATGCCGGCAATCCCTCCGGCGTTTTCGGGCAGAGGGATGCCGAAAAGCGGAAGCGAAACGAAGGCGCCGATGTTCAGCCCTACCAACAGGAACACCGCCCAGGGGGAGAGGAAGTTGCTCGCCATGACCAGGCTGAGCGGCACAAAGATGAAAATGTTTGCGGCCACATCAACAGCAGGACCTTGCCGGATGACGTTGATGTAACCGCCTGCGGCAAATATCACCGCAAAGAAGAACACGCCCCCCCGGTAGTATTTGGTTTTTGCCAGCAGGTATGCGATTCCCAGCCCAATCAAGGGGGCGCCAAAGCCGCCGATGCCCTCCGCAAGCCCGTTAGAAAGGCTGCTGGCAATAAAGCCGGTGAAATTCAGGATTTCGATGACCAGAATCAGGGTGATGGCGAGGCGGGCGTATTGCTGCTCCCGGCTGTCTTGCAGGGAGGGGTGAGGCATGGTGAGCGCCTGCCAAAGGCGACTTAGCCGATTTCCGGTCTGGGGGGCGGGGTTCAAGGGTTCGTTCATGGACTAGGCTTTGCTTTGATCTTCTGGTGCGGTTTGGGCGGCGGAACGCCGGGGGGCGGTGAGTTGGAATGTAATGGTGGTGTCTTTCAGAAATTGTCCGAGTTCTTCCACCGTATCCCGCAGGATGGAATCCAGTTTGAAGGATGTGCCCAGTTTTGCCGCCAGTTCCGAAAGGAATTTTTCACGGGCGGCGCGTCTTTGGGCTTCGTTGAGGAGACGGGCGCCATCCAGCGCCAGGGCAACACGTTCGGCAGTGGATTCGATAATGGCGAGTTCATCTTCGTTCCAACTTTGAGCTTCGCTCGACGGTTTTATTTTCAGTCGCCCGATGGTCTGTCCGCGTAATTGCACAGGCACAGTGAGCGCATTGTCTTCCATCGTTGGAGGGGTCGCTTTTTTCAGCGGTTCGGGTTTGATTCCGTCGTAACGGTAGCCTTTTGTGCGGATGGCGTCGGCTACATTTTGCCAAGCCTGGCTGGTGAGGCGGCTGGAGGCAATTGCTGCTTCGCGCAAGGCACGCTGTGCCTGCTCGAAGGAGCGCGCATTTTGAATGGCGACCGAGATCTGGTTGGCGAGGATGGTGAAGACTTCGATATCTTCCTGCGAGAAGGCATTGGCTTCAGTGGATTGAATATCCAGAACGCCGATGGTTTCGGGACCGAATTTGAGGGGCAGGGCAACCTCGGAGTGCGTATCTGGCAGGTCGGGGTTGTTGAAGAAAACGGCGTCTGCTCCCACGTCCAAAGCGATGCGGGCTGTTCCGCGCGCGGCAACGTAGCCTACAATGCCCTGTTGACCGACGCGCAGGCGATGACCACGAGCGAGCATACGCTGTCCGCCCTCGCTGTTGGCAGAACGCAGGATGGCGTATTCGCGGTTATCGTCGAGCAAAAAGATGCCGGTGTGATAAAAACCAAGCGATTGACTGATGAGGCGGGGGAGTTGCGCCAGGAGTTCATCCAGACTGCGAACGTTGATGATGGTGCGGGTGATTTCGGCGATGGCTTTCAGTTGTTCGGTGCGTTTTTCGGCTTTTTGGTTTGCCGCTGTGAGGTCTCTGGTTTTTTCTTCGACAAGTTCCTGCAGAGTTTTCTGCATGGCTTTTAGTTCTTTTTCTGTGTGGACCAGCGCATCGTTTGTTTTTTGCAATTTTTCCTGGCGGCGCCCTGCCAGCGCGGCGAAGAAGCCCAGGAAGAATGGCGCGGTGTCAATCACCCAGAGCAAGGGGTCGGCGGTTTGAATCGAGGCGATGTTCGAGAAGGTGAGAGGAAGACCGGCGTCCAGCACTCTCACGATGGTCGAGCCGATGGGAAACAATAAGCCAAAGAGCGCGCCGAAGAGGGCGTATCTTTGTGTGACGGTAATGGAGAATGAGCCTTGCTGCTTCATATTGTCGTTTGCGCCTATTCTCTTTCGAGTTCGAGGGTCACTTCTGCGGCGTTGCCAAGTCTGCGTCCAAGTTCTTCGACTGCCGATTGCATAATGGCGTCCATTTCGCTGATGGCGCTCACTTTGGCGGCAATTTCGCCGATGACCCGCTCGCGGGAGGCGCGGCGCTGTGCAGAATCCACGAGGCGGGCGTTTTCGAGGGCAAGGGCGGCGCGTTCGGCGGCGGCTTCGAGCAGGGCGCGTTCGTCGTCCGTCCACTTGCGAGTCATGCTTTTGGGACGCACTTTGATAATTCCGATTACCTGTCCTTTGAGCCGTACAGGGACGAGCATTTCACCGCTGTCCTTTTCCATGCTCAGGCGTCCGGTTTGCGGCAGGGCGGAGGCTTGAGCCTGACCGTCCTTTTCTTCGAAGGGAATGGTGCGTTGCCCGTCAAACAGATAGCCGGCGGTCTTTGCATACTGCCTGAAACTGTTCCATTCCTGTTTGACGTACCGCGCGAAGGTTTGTTCGGACTCTTTCAGCGCTTCGCGGGCTTCGCTGAACAGGCGGGCATTTTCGATGGCGATGGCAACCTGGTCGGCGAGGGTGGCAAGAACAGCGACATCCTCTTCGGTAAAGGCGTTCGCTTGTGTGCTTTGAACGTCGAGCACGCCGATGACGCGTCCGCCCACAATGAGGGGAAGCGCCATTTCGGAGCGGGTGCTGGGGAGGTCGGGATTGTTGAAGAAAACGGCATCCGCTCCCACGTCCAGGGCGATGCGGGGTTCGCCGCGCAGTGCGGTGTAGCCAACGATGCTTTTCATGTCCAGGCGGAGTTTGTGCTGGCGTTTGAGCATTCTTTGTCCGCCTTCGCTGTTGGCGGCGTGGAGAACGGCAAATTCCCGCGCTTCGTCCAGGAGGAAGATGCCGACGTGGTAAAAGCCGAACCGCTGGCTGATCAGTCGCGTGATTTCGGGGAGCAGCAGGCTGGTTTCCTGAAGTGAGGCAATGGCGCGGGCGACGGCAGAAACTGCCTGCAGCCGGGCGGCACGCGCTTCGGATTTTTGTGTGCGTTCCGCCACCTGCGCTTCGAGGTTGTTGACCAGCTCTGCAAGTTTTTGCGCCATGCGGTTGACGCTGTTCGCCAGGAGGGTGGCTTCCCTCGAATTTTGGGCTTCATTGACGCGCTCATTCAGGGCGCCTTCAGCAATTTTTTGGACGGTGTGGGTCATTTCTGCCAGTGGGGTTGTTAATTGTTTGCCAAGCAGGTAACCCAGCAGGGCAATGACTGGCAGAGACGCGAGAAAAACCGCCAGGCTTATGTAGAGGAATCTACGTTCCTTTTCCAGCACCCGGTTTGCCGTGATGTCCACACCCAGCACGCCGACTTTTTCGCCGTTGGAAGCGTAGATTGGTGCGTATGCCGAGAGGAAGGAGCCAAATTCGTCGGTGTAGAAATCGGGTTCGATGAGGGGTTGATTGATGGTGTCGAAGTTGTCCGCAAGGAGGGGACCCGGTTCCTCGTAGGGTTGACCGAAATCGGCAATGCCCTCATCACCCGGCAGGTTGGCGTCCACCACGAAGTAGATGCCTTGTTCGTTTTTGCGCATGGTGTACACGTACACGAGGTCCGGATCGGAGGCGCGGATTTTGAGGTTTTGCGCGTTGATTTTGTTGTAGTACTCGTCGTTTCGCGCCGCTACTTTGACGAGGGTGTCGCCGTCCTGTTGGAGGGCGGCAACGGCGGTGATGCTGACAAGGCGGTTACGCAATTCCTGCCGCAGTTCGGTTCTAAAGTTATTGTAGAGAAACAGAATGATGGCGGCGGAAATAAGCGCGCCGCTGATCGTAAAACTGACGGTCAGCAGGGTTTGGAGAGATGGCTGGCGGAAGAATGGTCTTCTCATAACGTTCACTCTGCCTGTTCCGTAAGTTGGATGCTGACTTCCGCATCGCCCAGCGACCTGCCGATTTCTTCGACGGTTGTTCGCAGGATGGCATCGAACTCGGATGCAGAACTGATGGCGCTTGTCACTTGCGAGATTGCCTGTTCACGTTCGGCTTTCAAGCGGGCTTCCTCGAAGAGGCGGGCGCTTTCCAATGCGCTTGCAAGACGTTCCACTGCCAGCGTAATGGTTTTGATGGTGTTGGGATTGTAGTTTTCCCTGAGTTTCAGGGAGACGACGCCGATGGGCTGACCGCGCAGTTTGATGGGAACCGCCACTTTTGCCGGCTGTGAGACGCCTTTTTCGCTTCCAGCCTGGACGATGGGGCTGCCGGCGCGAAGGGCTTCTTCTCCCGCTTCGGGCATTTCCTGGAGGGGTTGAATGCGCACGTTGTCGAAGCGGTAGCCGGCTTTTTCGAGCAAGCCTGTTTCAACGAGCGCCCTCCATTTTTCGCGGGTGGTTTCGCCGTAGGCGCGCTGGAGTTCTTTGAGGTTTTCTTCCACCTGCTCGAGCAGGCGCGCGCGTTCGATGGCGATGCCGATCTGGTCGGCGATGATTTGGAGAATGGCGGTATCTTCTCCACGCTGGAATGCCTGTGGCTGGTTGCTTTGCAGATCGAGAACGCCGATGGTGCGGTTTGCTACTTTAAGGGGAAGCGCCAGCGCGGAACGGGTGTCGGGGAGAAGCGGAGGCTGATTGTCTGGAGCAGTGGGGAGGTCCGAGGTGGATGCGAGAGTAGGCTCGCCGGTGGATGCGGTTCGCGCAATGAAATCGGCGCCGGTGATGGGTAGTTTGTAGCCTTCAGCGATCCTCTGTTTGCCTGTGGGCGAGGAAGCAGAAACGGGAACGGCAAATTCCCGTTTGTTGTCAAGCAGATAAATGCCGGCATGGCGCACCTGGAAGCGCGCCGAAAGGGATGTGGCTGTCAGTTGAAGGAGACTCTCCAGGTTGGATGTAGCGGCGATGTCGCGGGCAATTTGGGAAACGAGGTAGAGTTTGTTGGTCTGGTTTTGGAGTTCCTGCGTGCGCTGGGCGACCTGAATTTCGAGATTTTCGGCGTTGGCTTGTAATTGTTGGCTGGCGGCGCTTAATTTTTCGATTAGCCGGGTATTGTCTGCTATGATGAATATTTGCCGGGCGATGGTGAGGAAGACGGTCAGGGCGGTTGCAACGAAAAGCCCGTAGGCGGGGATGCCAGGTTCTTTCCCCGAGGTGGCGGCGTAGAGTGAGACGAGGACGCTGGCGATGAGGGCGGTAATGGAAAGGACGGCGCTTTGCCAGACCGTGACAGGCTTTACGGCGGAGGGGATGTTGGTGCGGGTGTCGGTTTGGCGCAGGGCGGAAATGCCAATGAAGTAGTAACTGACGCTCCACAGGGCGTCCACAGGGCTGCCTGATGTGTAGGTTTCCTGCAAGACTGCTCCGGCATAGATGATGTCGGCAAGGATGTAGGCAGACATTCCGAGTGCAAGGATGAAAAGAGCCTGGCGGGCGCCGGGGTGGTTTCTTTGCAGGATGAGGCTGATGATGCTGGCAAGCAGGAGCGCATCCATGCCGGGGTAGGCGCCTGCAACCCATTTTGCCAGCCAGGTTTCGCCGCCTGCCGCGGCGGTGGGGGCAATGATGAAATACCAGAGAATGCCGGTCACGCTGGTCATGGTGATGACCAGGTCGAGGTTGTGCGTGCGTTTCAGGGCAGGGTCTTCTTCCAGGGTAGGGATGGAGACAATGCCGGCGAACGCCAGCGGGTAAAATACGAGATAGAAAATATCTGGAATGTCGGGAAAGCCAACGCCCTTTGTGAGGTCAATGGCTGTGTAAAGAATGTCGCCGATGACCAGGGAGAACAGACTTAGAGCAAGGAATCGCCAGGCGCGGCGCGTGCGCAAGTCGAGGTCGGATTGACGCGCTGTGAGTGAGGCGCTGACGGCGGCGAAAAAGCCGAGCGGCAGGTAACCGAGCCCGGCGATCAGTTCCTCGTAGGCGGGGTCTGTCCATTTGAAAAGAATCCAGGAGGTAAAGACCAGCAGGTATAACCCTGCCGCTGCTGCCCAGGGGAATTTCCATCCCTCGAGCCAGGCGGGAATGCGGCGGGTTGCGGCTGGTTGCGTTGTGTTGGTTTGCGTGTCCATGCGGTTACCTTCTGGAGCGCCTCTTTTCGGGTGTTTGGGCGGCTATGTCACTGACGAAAACGGACGCTTCCAGCACATCTGGTATTTGACCCAATTCGCGGGCGGCGGTTTGGAGCAAGGCGTCAATGTCCATCACCTGGCTGAAGCGCAGGGCAAGTTCGCTTACGGTTTGTTCCTGTTGGGAGCGCTGGGTGGCTTCTTCGATGAGGCGCATGTTGTCGAGTGCAAGTCCGGTCTGGTATGCCACCTCCTGAACCATTTCTTTGTCGAACTGGTTCCAGGGGGCGTTGTCTTTGCGGGCGATGGAGATGACGCCGATTTTCTGTCCGCGCAGGGTGATGGGGATTTTCAGGGCGTTGTCTTCGTTTTCCAAAGTTCCCCCTGCGCGGACGCCAAGCGGAGTGTAGGTGTAAGCCACGCCGCCCTGCCGCGCCCGCTGTTCCCATGCTTGGCGGGTGCGGGCGGCAGTGAGGGCTTCGATCTGCATGAGCGCTGTCTGGGCTTCTTCGAGCAGGCGCATTTTTTCGATGGCGACTGCCGCCTGGCTGGCAAGGGTTTCGAGAACGTCGAGGTCGTCTGTGCTGAATGCCATGGGCTGGCTGGACTGAATGTCGAGGACGCCGATGACGCGGTCATGAATCATCATGGGAACGGCGGCTTCGGAGCGGGTTTCGGGGAGGTGGGGGTTGTCGAAGAAAACCGGATCCGTTCCGGTGTCCAGGGCGATGCGGGGTTTCTTCAGGGCGGCAGCGTATCCGACGATTCCTTCCGTGCCGACTTTGAGAGAATGTCCCTTTTCGATCATTCGTTTGCCGCCTTCGGAGGATGCCGAGACGAGGATGACTTCGTCGCCGTTTTCGTTCATGAGGAAGATGCCGGCGTGATAAAAGCCGAATTGCTCGGTGATCAGGTTGACGATGAATTTGAGGATGGAGTCGAGGTCTTGCAGTTCTGCGGTTTGACGGGCGATATAGGATGCGGCGCGGAGTTGCTCGGTTTTTTGCCGGAGGCCGGCGGTGCGCTCTTCGACGCGTTTTTCCAGTTCGGCGCGCTCGTGCGTGAGGGCGGCAACTGCTTTTTGAAACCGTGAGGCAACGTCTTTGAATTCGGTTTTTAGCAGGTAGATTGCCCAAATGGCGGCAGCAGAAATGAAGAAATAGTCTGCCAGGTAAGAGAGCCACTCCGCCGCGCTGGTATCCGGCGAAACTGGCGCAATGAGTGTCAGGTATCCAAAGGAATTAAGTGCGCCGACGGCGGCGATGCTGAGGATGTTTATTCCAAACATCCAGCGGTCAGCGCCGCGGTCGAAGAGCAGGGCGGCGAAGATGTTTGCCGTCAGCAGGTAGGCGGTAGCGCCGGACCAGGGACCAATTTGCAGAAGGACAAAGAGCCCCATCAGGTAGAGGCTTGTAATCAGAACGGCGGCTTTTAGTCTGTAGGGCAGAGGCGTGAAGGCAAGGAGCAACAGCACCGCATAGACCAGCAGGAAGGAGAATATTTCATTGCGGTCGAGGAGGGGGATGTTGGCGGCGAGAAGGACCAGCCCCAGTCCGGCAATGACGCGCAGTATGGCAGCGAGAAATGTTGCCCGCCAGCGATCGTACTGGAAGGAAGTTTCATCCGGCTGATTGAAGGACGGAAGTTCAGGCGTGGTCATGTTCCTCATCCAGTTTCAGTTCAATAGAGGCGCCGGAGGCATCGAGGCGTTTGCCCAGTTCTTTCACTACGGTTTGCAGAACGCCTTCCACCGAGCCGGATGCCCAAATTTTGGCGCTGATTTCTGCGAGGGCGCGTTCGCGCAGTGCAATTTGGCGGCTCTCAGAGACGAGACGGGCATTTTCCAGCGCAATGGCGGCTTGCGCGGCGACAGCGTCCACCAGGCTTCTTTGTTCGGGCGTCCATTCGGCGCGTCCCTCCAAAGTGATTTGCCCAAAGACCTGATTGCGGAGTTCGATGACGCTTTGCAGGATTTGGCTGGCAGATTCGTTCGGCTCGCCGATTTCGTATTCGAGCGCGTCGTTATAGGACCTGATGCTTTTCCAGCCTTCGAGGAGGTATTGCTTTTGGATAGCGCGCAGTTCTTGAATGCTTTGCTGCGCTTCCTGGAAGAGACGGGCATTTTCTAACGCGGCGGCAATCTGGCTGGCGACGGTTTGCAGGGTTTCGATGGTTTCTGCGTCGAAATCAGCGGTTCTGGTGGAATGGATGTTCAATGCGCCGAGCACACGGTCGCCGATCATGAGCGGCAGGGCAACTTCAGAACGGGTGTAAGGCAGGAGCGGGTTTTCGAGGCGCGGTTTTTCTTCCGCTGTATTTTGTACGATGCGCGCCGTTTTTTCGCGGATGCATCCCGCCACCATGCTTCTTCCTGAGATTTCCAGGCGGTGACGGTTTTGCTTGAGGACGTTGCCCGCCTGCCCGGTGGCTTCGCGCAGTTCCGCCCATTTTTCGCTGGGGTCGAGGAGGTAGATGGCAGTGTAATAGTAGCCGAAGCGGTCGGTAATCAGGCTGGCGACTTTGTTGAGCAGCTGGTCAATATCCAGGAGGGAGGAAGCCACTTTGCCCACCTCGATGGTTGCGGTGAGCTGTTTGGTGCGGTCTTTGACTTGTTGCTCCAGCGTGGATTGTAATGTTTCGAGGCGGGAAATCATGCGGTTGAATTGGATCGCCACTGCGGCGAGTTCGTCGGTGGCAGTGACAGGAACGCGCTGCCGCAGGTCACCCTGTTCGATTGTTTGGAGGACGTCGGTCAATTCCTTGATAGGGTCTGAAACGGAACGAGTAGCTATGTAGGAAAATGCGCCGCCCAGCACAAGCATAAGAGCGCTGAGCAGGAGCGACTGAATTTGCAGGTCGCGGAGGATTTGAAGTGGCTGCGTGTCGGTGTAGAGGGCGCGGAGGGTCTGACGGAATTCAACAGGGGCGATGACTGCCAGCCCGATGACGATGAGCCCGATGATGAGAACGCGGAATTTGAAGCCCAACAAAGTGCCGCTTTGTTCCTGCAATTGGGTCTCGTAGTCTCTGGGTAGCAGAATCAACCTGGCGGGGGTGGTGAGGCGTTCGACTATCAAAACAGTGAAGATGGTCCAGCCGATAATGGAGGCTAGCCCGCCAAGGAAGAAATAGATGATAAATGAGGTGGATGTTGATGTTGGCTGGAGGAGGGAGACGAGCGCATCCTCCCGTATCAGTGCCATGATTTTCAGGATGGGCGGCGGTAGAAGGATGACAATCAGGTGGACCACGAGGGCAATTGCGCCATAGAGAGATGCAAAGTTGGTTGCCTGTTTCCAGGCAAGGCGTTCCTGGGTTTCATCTGCGGGCAGTGCGTTTTGTTGACGCCATTGATTCAATCGTTCTCTAGCGTCGGGAGTCAATTCCCAGAGGATGGCGAAGATGACGCCTTCACTGATGAGTAATAGAACAGGCAGCAGCCATGTCAATAGTCCGCGCAATTCTTCGTCCGGCGCGGCAGTCAGGAAGATGACCGCCAGCCCCGGGATGGTCCCCGCCAAGCCGATGACCTGGCTGGTGAAGATGGCGAGGAGAAGATACCATCCGCCTGTCCGCTTCAGTACGAGTTCGTTAAACCGTTTCATTGCCTGTCCTGGGTTTCTTCATCGGCGATACCAAGCCTGGCGTGTATCCGGCTGGCACCGGTCACGCGGGTCAATTCGCTGACGGTGGTGGTAAGGATGGTCTGGATGTCGGTGGTGCGGCGGATTTTGTCGGTGATCTCAAAGAGCGTTCGTTCGCGCTCCGCCTGGGCGCGGATTTGTTCGAGAAGCCTGGCGTTGGCGATGACTGCCGCCAAACTACCGCCAAGCGTGCCAAGCAGTTCTTCGTCTGTTTCGGTATAGGCGTTGAGTTGTTCGCTTTCCACGTTGAGAACGCCGAGCAGTTCTCCGCGGTAGATCATGGGAACGGCAAGTTCGGAGCGGGTGTTGACGCTGCCCTCGACGTAGCGCGCATCTTCCTGGACGTTGTTGATGCGCAGGGTGCGGCGGTGAGCCGCCGCCCAGCCGGTAACCCCGCTGCCGATAGGGATTTTGACTTCATAAATGTCAGGCGCGTATCCGACTGCGGCTTTCACTTCGAGATATTTTTTCTCGCGGTCTGCCAGCAGAATGGTCACGCGGTCGCCGCCGAGGGTTACCTGCAGTCCGCTGACGGCGGATTCGAGCGCCTCCTCCAATGTGGTGCCGGAGGCGGCAGATGTGGTGATGTGGTGCAAAAGCCGGTGCTGCGCCAGGTGTTCCTGGGTTTCGGCGAAAAGTTCGGTGTTGACCACGGCGGTGCCGAGTTGGTCTGCGAGGATTTGCAGCGTGCGCAGGTTGTCTTCCGCGAAGGCGTAGGGAGTTTTGCTTTGAACATCCAGCACGCCGACCACGCGGTCGCCCACGCGCAAAGGAAGCGCCGCTTCGGCGCGCGTATCCGGGAGGAGGGGATTGGGGTAATACGTGGCGTCGCGGCTTGTGTCGTTGACGATCAACGCTTCGCCTTTGCCTGCCACAAAGCCGACGATGGATTTCGACCCGATTCCCAATTTGAAGCCGGAGCGTTTCAGTTGTGCGCCGGCGTCGCCGGTGGCTTCGCGGATGACCACATATTCTCCGCTGGCGTCTTTGAGGAAGACGCTGGCGTGGTAGAAGTTGAAGCGGGAGCGGATCAGGTTGACCGCTTTTTCCAGCAGTTCGTCCAGGTGCAGGGAGCTGCTGATGTCGCGGGCAATTTCTGCCGCTGTCTCGAATTGAAGCGCGGTTCGTTTGCTTTCTTCCAGTACGCGAACGTTGTAAATCACGCCGGCAACCTGATTGGCAACTGAGATGAGGAAGTTCAGGTCGTTTTCGTTGAAACTGTGTTCGTTTTCCAGGTCTTGAACGATGAGCGCTCCGATTGCTTCACCCTGCGCCAGAAGCGGAACTCCCATCCATGAACGGGCTGGTTTTCCGGCGATCTTGGCGCCCATGGCGAGGGCGCGGTTCATGGTATCGTCCACCAGCATGAGGGGTTCGCGGGTGCGAATCAGGATGGAGGTAAGCCCCTCGCCGAGCGGGAACGCTTCAATGGTGGAAATTTTTCCATCCTCGAATAGAAACGGAACGCTGATGGAGTCGGTCTTCTTTTCATATAACGCAATGACGAAACCGTATTCGCCGAGGACGTTGCGAACGTGCTCATAGATGATCGAGTAGAAACTTTGCAGGTCGCTCACACTTGCGGCGCTGGCGGCGAGAGCGTTCAGCGCTCTCATTTCCGCAGCGCGGCGGTCACTGACCGGTTCGGTGGGTGAAATTTTGGTTGTGATGGAGTTTGCGGTCAGGCGAATGGTGCGGTTGAAGGCGGTGACGACTTCGTCGTCGAGGATTTGTCCTTCTCTGGCGCCAATTAAAACAACGCCGCGCAGTTGACCGTCTTGCAGGATGGGTACATACGCGGCTTTTTCGCATCCCAGTTGTTTGGGGTAGGCGAGCAGCGGCGGCGGAATGGTGGACTGCCCTTTCAGGTTCACGGTAACGGGTCCGTCTTTGAGATACCCTTCCATCACATCCCGCAAAAGTTCCACGCCGCGCGGAATGGTGGCTTGCACATCCTGGCTCTGCGGGTCTGAGAACTGGGTGAGTTGCAGATGGTTGCCCGCTGCGGTAAAGAAGGCGGTGACAAAAAAGTTGCTGACGTTCTCGTTGGGGATTCGAGTAGCCATCTTAGCGAGGGAAGATTAGTTGTATTCCCAAACGGGTTCGCCCGCCAAAATGCGGCGAATCTGGTCGGGGAAACGATCGGGATCGAGCGGTTTGCCAAGAAACCCGTCGAAGCCGGAAGCGCGGGCTTTTTCCATTTGATCCAGGCTGGCTTCGGCAGTGACCGCGATGATCGGGATGTTCTTCAGTCTTTCCGACGCCCTAATCTTTTTCAGCGCGCCGTACCCATCCTCGTAGGGCAGGCGAATGTCCATCAGGATCAAATCGAGGCGTTGGAGCGTATCGGCATATTCCACCACTTCGTAGCCGGAAGTCTTCCATTCACAGTGAATGCCCAGGTAGCCAAGCATGCGGGCAATCAGAACGAAGTTCGCAACGTTATCCTCCACCACCAGGACCGTCGCATCCTTGGGGATGCTGGGTTTCTTGATGGGCTGGGTGTCCAGGACGTTGTCAGGCATTGGATCTCCTTGCCAGGAATTTTTCGATTTCTCTCAACAATTCATCGAAGTCAATCGGTTTTTGGATGTACCCATCGCATCCTGCCTGTAGGGTCTTTTCCTTGTCGCCGCGCATGACGTTTGCGGTCAACGCCAGGATGGGGATGCGCTCGAAGCCGGGCAGGGCTCGAATTTTGGCTGTAAGTGTGTAGCCGTCCATATCCGGCATGTTGATGTCCATCAGGATTAAATCGGGCTTGGCGGTTTCAAGCAATTTGAGCGCGTTGTGGGCGTCGGTTGCTTCCAGCAAGCCATAATCTTCGGAAAGGAGAATCCGTCGGACGAGCGTGCGGTTATCTGCATTATCTTCCACGTACAGAATGGTGCCTTTTTCAGCAGTTGGCGTCATTTCAGGTTGCCTCCACTGCAATTCTAATACGTCCCATCGGGGGGCGCATGACAGTCACCTTACAGTTGCAAAACAGAAATGCCGAGAGTCTCTCCTCGGCATTTTGAGCGGGTGATGGGACTCGAACCCACGATATCTTGCTTGGGAAGCAAGCGTTCTACCGCTGAACTACACCCGCATGGTGAACGGGATTATAGCGACCCGACGATGGGCTGTCAAGCAGCGGTCTTGCAACGGAATTGCAACCGCCTCAACCCAGACCCGCTTACTGCTCCCGCTTAAGGAGCCTTTCTGCCAGCTCGAACAACGCGTCGCCGGCTTCGCCCTGCGGGTCTGCTTCCTGAAGGTTCAACAATGCCAGGTCGGTCATCTGTTTTGCCGCTTCGTGCGCCATCTCATACCCGCCTTCTGCCGCCAATAATTTTGCCAGGTCCTCCACCTCAAAGGCGTGGATGGGTCCCTGCCGCCAGCGCGCCGCGAATTTTTTGTTTGCTGCAAGACCCGCCAGCACCGGCAGGGAATTTTTGCCCTCTACCAGGTCGCTTGCTGCAGACTTGCCGGTGATTGCTTCGTTTCCCCAAATGCCGAGGATGTCATCCTGAACTTGAAATGCCAACCCCAAATAGTGACCGAAGGAACGGTATGCATCCTGCTTTGCCTCGTCTGCTCCGCCGAGCAATGCGCCGATGTGACAGCACGCCGAAAGCAGCGCCGCCGTCTTTCCGGTAATCATGTGCCAGTAATCGTCAGTGGTCAGGTCGGTTCGTTTTTCAAAGGACATGTCCAAAAATTGTCCGCGCGTCAGGTCGAGGCAGGTATTGTGCAGAATTTCCGCCGCGCGAACCACAATCTCCGCAGGGTAGTTTCCCTTCAAATCCATGATTGCCTGATTCGAGAGGACAAATAACGCATCACCCACGTTGATTGCCATCGGCGCGCCCCATTTGACCCACACGGTATCGCGTCCGCGGCGTTTGGGGGAATTATCCTGAATGTCATCGTGTACCAGCGAGAAGTTGTGAACCAGTTCCACAGCGGCAGCGGCGGGAAGCGCAGAGCGCCAGTTGCCTCCGCAGGAAGCGTGGGAAAGCAAAACCAGAAGCGGGCGGATGCGTTTTCCCGTCGCATCGGGACCGGCGCCTTCGCCTGTCCAGCCCATGTGATACGTCAGCATGTCGTGGAAGGGCTTCGTGCGAGGCTGGTCGAGCCGCGCCACTTGTCGCTGAAGTTCCTGCTCGATGTCGGGAAGAAGCGTTTTGATGTCCATGTTATAGAAGTCCCAGTTGTGTGAGTTCCTCTTTCAAGTGCTTGGGCGTTTGGAAGTGAATGGTTTTGAAGCCCATTGTATTCGCCTGCCGGATATTTGGCAACGAGTCGTCAATGAACAGACATTCATGGGCGGGACGTTTGATTCTCTCGAGCAGGATGGAATAAATCTCAGGTTCAGGTTTGACATGACCCACGTATCCGGAGATCACACAGTCGTCGAAAAGGCTGAAGAAGCCGTATTTTTGCTTTGCGTAGGGGAATGTCTCTGCCGACCAGTTGCTCAACCCGTAAAGGGGGTATCCTTTTTGCTTGAGCATCTTCGCAATTTCGACCGATTCCCAGAGCGCTTCGCCGAGGGAGTCTTTCCAATGGTCGTGATATGCCTGAAAGAGATGAGCATAGTGAGGGAACTGCGCCGAGATGGCGGCGACGCCTTCCTTGAAGGTACGTCCTTTGTCCTGATGTGCGTTCCAACCCATGAAATCCACTTCTTTGAAAAAGCGCTCCATGCCTTCCGGGTCGTTGGGGAAGAAGCGGTTGTAAATGTATCGCGGATTCCATTCGACAAGGACATTGCCGAAATCGAAAACAATGGCAGTGATGGTTGTATCTGTCATGCCAGGATTTTCAATCATGTAGCGTCAACTTGCCAGCCCGTAAGTCTTCCAATTTGCCGGCGCCGCAGGCAAACATTGTCACTTCAATTTGCCTTTTTGTGAGTTTTATCCTTTCGACGGTGTTCTCCGTTGATACTGCCGCGGCTTTGAGAAATTGACCTGCCATGCCTCCCAGTGTTGCGCCGAGGGCGATGCACTTGGCGATGTCGAGCCCGTCTTTGATGCCGCCGCTGGCGAAGATGGTCATGCCGGGGGCGGCTTTCTTGACATTCAGAATTGAGTCTGCCGTTGGGATGCCCCAGCCAACGAACGTAGCGGCGAGTTGACGAGTGAATTCGTCGGGTGCGCGGTGCATTTCCACCTGCGACCAGGATGTGCCGCCCGCGCCTGCCACGTCAATAGCCGCAACGCCGCAATCAGCGAGGAGTTTTGCCGTCTTTTCCGAGATTCCCCAGCCGACCTCCTTGGCAATGACGGGAACTTCGAGGCTCTTGCACACTTCTTCGATCTTCCCGGCGAGGCCGGCAAAGTTGACATCTCCTGCATCCTGCACTGCTTCCTGCAATGGATTCAAATGAAGGATGAGCGCGTCTGCCCGGATCATTTCCACGGCGCGGCGGCAGTGGTCAATGCCGTACCCGTAGTTGAGTTGGACGGCTCCGAGGTTGGCAAAGAGTAAAATGTCGGGCGCGGCGCGGCGGACCTGGAAGGTCTTTGCCTGTTCGGGGTGTTCGATGGCGGCGCGCTGGCTGCCCACGCCCATGGCGATGCCCGTCTCCTGGGCGGCTTCGGCGAGGCGCAGGTTGATGGTCTCGGCTTCGGCTGTCCCGCCGGTCATGGAAGATATCAGAATGGGAGCGGCTAATCGTTTGCCGAACAGGCTGAGGGTCGTG
The DNA here is from genome assembly GCA_039961775.1 of Chloroflexota bacterium. Classification (GTDB taxonomy): domain Bacteria; phylum Chloroflexota; class Anaerolineae; order Anaerolineales; family Villigracilaceae; genus Defluviilinea. The sequence continues at coordinate 150,571 of JABRVZ010000003.1, forward strand.
TCGAGGCGGTTCAGGTCCAGTTCAGGGAGGGCTTCGTGGATGAAATGGTAGCGTTCGAGCCCGCTCGTCAATGCGGAGCGCACATCCTGCTCAAGGTTGATTTTGATGTGGTCGGCTTTCCGCTGGTCAATGGGCGCAACTTTTGTCATGAGGGGGTGTTCCTGTGTTTGTAATTATCTCCGGCTTGACACGGCTTTTAGACCGTGTACAATTGCCGCGAAACTCTAAAGGAGGTTGTCATGTCTGACACGTATGAAGAAGTAAAGGCGATCATCAAGGACCTGCTGGGCGCCGACGAGGAAAAGATTACCATGGATGCCCGCTTCCGCGAGGACCTTGAGGCTGATTCTCTCGACCTGGTTGAACTCATCATGGCGTTTGAGGATAAGTTCGGGGCGGAGATTTCAGACGAAGACGCTCAGAAGATCACGACAGTGGGCGAGGCGGTCAAATACATCGATTCGCACAAGTAGCCGTTCGCTGGGATTATAACCGTAGAGCCGTCCAGTCCGGACGGCTCTATGTTTTTTATGTCATTACGGGTTATTTCAGGAGCGAGGGGATTTCTTCGGGGTGTTTGGCCACTTTGACGCCGGCGGCTTCGAGCGCGCGGATTTTGTCTGCCGCACTGCCGGCGCTGCCCTCGATGATGGCGCCAGCGTGCCCCATGCGTTTGCCGGGAGGGGCGGTCTGACCGGCGATGAAGGAGACGACCGGCTTGGTCATGTGCGCGGCGATGTACTCGGCGGCTTTGTCTTCGTCGGTGCCGCCGATTTCGCCAATCAGCACTACTTTTTCGGTCTGCGGGTCGTGTTCGAACATTTCCAGCACGTCAATGAAGTTGGTGCCGTTGATGGGGTCGCCGCCGATGCCCACACAGGTGGATGCGCCCATGCCGACGAGTTTCAGGGCGTAGAGCACTTCGTAGGTCAGCGTGCCGGAGCGGGAGACGACGCCCACGTTGCCAGGGATGGCAATGTTACCGGGGATGATGCCAACCTTGGCTTCGCCGGGCGTGAGCAGACCGGGGCAGTTCGGACCGATGAGGCGGACGCCCTTCTGGTCAATGTAGTTGCGGACGCGCATCATATCCTGGACGGGGACGCCTTCGGTGATGCAGACGATGAGGGGGATGCCGGCGTCGGCGGCTTCGAACATGGCGTCTGGAGCGAAGCGCGCCGGGACGAAGATGACCGAGCAGTTTGCGCCGGTCGCTTCGACGGCGAGTTTGACCGAGTCGAACACGGGAATTTTTCCATCCAGCACCCATTCGCCGCCTTTGCCCGGCGTCACGCCGGCGACGACGTTGGTGCCGTAGGCGACCATTTGGGTGGTGTGAAAGAGACCTTCGTTTCCGGTGATGCCCTGCACGAGCAGGCGTGTGTCTTTGTTGATGAGTATGCTCATGTGACTAACCCTTTGCCGCGGCGACGGCTTTGCGAGCGGCGTCTGCCAGTGTTTCGGCTGTAATCATGTTGGCGTTTTCGAGAAGTTTGCGTCCCTCTTCGGCGTTGGTCCCCACCAGGCGGACGACCATCGGCACTTTCGGCTTGACCTCTTCCATGGCGGTGAGAATGCCGCGCGCCACTTCGTCACAGCGGGTAATGCCGCCGAAGATATTGAACAGCACGGCTTTCACATTGGGGTCGGCGAGGATGATGCGCATCGCCGCCGCCACTTTTTCGGCTCCTGCGCCGCCGCCGATGTCCAAAAAGTTGGCGGGTTCGCCGCCGAACAGTTTGACGATGTCCATGCTGGTCATTGCCAGCCCTGCGCCGTTGACCATGCAGCCGATGTTGCCGTCCAGTTTGATGAAGGACAGCCCGTGCCGCCGCGCTTCGGTTTCGGCGGGCGCTTCCTCGTCCACATCGCGGATTTCCGCCAGGTCGGGGTGACGGAACAGCGCGTTGTCGTCAATCAACATCTTGCCGTCGAGGGCAATCAGTTTGTTGTCGCTGGTGATGACCAGCGGATTGATTTCCGCCAGTTCGGCGTCGTTATCCTTGTATGCCTGCCACAACCCGGCGGCAATGCGGCTGAAGTCGCGCCACAGTTCGCGCGGCAGGTCAATGGAAGCGGCGATGTCGCGCGACTGATAATCGCGCAGACCGAGCAGCGGGTCAATGTGAATTTTGACGATCTTTTCCGGTGTCTTCGCGGCGACCTCTTCGATGTCCACGCCGCCGGCGGCGGAAGCGATCATGACCGGTTTCTTTGCAGCGCGGTCATTCGTAATCGAGAAGTAAATTTCATGCGCGATGGCGGCGGCTTCGTCCACCAGCACCTTGCGGACGGGCAAGCCTTTGATGGTCATCGTCAGAATCTGCGCCGCAAGTTCGGCGGCTTCGTCGGGGTCCTTGGCAACTTTCACGCCGCCGGCTTTGCCGCGTCCGCCCACCAGCACCTGCGCTTTAATGACAGCGCGGCCACCCAGTTCTTCGGCAATTTGCTTTGCCTCATCTGCGGTAGCCGCCACCCGTCCCTTGGGGATGGGAATTCCATACTTTGCAAAGATGGCTTTGGATTGATATTCGTGAAGTTTCATGTTCTTCCCTTAGGTGAGTTTCAAAACACGGGCATTATACCACCCTCAATTTTCGGTCAACGACACATCCTGATAGATGACGCGCGTCCGCTCCTCGACCATCAGCGGAACCGCTTCCTCGAGCCACTTCTTGAAGTGAGGCGCCTCTCGATGGGCGAGCGCGTCCGACTCGGATTTGAACATCTCGATGAACGTAAAGCGCGTCGGATCGTCTGCCTGTTGCAAGACATCGAAGCGGACGCATCCCGCCTCGCCCCGGCTTGCTTCAGCATTTTGAAGCGTGACCTCCCTGAAGCGTTCGACATGCTGCGGCTGGATATGACTGTGAACGAGGATGATGTACATGCTTCTCCTTTGTTTTGCGCGTAGCCAATAATATCGGCAAAATTACAACCCGCTTTTACTTTTATTTCCCTTCGGAAACATCGAAGACTTGCGAGCGCCGCATCGGCATATAGAACAAATTGCAGACGCTCACATTTGCAAACACGGTTTGTCCGTTTGTGCTTTGTCCATACGCTTCGTGAATATGCCCAAAGATATGCAGGGCAGGCTGGATGCGTCCCACTGCCTCGCGCAAATGACGGCAGCCCACACGCTTTCCAAAGAAGGTTCGGTCGTTTTGCCCGTACGGCGGCGTGTGTGTAATCAGAACGTCCGTATCCGGCGGGATGTGTTCCCACTTAAGACGGAGCGATTCGGGCGGCAGGTTGAATGCCATATCGCGAAATACAGGCTGCCAGGGCGTGCCGTAAAACTTGACCCCCTCAATTGTCACGCTCTCATCCTGCAGATAGATGGCGTTGGACAACTGCACCCGGCTTTCGTTGGCTTGGGCTTCAAAGCAACCGTCATGATTTCCCGCGATGACCAGTTTGTGGGCGTGGGGCAGGCTTGCCAAAAAAGCGTTGAATTTGACAACCTCATCCAGGCTGCCATGCAGGGTCATGTCGCCAGCAAATACAAGCACATCCCCGTTGGGTATGTTGAACCAGGGGCGGCGGCCATGTGTATCGCTGAAGGCAACGATTTTCAATTCTGCGTTACCTGTGCAGGTTCTTCGCCGCGATGAACGACAGCCCGTTGGCGGTCAGGTCTCTTGCAGTGCGGTTGGCGGCTTCCACTTTGAGCAGGAAGTTCTTCTGCAGGGCGTCCCAATCGCCGCTTTCGATGACCTCTTTCTTCTCGCGGAAATAATCGAGGATGTCGGAGGGGTGGGCGAGGGTCTGCTCCACTTCGGGGTCGCCGCCCTCGTGTTTCGCGGCGATGTTCGCCACGTGGTCGGCAATCTCGATCAGTTCGGCACGGCGGTTATACGGCTGGACGACGATGCTCTTCCACGTCTCGGTGATGTGATGCTCGAAGCGGATGACCTTCTCGAAGCCCAGTGCCTTGCGGAATTCGGCGGTCAATTCCATGGTCTGGTTGTTGATGGAGTTCGACCAGTTGAAGCCGATGAGCGGACTGGTGCCATCCTCGCGGCTGAAGAGTTTTGCCATCGTCATGATCCACAGCGCATGGTAGGGATTGTCCGAGCCGAAGAAGACGCTGATTTTGAAGTTGATGTTGACACCCAGTTTGTAGAGCAGGAAGCCGAGCAGGATGGTCCCCGCGTTGAAGTTGAGCACGTGCTGGACGCCATAGTTGGTGTAGTAGTACAGGAACTCATCCAGCCATTGCAGGGCGTGTTCGTTGGGTTGACCGATGCCGCCGAAGTAGCCCGTGATGGTGGCGGGACCGCCCAGATGCGGATTCGAGCCGTCGGTGCCTTTGGTATCCAGCGTCTCGACGAAGGACGCGCCGATGATGTCCAGCGCAGCGACGATGGCGGGCAGGTCGCCGTCGGCTTCGGATTCCTTCATCTTGCGGACGGCGATGAAGCGTCCGGGGACGAGCGTCTTGTTTGCGATTGCCTGCTCCGCCATGACGCGAATCCAGGGGAAGTATTGCAGGGCGGAGACTTCGAGAGTCACAGCGTAGCGGTCCTTGAATTTGGTGGAGTCGGCGCGAGGTCCGAGCACGCGGCGGCGATAGTCTTTCACCGAGATGAACGCGCCGCGGTCACGCTGTTCGATGAGCCAGTTCAAATCCTTGATGGCTTCGGGCTGGCGTTCCTGCACCAGTTTGAACAGGTTCTCCAGTTTGCGCGCCTGCCTGTGCTTGCGGTTGATTTCCTGCGGCGTGCCGTATTTGGCAACCACAGCGAGGAAGTCTTTCATCACCTGCGAGTTGGGGTCGAGGAAGACGGCGTTAACCGCGGCCAGGCGGTCGGGGGGAATGGCGAGGGATTGTTGGAGAGGGGGCATGGGGGCTCCTTGATTATTCGTGATTCGTTATTCGTTATTCGTGAGTCGTTATTCGTTGTTCGTGATTCGTGGCGGGGAGGCGAAGTAATCGGCGGCGTTTTCGCGCAGGGTGGAGGCGGGCTTTCCGCAGAAGAGAGAGGCTTTGGCGATCATGCCGGCAATCAGGCGGCCAATGCGGTCATATTGGTCGACCAGGTATTTGGCCTGCTCTTCGCTGATATAGCGGCATTGTCGGGCGGATTCAATCCAGTGCAGAGTTTCCAGGCATTCGCTTTCGGCATCAGTCAGTTTACTGATGAAATGGGCTTCGTAGCGGCGTTTGCCCCACGCTTCGGCAATCTGCGCGCCGACGGAGCGGGATGAGCGGCGAATCTGGTCAATGAGCGAGTAGGTTTCTTCCCGAGGAAAACTTTTGCTCACCTCGAAAATTTTCTGTTGCATCTCCAAAGCCACCTGATACGCCAGCAACTCCTGAAACCCATACGCATGCTTCAATTGGCTCTGATAGGGAATTTCGCTCATCTTTCACTCCTCACGCCTCACGCATTACGCCTCACGAATCCACCATCTTCTTCAATTCCTCATATTCCTCATCCGGCATGCCAAACCAGTTCTCCGGCTGAGGGAATTGTTTGCCGATGACCTCGTCGCGGTAGTTCTTCAACCCGTTGAGGATGACCTCGCCCGCGTTGCCGTAGACTTTCGCCATTTTCGGTTTGAATTTGGGATACAGCCCGAACATGTCGTGGTAGATGAGCAGTTGACCGTGCGCGTGCGGACCCGACCCCAGGCTCATGATGATGCAGTTCTCGGCGCGCTCGGTGATGAGTTGACAGAGACGGTCGGGGACGAGTTCGAGCAGGATGCAGAACGCGCCGGCTTTTTCGAGGGCTTTGGCGTCGTCGGCAATCTTTTTGGCGAGCGCGGCGGACTTGCCCTGCAGGCGGAAGCCGCCCAGCGCGGAGACCGACTGCGGCGTCAGCCCGAGGTGACCGATGGCGGGGATGCCCGCGTCCACGATGCCTTTGATGCGGTCTGCCATTGCCGCGCCGCCTTCGAGTTTGATGGCGTCGCAGCCGGCTTCTGCCATGAATCTCCCTGCGTTTCGTATAGCCAATTCAACACTCGGCTGGTAACTCATATACGGCATATCCCCAATGACAAACGCCGTCGGCGCGCCGCGGCGGACGGCTTGCGAGTGGCGAATCATGTCGTCCATTGTGACCGGGAGCGTGCTGTCATAGCCGAGCATAGTCATGCCCAGGCTGTCGCCAACCAGAATCATCTCGATGCCAGCCTGCTCCTGCAGGTAGGCGGTGGGGTAGTCGTAGCAGGTCAGCCAGGTGATGGGTTCACCCTTTTTGACCTTGTCGAACAGGTAGTTGATGGTGATTTTCTTGCGGGGTTCGGACATAGGGGACTCCTTTTTGGGGGTGGAACGTTGGAACGTTTGCACGTCAAAACGGCTCTTTCCAGAGCGCATCGAAGAGTTCGCTATCCTGCTCGCGCAGCCATGCCAGGAAGCCTTTTGCCTGTTCTTCGTAGGGGGCGTGACCAATTTGTTTGAAGAGCGAATACGCCCTCCAGGTGCACTGAATTGCCTCTGCAAAATGACGGCGCGGGTCTTCGCCCGGCAATTGCCTGAATTTCATGTGCAAAATCCCCAGATTTCCCTGGGTCATGGCATAGTCGAGCGGGGCGGTCTCGGGGCGGCGATATTGCAGGGCTTCCTCGTAGGCGGCGAGGGCTTCGAGCAGGCGGAGGCGGCGGTCT
>JABRVZ010000004.1:0-24947 GCA_039961775.1 Chloroflexota bacterium
CAGCAATCCCCCCGGCGGACGCCGCGCCAGCAGAACCCTGCCCCTCCGCACAATCACCCCCGCCGCGTGGACGTGGTGCGGCACAGCCTTCTTCGGCTTCCTCACCGGACGAAGTTCCTGCGTGCCGTTCTCCCGCGCCTTGCACAACTCCATGAGCGGGCAAAGCAAACAGCGCGGATTTTTGGGGAGGCAAACCGCCGCTCCCAAATCCATGAGCGCCTGATTGAAATCGCCCGCCCGCCCATGAGGCAGGTTGCGTCTCGCAATTTCCCACAGCAGTTTCTCGCCTTTTGGCGAATCCACCGCTTCGGTCACATCGAACAAGCGGGCATAGACGCGCTTCAGGTTCCCGTCCAGGGCAGGTTCATCGGCGCCAAAAGCGATGGAGGCAATCGCGCCGGCGGTGTATCTGCCAATCCCCGGCAGTTTGATGAGTTCGCTCAGGCTGTGAGGCAGGTTCCCGCCAAAATCACGGACGATGACCTTTGCCGCTTTGTGCAGGTTGCGGGCGCGGCTGTAGTAGCCCAGTCCCTCCCAGGCGTTGAGCACCTCCTGCTCGGAGGCTTCTGCCAGCGCCTGGACGGTGGGAAACAGCCGCATCCAGCGCTCGAAATAGGGAATGACCGTCTCCACGCGCGTTTGCTGAAGCATGATTTCGGAGACCCACACGGCATAGGGTTCGGGGTGTCCGCGCCAGGGGAGAATCCGCTTGTTTTTGCGGTACCAGGCTAAAAGTCTGGTTTGAAGCGAGGGGCTGGGCATGGTTAAATGAAAATCACGGAGGCTGGTCCCGTCTCCGTGATTTGTTCTTTAGAATTGAAATCCGCCGCGCGCTTTGACAACCTTGTAGGAGAAGTTCTTTACGTAGTTGAACAGGCGCTCCTGCAGGAGAAGCCAGTCTGGCGATTTGAGGATGCGGTGCGCCTGTTCGGCGTCTGCCGCCACCAGCCCCACCTGGATTTGCGGGTAGGAGCCGTAGAGCGTTGCCCAGGCTTCGGCGGGCTGTAACCCCAGCCGCTGAACGCCGGGAATGAATTCGCCGATGACGAATTCGAAGTATTCTTGATCGCGTTCGGCGGCGATGTCCCAGGTCATGAGGACTTTGACAGGCATGTTAACTCGCTTGGTATTCGAGCACAACAACCCGGGTTTCTTCGGGCAGGCTGCTGCGCGTGGCTTTCAGGGAGGGTTGGGTTTCAGGTTTCGAGAGACCCATTTCCTTGAGGAATTTGTTGAGGGAGTCGAGAGAGACTTTCACATCGGGGGTGGCGTAGTGCATGGGGATGACGATATTCGGCTCGATGAGGCTGATGACTTCGGCGGCTTTGGCGGCATTCAACCCGCCGCCGCCCCCCACCGGGACAAGCGCCACGTTGATGGTGCCGAGTGATTCGATTTCGGATTGGGTCGGCACTTGCTGTAAATCGCCCAGGTGGGCAACGGTGATGCCGTCGTAGTCGAAGACGTAGATGGTGTTGCGGCTCGAGGCGTCTTTGCGTTTTTTGCCGGCGGCGCCGTCGGTGGAGACGCCGGTGATGAAGACGCCGCCGATTTCGAATTCGCCGGCGCCGTCAATGACATGCGAAGCGCCTTTGACCGCTTCGATGTAATTGTGGCCGGGCGCATCGTGACTGACGGTCACAATATCCGCCTTGAGTTTGAGGGGGGAATAACCGATGGCTTTGTTGTCGAACGGGTCCGTCACAACGGTGGCGTAACTGCGCTCGGTGAGTCTGAAGCAGGAATGTCCGTACCAGGTAATTTCCATGAAGCGTAAACCTCCGGGGGAGTATTATACACGGAACACCGCTTCAGAAGATTGGCAGTTGAATTGTGAACAAAAAAGTGCTATTCTGACTCTGCGCGAAGGCATCTCCCCGCCTATTTACAGCACACTTAATCCATAAAAGGGGGAATTGCAATCATTCGGCATCGGCATGGAGCGTGACCGTTTGGGTAGGTTCCGGGCACCCAGCGCGAACCGAATTCACCACTATCTTCCCCGGCTGCCTCGGTACCATCACGTTTCCTCAAATGATGGGACTTCCTGGCGCCATTCGTGGCAATTCAGCGCAAAACAACAGGTTTGATTATTGATGGAGGAAGAATGAAAGAACAGAAATACAAACCCGTGCGGCCTGGGAGAGACAAAAAGGTCCAACTTCAGCCCCCGGCGGAGGTGTTGAAACAGCAAGGCTACACGGAACCGGTCATCGAAAACTACAGCCGGCTTCTGCGCATGGACGCGCCCCTGGCGGAATTTTACCGGCTGGCAAACGCTCCCGCCGCTTCGCAGGAGGGAAAGAAAATCCGCGTCAACCCCATTCAAGCCAGTGTGGACAGCGAGGGACGCATCCTTGTGGACGTTCTGGTGGAACTGAAAGACGAGACATCCACAAAAGAGCTGTACGAATTCATGCAGATTCACGGAACCATCGGCAGATTCGCAGCGGGGCGGATTTACGCCGACCGCGTCCCCCAACTGCTCGAAAAAGCGCTTCGCATCGAGACCTCCCGCCCGGTTGCGCGGACCCTCCACAAATCCGTCCCTGCTATTCAAGCAAACCCGGCGACGCTGGCGAGCGCCTTCCCGGCAGAATTTCGCAGCAAGAAACTCAATGGACAGGGCGTCATCATCGGCATCATAGATCACGGCTGTGATTTCAAACACTGTGCGTTTCGCCGGGGGAACGAGTCGCGGTTGTTGTACCTGTGGGATCAAACCGGCAGAGGCAACAACCCTTCGCCTGCTCCCTTCAATTACGGCGTCGAATATGACCGGGCGCGAATCAACCAGGCGCTTCAAGCGCCAGATCCTTACGCCGCGCTCGGCTACACGCCGGAAAAAGAGTCGCATGGCACACACGTCATGGGGATTGCGGCCGGCAGTGCGGATAAATTTGCTGGCGTCGCGCCGGAAGCCGATCTGATCTTTGTACATTTGGGTAAAGCAGCCAACCCGTCTGGCGCAAACCTGGATCCGGCGGACGAGGAACTCAAGTCGTTTGGCAGTTCGTGGAATCTTTTCACTGCGGTGCTGTACATTCTTGAAAAGGCGGATCACCTCAATAAACCCGTTATTATCAACATCAGCCAGGGAATGAACGGCGGTCCGCACGATGGGACAACCATCGTCGAGGCGCTGTTCGATACGGTTTTAAGGGAAAAAGGACGCGCCATTGTCATCGCCGCCGGGAACAGCCGCAGCGCCGACATCCACACCTCCGGCGAGGTGCCGCCCCACATTCCACAAACCATCCTCTGGCGCATTGGCAGAAAATCCTCGCCCACATCCGAGGTCCGTCATGAGTTGGAAATCTGGTATGACCGTAACAGTGCGCTGACGGTGCAGATTTTCAGTCCACAAAATACGCTTTTGGGAGAGTGCACGCTGGGGGAGGAAAAGATCATCTCTGCCGGCGACGGGCTGAATTTTCCTGTACTGATTCGAAATCTGCGCCCCGATAACATTCCCGGAGAAGACGAGAACCTGATTGACATCTTGCTGGACGACCGGATGCCGACCTTCAACGCCCCCCAAGCCGACGGACAGGTATGGCGGCTGGTGCTTGCCCAGAATCCTGCAGCAAACGCCAGCGTCCATTATCACGCCTGGATCGAGCGAAATGACCCTGCCCAGTCTTCGTTTGCCGCAGGCAGTCAGCCGGCTTACACGCTCAACACCATTGGCAACGCCGCTTTGCCAATTGTAGTTGGGGCTTACGACTCTGATACCCCGCCTTTCCCGGTCCTTCCCGAGAGCGGCGAGGGACCAACCCGCAACAAAAATGCCGGCGCAAAGCCGGATGTATGCGCTCCGGGCTGGAGCATCGTTTCTGCCAGGGCGCAAACCGAATGCAAGTACATGTCCAAATCGGGGACAAGCATGGCGGCGCCGCATGTCAGCGGGTTAATCGCGCTGATGTTTCAGGCGGCGAGGGATTGGAAAACCCCATCCAAAACCCTCGATATTTCAGAAATCAGGGACGCTCTGCTGTCAACTGCAGAGAAAAACCCTCAAAGCGGAGCCGCATACCACCCTCAATATGGCTTTGGGCGCGTCAATGCTGTGAAGGCGCTCGAGAAAATACTGAAATAGAGAACGAACCAAAGGAGAATCTCATGTCTAACGGAAACAATAACGCAAAGGAACTGAAATTTACTGCAAAAATCCATGAGTCGCCTCAGGAACTGGCAAACCTGTTACAGCAAATTGCCGGCAGCGTGGACGCACTGACTACCGTTGAATTTACCATCAAGGTCGTTCAACCCGCTGTGGAGGACGAACCTCCAGCCTTTACGGCGGTGCGGCAGGCATTCGCAGACCCTCAAAACAATAACGCGAGCAAGGTGAAGGTTGCCATCCTTCCAGATGACCTGCAAGCCGAGCCGCAGGTGGATATTAGCGATGGCGACGCCGGCGAAATCATAGATTGGGAAATTCTCTTCGAACCGCAAGATGTGGAAATTAACGACGGCATTTGCATGGTGTACATGCCCAAAGAGGGAAATGGAATAGCGGTATGGCTGCCAAAGGATGGCAACGCCGCCAATGTTGTCGTTGTGCCAATCGAGGAGGAACTTCCGCCCGGCGGCACCGACTCGAACCTGAAGGCTTTCCGAAAATGTCTAAAGCAACAGCAACAAGTGATGAAGAAAACCTATGCCAGAGCCTTCAAGGAGTGTATCCATCAGTTGTAAGCGTTTCGCACTTCACTGATCTTCGCCGCCAGGTATGTATATCCGCCGGCAAACAAAGCGGCGGATAATGTCTCGCCAATTTTACCCGCGAGTTCTGCACTTGCCGAAAAGCCATAGACAAGTGCGGCTGTTATGACGGCAACCGGCAGAGACAAGTACGCCCATGCGCGGTGACGCTTCCAGAGGGACAACAAATGCGTCCCTGCAACCAGAACGCCTCCCGCCGCGCTGGCGATCCATACGTCTTCGAAACCTGTGAGAAAAGTAAATAAAACCGTTCCGACAAGGCTTCCGATGAAGAGCGCCGTCATTTTCATCGCAGGTTCGGGCAAAATCCCCCGCATGACCGCCAGCGTAGCGGTGACCCATGCAAAAGCCAGTCCCAGCACAATGCCCGAAGCGGAAAAGATTAACCAGGTCGGCAGGTCAGACCAAAGGTCCAGCCCTGAATCGGTCACAGCGAGAGCGCCGAAAAGCATGGCAAAGCAAATCGGCACGAGGAATATAATCCCACGGTTGAGACGCGCACGCATCGGCGCAGTTTCATCGGAGGCAATCCGAATCATACGAGGGAAAAGGAGCCGCCGAAGTTTCCAGGTTAAAGCGGGCGCTGCCGGCAAGCGATGAATAAAATGCGCCAGGAAATTCAGCCCCATTTCCAACTCGTCTGGCGATGAATTTCGTCCGACCATGTTCAGCAAGTCTGTGAATGTCTGTTCGTCTTCCTCCTGCCCTAAAAGCCGAACGGCACCCAAATGCGCTCTCAGCGGAAGTTTACGGTTTCGATATGCCTCACGCAGCCAGTCCAAAGCGGGTTTGCCGCAAATGCCGAGCCAGTTCCGACCTTCATCATGGACAGCCGCCGAAAGCAAAATCAGTCGTTTGTCGATCTCCAGCAGTTCCAGTTTTTTTCGCTTAAGTTCGTTTGCAATGACTTTGAGTTCATCACTGTCCAACAACAGACTATGCTGTTGAAACTCGAGTTGTTTCTGGTCCAGCATGGCGCGCAAATCGGATGGTTCCGTCGGCTGGGGAGGAAAAGGATTTTGAGCAATGATGATCTCCCCCTGTTGGTGGTAGGACCATTTATGTGGAACTTGGCCGGGCGTTTCTGCCGTCACACCGGCATAGCAGTAGTCGTACCATTCATCCAGGGAGATTTTCCCATCCCGGTTGCGGTCAGCCTTGCCGGTTTTCAATCCCTCAAGAAGAAAGTGGGTAAACACGGAATATTTTGTTTCTGCCTGAGGAATGACCTGATCGCCTTCAAAGGCGAATTGCGTGGCGTCGGAGGCGGTCAGCACCACCCTGCCTGAACCGCTTCCTTCAAAGGTGGATTCGGTAACCGCTTTCTGCACCCCCGCTTTTGCTCCGCGTGCGAAAGCCCCGCTGTGACAGCAATCCAGAATCAAAATTTGGCGGCGGGAACGGCAGTTATCCATTTCGTAGGAAAGGAAAGAAGAAGAAATTGCCGTGGCGTTCAACGCGCTGACATCAGTGTTCTTGAGCGCCAGAAACAAATTCCCGCGCCCATCCAAAACGCCGTGACCGGAAAAATAGAGCAGAACCAGGTCATCAGGTTTTTTGTTTGCAAGGAAGGCGCTGATGGCGCGGCGGATTTGCGCATCCGTCTGATTGTTCAGCAAAACAACCTCGTCGAAGCCGCCGATGCGCTTCGACTTCAACACCCTCGCCAGCGCCTGTGCATCAGCCTGAGGCGTTTGTAATTGCGCCAGTTTGGGGTCGTTGTATTTGTTATTGCCAATGACCAGGGCGTACTTCATACAATCATTTCTTCATGGAGCGGGTTAACGATTTGACCAGAAGTTCCAGGTCTTTGGCATTGGTCTTTGTGGGGTCATATTCGATTTGAGCCGTCTTTTTCCCAGCCTTGAGGCGGATTTTCACCGGCGTGGACGGCTTGCGTTCCACCCATGATTTCAACAAATCAATCAGCGGCGGGATTACGGAGGGGGCAAGTGTGACAGCCAACTGCCCAATCATCGTCCAATCCGCCGATTTCGTTCCGGCGGGAACGCTCCCGGCAGAAACGCTTTTCACCGATTCCACGCCGAGGGTTTCGATTTCCCTCTTCAACTCGCGCGTCAGGTCATCCAACTCCTCTGCATCGCCACCCTCCACCGAAAGCTCAATCTTCAAATCACGAGAAACACTCGCCATTCTCTCTCCTCTCTCAAAAACCGCTGAAACGACAATCTCAGTGTACAACAAACGAAGACGAAAGTCAAAAAGCGGGCATGGATTTATAATGTGCCGACTGTTCAGGAGACAAAAGCCGTGACAAAACCCAAAACCATCCCCTATCTGGAAGCGCTCTTTGCCGTTGTCGTTTGGGGGGCGTCGTTCATCGCCACCAAAGTTGCATTGCAGGACATCTCCCCCGTGACGGTGGTATGGCTCCGTTTTTCGATGGGCGTACTTATCCTCGGCGGGGCGGTTGCCATGCGCAGGCAGTTTGCCCTTCCCAGGAAAGGCGAATGGGCATACTTTGCCCTGCTCGGATTTCTTGGCATCACTTTCCATCAATGGCTTCAATCGAACGGACTGCAGACCTCCGAAGCAGGGACCACTGCCTGGATCGTCGCCACCACTCCGGTCTTCATGGCGATGCTCGGACGCGTCATCCTCAAGGAACGATTGGGCTGGCTCAAAACCCTGGGCATTTTCCTCGCCTTTGCCGGGGTTCTGCTGGTCGTTTCCAAAGGCGACTTTACCTCCATTTCGGTGGGCAGGTTCGGCGCGCCCGGCGACAAGTTGATTCTGGTCAGCGCGGTGAATTGGGCGGTGTTCTCCGTCCTTTCGCGGCGCGGACTGAAATCGTACCCGGCTGGCTTGATGATGTTTTACGTGATGACGCTGGGCTGGCTGTTCACCACCATCCTGTTCTTTGCCGGGGCAAATATTGCCGAAGTGAGCCGCCTGACCCTCAACGGCTGGCTGGGGGTCGCATTTCTTGGGGTGTTTTGCTCGGGGCTGGCGTACATCGCCTGGTACGATGCGCTGCAGGCGCTCTCGGCGGCGCAGACCGGGGTGTTTTTGTATATCGAGCCGCTGGTGGCAGTGGTGGTGGCGTTCTTTGTGCTGGGCGAAGCGGTGACGTTCGTCTCCCTGCTTGGGGGCGCAGTCATCCTTTTGGGGGTGTGGTTGGTGAACCGCTGAAAGGTCGGGGGAAGAAAAGGCTTTGAAAGGCGGAGCAGGCGCGGGCGGAGTCGGAGGCGGATTGTCGTCTGCCCAAATTCATTCCACCGGTACATGGACGGGAGTATAATGCGGTCACTATACTCTCACGAAATGGAGGAATGACCCATGGCTAGTGTTACGTTCAGAAACGTCTATAAGCGCTTTGGAGACGTGATTGCCGTCAACAACCTGAACATCGAAGTTGGCGACAAGGAATTTCTGGTGCTTGTCGGTCCTTCGGGATGCGGCAAGACAACTGCTCTGCGCTGTCTGGCTGGCTTGGAAGAGATCAGCGAGGGCGAGATTTTGATTGGCGACCGGGTTGTGAACGACGTCGCGCCCAAAGATCGTGACATTGCCATGGTCTTCCAATCCTACGCGTTGTATCCTCACCTGTCGGTATATGACAACATGGCGTTTGGCTTGAAACTTCGCAAAGTGCCGAAAGACGAGATTCGCCGGCGCGTGTATGAAGCGGCGGATATTCTTGGTATCCGCGATTTTCTGGATCGCAAGCCGCGTCAGTTGTCGGGCGGTCAGCGTCAGCGCGTGGCGGTGGGACGCGCCATCGTGCGCGAGCCGAAGGTCTTCCTGTTCGATGAGCCGCTCTCGAACCTGGACGCCAAACTGCGCGTGGCAATGCGCGCCGAAATCAGCAAACTGCATCAGCGCCTGCAGACCACGTTCATTTACGTCACGCACGACCAAACCGAAGCGATGACGATGGCGACACGCATCGCGGTTATCAACAAGGGCATCCTTCAACAGTTGGACACGCCGCAAAATCTGTACGACAAACCCAACAACCTGTTCGTGGCTGGGTTCATCGGTTCGCCTGCCATGAACTTCTTCCCCGGCAAATTACGCAAACAGGACGGCAAACTGGTGGTGGATACGGGCGATTTTGCGGTGACCATTCCGCCCAGCCGCGCCCAGCCCTATGAAGCGCATGTGGGCAAGGATATCATCTTCGGCATCCGCCCCGAAAACGTCCACGATGCGGATTTCATTCCGCCGAACATTGAGGTCGAGAAAGTCAATGTCAAGGTGGATGTAACCGAACTGATGGGCAACGAAATCTTCCTCTACCTCGTCAGCGGGAAGAACACGTTCGTCGCCCGCGTGGATCCGCGCTCGAAATTGCGCATCGGTCAACAGGCGCAGGTGGCGTTTGACATGGATAACTTCCACATTTTCGACGCCGCAACCGAACAAGCCATTCGGTAAGATTTGTTCCCTGTCTTCCAATCGGCATCCGCAAGTTGCGGATGCCGATTTTTTTTTGAATAGAATGACGGATGCAAGGGGGGCAAATTTGTTAAAGCACTTGAAAAAACAATAAGGATATGCTATTATCTGGCAAGTTTTCAAACACGAGAAGGCGCTTTGAGTACCTTTTTTTGGCTCCCTGCGGACTACAATGTCAAGAGTTTTAACAAACATGCGGCTCTTGATTTGATTCGCTTTTCCGGGGCTGGCATGTCGAGGACTGAACTGGCGGAGCAGATGGGATTGACGCGCGCCGCCGTCAGTTTGATTGTGAACGACCTTCTCGAAAGCCGCGTGGTGATGGAGGCGGAAAGCCGCTCCGTTCCCAGCGGACGCCCGCCCATTGTCCTCGAAATCAATCCGGAGCGGGGCTTGGTCGGCGCAATAGACATGGGGGCGACGCACATGAGCATTGCAGTAGCGGATTTTGCCGCGCGCATCCACCAGGAAACAGAAATTGCCATTGACATCAAAGACGGACCCGAGGTTTGCATCGCTTTGGCAGACCGCATGTTGAAACAGATTCTTGCCAGCCAGGGATTGTCCGTTTCACACCTTTCCGCCATCGGCGTGGGGGTACCGGGACCGGTCATCACAGAAGCGGGGATGGTGGTTTCTCCGCCAATTATGCCCGGCTGGGATCACTACCCGATTCGCGCCTCACTGGAAAAAGCCTGGGGATGCCCGGTCACGCTCAACAACGACGCCGAACTGGGCGCGCTGGGCGAATGGGCATACGGAGCCGGACGCGGCGAGAAGAACATTGCCTACATCAAAGTGGGAAGCGGCGTCGGCGCAGGTTTGATTCTCAACAAACAAATCTATGGCGGCACCACCGGCGCAGCGGGCGAAATTGGTCACCTGACCATTGATGAGAACGGTCCGCTCTGCAACTGCGGCAATCACGGTTGTCTCGAAGCGTTTGCCGGCGGTCATGCCATTGCCCGCCAGGGACAGGCGCTTGCTCAATCGGGCAAACGAACCCTGCTCGCCAGCCTGCCCGTGGAAAGCATCACGGCGCAGGAGGTGGCAGAAGCCGCCCGCCGCGGAGACCTGCACGCACAGGAAATATTGAGCCGCGCCGGGACATACATCGGAATTGCAATTGCCGGTTTGATCAACCTCTTCAATCCAAGCGTTGTGATTATCGGCGGCGGGGTTGCCCAGGTGGGCGACATGCTGACGACGCCCATCCGTCAGGCGGTGCGGGAACGGGCAATGCGCGCCTCCGAACAGGGCGTGCGTATCACCACCGCCATGCTCGGGCGCCGCTCCGTGCTGATCGGCGCCACCGTACAGGCAATCAATGTTGCCATTCATGCCGCTGCCGAAAACAGAAATTCCACTTCAAAAGCAGTCCTCATGGAACCCTTCGAAGTGAATTAATTCCCTTTCAAGGAGGTGATGCCCTTATCATTGACCACACTGGAACTGCAACTAAAATATAGCGAAACTACCCTAAATTCCATAAAGGAGAAGAAGTAATGAAAACCAAATTAAGTCTGCTGTTCAGCCTGTTGCTGATCTCAGCCTTCGTGCTTTCCGCATGTGGAGGCGGAGCCGCCACCACCGAGGCGCCGGCGCCGACCAATCCTCCCGCCCCCACTCAGGCGCCCGCTCCCACTGCCGAACCTGCCACTCAGGCGCCTGCCGGCACCCTGCGCATCTGGGCTGACGACACCCGCGCCCCGATCCTTCAGGATCTGGCTGACGAAGTGCTCGCCGCCTATAACCTCGAACTCGTCGTCGAACTGAAGTCTGCCATCCGCGATGACTTCCAGGTCGCAGCCCCCCTGGGCGAAGGTCCCGATATCATCGTGATTCCTCACGACCAGGCTGGCACCCTCGTTGCCAACGGTCTGCTCGCTGAAGTGGACCTCGGCGACAAAGCCGCCGACTTTGCCCCTGTGGCGCTGCAAGCCTGCACCTTCGACGGCAAACTGTACTGCATGCCCTACGCCACCGAAAACCTGGCTTTCTTCTACAACAAAGACCTGGTTCCGACTCCTCCCACCACCTGGGATGAAGTCCTCACCATCGGTCGCGCCCTCAAGGCGGAAGGCAAAGTGGACTACGTGATGGCGATCACCGGCACCACCTACGACGTGTACCCGATCTTCACTTCCTTCGGCGGCTACATCTTCGGCAAACTTCCCAACGGCGACTGGAACCCCGACGACCTCGGCGTGGACAGCCCCGGCATGATCGAAGGCGTCAAGTGGCTGGCTGACGGCGTTGCCAATGGCGACCTGCCCGCCGACTGGGACTGGGCGAACAACCACGCCCTGTTCGAGACCGGCAAAGCCCCGTTCATCATGGCTGGACCGTGGGCATTGAGCCGCATCCGCGAATCGGGCGTTCCCTACGCGATTACCAACTTCCCCAGCGGCGGTTATCCGTTCGCCGGCACGCAGGGCTTCTTTATCAACGCCCAGAGTGAAAACGTTCTGCTCGCCCAGGCGTTCCTGAATGAATTCATCGCCACCGAAGACGTGATGCTCAAACTGTACGAAGTCGGTCAGCGCCCGCCCGCCTACCTGCCCGCTCTGGAAAAGGTGGAAGACCCCGACCTCAAGGCGTTCGCTGAGGCTGGCAAAAACGCCACCATGATGCCCGCCATCCCCGCCATGGGTTCGGTGTGGGGCAACTGGAACGACTCGGTCGTCCTCGCCCGCGACGGCAAACAGGACGCTGAGACCGCCATGAAGGAAGGCGCCGCCAAGATCCGCGCCATCATCGCCAACAAGTTCGCCGGCATGATCAACGTCCCCGGTTCCTATCAGGATCAGGCTGGATGCCCCGGCGCCTGGCAGCCGGACTGTGAAGCCACCTTCATGACCAAGGGTGATGACGGTTTGTATCGCAGCGGTCCGTTCAGCCTGAAGGCTGGCGACTACGAAGCCAAGGTTGCTCTCGACGGCGGCTGGACGCTCAACTACGGTGTGGACGGCAAGGAAAACGGCGACAACTACAAGTTCTCGCTCCCCGCTGACGGCACTGTGGAATTCGTCTTCAACCCCGAAACCAAACTGCTCGAGATCATCGTCAAGTAAGTCTGTATGGGCTGAGGGACAGGGTCCTGTCTCTCAGCCCTTTTCGTTATCCGCCGCGTTCCACGTTGCACAAGGGTAACATGCCAAACGTTGTATAAAAGTACCGCGAGATTAATCTCGCGCCACTTTTACACAAACGCACAAGGAGGTCCTCATGAGTCAAGCCATGCCGGCAAAGCCAAAGAAAAGGTCAGGGGTGACCGAAGAATCCTTTCTGTCCAAATTGACCCGCATCGTCCTGCTCATCCTGTTCGACGCCGGAGCCGTCTGGTTCATCCAAAACGCCGTCTCCAAAGGTTTCGATCAACTGGCTGTCGTCATCGGCGTCATTGCCGTCATGTTCAACGTCATCTTCCTGCTTCCGCAGGCATACCCCCTGCGCTGGATGGCTTTGGGGCTGGGCTTCCTGATTTTGTTTACCATCTACCCCATCATCTTTACGGTGTATGTGGCGTTCACCAACTACGGCGACGGTCACCTGCTCACCAAGGAACAGGCAATCCCGCTCATCGAGAAGCAGGTCTTTCTGCCCGAAGGCGGCAAATCGTATTCGTGGACAGCCTACCGCAACGAGGCGGGCGAGTATGCCCTCTGGCTGATCAGCCCCGAAGGCGAGACCTTCCTGGCGAAGCCCGGCGAGGAGATTGTTTCCGCCAAACCCGGCGACCCCGGCATCGGCGAAGCGGACAGCAAGGGCATTCCCGTTTCCATCGAGGGCTATCAGCGCCTCAATACCCTGCTTGCCGCTTCGGATAAAAACCTGCCCAATATCAAGTTTGGCTTGGAGGGCGATCAGGTCATCCAGATTCGCAACCCAAGCGAAGCCGCCGAACTGCAAATCCGCTTCAAATACGACGAAGCGACCGACACGGTGGTGGATCAATCCAACGGCGAAATCTACTACAACGTGGATGGTACGTTCACTTCCCGCAGCGGCAAGACCATCTCGCCCGGTTTCCGCACAGTGGTGGGACTGAAGAACTTCAAAGATTTTCTCACCAGCCCAGCTTTGCGCGGACCTCTGGTGCAAATCATCAGCTGGAACTTCATCTTCCCGACGGTCAGCGTCCTTTCGACCTTTGCGCTGGGGCTTGCCATCGCCATCATGTTCAACGACCCAGACTTCCCGCTCAAGAAGTTGATTCGTTCCCTCCTCATCATTCCCTACACCATCCCCGGCTTGATCAGCATCATCATCTGGCGCGGTCTGCTGAACTCGGAGTTCGGCATCATCAACTACTGGCTCAAAGATTGGTTCGGCGTCGCCCCGCGCTGGACGACGGAACCCTTCTGGGCGCAGGTTGCCATCTTGCTTGTGAACCTGTGGCTGGGATACCCCTACATGATGCTGATCAGCAGCGGCGCGCTGCAATCCATCCCGTCGGACATTTACGAGGCGGCGATGATTGACGGCGCAACCAGCTGGCAGAGATTCAGGCACATCACCCTACCCCTGCTGTTGATCGCCGTCGGTCCCCTGCTCATCGCCTCCTACGTTTTCAACTTCAACAACTTCAATCTCATCTACCTGTTCATCGCGGGCGGACCTCCGATTCCGGGCGCCGCCACACAGGCCGGTTACACCGACATCCTCATCAGTTACGTCTATAAACTGGCGTTCGAAAGCGGCGGGCGCGGCGTGCAATACGGCTTGGCGTCTGCCATCTCCATCGTGGTGTTCTTCATCGTAGGCGCCATCACCCTGTTCCAATACCGTTTCACCAACATGTGGGAGGAGGCAAGCGAAAATGTCTAACCTTTCCAAAACCCTCGGCGCTCTGCGCTCTTCGCAGAGATTCCAAAAGCGCTTCAGCATTGTCGTACGTCTGGTCATTGCGGCGATCCTGATTGCCTTTTCCATCTTTCCCGTGTTGTGGATCGTCTCCGCCTCGTTCGACCCGTCGCAGTCGCTTGCCACCCAAAAATCCATCATCCCTCAAAACGCCAGCCTGCAAAACTACCTGAGACTGTTCGGCAAAGACCCCACCGGCTACAAGTTCGGCGACCTGGTCTTCCAAAAGTGGATCCTGAACTCGGTGAAAGTCTCCGGCATCTCCACCATCCTCAGTCTGACAATCACCACCATGGCGGCGTACGCCTTCTCGCGCATGCGCTTCAAGGGACGCGTCACCATGCTCAAGGGCATCCTGCTCATTCAGGTCTTCCCCAACCTGCTGGCGCTGGTGGCGATTTACGTGCTCATCTTCCAGTTCGGGGAAATCATCCCCAGGTTGGGATTGAACACCCACGCCGGTCTCATCATGGTTTACCTGGGCGGCTCGATGGGCATGAACATCTGGCTGATGAAGGGTTTCCTCGACACCATTCCGCGCGACATTGACGAATCCGGCATGGTGGACGGCGCCTCCCACTGGCAAATCTTCTGGAATCTCATCCTTCCGCTTCTGCGCCCCATTCTGGTGGTCATCGGCATTCTCTCGTTCATCGGCACCTACGGCGACTTCGTCCTCGCCCGCATCCTGCTCAACGACGTCAACCAATACACCCTGATGGTCGGTCTGCAGATCTTCACCGCAGGTCAATTCGACCAGAAGTGGGGCGTCTTCGCCGCCGGCGCGTTGATCGGCGCCCTGCCCATCATGATCATCTACCTCGCCCTGCAGGACCAGATCGTCGGCGGGCTGACACAAGGCGCGGTCAAAGGATAGAATGCGCCGCTTCTTCGCCATTTCCATCCTGGCGATGATTTCGATAGCCCTGTTGCTTGCACAGGGCTATCTTCGCTATTCAACCCAACATCCCATCGAAGAACCGCCCGTCTTTGCGGATGTCAGCCGTCAGGCGGGCGTCGTAAACAACCGCGTTGCAGGCATCGAAATGTCCGCAGGCATCGCCTGGGGCGACTACGACAACGACGGCTGGATTGACCTGTACGTGACCGACCCCATCGGACCGAACACGCTCTATCGCAACAACGGCAACGGGACCTTCAGCGTTTCGCCTCTCGCCGACCAGGTTGCCATCCCGAACACCTACTCGCAGGGCGCAACGTTTGCAGACTACGACAACGACGGCTGGAAAGACCTGCTTGTCGTCAACTGGGGGCAGGATCACCTCTTCCACAACGAGGGCGGCAAAGGCTTCGTGGATGTCAGCCGGCAGACGGGCATCGTGGACGACCGCAACAGCAAATCCGCCTCGTGGGGCGACTACGACAACGACGGCTTCCTCGACCTGTACATCGCCAACTGGTCCTGCTACCCCAAATGCGGACGCCAGTTCGACGGCGAGCCTGACCGCCTCTACCACAACAACGGCGACGGGACATTTACCGAAGTCACCGAACTGCTCAAAGGCGGCGTGACCGGCGCGGGCTTCATCGCCAACTTCACCGACTACGACAACGACGGCGACCTCGACCTCTACCTCGTCAACGACGAATTCATCAACCCCATCGGAAACAAACTCTGGCGCAACGACGGCGCCGGCTGTAACGGCTGGTGCTTCACGCAAGTCGCCAAAGAGGCAAACGCCGATTCCAAAGTCTTCGGCATGGGGCTTGCCGCCGGCGATTACGACAACGACGGCGACATGGATTACTATTACTCCAACGTCGGTCCCATGGAGTTGCTGCAGAACCAGGGCGGCGGCACATTTGTCAACGTCGCCAAAGAGGCGGGCGTGGATTTCCCCACCGGCATCGGCTGGGGCGCGGTCTTCCTCGACTACGATAACGACGGCTGGCGCGACCTCTATCTCGCCATCGCCGACACCGCCGACCACAAAGACATCGGCGCAAACCAACTCTTCCGCAACAACGCCGACGGCACCTTTACCCCCGTCGCCTGCCACAACGAAGCAACCGACGTCCGCATGAGCATCGGCGTTGCTTACGCCGACTACGACCACGACGGCTGGGTGGACCTCGTCGTCGGCAACCTCGACGAAGGCTACCGCCTCTACAAAAACCAGCAGGGGCAAACCTCCAACAACCACTGGCTCGCCATCCAACTCATCGGCGCGGGACCCGTCAACCGCGACGCGGTCGGCGCGCGCGTCTATGTCACGGCGGGCGGCGTCACCCAAATGCAGGAAGTCATCCTCGGCTCCAGCGTCATGGCAGGCAACGACCTCGTCCAGTATTTCGGTCTCGGCGGAGAGCGAAGCGCAGAAGTCCGCATCCGCTGGAGCAACAGCGTCGAACAGGTCATCCCAAACGTCAAAGCCGACCGGCGTTATCAAATCCGCTACGGCGAAACCGCCTTACAACCCCTGCCCACAACCCCCGTTGTCAAACCCGGCAAACCCTCGTTCCTCGCTTACCTCCGCACGCTCACCAATTTCCAATTACCACTCACCAGCAACCCCGACGCCCAACTCGCCCGCCTGATGGACGAGGCAGGCGTCAAACCGCCGACCAATCCCCCGCCGCCTTCGCCCGAACTCGTCAAACTCGGCGAAGCGCTCTTCTGGGACCCCATCCTGAGCGGCAACCGCGACACCTCCTGCGCCACCTGCCACCACCCCAGCCTCGGCACGGGCGACAACCTCTCCGTCTCCATCGGCACCAGCGGATTTGGGCTTGGGCAGCAGCGGCGCTTCGGCAAAGCCCGCGAACTCGTCCCGCGCAACGCCACCCCGCTCTACAACCTTGGATACGCCGAATGGACGACCCTCTTCTGGGACGGGCGCGTCTCGCGTGGACCTGAAGCCGGCTTCCACACCCCAGCCTCCGACCGCCTCCCCGACGGACTCGACAGCCTGCTTGCCGCGCAAGCCATGTTCCCCGTCCTCTCGCGCGACGAGATGCGCGGCTACCGCGGCGACGTGGACATCTTCGGTCAGCCCAACGAACTCGCCGTCATCGTGGACTACAAATCCGTCCCCGTCTGGGAGGCGCTGATGGCGCGCCTGCTGGCGATCCCCGGCTACGTGGACTTGTTCCGCACCGCCTACCCCGAACTCCCGCTCGACCAACTCGGCTTCCAGCACGCCGCCAACGCCATGGCGGCATACGAGATTGCCGTCTTCACCTTCGAAGACGCCCCCTTCGACCGCTACCTTCGCGGCGACAAATCCGCCCTTTCGGACGATGCCAAACGGGGCGCGCTCCTCTTCTACGGCAAAGCGGGCTGTGCCGCCTGTCACTCCAGCGGTCTGCTCACCGACCAGAAATTCTATAACCTCGCCGTGCCGCAAATCGGCGATGGCAAGGGACGCGAACAACCCTTCGACCTCGGGCGCGCCCGCGAAACCGGCAACGACTGCGACCGTTTCGCCTTTCGCACGCCG
The DNA here is from genome assembly GCA_039961775.1 of Chloroflexota bacterium. GTDB lineage: Bacteria > Chloroflexota > Anaerolineae > Anaerolineales > Villigracilaceae > Defluviilinea. Next base: position 17,478 of record JABRVZ010000004.1, read on the forward strand.
CCGCTTCGCAACGTCGCCATCACGGGACCCTGGATGCACAACGGCGCGTTCACCACGCTCGAGGCGGCTGTCCGCCACCACCTCGACCCGAAGACCAGCCTGCAAAACTACGACCCCGGTCAGTTGAGTGAACTGCTCAAAGACACCTGCCAGGACCAACCCGAAACCCTCGCCGCCATCCTGAAATGGTACACCCCGAAGAACCCCAGCGAGGGCGTCCAACTGACGGACGAGGAAATGCGCCTGCTGCTCGCCTTCCTCGAATCGCTCACCTCCCCCTCCGCCCTCGACCTCAGCCACACCATCCCCGCCTCCGTCCCCAGCGGGCTGCCCGTTGGGGGGAATATCCAGAATATCGAAGCAGTATCAGCCGTCCCGTAGGTTTGAAGCGGATGGCTTGACTGCAGAAAAGGCTTCCCCAAAGTGAAGATTTTATCCAGACTTGTCCCATGCCTCCTTTCCATCGCCCTCTTGATGGGCTGCGCCTCGCCGACTCCGCCTCCGACCGTCCCTCCGCCGACCCTGACCCCCACGCCCGACCCCTACGCCGGCACAGACGGCTTCCGCTGGTGGAACGATTCGGTCTTCTATGAGATTTTTGTCCGCTCGTTCTACGACAGCGACGGCGACGGTATCGGCGACTTCAACGGCATCACAGCGAAACTGGATTACCTTGAGGGGTTGGGCATTCGCGGCATCTGGCTCATGCCCATCAACCCGTCTCCCTCCTATCACGGCTACGACGTGACCGACTACTACGCCGTCAACCCCGACTACGGCACGATGGACGATTTCAAACGCCTGCTCGACGAGGCGCACAAGCGCGGCATCAAAATCATCATTGACTTTGTGATGAACCACACTTCGACCAGACATCCCTGGTTTCAGCAGGCGCTCAAGCCGGATAGTCCCTACCATGACTGGTACGTCTGGAGCGAGACCGACCCCGGCGTGCCCGGACCCTGGGGCGCCAAAGCCTGGCACCGCGCCACCAACGGACTGTACTACTACGCCATCTTTTGGGACCAGATGCCCGACCTGAACTACGAAAACCCCGCCGTGCGCGAAGAGATGAAGAAAATCACCGCCTTCTGGCTCCAGGAGGTCGGCGTGGACGGCTTCCGTCTCGACGCCGTGCGCTACCTCGTCGAAGGCGACCAACTGGCTGACTCAAAGGCGAATCACGCCTTCCTCGAAGAATGGGGACAGTACTATCGCAGTCTCAACCCGCAGGCGTTCTCCGTCGGCGAAGCGTGGACAGACAACGGCAACGTCAAAAAATACACCGATACCGACCGCGAACTCGACTCCGCCTTCAACTTCGACCTCTCCGCCGCGATGCTCAAACTCAACGAAGGGAACGTCTCCAGCCTGCGCTTCATCCTGCAGACCACCCTCCGCGACTTCCCCGACCAGGACAACGCCAACTTCATCACCAACCACGACATGCCGCGCGTCATGAACCAAATGGGCGCCGATAAAGAACAGCGCGCCAAACTTGCCGCGGGCATTTTGCTCACCGCGCCGGGCATCCCGTTCATCTACTACGGCGAAGAGATTGGCATGAGCGGCACCAAGCCCGACGAACTCATCCGCACCCCCATGCAATGGGATGCCTCGCCCAACGCCGGCTTCACCAGCGGCAGACCCTGGCAGCGCGTCAACGCGGACTTCCCCTTCGTCAACGTCGCGGCTCAGCAAGGCGCAGACGGCTCCCTGCTCGAACATTATCGAACGCTCATCCAACTCCGCAACGCCCACCCTGCCCTGCGCGTCGGCAAGACTTATGTGGCAGAGTCCACCTCCAACAAAATCCTCGCCTACCTGCGCGCCAGCGGCAACGAAACGCTCCTCGTCCTCATCCACATCGGCAGCGCGCCGCTGAGCGAGTACAAACTCGACCTCTCCAGCGGTCCGCTCGCGGGTCAATACACCGCCGCCTCCCTGCTCGACGCCTCCACGCCCGCCCCGCTCACCGCCAACGACAAAGGCGGCTTCGACGGCTACGTCCCCTTCGCCGAACTCCCGCCGTACAGCATCTTCGTCATTCAACTCACTCCATAGCGTACTCGGCGTTCCGCTTCGCGTACTCGGTTTTCCGCTTCGTGTACTCGGCGTTCTCTAACGCCGCTTTGCGCTAGAGAGCGCCTACTACACAAAAAGAAAACCACACCACAAGAAAACTACACAAAGATTTAAGGACACCTCATGGAAGACTTCATCTTCGGAACCCTTGCCACCGACGACTCCCGCCTCAGACACCTGCAAGACATCCTCGGCGGCGTCACCCACGCCCAAAAACGCATCCCGCGCGACCCGTTACCTGGTCAGCCCACCCAAATCTTTCTCACCCTCGGACCTGACCACCCTCACTCCCGCGCCTGGGTCTACTGGACGAACGACGGTACCGACCCCGCCGGCGCAAACGGACGCGCCTCCAACGGCTTCGCCACACCGCTCGAACCCATCGCCTCCGAATGGAACACCTTCCTGTGGGGCTACGTCCGCACGTTTCGCGGCGAGATTCCCGCACAAGAAGCGGGGACAGTTGTCCGCTACCGCGTGGCGGCGGGCGGAAACGGCGGCGAAACCCTCGCCGACAACGGCGCGTACTACGCCTTCTACGTGGACGACGACCCGCCCCCCGCCTGGACAAAGGACGCCGTCATCTACCAGATCTTCGCCGACCGCTTCTTCTCCCCCGCCGCCGACTTCCCCTCCATCGAGCCCAAGCCCTCGCTCAAATGCAACGGCACCCTGCGCGGCATCACCGAAAAACTCGACTACCTCGCCGAACTCGGCGTCAACTGCCTGTGGCTCACCCCCATTTTCCCCAGCCCCAGTTACCACGGCTACGACGCGACAGACTTTTTTGAAATCAATCCCCGCCTCGGCACAAAGGACGACTTCAAAGCGCTCATCGAGGGAGCGCACGCGCGCGGCATCCGCCTGCTCATGGACTTCGTCCCCAACCACTGGTCGAACCAGCATCCAACCTTCCTCGAAGCGCAGCGCGACCCGAACAGTCCCTACGTCAAGTGGTACACCTTCGAGCAGTACCCCGAAAAGTACAAAACCTTCTTCGGCGTGAAGACCCTGCCGCAAATCAACCTGCGTTACCCGCCCGCCCGTCAGCACGTGCTGGATGCCGCCAAATACTGGCTGGACTTCGGCGTGGACGGCTTCCGCGTGGACTACTGCATCGGTCCCACCCCCGATTTCTACGCGGACTTCCGCCGCGTTACCCGGACCTCCAAACCTGATTCGTGGACCTTCGGCGAAGCCGTGGACCCGCCCGACTCGCAACTCGCCTTCGAGGGCGGCATGGACGGCGCGCTCGACTTCATGCTCCTCGAAGCCCTGCGTAAGACCTTCGCCTTCGGCAAGTGGGGCGCAAAACAATTCGCCGATTTCCTCGAGCGCCACGAGGCATACTTCCCCGCAACCTTCTCGCGCCCGTCCTTCCTCGACAACCACGACATGAACCGCTTCCTGTGGGTGGCGCACAACGACACGCAGAAACTCAAACTGGCAGCGATGTGCCAGTTCACGCTGGCGGGCGCGCCCATCATCTACTACGGCACCGAGGTGGGACTCTCCCAGCCCGCCGACGTGATGCAGCACGGACGCGCCATCCACGAGGAGGCGCGTATGCCCATGCTCTGGGGCGGCGACCAGGACAGAGACCTGTTCGAGTTCTACCGTCAACTCATCCAAATCCGAAAAGATGAATCATCCTTGAGGCATGGGAGGCGCGAAACCGTCCTCGCCGCCGAGGAAGTCCTCGTCTACCGCCGCGCAGACGGGAACGGAAGTCTCCTGTGCGCGCTGAACATCTCAGAGAAGGCGGCGGAGTTCGAGGTGGAGGCGGCAGAGTGGAGCATCCGGTTGGCGACAAATTCCAATTGCAGGATTCAGGCTGAGGGGAGTCGGAAGCGGTTCTTCCTTCCGCCGTTCAGCGGGATGATCGTCGGCTAATCGCAGGTTACAACGCCTGTCAACTTCATCGAAACAGGATAGAATCACCATCCATTCCAAAATCGAGGTTACTCCATGACCAACACCGCACCAGACTGGGTACAGGACGCCGTCTTCTACCAAATCTTCCCCGACCGTTTTGCCAAAAGCGAGCGCAACCCCGCCCGCAACCTGCCCTTCGAACCCTGGGACTCGCCCCCCACCCCGCACGGCTTCAAGGGCGGCGACCTGTACGGAATCGCCGACCGTCTCGACTACCTCAAGGATTTGGGAATCACGGCTCTTTATCTGAACCCGATCTTTGCCTCCGCTTCGAATCACCGCTACCACGCCTACGATTATTACGAGGTGGACCCCCTCCTCGGCGGAAACGACGCCTTCCGCTACCTGCTGGACAAGGCACACAAGAGGGACATCCGCATCGTGCTGGACGGGGTCTTCAATCACGCTTCGCGCGGCTTCTGGCAGTTTCATCACGTGCTGGAGTGCGGCGACGGCTCGCCCTACCGCGACTGGTTCCACTTCGACCCCGACCGCCTGACCCGCAAGAAACACTGGGGCGCCTACCCCGGTCCGCAGGAGCAGAGGGCGTTGAGTCACGGCGAGCCCAGCCTGAGCGCCATCGGCTACGGCGCATGGTGGAATTTGCCCGCCCTGCCCAAGTTCAACACGAACACCCCCGCCGTGCGCGAATTTCTCTTTGGCGTCGCCGAATACTGGATTAAGTTCGGCGCGGACGGCTGGCGGCTGGACGTGCCGACCGAAATTGACGACGACTCGTTCTGGCAGGAGTTCCGCCGCCGCGTACGAAAAATCAACCCCGAGGCGTACATCGTCGGCGAAATCTGGCACGAGTCGCAGCGCTGGCTGCAGGGCGACCAGTTCGACGCCATCATGAACTACGACGTGACCAAGCCGGTCATTGCCTTCTTCTCGAACGGCAACCTCGACTTGAAGGTGCTGCACCAGCAAGCCAACTATCACGGCATCCATCATTCCATTGACGCGCACGAGTTCGCCAACCGCATTGACCACAACCTGGGGCTTTACAAAAAGGACATCACCTACGCCCAGTTGAACCTGCTCGACAGCCACGATACGCCGCGCTTCCTCTCCTGCGTGCGCGGGGATAAGGCGTCGCTCAAACTGGCGTGGTTGTTCCTGTTTGCCTATCCCGGCGCGCCGTGCATCTACTACGGCGACGAAATCGGCATGGAAGGCGAACACGACCCCGATTGCCGCCGTTCCTTCCCCTGGGAGGAGAGCAAATGGGATCACAACCTGCGCGGCTACCTCAAAGAACTCATCGCCCTGCGGAAGAAAAATCCCGCCCTGCGGCGCGGCGACTACAAACGCCTGTGGTCGGCGAACGGAACCTACGCCTTCTCGCGCTCGCTCGAGGGGAAAACGTTCGTCGTGGGGTTGAATGTGTCCGAAACGCCTCAGCAGATCCACGTCACGTATGAGGCGGGAAAGGTCCCCAAGCCTGTGTTCGGCGAGGCGTCCGATATTTCCATTCGGGAGGGACGTTTGTGGTTCACCATCCCGCCGCGCAGCGGTGTTATGATGAAATCAGTTGCGTAGCGCAAGATTAATCTTGCGGTACTTCATCCCCACACGACTTTGACCAGGGCGGGCAAAATCTCCCCCGATTTGCCCTGCAAGAAGTAATCGGCTTTGGGCGTGAGCGGCGTTGGCTCGAGGTTGACCTCGACGACGACGGCGCCGCGCTTGCGGGCGGCATACGCCAGCGACGCGGCAGGCTGGACAACTCCCGACGTGCCGATGGAAAAGAAGACCTCGCACGTCCGCGCCGCCTCCACCGCCGCTTCGAGCGCATCGCGCGGAAGCGCCTCTCCAAACCAGACGACATGCGGGCGGAGCAGCCCGCCGCAGACCTCACACCTCGGCACGGACTCGCTGTCGTCGCCCCAGGTTTCGGCGAAGGCATAACACTCCGAACAGCGCACCCGCTGGATGTCTCCGTGCAGTTCGAGCAGGTTACGGCTTCCTGCCATACGGTGCAGACCGTCCACGTTTTGGGTGATGAGGGTGAAATGGGGGATGCGCTTTTCGATTTCCACCAGGGCGTAATGGCCGGGGTTGGGGCGCACGGCTTTGACGGCTTCGCGCCGCCAGGCATACCAGTCCCAGACGAGTTTGGGGTCGCGGGCAAAGGCTTCGGGGGAGGCAAGGTTTTCGGGGCGGTATTGCGCCCACAGACCGCTTTGCGCGTCGCGGAAGGTGCGGAGTCCGCTTTCCTGGGAGATTCCGGCTCCGGTCAGCGCGGCAAGGTTCGAGGTCCGAAGAAGAAGCGCGAGGAGTTCGGGCGGGAAGGTCACAGTCCGCATTTGGCGAGGGAGAGGATGCGGTCGTAGAGTTGGGTGCGTCCGAGGATTTCGTTTTTCTCGTTGACCGAGACGAACTGGTATTCGATCCAGGCGTTTTTGTAGTAGAAGTAACGGCGCAGGTGGCGGGGTTCGATGTTGTAGTTGAAGGTGCCGTCTTCCAGTTTGATCATCTGGGCGCCGGCGCTCCATTCGCTGACGTTGAGGGTGTTTTGTTTGTCGCGCAGGCGCAGGAACATGTAAACGCGGTCGGTGCGGGCGGGGTCTTCGACGAAGACGGTCATTTTGATGCTGCGGGTGGTGCAGGCGCCCTCGCCCCAATAGAGGGTGGACGCGGAAAACAAGATGCCCCTGAAGCCGACGTTCTGCTCGAAGAAGGTGATTTTGCTCATGTCGTTGATGAATTCTTCGGAGAAAGTGGGCAGGGGAACCAGCGTTTGGGTGGGAGGAAGTTCCGGCGTGGCGAACGGTTCGCTGCCGGGGGTGAAGGTGACCGGCGTGACGGTGGGGACGGCGAAAAAGTCAACGGTGGGAATCAGGGTGACGGTCGGTTGAGGCGTGGGGGTATCGGCAGGGATGGTGGGGGTGGGCGTCGCCAGAAGTTGAGTGAGATCCGAGAGTTGAAAGCCGGAACAGCCGGCAAGGAGGACAATCAGCAGAAGGAAGGGAAGGGTCTTTTTCATGGCGGGTCCTGTCATGGCAAGGCGCTGCAATGCGTGACGGAGACGCTGGTGCGGTCCACCACGGTGCGTCCCAACACGGTCAGCCCGGCGGTGGAGGCGACCAACTGATATTGAAGCCAGGCATCCTGGAACTGGTCGTAATCCTGAATCTGGTCGAGTTCGAGTTTGTAGAAGTAAATGCCCTGGTCGTTGTCTTTCATGATGGCGCCGCCGCCCCAGTCGGTGCCGCGCCCGCTGTATTTATCCTGCAGGCGGAAGAAGAGAAGCACATACTTGAGCCGCCGCACGCGGTTGACGGAGGCGGTAAACAGAATCGAGCGCTCGCCCTGGCAATCTCCTCCCCATACCAGTTGATTGGTGGAACGCTGGACAACCTGAAAGATGATGGGCGAAGGAGTGTTCAGGATGGGAGGAAGCGTTTCGAGGGTGATGGTTGGGCGGGGGGTGCGGGTGAGAGTGGG
>JABRVZ010000005.1:0-15951 GCA_039961775.1 Chloroflexota bacterium
CAATCATTCAAAAATCTTGCGTATTTTGCGCTCTCTAGCGCAACTTTGGGCGTTAGAGAACGCCCAGTACGCTTCAAAACACATCCTTGCAACAGAGCAACTGGTAATTACCAATCTCCAGTTACCAATTACCAATCTTCCAATTACCATCTGCAAGGAGAATTTATGAAAATACTCGTCTTACACGGACCTAACCTCAACCTGCTCGGCACGCGGGAGCCGGAAATCTACGGCTCGCTGACGCTGAACGACATCAACGAGACGTTGATTACCTTGGGGAAGGAACTGGGTGCGGAAGTGACCTGCCTGCAATCGAATCATGAAGGCGCGTTGATTGACGCCCTGCAAGAGGCGCGTACCTGGGCGGACGGCGTGGTCTTCAACCCCGGCGGGTACACCCACACCTCGGTCGCCCTGCGCGACGCGGTTGCCGCGCTTCAAATCCCGGTGGTGGAGGTGCATCTCTCGAATGTGTACGCGCGCGAGGAGTTCCGCCATGTTTCGATGATTTCGGCTGTTTGTGCAGGGAAGATCACGGGGTTCGGGTGGAGGTCGTACACGCTGGGGCTGCGGGCGCTGGTGGAAATGCTGAAGGGTAGATAAGGTTCAATGGGGCGAAACAGGCTGCAGGGCGGCGGGACGCGTAGGGAAATCGTCAGGTAAGCATTGGGGAGGTGGTCTCGTCCGCATGTATAATCAGGCAGTCAGAGGCGATGAGAGAGTCCTTCTTTGCAAGGCTTCGGAATTGGCGTGAACGTGTGCGGGGGGTGGTTCCGTTTGCTTCGGGGGTGGCGGCGGCATTGCTGGCGCTGATTGCCTACCGGGCGCTTTTTGCGTCGGAGCAGTTGACGGTGCGCGAGGTGAACGAGGCGGTTGCCAGCGCGATGGCGTCTGCCACGCCGCGCCCGCCAGATGCCAGACGGGTGTATCAGATTATTCAGCCTTCGATTGTGTTCATTCAGGTGGAAGCGGCGGATGAGGATGGGAAACGGGAAAAAGGGCTTGGCACGGGGGTGATCATCAATGACAGCGCAGACATCGTGACGAGTTTTCATGTGGTGCGGGGGGCGAGGGATATTCAGGTGACGTTTGCCGATGGCTTGACTTCGGGCGCATTTGTGCTTGCCGAGATGCCCGAGCAGGACCTGGCGATTTTACGCGCCTTTAATTCTCCGCCGTTGATTGTGCCGGCTGTGTTGGGAAACCCGTCCACCATGCAGGTAGGGGATGATGTGTATGTGGTCGGCAATCCCTTCGGTTTGTACAGTTCCATGAGCGCGGGGGTGATTTCGGGGTTTGGGCGCTCGTTCCAACCGCTTGGCGCGGATACCGTTCTGGAAGGTTTGATTCAATTCGATGCGGCGGCGAACCCGGGCAACTCGGGCGGTCCGCTGTTGGATCGCAACGGACGCGTGATTGGCATTGTGACCGGGCTGGTCAACCCCGGCGGCAACTTCTTTGCGGGCATCGGGTTTGCTGTGCCGATTACCAGCGCGACCTCCGGCGGCAGGGGCAGTCCGCCGTATTGACCTGTCTGTGACCTTATCCCAAAGGAGATGATGAATGGTGCAAAAAAATTCTGAAAATCGAACGCCGATGGAGCAGGTGTTGTATGAGGTGAAGAAAGTCATCGTCGGGCAGGATCACATGCTCGAACGGATGATCGTCGCCCTGTTGGCGCGCGGGCATATCCTGGTGGAAGGTGTGCCCGGTCTCGCCAAGACGATGGCAATCAAGACGCTCGCCGAAGCCGTCGGCGGAGAATTCAAACGCATCCAGTTCACGCCAGACCTCGTGCCTGCCGACCTGATCGGGACGCGCATCTACAACCAGAAAGCCGGTAAATTCGAAACCTCGCTCGGACCCGTCTTCACCAACCTCCTGCTGGCAGATGAAATTAACCGCGCTCCCGCCAAGGTGCAAAGCGCCCTGCTGGAGGTGATGCAGGAACGTCAGGTGACTATTGGGCGCGAGACGTTCAAAGTGCCGAATCCCTTCCTGGTGCTGGCAACGCAGAATCCCATCGAAACCGAGGGTACCTACGCCCTGCCCGAAGCGCAGGTGGACCGCTTCATGCTCAAAGTGTTGATTGGCTACCCCTCGCCCACCGAGGAGTTCGTCATCGTTGAGCGCATGACCGGCGCGCTGCAGGCGGTTCAAAAAATTCTCACCATCGAACAGCTGCTCGAACTGCAAAAGCAAGCCGATAAGGTGTATGTGGACCCGGCGCTCATGGAATTTGCCGTCCGCATGGTGACTGCCACCCGCAGCCCAAAGGAAGTGGGGCTGCCGGAACTTCAGCGCTACATCCTGTTTGGCGCCAGCCCGCGCGCCTCCATCAACCTGATTCTGACCGGGCGGGCGCTCGCCTTCGTGCGCGGACGCAACTACGCCCTCCCGCAGGATGTGCTCGATATGGCGCTCGATGTGATGCGCCACCGCCTCGTGCTGACCTACGAAGCCCTCTCCGACAACGTCAGCGCAGACGACCTGCTCAACCGCATTCTCGAACGCATTCCCATTCCGGTGGTGCCTTTGCATGAACATGCAGACATCCGCGCAAACGCCTGAGAAGATTCTCCTGCGCCTCGACTGGCACGTCGTCCGCCGGTTGGATGGTCTCCTGCAGGGTGATTACCGCTCGCTGTTCTACGGCTTCGGCGTGGATTTTGCCGACCTGCGCGAGTATCAGCCCGAGGACGACATCCGCTACATTGACTGGAACGTCACCGCGCGGATGAACACGCCCTACGTGCGCCAGTACCTCGAAGACCGCGAAATCACCGCCTGGTTTTTGCTGGATTTGAGCCCCTCTGTGGATTTCGGCACGGTAGGCGTGCAAAAGCGCAGTATGCTGGTGGACTTTGTGGCGGTGCTGGCGCGGCTGATGACGCGGCACGGCAACCGCGTCGGGGCGATGATGTTTGGGAGCCGAATCCAGCACACGGTCCCGGCGCGAGGCGGCAGGGTGCAGGTGCTGCGTCTCATCAACGATTTGCTCAAACAGCCGCTCCTCTCCCGCGTCCCGCCCACCGACCTCACGCCGTTCTTCGAGGGCGCATTGCACGCCATCAAGCGGCGTTCGCTGATTTTTGTCATCTCCGATTTTCTGAGCGAGCCCGGTTGGGAACGTCCGCTGAACATGCTGGGGCAGAAACACGAGGTGGTCGCCATCCGCCTGATGGACCCGCGCGAGGCGGAACTGCCCGACGTGGGCATGGTGGTGATGGAAGACGCCGAGACGGGCGAGCAGTTGTTTGTGGATACGCACGATGCGAAGTTCCGCCGGCGATTCTTGGAAGGGGTGCAGAGGCGCGAGGAGGAACTGGCGCGCGCTTTCAAACGCGCCGGCGTGGACATGCTGACGCTCTCGACGGAGGATGACCTGATTCGCGCCATCCTGCGGTTTGCAAAACGCCGCGAGAAGAGGAAGGCATGACGTTCCTCTGGTCTTCCCTGCTGGGGTTGCTGGCGCTCCCGCCCCTGCTGGCGCTGATATATTTCGTCCTTCAGCGGCGGCGGAGGGAGCAGGCGGCGAAGTCGGGCTTTGGGGTGGCGCAAAGCCCGGGCGGCGAACCAGCCCTCCCGTCCGAACGAGGCGGCGTGCGTCGGCATATCCCGGCGATGGTCTTTCTGCTGGGCGTCACCATCCTGATCTTTACGCTTTCGCGTCCTCAGGCGACCGTCAGCCTGCCGCGCTACGAAGGGACCGTCATCCTCGTTTTCGACGTTTCCGGCAGTATGGCGGCGGATGACATTGCCCCGACCCGCATGGAAGCCGCGAAAGCCATTGCGGCGGATTTTGTCAACGACCAGCCTGCCAACGTGCGCATCGGTGTGGTGGCGTTCAGCGACGGCGGGTTGAACGTCCAGCCGCCCGGCACCAACCGCGAGGGGACTCTGGCAACCATCGAACGGCTCGTCCCCCGCCGCGGCACTTCGCTGGGCAACGGCATCCTGGTTGGGCTGAACACCATCGCGGTGGACGCCGGCGACCCGCCCCTCGTCAACACCAACAGCCTTTCCACCGCCGATGACGTGCTGACCGCGCCGCAGGGCTGGTATCCATCGGCGGTCATCCTGCTCTTCAGCGATGGCGAAAACAACGACCCGCCCGACCCGCTCGCCATCACCGACCTGGCGGTAGACCTCGGCGTGCGCATCTACACCATCGGCGTGGGTACGCTCGAAGGCGCCGACATCCGCGTCGAAGGTATGACCATCCACACCCAAATGAACGAAGCGCTCCTCATGCAAATTGCCCAAACCTCCGGCGGGCAATACTACTTCGCCGGCGACAGCGCCGGTCTGCGCCGCATTTACAACGACCTCGAACCGACTCTCTCCATCAAACCCGAAAAACTGGAACTGACCTCCCTGCTGGCAGGGTTGAGCATGCTGGTCTTTCTCGCCGCAGGCGCGCTTTCCATGTCCTGGTTTGGACGGGTGATATGACGATTTCGAACTCAACGTCTCCCCACGTTGGGCGGGACTCAAAGTCTGTGACTTTGGCGCCCGCAGGAGTATGAAGCGATGAGTTTCATCTGGTCTCCCTTACTGGTTCTTCTGTTGATCCTGCCTCTTGCCGTCGCGGCGTACCTGCTCTCCCTGCGAAGACGGCGGCGCTTCGCCGTCCGCTATTCCAGCCTGTCGCTCATCCGCGAAGCCGCCTCCCACCAGACCTGGTGGCGGCGTCACCTGCCCTTTGCCCTCTTCCTGCTGGCGCTCGCCTCGCTCATCCTCGCACTGGCGCGCCCGGTTGCCACAGTGGTTGTCCCCTCCAACAAAGCCACCATCATCCTCGCCATGGACGTATCGCGCAGTATGTGCGCCACCGACATCCTCCCCAACCGTCTCGAAGCCGCCAAAGACGCCGCCCAGGCGTTCATCCAGAATCACAAATCGGGCAGGCAGATTGGCATCGTGGCGTTTGCCGGCTTTGCCGAACTCATCCAGCCGCCCACCACCGACGCGCAAGCGCTCACCGACGCCATCGAAAACCTGACCACCGCCCGCCGCACCGCCATCGGAAGCGCCATCCTGCGCTCGATTGACGCCATCGCCGAGGTGGATAACCGCATCGCGCCGAGCGGCAACACCGCCTCCTCCGGCGGGACCTCGGACCTGCCTCCGTCCGAGGCGCCTCTTTCCCCCCACATCATTGTCCTCCTCACCGACGGCGCCAGCAACGCCGGTCCGCCGCCGCTTACCGCCGCCGCCCAAGCCGCCGCGCGCGGCATCCGCATCTACACCATCGGCTACGGCACGTTCAACAACACCACCCGCATGGACTGCGGCGACGACTTCAACTCTGACCAGTTCTTCTTTGGCGGGGGCGGCTTCCAGTTCGAGCCGCAAACCGGCTCCCGCGACTTCCGCCTGCAAATTGACGAAACCACCCTCAAGCAAATCGCCGATGTCACCGGCGGCTCTTACTACTTCGCCTCCAGCGCCACCGAACTGGAAGACGTCTTCCAAAACCTGCCCTCCTTCGTAGTCGCCACGCGCGAAACGATTGAGGTGGGCGTGTTCTTCACCGCCTTTGCGGCGGTCATGATTCTGCTGGCAATGTACCTTTCGTTGCGCTGGCATCCGCTGGGATGATATAGTTGGAGGATGTTCACAACCAGCAATGAAAAAGCCGGGCAATTCTGGGCGGGCGTGCGCGCCGAACTCCCGCTCCTGATCGGCGTCTTTCCCTTTGGCATGATTTACGGCGCGCTGGCGTTGAATGCGGGGCTTTCCAAACCCGCCGCGCAGATGATGTCTTCCATTGTGTTTGCGGGGTCTTCGCAGTTTGTGGCGGCGCAGTTGATTCATGAATCGGCGCCGGGTCTGGTCATTGTGCTGACGATTGCCGTCGTCAACCTGCGGCACATGCTCTACTCCGCTTCGCTCGCCCCCTACCTTGCCTCCCTTTCGACGCGCTGGAAAACGCTGTTAGCCTACCTGCTCACCGACGAAGCGTACGCTCCCACCATCCTCCACTATGAGCGCAACGGCGTCCAGCCGTCCGGTCACTGGTTTCTGCTGGGGGCGGGGCTGGCGCTCTGGTCCACGTGGCAGGCAAGCACGGCGCTGGGCATCTTCCTCGGCGCCGCCATTCCCGATTCCTGGTCGCTGGATTTTGCCCTGCCGTTAACGTTCATCGCCATGGTGGTGCCGGTTCTCAAAGGACGCCCGTATGTGGCGGCGGCTTTTTCAGCAGGCGCAGTGGCTTTGCTTGCTCATGCCCTGCCGGTCAAACTTGGCTTGATTCTCGCCGCGCTGACCGGCATTGTCGTGGGAACGGCGCTGGAGACGCAGGAAACACGCAAAGGAGGCGCACGGTGAACATCTGGCTGGTCATGCTCCTCGGCGGGCTGGTCACGTTTGGGATGCGGTTCTCGCTCATTTATCTGTTTGGCAGGTTCCAGGTCCCGGAGACGATGCGGCGGGCGCTGCACTACGTCCCGCCGGCGGTGCTGTCTGCCATTATTTTCCCGGAGTTGTTTCTCTCCGGCGGCGCGTTCGATGTGTCACTGACGAACACCCGCCTGCTTGCCGGCCTCGCTGCCATTCTGACGGCGTGGTTCAGCAAGAACACGCTCGTCACCATCCTGGCGGGGATGGCGGCGCTGTTTTTGTTGCAGTATTGGATTTAGAGGAAAACGGTGTAAACCTGTCCGTCCCCCGCTTCGCGTGCGCCCGCAAGCGCTTCCCGTCCCTTTTCGATCAATATTTCGATTTCGGTTGCCGCACTGACGCGCAGGACAGCCACGACACCTGCGCCGAGTTTCAGGTCGAGGGTGGTGCCGTCGAGCAGGGAGATGTTGGCGTTTTGAATCCCCTTGAGGATGCGGGCGGCGATTTTTTCCGCATCCTGCCCGATGACCCCGGGCAGAGGGATGAAGAAGACGTTCTCGCCAATCCGCCCGGCGCCGTCGTAGGGGCGGCTTTTTTCGCGGATGGTCTGCGCGATGAGGATGAGCGCGTCGGCGGCGATTTCCTTGCCGTGCTGTTGAGCAATCTCAGCGTAGTTTTCGATTTCAATGGCGACGAGGCTCAGGGGCGATTGGGCGCGGCGGGCGCGTTCGAGTTCGCCGCGGGAGAGCGTGAGGAAGGCTTTTTCGTTCAAGACTTTGGTGAGCGGGTCGAACATGGCGGTCTGTTCGAGGGCGCCCTTTGCGCTGACGAGGTGATCCCTCAGCCCCAGCATGCGTTGACCGATGTACACGCGCGATTTCAGTTCGAGCGGCGTGACGGGTTTGTGCAGGTAATCGTCTGCGCCGCTGCGCGAGGGGGCAATATCGGTTTCCTGTACTTTGGAGGCAATCAGCAAAACGTAGATGTAGTAGGGCGGCTGCGCTTCGCGCAGGCGCTTGATGAATTGCGTCTCTTCGGCGTCGGTCGTTTCGCGGTCCACGATGACAAACCGCGCCTCCCCCTCCCGCAGGAATTGCATGGCGTCCTCGCTGTTCTCTGCCGCGACGATTTCATGCCCGTTATGCTCCAACACCTGCTGGATGACGGAACGTTCCACTTCGTCATTATCGAGGACGAGAATTTTCATGCCTGCATCTCCGTTGGGGATTATATCGTATGCGCCTCTTCGTCAAAAAGAAAGAGCGGGAGTCCGTCCCGCTCGATCTATTGAGGCTTTTGCAGATTTCCTTCCAGGTCCAGTTCGGGGGCGATGCGCCGCATGGCTTGGATGACGTTGCCCACATGTTCCCATAACTCGACGCCGAACTCCTGCGCGGCGCGTTCCATCTCGGGGCGGGAGGTGCCGGCGGCAAAGGCTTTGTCCTTCCACTTCTTTTTGACGGAGGCAGGTTCGAGGTCATAGAGCGAGCGGGAGGGGCGCACCAATGCAACGGCGGTGATCAGCCCGGTGATTTCGTCGCAGGCGGCGATGGCTTTGCGCACCAGCGTATCGCGCGGCATGTTCATGTGGTCGGCGTGACTGAGGATGTCCTGGATGATGTCTTCGGGCACGCCGCGTTCGCGCAGAACCGGAGCGCCGTCCTGCGGATGCTGTTCGAGCGTGGGGTGAATTTCCCAGTCGAAGTCGTGGAGCAAGCCGATCAAGCCCCAGCGTTCCACGTCTTCGCCGAATTTTTCGGCGTAAAAGCGCATGGCGGCTTCCACCGAAAGCATGTGACGCACCAGGCTTTCGTTTTTGACGAATTCACGCACCAGAGAGAGGGCTTCATCGCGGGTCATAGTCACCTTTAGAGTGTTGATGATGTTTCCAAGCCGTATTGCGCCGCCAGTTCGTCGAGCAGGGCTTCCACTTCATCGAGGAAGTGATCGAGCGCTTCGACTCGTTCGCTCATGCCTGCCACCAGCCCGAGTTGACCGCAGGCGGCGCGCCAGGGGCTTTCCGCTTCGGGCACGGCGTCCACCGCGAGCGTCCAGGTTTGCAGGAGGGACCACAAGGCGGCGTGCGGCTTGTCGCCGGCGAGCATCGCCAGGATTGCCTTTTCGTAGTAGTTCATGCGCGCGGGGTGAATGCGGGCGTCAACGCGGTTGTTCTTCGTTGCGGCTTCGAAGGCGAGACGCCAATCGGGAAGCCAGGATTGAATGGCGGAAGGTTCCAGCCCGGCGGCGCCCATCATGCCGTTGAGCGCCGCGTCCATGCCGGGACGTCCAGCCGTTTCTGCCCGTTGGGCAAATTCCAGCATCAGACGCCTCTCCTGCAATGGCGGACCGGACAATTCCGCCACCGCGTTGACGGCGTGGTAGAGCGATTTCATGTATTTTGCCACGTCGGTGGGGGTGACCGAGCCGCTCACTTCGAGCAGGTCGCGCCAGATTTGCCGCCCGTGCGAGAGCAGTTCACGCGAGCGGTGCAGGGCGGGCGCCGGCGCGTTGAACTCAGACCCTGCCCGCAAACCAGCCTGCACGAACTCGAAGAATTTTTCGCGCTCGTAGAGGAGCATGGGGTCGTACATTTCCCAGCCCAGCCAGGGGTCGAGGCGCAGTTCGCGCGGACGTTTGAATTCGGCTTTGGCGCGGTGACCGATGTCCACGTGGAAGTCGGGGGTGAGTTTGATGAATTCGCGGCGGTGTCGCGGTTCGCTGGCGTGGACGAAGATGATGTCAATGTCGGCGGTGCCGCCGAGCATGGGGTCGAGTTGATCGTCGGCGAGGGCGCCGGTCAGGTAGGCGGCGATGATGTCCTTGTCGTTGTAGGCACGTTCCTGGGCGGTCTCGCGCGCAATTTTAATCAGGGATTCGCGTGTCACTCTCATAGGCAGGTTCCTTCTTCAATGCCGCCGGGGAGGAGATCAGGCTTCGGGGATGGGTAAGGTCTGTTGAAACGGAGGCAGGTTGAGGCTTTGTCGGATGCGGTTTTCGATGAATTTGAGGTGTTCAGGGTTCTGGACGATGTTCAGGTTGTTGGTGTCAATGGTCAGCACCGGGGTGTGGTCGAAGGGTTTGGAGAAGAATTCCTCGTAGGCGAGGTTGAGTTCGTGGATGTAGGAACGTTCCATCTGGCGTTCGTAGGGACGGTCGCGCAGGGCGATGCGCTGCATGAGGGTGTCGGTGCTGGCTTGCAGATAAACGAGCAGGTCGGGCTTTTGAATTTTTTCGGCAAGCGCCTCATGGACTTTGTAGTACATGTCCAGTTCGTCGCCTTTGAGGTTGATGCGGGCGAAGAGGGCGTCTTTGGCGAAGGTGTAGTCGGCGATGAGGTTTTTGCCGGTGGCGAGCAGTTCGTTGACGGTGCGGCGCTGTTGGTGATAGCGGCTGAGCAGGAAGAAGATTTGGGTTTGAAAGGCGTAGCGCGCGCGGTCGCTGTAGAAGTCGGAGAGGAATGGGTTTTCTTCGAATACTTCGAGCAGGATTTCGGCGTCGAAGGCGGGTTGTAAGAGGCGGGCGAGGGTGGTCTTGCCTACTCCGATCACCCCTTCAATGGCGACATACATGAATTGCACTCCAGAGGGCAGGTTGGGTTAAGGATACCATATTTGAGGTGTGCGTCGTCAGGGTGTGGTTTGTTCACGAAGTCAACGAAGAACACGAATTTTCTTTGCGATCATTCGTGTTCTTCGCGGTGTTTATCCCGAAGGTAAGCGGTTCGTTTCGAACAGGTCTATTTTTTCTTTTTCGGCTTTGATGCGGGTTTCTTCGCTTTGGGTTTTGCGAAGGCGCCGGCTTTTGCGGTTTTCTTCGGCTTTGCTTTACTGCCGGCTTTTTTCTCTTCGCGGATAAACTTTTCCAGCGTCCACGCTGTATTGACGGAGACGACTTCCTCGCCGGGTTTCACTTCTACCACCACATCGCCTTTCGAGGCGGCGCGTTTACGCAGAGCCGCCGCGTCGAGCCGCGTGGATTTGGGCGCGCCTTTGCTCAAATGAACGGTTGCCATGTGATTCGGTTTGTCGCTGACGACGCCGGCAAGTTTGGTCTTGCCGGTCAGTTCCCAGGCAATGACGCCCTTGCCGTAGCGTCCCTGCACGGGGAAGTCCTTTTCGTCCACGCGTTTGGCTTTGCCGTCGCTGGTGAGCAGGAAGAGTTCGCCTGCGGCAGGCAGGATTTCCATGCCCACCACCTCGTCGCCATCGTCCAGTTTCATGCCGTTGACGCCCGCCGCCACGAGACCCATCGGGCGCACGTCGTCCTCTTTGAAGCGGATTGCCATGCCTCCCGCCGTGACCAGCAAAATGTGTTTGCTCTTGTTGTCGGTCAAGCCGACAGAGATGAGGCGGTCGCCTTCGTTGACTTTGACCAGCGTGAAGGTCTGCGCGGAAGGACCGGGCAGTTCGCTGATGAGGCTCTTCTTGATCATGCCGAAGCGCGTGCAGGTGATGACGCACGTCTCTTCGGGCAGGGCGGTCTTGCGCGAGGGCAGGGCAAACACCGCCGCCAGCGAATCGGTCTCCTGCAAAGGCGTAACTTTGTAGAACAGCGAGCCTTGCGTCAACTTTTCGGCTTGTGGGATGACATGCACCGCCACCGCGGCGGCGCGTCCCGATTTGGCGACGAAGTACACCGTATCCGTTGTGGAGGCTTTGACCAGCCAGCGCGGCGCGTCATTGCCCGAGTGTTTGGGCTCCTTCTCGTCCGCCGTTCGCGAGACCAAGCCGTCGGCGGTCACGCCAATCCACACCTGCTGTTGGGGCAGGATGTCGGAGGCGGTGAGCGCCTTGGCGGCTTTGCCGCGTTTGGTCACATCCACAATCTGCGTGCGGCGGCGGTCGGCGTACTGCGCCTTGACCTTGAGCAATTCGTCCGCTACCACGCCGCGCATCAACTTGGGCGATTTCAACAGCGTGGTCAGTTCCTTGATGAGCGCGGTTACTTCCTTGTACTCGGTTTCGATTTTCTTGCGTTCGAGCGCGGCAAGCCTGCGTAACTGCATGTCGAGGATGGCGGTTGCCTGCAACTCTGTCAGTTTGTAGCGTTTCATCAGGCGGGAGCGGGCGGCGTCCACGTCTGATGCGGAGCGGATGAGTTCGATGATCTCGTCCAGATTCTTCAGCGCGACGAGGTATCCCTCCAGGATATGCGCCCGCGCCTTCGCCTTTTCCAGATCGAATTCGGCGCGTCTTTTGATGACCGTCAGCCGGTGCTCGATATAGACGCGCAGCGCCTGCTTGAGGGTGAGCGTGCGCGGCTCGCCATCCACCAGCGCCAGCAGGTTGATGCTGAAGGTGGTCTGCATGGGGGTGCGCTTGTAGAGTTCGCGCAGGACGGCGTCGGGGTCGGCGTTTTTGGTCAGTTCGAGGACGATGCGCATGCCCTGACGATCCGATTCGTCGCGCAGGTCGGAGAGACCTTCGAGGTAGCCTTCGCGGGCGAGGTCGGCGATGCGTTCGATGAGGCTGGATTTGTTGACGGTGTAGGGCAGTTCGGTGACGATGATGCGGTTCTTGCCGCGCTCCATTTCCTCGACGTGCGCCTTTGCCTGCACGGTGATGCGCCCGCGCCCCGAGCCGTACGCCGCCTCGATGGGGTTCTCTTCCTTGTCGTCGAGCAGGATGATGCCGCCTGTGGGAAAGTCGGGTCCCTGCACGAACTTCATCAGCGTTTCTACGTCAATGTCGTCGAGTTTTTCCCACTTTTCGAGCATGTAGACGATGGCGTCAATCACTTCGCCGAGGTTGTGCGGGGGGATGGAGGTCGCCATGCCGACGGCGATGCCCGTCGCGCCGTTGACCAGAAGATTCGGCAATGCCGAGGGCAGTACGCTCGGTTCGGTCAGCGTGTCGTCGAAGTTGGGGACGAAGTCAACGGTGTTTTTGTTGAGGTCGGCGAGGATGTCGAGGGCGGCGGGGGTGAGGCGCGCTTCGGTGTAGCGCATGGCGGCAGGCGGGTCGCCGTCCACCGAGCCGAAGTTGCCCTGTCCGTCCACGAGCAGGGTGCGCATGGAAAAGTCCTGCGCCATGCGCGCCATCGCTTCATAGACGGCGGCGTCGCCGTGCGGGTGATATTTACCCAGCACTTCGCCGACGATACGGGCGGATTTTTTGTAGGGCGAGTCGGCGCGGATGCCCATGTCGTACATGGCGTAGAGGATGCGGCGCTGAACGGGTTTGAGTCCGTCGCGGGCGTCGGGCAGGGCGCGCGCCACGATCACGCTCATGGCGTAATCGAGGTAGGATTGCTGCATTTCGCGGTCAATGTCTATTTTGCGTATGGTTCCAAGGTCCATGAAGTCTCCAGATGCCAGCCACAAAGACACGGAGAACACAGAGGCGTTTGTTTTCTCGGTGTCTCCGTGACTCAGCGGCGAATGTATGTTCTATGGCGGGACAATCTTACGGGGAAAGGGGGAGGGCGTCAAGTGACGCGCCTTTTGACAAGGTAGGAGCGGATGGCGGCGGTCAAAACCATCAGGAAGGTGAGAGGCGCGTAGAAAAGCGCGAACGTTGTCAGAGCGGGAAGGGCCGGGCTTTCCGATGATCGAAGGATAAGATAGACGGTGTAGAGCAGGTAGTAGGAGAACAGCATCCCGCCCTCCAGGCGCGAGACGCGGCTGTCAATGTAGAAGATGGGCAGGGTGACCACCGCCACAAAGATCATGACCGGGAGGTCGAAGCGCAGGGCGTTTTCTGCAATTCCAATGCCGCCCGGAGCGACCAGCCCGGCAAGCCCCAATACACCAAGCAGGTTGTAGATGTTGCTTCCCACGGCGTTGCCGACGGCGATGTCGCTTTCGCCCCGCAGGGCGGCAACCACCGAAGTGGCGACCTCCGGTAGAGAGGTGCCGGCGGCGACGATGGTCAAGCCAATCGCCAGTTCGCTGACGCCGAGCGCCACCGCGATGGCAGTCGCTGCATTGACCAGCCAGCGCGCGCCCAGCACCAGCAAACTCAGCCCCGCGGCGATGAGCAGGATGTATTTGAGGATGTTGCGCGGTGTGGAGGCTTCCTTTTGAGCGTATTCCTGGGCGTATTCCTGTTGGATTTGTTTGTTTTCCTTCCGGCTCTGGCGCAGGGAAAACAGGGTGTAGGCGACGACTCCTGCGAACAGGAGTGCGCTGTCCAGTTTGCCAAGTTTTCCATCCACAACGAGCAGGTAGGTGAACAGGGAGATGCCGATCATAATGGGGGCATCCAGGCGGATGAGTTGCTCGGCGATGAGCAGGGGAGCAAACACGGCGCTCAACCCCAGCACAAACAGGATGTTAAAGATGTTCGAACCGATGATGTTGCCGATGGTAATGTCGCCCTGTCCGCTGACGGCGGCCTGGAGCGAAACGGCAATTTCCGGCGAGGCAGTGCCGAGGGCGACAATGGTCAAACCGATGACAAGCGGCGATACGCCGAAAGCCGCCGCCAGGCGCGAAGAGCCGCGCACGAGCAATTCGGCGCCGAAGATGAGGACAACCAGCCCTGCGATGAAAAGTAGAATGGTGGACAGCATTTGATTTCTCCCGAAGCAGCCAGTCCCGATGGTGTTTCGATTTTTGTGTAAAAGTGGCGCGAGATTTTGTACTTTTCCGAATTATTGTGACAATCCAGATATGGGCTTTTGTGCCGCGACATTCATGTCGCTTGCCATATCTGGGAGCGCCTGCGCCAAAGGCGAGATAAATCTCGCGCTACGCTATTGCCAGATTAATTTGTTAAGGCGCAAAATCTCGCAGTACGAATTTACACAACTTTCGGTATACGCCCCAGCCTTGCCCGGCTGGGGAGATATTGTATCCCCTTTTTGCAGTTCGGCGTAAAAGCCGGCGCACGCGAGCGCCTGTTACGCTCCAAGAGAGAACGTCTGCCTGTCTTGCGTGGAATGGAAACGCCGGGCAGGTTTGTTTCACCCGCCCGGCGTCTGTTCATGGTTTGAATTCGAGGGTGTGTGTGACGCACATGCCGTTCACGCCGTCTTCGGAGCAGAGCGTAATGGTCGCGCGGAATTTGTGTCCACTGGGATCGTAGTTGAAGACGGGGGAACTCACAATCAATTTTTCGCCGCTTGCCAGCGCCTTTTTTGCGTCAATGTCAGAACAGCCGTTGCGGTTGGTGAAGTCATTGTCGTTCAGCGAGAGGGTGATTTTAGCGTCCAGGTCTTGGGCGGAGAGCGAGACGGATTTGAAAGTGATTCCGCCGGTGTTTATCAGTTTGAATTCCACCCACCAGCCGGTGCCGGTGCAGGCTTCCAAGCCCGTGTAATCAACATCGAAATTGGGGACCGGCGTCGGCGTGGGAGGAGGCGTGAAGACTGGTAAAGCCTGGGTGTTGCCAACGAGGGTGGCGTATTCTCCCCACAGCCAGCAGAATCCCCCATCCACATCCGGGTTTGCGACGTACCAGTAGTTTCCAAGCGCGTCGCGCCCATAGACCTCGGTCACTTCGCCTACCAGCAGAGCGCCAACGCGGTCATAGGCTTTGCCGGGACCGACGCGGCAGTTGGTGGCAACAGAAACGCTGATGAGCGGTACGGAGGGGGTGGCGGTGAACTCCGGAGTCGGCGTGAAGGTAAGGGTGGGAGAGGCAGTGGGCGGAGCGGGTGTGAAGGTGGCGGTCGGCGGCGCGCCTGCTTGGGCGCTCTGGGTTTGGATGACCGAGAGGGTTTGTGCGACCAGCGTGCTGATGAGATTGGGGTTGGGCGTGGCAGTCATGGCGGTTGGGGCGCAAGCCGCTGTTGAAATCACCAGAATGAAGACAAGAAGAAGCGGAGATGGCTTGAACATGAGACTCCTTTCGCTATCATCATAGCATTTTTAATGACGAAACCATCACCCAATGAGTTCCTTGACCAAGTGATGAGAGTCAGCGAGCCGCCTCCGTGCAGTGGGCGGCTCGGAATTCAACGGCAGAAACGCCTATTTTGCAGGTTGCGAAAACCCTGCGCAACTTGCGCTCGTAAATACGGCGGTAGAGACCGCCAAATACGCGCTTTTGCGAAGAATTGCCTATGGTTTGAAGTTGAGTTCCTGTTTGAGACAGGCGCCTTTGAGGTCGGGTTCGGTGCAGGCGGTGAGGGTGACGCTCAGGGTGTGTCCGGTGGGGTCGTATGCCAGGGGCGGGGAACTGACCGTCACCGCGCCGCCGGAGAGCAGGGTATCCACGGTGACGGGCGCGTTGCATTTGTCCCGCCGCGTAAAGTCATTGGATTCGAGCGATGCGGTTGTGTTTGCGGTGGCGTCTTTCAGGGTCAGCGAGAAGGATTGGAAAGCCGCCGCGCTCGAGTTGGTGAGTCGAAAGTCCAGCCACCAGACGGTGCAGGTCCCCACGCGCTGGAAGGTGACGGTGAAGGCGTTGGCGGGTGGAGGTTCGGGGGAGATGTAGGTGATGTAGAGCGTGTTACCGGAGATGGTGGCATACTTGCCAGAGACCCAGCAAAATTCGGGCGATTGATCGGGGTTGCGGATGTACCAAAACTCGCCCTTCGGTTCCCGCCCGACGATTTCGGCTGTTTCGCCCACAGGCAGGACGTCCACCTGCTCATAGAGCACGCCGGGACCTGCCCGGCAGTTGGTAGCCACCGAGACGCTGATGAGGGGGATTTCGGGGG
>JABRVZ010000006.1:0-19222 GCA_039961775.1 Chloroflexota bacterium
TGCCAAGAATGCCAGCATCCGTTGGAACTTTACCGTTGATGACGCT
Organism: Chloroflexota bacterium; assembly: GCA_039961775.1. GTDB lineage: Bacteria > Chloroflexota > Anaerolineae > Anaerolineales > Villigracilaceae > Defluviilinea. The sequence continues at coordinate 47 of JABRVZ010000006.1, forward strand.
CGTATCGTTTTTAAAGATCACTACCCTACATCTTTAACTTGTTGATGTACTAGTGCTTATGCGGACGTCCGTATAATTCCTTTTAGATTACTCCATCCGCCTAACCTCCTAAACCGCTTGGGTGTTTAGGCGGAATGGGTTAAAATCCGATAAACCAATTATACAAGCCACCCCACTTCAGGTCAACAATGTAACCACATCCCCAAAAACTCATGGACCTCGTCTCCGCCGCACTTCGTTGCAGGGTTAGCAGGGGGGCGATGCCCATATCAGCCAGGGGGCTGGACGTTGCCCCCAAACCTCAACCTGGTCGAGTTCCGCAACGTTGCCTTGAAACGTATCGCCAACATGCCGATACATTGCCAGCGCGTTCGCATCCAAGTCCACGCCCAACGGACGGAGACCGCAGCGCACCATTGCCAACCCAACGCCCCCACCTCCGCAGAACAAATCAAGCGCCAGCATCCGACTAAAACTCCAATTCCTTTTCGGAGTGCGGGGTATAAATCGCAATGACCTTTACAAGCACTACCGTTTTTTGTAGGTGTTCTGCGGCTTTTTGCCCACATTGACGGGCGGTGTTTTCAGGCACTTTGGTTATTTTTTCAGCATTGCTGTTTAGAAGTTTGTATTCGATTACAACAAAATCTCCAGTGTTCATACTAAAACTCCAATGCCTTCATCACCTGTTCCAAGTCGCGCTCGCCAGGCGTGATATACAGCCGGGTCGTGTTCAGGCTGCTGTGTCCGAGCAGGGCAGCAACGGCGGGCAAGCCTACCCCGGCATCCACAAGATTCTTTGCCAGCGTATGACGCAGGGTGTGAGGATGGATTTCGACACCTGCCCGGCGTCCCAACTCGGACAGGATACTTTGCGCCCGCCGCACAGACAGCGCCCACAGCCTGCCGCCATCCTCACCGCGCACGTCATGCCATGTCTTTAGCGCGTGGCGTGCCTCCGCGTTCAGCGGCACGCGCCGGGATTTATTGCCCTTTCCGCTGCATACAACAATCCAGCCGGAGCGTTCTCCAATCTGCACATCATCGGGCATGAGCGCACAGGCTTCGGAAACGCGCAAACCGGTGTTGGGCAGGAACACCAGAAAAGCCCGGTTTCGCACTGCGTGGCGGCGTCGCAATTCCGTATTTGCCGCGCTGATTTGCCGTTCCGCTTCGCGCAGGAGCCGATACTGCTCCTGCTTTGTCAGCCAGCCAGTTGCCAGGTCAGGATTGAAGCGCATTTCGAGTTGGGCGAGTCCCGCGAGCGCCATCAACATCAGCGGGGCAGAGTCGATTCGGCGGGCATGCCGCATTGAGTCCAGATAGAGCGCTTTCGCTTCGGCTTCATCGCCCGCGAACAAAGTCGCATCGGCGAGGTAGGCGAGGGTGATGGCGATGTCCCAGCCTTCGAAGTATTCTCCGAAGATTTCGAGACTCTTTTGAAAGCGGTCGCGGGCGTCATCGTGTCGACCGTCAGCAAGGAGATATTGCGCGTCCGCCGAACGAAGAAGGTCAATGCTTTTATCGTACAGTTCCAGCGCGCGGGCTGGCAGGTTGTGCATCCGAACTGGGAGGCGTTCATGGTCAACAGAAACGCCCTGGAACATCCAGGGCGTTTCCTGCGAGAGTTAGGCAGGCTGGGGGCAAAGGATTCGAACCTCTACTAACTGATCCAGAGTCAGTCGTCCTGCCATTAGACGAGCCCCCAAGGGTTTCTAGCGGGCGGTATTTTATCATGCGATGCGGGAGCAGGCAAGGCACAAACGATTGCTAAACGCTTTTCTCCACAATGACAACGGCTTCGTTTGACCATCCGTCTTTCTCAGCTTTCAAGAGCAATTCCTTCAACCCGGCAGGATACACGTTGTCGTGACGGCGCAACTCGTCCAACGACATCCAGATGGGAATATAAATGCCTTCCGCCGGGCTGTCGGGATCAGCATCGGTGAATTCTTCACCGGTACCCGTGCCAAACTCCCCGCTGACTCTGTCCACCAGAAAATAGATTTGCTTGCTTAAATCGAAGTGGATCTCAGCAATTTTTTGCCGAACCGCCACATCCACGCCCAACTCTTCCTTCGCTTCGCGGACAGCCGCCTGCTCGGGCGTCTCTCCCTCATCCACGCCCCCGCCCGGAAAGACGTAGTAATCCAGCCCGCCGCGGTGACGTTCGATCAGCGCCACCTTGCCGTCTTCGATCAGCACAATGCCCGCGCGCGTCCGCATGGGTTACGCCTCTTCCGTCTCGTGCGCCGTGCGGTTGACCTCCTCCAGCGATGCGCCTCTTGCCTTTTCCAGCCGTTCGAAGCGTTTGGTGAATTGACTCATGGCATAGTTCACAAAATCGTCCTCCACCAGCCCAAACGGGACGACTTCATACGCGGCGAAAGCGTCGCCAATCACGCCAACGGCAAACGGGAGCAGGCTGTTCATCTGCGAATCGAGCGTCTCCCATTCTTCGGGATGGCGGGCAACCAGGCGGGAGAGCAGGTACACGCCATAGGCAATGTGACGCGACTCATCCTGTTTGAGCAGGGAAATCCCTTTGCGCAGACCGGGCATCAGGTTGTTGCGTTCGAGCATGGCAAAGAAGGCGTGATACCCCGTCTCCGCGAGGACGCCTTCGACGATCATGTTGTACGTCACCGAGGCGCAGATTTGGGCTGAGGGTGTAGGATCAACCTCCAGCGTGGAGAGAGCCACAGGCAGAGCGTCGTAAAAGATGTGGCGGTAGTTGTCGGTATGGTAGCGGGTCAAGTCGCTCGAAGCGGCGGTTACTTCATCCAAAAATCTTCTGAAGAAATCGGTGTGCTTGGCTTCCTCGAAGAGGAAGGTGGTGAGGAACATTTCCTCCTCGATGCGTCCTTCACGGGCAATGACACGGATGAGCGGGAGCAGGTCGAGCGTGACCGCCTCCTCGCCCGCCACAAACATCGCCAGCAGGCGCAGGATGAGGTCTTTTTCGTCGGGCTGAAGCGCCGCCCAATCGGATTTGTCTTTTGCAAGGTCAATGTCAGACGGATTCCAGACGCCAAGGCGTTTGGCTTTTTCGTACAGCCGCATGGGCGGCAGGGTGCGGTCGAGCCCGCGGGTGGTAGTGGCAAAGGAAGTGTGCATGAGTAAATTTTATCATGCGCCCCTCTTCCTTGCTGACGGTTATAATTTTTTCAATGCCCACAACCCGCGAGGCGATTCGCGCCTACTACGACAAAAACACGGAACTCTTCCTCGCCTTCAACCGCGCCAGCCAGGCGGAAAACATCCACCGCGCCCTGTGGATGGACGGCGTGCGCTCGCGCACAGAGGCGATGAACGCCTCCAACGACCTCCTCCGCGCCGAAATCGAAACCGCCGCCCCACTCCGCGCCCGCATCGCTGACCTCGGATGCGGCGTCGGCGCGAGTCTGCTTCACATCCTTCCGCGCCTGCAACACCCACAACCCGCCGTCGGACTCACCCTCAGCCCTGTGCAGGCGCGGCTGGCAAAACGATTCGCCCAACAGGCGCGCCTCGATGGGCAAATCCTCTTCGTGGAGGGCGATTTCACCCTCGCCCCGCTGAGGGGCGGCATATTCGACGCAGTTTACTCCGTCGAGGCGGTTGTCCATGCGGCGCAACCACAGGACTACTTCCGCGAGGCAAGCCGCCTGCTGCGGGAGGGCGGCAAATTGATTTTGATTGACGATTACCTCGTCAGCCGTCCGCTTTCGCGCCCCGAAACCCGCTGGCTAACTGCCTACACGCAAGGCTGGCATGTTCCCGGCGTCATCACGGTTGAGCAGGCAATCACCTTTGCCGCCGCCTCCCGTCTGCGCCTCACGCAAAACCGAGACCTTACCCCATACCTGCGCCTGCGCAATCTCCCGAACGCGCTCGCCCAAATCCTTTTGTCCGTTGGCAGGCGCCTTCCTTTCAAACACCCCATCCTGCCGTCCATGCTGGGGAGCATGGCGCTGCAACAGTGTTTATCCATGAAAGCGATCGAGTATCGGTTTTTGGTGTTTGAAAAGCAGACCGCAGACGGCAGACCATAGACAATCGACAATGGTCTGTCTTCCATCGTCCATGGTCATTCCGCTATGAAAACCGTCACCCTGCTCACCAGCGGCACGCGCGGCGACGTCCTTCCTTACCTCGCCCTCGGTCGCGGACTGCAAGAAGCGGGATACAACGTCCGTATTGCCGCGCCGTTGGGCTTCCGAACGCTCATTGAGCAGAGCGGTCTTCCCTGCGCCCCCTTCGAGGGCAATCCCTCCGACCTGATGCTCGACCAAAGCGACCCGCTCACGCTCGGGCGCAACCCCATTCGTTCCCTCGCCGTCACAAGACGCTTCCTTCAAAAAGCCCGCGCCATCTACCCTCGCATGCTTCGAACCGCCATCGAAGCCTGCCGCGGCTCCGACATCCTCCTCTACGGACTGCCCACGCTTTGGGGCGCGCACATTGCTGAAGGCATGGGCATCCCCGGCGTCCGCGCCGTTCTGCAACCCATCGCCCCCACAAGCGAATTTCCCTCCGCCCTTCTGCCCTTTCGCTTTTCCCTCGGGAAGATTGGAAACCGGCTCTCCCACTGGATTTTGATTCAGATGACCTGGCTTTCCTTCCGCTCCGAGATTAACCGCGCGCGTCAGACTCACTTCAGCCTGCCTCCTGCTCACTGGCTCGATCCTTCGCTGAGACCTGTTCCTCACCAACCCCTCACCCTGAACGGATTCAGCGAACGCATCGTCCCGCGCCCCGCCGACTGGAACGAGAAACAAGTCATCACCGGCTACTGGCGTCTCCCCTCCCCCGCGTGGACGCCTCCGCCGGAACTCGAACGCTTTATCGAGCAGTCGCCGCAAAACGTCGTCGCCGCCGGCTTGGGCAGTCCGGGGACAAAAGAGTTTCCACGCATCATCAACGTCCTTGAGCGGGCGCTGGCGCAGTGCGATGTTCGGGCGGTGGTGACCGTTCCATCTCAATATCATGCTCAAATTCAATCGAACCGCATCCTGCCCATCGAATACGCCCCACACGATTGGCTCTACCCGCGCGTGCAAGCCGCCATCCATCACGGCGGTGCAGGGACTACTTCCGCAAGTCTGCACGCGGGCATTCCCGCCATTACGCTTCCGCTGGCAATTGACCAGTTCTTTTGGGGGGAGAGAATTCACGCCCTCGGAGCGGGTCCCAAGCCGATTCCCCAGCGGTCGTTGAGCGCCGAAAAACTGGCGGACGCCATTCAAACCGCGCTGTGGGATGAGTCCATGCGGGAGAGGGCAAAAGGTCTCAGCGTGGCTTTAAGCCTGGAGGATGGGATTCAGGCGGCGGTGAGGGTGATGCGTGGTCTGTGACCGCGGACAACCGACGACGGACAGCGGTCAATGGTCTGCGGTCTGCTGTCTGCCTGAGGTCAATCCAAAATAGGAAACAGATAAAGCCCCCAGCGCCAGCGCGCTCCCCAGCCAATACGGCGCGGACACGGCAAGGAGTTCAAAGGTCACGCCTGCCAGTGTTGGACCGAAGATATTGGTCAGGCTGAGGAGGGTCTGTGTGCCGCCCAGCAGACGTCCCTGTTCGTGGTCGGGGACGCGCATGGAGAGCAGGGCGGTGAGCGAAGGGATGCTGAAGCCTGTGCCAAGCGCCACGAGGGCGGCGGTGGGAAAGAATGTCCACGCGGCGGGGGCAAGCGCCATCCCTGCCAGCCCTGTTGCCATGCAACCCAGCCCGAAGAGGGTAAGGAAGCGCTCGCCGAGGCGCGGCTGTACCCTGCCGAACAGGTATCCCTGAATGAAAACGCCGCACACGCCAACGTAAAGATAGAAGTAACTGTTTTGGGCGGGCGTCCAGCCAAACCGCTGGTGGGAGTAGAGCGGGAAGTTGGTCTGCAAGCCTGCAAAGGCAAGGTTGAGGAGGAAGAGGGCAGCGAGCAGTTTTTGAATGTTCACCCGCAGGAAGACGCTTTTGAACTGCGCCGCCCAACTGAAGACCAGCGAGACGGATTCGGCGCGCCGTTCGGGGGGCAGGGATTCGGGGAGGATGAGCCAACCGAAAAACGTGTTGGCAAAGGCGAGGAAGGATGCGGCGAGCGCAGGGACGCTCAGACCGTATCCGCTCAACAGACCGCCGAGGGCGGGTCCTGCCATCAGACCCAATCCAAACGCCACGCCTGCCAGGCTCATTCCGCGCGAGCGGGTTTCGGGGGTGGTCGAGTCGGCGATGTAGGCGTGGGCGAGGGTGAGGTTCGAGCCGGTCAGTCCGTCAATGAACACGGCAAGGAAGATGAGGAAGAGGGAATCTGCAAGACCAAGTAAAAGATATGCACACGCAGTTCCAAACAAACAAATCAATAAAATCGGTTTGCGCCCGTAGCGGTCGGAGAGCGCGCCGAGCGCCGGACCCGACACAAGTTGCACCGCCGAGTACATGGACATCAGCCCGCCGGCAATTGCCGCGCCGCCCGCTTGCGCTTGCACGTAGAACGGCAAGAGAGGAAGCATAATGCCGTAGCCGAGCAGGTCCACGAAAACCGACAAGAGGAGGAGAAAAAGAGAAGGTGGCAAAGACGGAAGTAACGTTCGTTAAATGGAGACTGGCGAATTGCTCCGCAGCGACTCTACCGCCGCAAACGTGGCTTGGGTCACGCCGATGAGGTGTTCGTAGGGAATGGGCGGTTCACCGCCCTCGCAGATGGCTTTGACAAAGGCTTTCCACTCGTTGACGTGTCCCTTGTCCTGCGCCCTTCTTTCTTCTTTTTTCTTCCCATCTTTCACGATTTGCAGGGAAACAAAATCCTCCAGCACCGCGACCATGCCATCACAAAACACTTCGACGCGCTCTTTGGGGAAGGATTTGTCGCCGTTGGCGAGGTAATCCACTACGCCGATAGAGCCGTCGGGGAAGGTGAAGGTCATGGAGACGTTGTCTTCGCGGTATTTGCCTCCATCGGGCAGGGCATGAGCAGTCACCGAGACGGGCGGCGCGCCGACGAGGAAGGTGATGAAGTCAATGAAGTGACAGGCTTCGCCGATGATACGTCCGCCGCCGAGGGCTTCGTCCTGTGTCCAGTGGTTGAGGGGGATGTAGCCGGCGTTGATGCGGTAGTGGGTGTACAGTGACGATTGACGATTGACGATTGACGATTTTAATTGTTGGGCAAGGGGGGCGAAGCGGCGGTTAAACCCAGTCATCAGTAAACAGTGATCAGTTTTTAGTAATTGTTTCCTGATCACTGATAACTGATCACTATTTATCGCAAGAGGCTTTTCGACAAAGACATGTTTCCCCGCTTTGAGCGCCTTGACAACCAAATCCGCATGCGAATCGTGGCGCGTGAGGATGGCGACGGTGTTGATGTTCGAGTCGTTGAGGATTTCGTCGTCCGAAGAGGTGGCGTACTGGAAGCCGTACTTCTTGCCGGAGTGCTGGGCGTGCAGCCCGCCAGAGGAAGCGATGCCAACAAGGGAAACGCCGCCCGCTTTTTTAATGGCGGGAAGGAGTACGGCATTGGCGAAAAGCCCCGCTCCGAGAACACCGAGTGTTACCACGTTTGAACGTTCGAACGCTGGAACGTTGAACTTGACAAGGTTCGAACGTTTCAACGTTTCAACGCTTTGAGGATAGGTGAGCAAAACCCCCAGAAAATTCTCTTTCTTTTTTCCTGTGATAATGTCGTATGCCTGCGCCGCCTGTTCAATGGGAAAGCGGTGTGTGATGAGCGGTTTGACCTGCAACTTTCCGTCCGCCATCAAGTCCAATACCGACTCGAAGTTGCGTCCCTCCGTCCAGCGCACGTAACCGATGGGATAGTCCACGCCGTTTTCCTCGTAGGAGGGGTCGTATCGCCCCGGCCCGTAGGAGCGCGAGTTGATGAAGGAAATTTCCTTCTCGTAGTACACCTTGCGGGGGAAGGTGAGTCCCACCGCGCCGGTGGCGACCACCCGCGCCCGGTCACGGGCAATGACGCCCGCCAGTTCGACCGGGTCGTTGGATTTAGTGTCGGCGCAGATGAGGACGGCGTCGAAGCCGCGGTTGGAAGTAAAGGTTTGGGCTGAATCCACTGCTTGTTCGCGGAGAACAGCCTCCAGTCCGAGAGAGGAGGCGAGTTTTATGCGGGCGGGGTCAATGTCTATGCCGAGGACGCGGCAGCCGGCAGCGGCAGCGATCTGCGCGGTCAGAAGTCCGAGAAGCCCCATCCCAATGACCGCCACGCTTTCGCCAATCTGCGGTTCAGCCAGGCGGAATCCGTGCATGGCGATGGCGCCCAGGGTGGTGAAGGCAGCGGATTCGAAGTCCACGGTTTTGGGGATGGGCGTGAGCAGGTTGCGCGGCACGACGTTGTATTCGGCGTGGACGGCGTAGTTGAGTCCCGCGCACGCCACGCGTTGACCAACCTTGAGGCCGGGCATATTTTTGCCGAGCGCCACAATGACGCCCGCCGAGGAGTAGCCCAGCGGCATGGGCTGGTCGAGGCGGTTGAAGGCGGCTTGCACGGTGGGCATCACGCCCTCGCGCCGGGCTTTGTCGAGGACCTGCTTGACGAGGTCGGGGCGGGAACGCGCCTTGCCAACCAGGCTCTTTTCGGCAAATTCGACGATCATGCGTTCGGTTCCCGCCGAGACCAGGCTTGCCTGCACTTGAACCAGCGCCTGCCCCTCGCGCGGCGCGGGAACGGGGACATCTTCCACAGTGGTTTTTCCATTTTTGACGTTTTGGAGAAGTTGTTTCATGGTGATTTGAAATTCCGATGAAATGTTTGCAGGCAGTATACCCGAATTCGGCAACCCCTTGACATTTGTCACTTTTCGCCGCAACAATCTTGCCTCGTAATGAAATTGTAACTATAATGTTTTCAATAATCGGTTTGCCCTGCGGCAATACCTTATTGATGGTTCAACCGGTTCGCCAACCGGCCTACAGGAGAGGAGGTTGCCCTAACAAATGACTTTCGATCCGAAACATGTTTTCCCCACCCCAAAACCTTCATCAATAAGGAGAAAATCTTATGGCTCTCGGTGGTTACGCTGATAAAGTCGCCTGGGTTGACCTGACCACAGGCAAAACGGAATTCAAGCCAATTCCGGAAGAATACAAGCGCAAATACATCGGCGGGCGCGGCGTTGGCGTGCGGTTTGTGTTCGACAACGGTCCGCAGGTGGATCCGCTCTCACCGGACAACATCCTCTGCTTCATGAACGGACCGCTGACCGGCTCCGAAGCCAACATGAGCGGACGCATGGCAATCGTGACCAAATCGCCTCTGACCGGAACCGTGACCGATTCCCACCATGGAGGCTGGTCTGCCGCCCGATTGCGTTGGGCTGGCTACGACGGGCTGGTCTTCAAGGGCAAGGCGCCCAAACCGACTTATGTTTACATCCACGATGGGCAGTTCGAACTGCTGGACGCATCTGAAGTGTGGGGCAAGGGCGTCCACGACACGGTCAAATACTTCCGCGAAAAATACGGCGAAAAAGACCTGACAGTCATTTCGATTGGTCCTGCGGGCGAGAACCTGGTCAAGTTCGCCTGCTGGGTCAACGAAGACGACCGCGCCAGCGGGCGCGGCGGCACTGGCTGCGTAGGCGGCTCGAAGAACCTGAAAGCCATCGTCATCAAAGCCGAAAAAGCCATCACCAAAGCCGCCGACCGCGACGCCTGGAAGCCCGCCCACGAACGCGCCCTGAAGGGCATCATGGCAGAGGAGAACATCACCAGCCCGCGCAAGGGCGGTCTCTCCGTCTATGGCACGAACGTGCTGATGAACATCACCAACAGCATTGGCGCGCTCCCCACCAAAAACAGCCGCTTCACCTCTTTCGGCGCCAATGCCGAAACCATCGCCGGCGAGTGGGTCAACGCAAATATCCTGGTGGATAACCCCACCTGTCACGCCTGCCCCGTTGCCTGCAAGAAGGAGGTCGAAATCAAGGATGGACCGTTTGCCGGTCTGCGGATGGAATCGGTCGAATACGAACCCGCCTGGTCGGTCGGCGCGAACTGCGGCAACCCCGACGCCCGCCTCGTCGCCAAGATGATTGACCTGTGCAACGACTTCGGCATGGACGCCATCGAAACCGGTCACCCGCTCTCGGTCTGGATGGAAGCGACCGAACGCGGCTACACCAACGGCTCCGGCAAACTCGCCTGGGGCGATCCCGAAGGCATGACCAAAGCCGCGGAAATGATTGCCCGCCGCCAGGGCTTCGGCAATATCCTCGCCGATGGCGCGGACGCCGTCGCCAAACATTTCGGTCATCCCGAGCTCGCCATGACCGTCAAAGGACAAGCCATTCCCGCCTACGACCCGCGCGGTCTCAAGGGCATGGGTATCGCTTATGCCACCTCCAACCGTGGCGCCTGCCACCTGCGCGCCTACACCCCCGCCGCAGAACTTGGCGTCATGCCCTACAACTCCCTCAAAGTGGACCCGCTCGAATGGAAAGGCAAGGGCGAACTCGTCAAAGTCTTCCAGGATGTTCACGCCTTCTCGGACAGCATGGACCTGTGCAAATTCTCCGCCTTCGCCATGGGCGCGGAAGAATATGCCCAGCAATACTCTGCCATGGTGGGCGTCCCCTTCACCGCCGACGACGTGCTGAAGACCGGCGAGCGCATCTACAACCTGGAGCGCTACTACAACAACCTGGCTGGCTTCCGCGAAGGCTCGGATTACCTGCCCAAACGCTTCCTCGAAGAACCCTCCGACCAGCCCGGCTCGAAGGGTCACGTTTGCGAGCTGGACAAGATGCTCGAGGAATACTACAAAGCGCGCGGCTGGGAAAACGGCGTCGTGCCGGAATCCAAACTCAAGGAGTTGGAGATTATCTAACTGACGTTACGCAGTTCATTCGTGCCGCGACATTCCTGTCGCCTGAAACTGCGAGATAAATCTCACGCCACTGCGTAAGGCGAGTCTCTAATTCCGGTAACCAACGACCAGCAAACAGGAAGCGGCGTGGATGCAACGACACGCCGCTTTCATTTTCGTCTGTTAATCGCCAATTTACCAATCACCACCCTCAGGCTCCTGCCCGCAGAGTCTTCTTTCCAAAGCGGGTCAAAAAATCCTCGACCAGCTGGTCTTCGATTTCAATCGTCAGGCGTGTCTGCCCCACTGCGAGCGAGCCAAGTCGAAACGGCTCCATTTTTTCGAGCGTCACGCTCCACCCTTCCGCGCGGATGAGGTTCTCGCCTTCGGGCGTCCCGCCCATCTCCTGCAAATATTCCTTCAGCAAAAACATGGGAATGCCGCGCATCTCCCGCACGATGGTTTGCATCAGCCGCCTCCCACTGGAGGAAAGATGTCAATCTTGTCGTCGGGCTGAAGAACCGTATCGAATTTCTCAGGCAGATACACCGCTTCGCGTCCGTTGATGAAAAACTTCATGTGCGGGAGGAAGTTTCCGTTCTCGTCCAGCAGTTCGCGGCGCATGGCGGGATACTCCTCCACAAAGCGATGCACCAACTGAATGGCGGTCGTGCCTTTGGGAAGATTCAACTCCACGGTCTTCTGCCCGACAATCGGGCGCAGCGTGGCGTAAAAATTGACTTTCATAACCATCTCTTCCATCTTGGGTCACCTCCAAATGCTCCTATTCATCGGCGCAGCCACACATCTGCACAGACTGCGCTCGCCAGCGTGAGTCTGACGGCAGAGACCGCCGTGCGAATACTACCTTCAAGAACACCTTTGGCGTCCATATTTTACCTGCAAACAAAAAGCCCCGGCGCGACACCGGGGCATGAATCTTCCTGAGTCATCAGGCGCGCTGGCAATCAAGGGCATTGAATGATTCCCTGCGCCCACAAACACCCCCCGCAAACCGGGAAGATGGTGTTGCCGAGACAGTCTTCCTCGTTGGTCTCGGAGAGGTCGCAGCCGCCGCAGAACGTGCAGGGTGCAAAGACGAAGTTATGCAGGCGTTCGCGGTAGGCAACGTAGCCGGGATCCAGCCAGATTTCCTGCAGGGACTTCTCGCGCACGTTGCCGATGACATGTTTTTTGGAGAGGCGCGGCTTGCCATGCAAATAACTCATGTGCGTGTGCATGAGGGGCCAGCATGGACTGACGTCCCCCGTCCATGCGATGGACATCGTGCCGCTTTCGACAAAGTTACACACATCGTTCGCGCCGCCCCAGTTGTTGCCGGCATAACTGATGTTCAAGCCGCTGTTGAAGACTTCGAAAATGGCGTCGCGGGTAGATTTGTCGAAGTCCAGTTTGGGCAGGCTCAGGCGGGGAAGATGCGGCGCGTTCATGTAGGCGATGTCGTGGGTGACGCGGTTGTAGAGGCGGTCTGCCTGCATTTCTTCGGTGGCGGGCTGCAGGTTGCTGACGGAAAAATATTTGGCGCGCAGGGATTTCCCGATTTGGATGACTTTGGGCAAATCGGCAATGTTGCGCTTCATGGCGACAAAGGCGATGCCGATTTCAGGCTTGGGATAATGTCCCGGAGCGCGCATCTTGACGAACCGTTCGAGGTTGGCGATGATGTTCGGGAGTTCCGCGCCGAGACGGATGTCGGCGAAACCTTCGGGGGTGGCGCCGTCCATCGAAACCCACAGGATGTCCAAGCCTGCGTCTATGAGTTCGCGGGATTTTTTCTCGGTCAGGATGGTGCCGTTGGTGATGAGTTCTACCTTGACGCCCAACTCGCGCTTGATGCGGCGAATCCATTCGATGGTCTTCTGGTGAAACAAAGGCTCGCCGATGCCGCCGAAATAGACATTGGGAATGGGGTCCAACTCCTTTAGCCCGGCAAAGATGTATTCAAAGGTCTCTTCGGTCATACGCCCGATCGGCTGGTCCCAGGCGTTGCGGAAGCAGGTGATGCAGTCAAGGTTGCAGGCGACGGTCGGTTCGATATAGACCTTGGTGAGATGCGTAACCGGGCGATGCATGCGAATAAAGTTATGCCCCTCGTCGAGGCGAACCCTCGAGCCGGGAGTCAGCCCGTATTGGCGGGCAACTTCGGGCGGGAGGATGAGGCGTCCGTTTTCGTCCACTTCAGCCCAGGCAGTGGTCGGTTTTGTGGAGACTGGCATCATACGCGCTCCTTGCATTACCAGGTAATTAATACCAAGCATATCCATTTTTTGAAAAAATTCACGTGACAAAAGTCGCACTTCCAAGAGACAAATGACCCCAGCGGCAAGTGATATAATTTCGAAAATTGTGAAATAAGGAGCAACTTCGTGGCTGATATACGCGTGCAAAAATTCGCAAAAATTCTGGTCGAGCATTCCGCCCGCATCGTGCCGGGTGACCGGGTCTTGATCGAAGCAACCACCGCCGCCGAACCGCTGGTAAGGGAGTTGTTCATCCAAATTCTTGAAAAAGGCGGGCATCCACACCCTCTCATCTCGTTCCCCGGACAGGAGGAAAGTTTTCTTCTGCATGCCAATGACTCGCAGTTGGAGTTTGTGCCGACCTTTATGAAACTGGCATATGACCAGTTCGAGAGCCGCATTCGCATCCACTCTTCGACGAACACGCGAGGTCTGACCAATATAGACCCCGCCAAACTGCAGAAGCGAAGCAAGACAACTGGCATTATCACCGAAACGCAGATGCGGCGTGGAGCGGAAGGCGCGTTCAAATGGGTCACCACGCTGTACCCCACCAATGCCTATGCCCAGGATGCAGGGATGAGCCTGCAGGAATATGAGGACTTCGTTTTCAATGCCGTACACGCCAACGAAGAAGACCCCATCGCTTACTGGAGAAACACCGCGGCAGGGCAGCAGAAGGCGATTGATTTTCTGGCGGATAAGGACATCGTCACCCTGCGCGGACCCAATGTGGACCTGTCGCTTTCCATCAAGGGTCGCAAGTTCATGAATTCGACCGGCGTGTACAACATGCCCGACGGCGAAATCTTTACCGGCCCCATCGAAGACTCGGTTAATGGCTGGGTGAAGTTCACCTACCCCGCCATTTACGGCGGCGTGGCAGTAGAAGGCGCGGAATTGATTTTCAACCGCGGACGGGTGGAGCAGGCAAAAGCCGACAAGAACGAGGATTATCTGATCAAGATGCTCGAGTCCGACAGCGGCTCACGGTATCTGGGTGAATTCGCCATCGGCACCAACTTCGACATCAACCGCTTCACCGGCAACATTCTTTTCGACGAAAAAATCGGCGGCACCTTCCACATGGCGCTCGGCGCGGGGTACCCGGAAACCGGCTCGCATAATAAATCATCCATTCACTGGGACATGATCTGCGACCTGCGCACGGACTCGGAAATTCACGTGGACGGCGAGTTGTTCTACAAGAATGGGGAGTTTGTGTTTGGAAAATAGGTTTACAAGTTTTCAGGTTTAAACGGTTGAAGGTTGAGAGTTACTCTCAACCTTCTTTTATTCCGCCAGAATTACATTGCTGGATTGGCAAGCCGCTCATTCTCATTTGGGACCGTTCTCGCATTCATCATGTCTTCGCTTCCTGCAATTCCTTCAGGAACTTTTCTTTGTTCGCCGAACGGGCGGTCTTCCCGCTCGATGTTTTGATGATCCACTTCGGTCCCACCACCTTGACATGCCGCAATGCGATGGCGGAGTTCTTCGTCACATGCAGACGGATTGCATCGGCAACTTTTTGCTGTTCCAGCGGGTCATCCGAATCAACCTCGGCAATGATTACAACTTCTTCCGTCCCCTGCTCTTCATCGAAAATGCCAAATGCCACCGAACGCCCGGCATGAACGCCCGGCACCTCATACGTTAACGCTTCCAAATCCTGCGGGTACACATTTTTACCGCCAACGATGATCATGTCCTTTTTGCGCCCCGAGACGAAAACTTCACCATTGACAATATAGCCGTAATCCCCCGTCAAATACCAGCCGTCTCGAAAAGCCTTTTCGGTCAGGTCGCCGCGGTTGTAATAGCCGGTCAACATGCAATCGCTCTTCAAGGCGACCTCTCCGATAAAACGCTCTGGCAAGTCGTTTCCCTGCTCATCGAGAATTCGGATTTTGACATTTTCAAGCGGAAACCCGGACGACATCATCTTCATGGACGGACGCCCATCGAGCGGACTCTTCGCTACGCGCTCGACCATGAACGCCTCGCGGTCAATCTCATGGACGGTTGGCTCGCTCCCCAACCGGCTTTGGGTCACGCCGAAAACGTTTTCCGCCATTGCATACGACGTTTGCAACGCTTCCCAGCGCAAGCCATAGTCTTTGAAACGGTCATAAAACGCCCGATGACTTTCCCAGCGGACCGGCTCTGAGCAGTTGATGACCGCCCGCCAGGAAGATAAGTCCACGCCTTCGAGATGACGGTCTCGGATCTTCTGCGCGCAGAAGTTGTAGGCAAAATTGGGAAGCCATGTCAGTGTGCCGCGATACTTCGTCACAGACTGCATCAACTTGTAAGGAGCGCGTACCCAATCGAACGGGGACATCAACACCAGATGAAGCCCCGACAAAATGGGCATGAGGAACCCGGCAATCAGCCCCATGTCGTGATACAAGGGCAGCCAGGAGACAACCACGTCTTCCCGCTTCAAGTCCAGGGCGCGGCTGTATGCGTTCAGTTGATTGAAAACCGCCCGATGCGAAAGCGCCACTCCTTTTTGCAGGCCCGTGGTTCCGGAGGAGTGCTGCAAAAGGACAATATCCTCCGGTTTTCTGCGAAAACCTTCGAGCGTGTCGAAGGTCACTTTGCTTGCCGGTTCGACTTGATTGGTGACTATGACACTTCGCACCGAATCCCCTTGACGGATTGCCGAACGCGCCTCCCCTTCGAATTCGGGATACGTCACGATGGCGGCGGGCTTGGTCACCGACATCAGCGAGGATAGATCGGCGCGATACCGTTCAGGGGAGAGTTTTTCCGTCAGAAATGGCATGATGGAGGGGATGACGCCATGCAGGATTGCCCCCCAGAACGCATAGAGCAGGTGTTCGCCGTGCTGCAAAATCAGGACGACAACCTCACCCGGCTGGATTCCCTCCCGCGCGTATGCCTGCGCAAAGGATTGAGAACCGCGCAAAAGCCCGTCGAGCGTGAGGGGAAGGTCGTCGGCGGCAGGAAACTGCAGGGTAACGGCAACCCGGTTCGGGGTCTGGGTGTGAAGCGTTTTTAGTCGTTCAGGGAAGATCATGCGCGGCGGGATTCGATGAGGGCGGCGAGTTGAGTCAGGTTGTCAAAGGTGTCTGCGTTGAGTTCGGTATCTTCGATGCGGACGCCGAAGGTATCTTCTACAAACAGGGCAACATCCATCAGGCTGAAGGAGTCAATCAGCCCGCTGGAGATGAGCGGTTCGTCGGGGCGGATGACCCGCCCGGGTTGTTTGAGAATTTTATCTGCAAGAAAGGATACAAGGGTCGGGAGCAGTTCGGACATGGGTCTCCTTAATTGGCGGAACGCAGGTAGGCTTCCATGAACTCATCGAGGTCGCCGTCGAGGACTGCCTGGGCGTTGCCGGTTTCGTAATCGGTGCGGTGATCTTTTACCAGTTGGTAGGGATGCAGTACGTAAGAACGAATCTGACTTCCCCATTCGGCTTTGGTGTATTCACCGCGCAGGACGGCACGCTCTTCCTCTTTTTCCGCCTGTTTGAGTTCGAGCAGGCGGGCGCGCAGGATGCGCATGGCAAATTCGCGGTTTTGGGTTTGGGAGCGTTCGTTTTGACAGGTGACGACGATGCCGGTGGGGATGTGCGTGAGGCGGACGGCTGTGGCGTTCTTTTGCACGTTTTGCCCGCCCGCGCCGGAGGAGCGATAGACATCCATCTTGACTTCGCTCGGGTCAATCTCGACCTCGGCATCGTCCATTGCCACCTGCGGCAGGACTTCCACCAGTGCAAAGGAGGTGTGCCGGCGGTGGGCGGCGTCGAACGGGGACAGGCGCACGAGGCGGTGAACGCCCTTTTCAGAACGCAGGTAACCATACGCATATTCCCCGTTGACCGCAATAGTCACGCTTTTGATGCCGGCTTCTTCACCTTCGGTGATGTCGAGAATTTCCGTTTCGTAGCCGTGCGCTTCTGCCCAGCGCAGGTACATGCGTTGGAGCATCGCCGCCCAATCCTGCGAGTCGGTGCCGCCCGCGCCGGCGTGGATGGCAAGGATGGCGGAGTCGTGGTCGTACTTGCCTGAAAGCATCGCCGCAAACGAGCGTTTTTCGAGTTCCGCTTCGATGGCGGCAACCTCCGCTTCGAGTTCCGAGCGCAGGCTTTCATCGTCCATGCGGGCGAGTTCGAGGGCATCGTGCAGGCGGCGCGAAAAGCCGCGCCACGACTCAACCTCCGCCTTGACAGCGGTATATTGCTTCATCACCTTTTGGGCTTCGGCTGGGTTTCCCCAAAGATCGGGCGCGCCTACTTCTTTTTCCAGTTGTGAAAGTTGTTCTTCTTTGCCGGCGAAGTCAAAGACGCACCAGTAATTGCTGGGTTAAATCCTGCGCGGATTGTAAACGGTTGACAAGGTCTTGCATGGGTTCTCCTGGATTAAGTTTGATTAGAATTCTTGCATAAGTCGTGAGACGGATCTGCCTTGAGTTTTTAGCCACAGATTTCACGAATTTACACGAATTTTCAAGAAACATCAGTGAGAATCTGTGTAAATCCGTGGCAAAGATGATACTTTTGCAAGCGGCACGAATGCACCGCGTACCGTCAGTGATTCAAAATTCCCTGCACGAATGCATCGGGGTCGAAGGGCGTCAGGTCTTCGGGTTTTTCGCCGAGACCGGCAAACAGGATGGGAAGTCCCAATTCGCGCTGAATGGCAAACGCCATGCCGCCGCGTGCAGACGAATCCAACTTCGAAAGAATCACGCCGCTGACTCCCACCGCATCCTTGAACGCCTTTGCCTGCGCCATCGCATTCTGCCCGGTGGTGGCATCCAGCACCAGCCAGACGGCGTGCGGCGCGCCGGGCAGCGCCTTGCCAATGACACGGCGCACTTTCTTCAACTCTTCCATCAGATTGAACTTGGTCTGCAGTCTGCCAGCGGTGTCAATCAGGATGAGATCCACGCTGCGCGCCGATCCCGCCTGGACGGCGTTGAACGCCACCGCGCCCGGATCCGACTCCGGCGCGCCTGCAATCACATCCACGCCGAGCCTCTCTCCCCAAACCTGAAGTTGATCCACCGCCGCAGCGCGGAAGGTATCTGCCGCGCCGAACAACACGGTTTTACCCTCCATTCGAAAGCGCTGACCCAGTTTGGCGATGGTGGTCGTCTTGCCCGAACCGTTGACGCCTACCATCATGATGACGGAGGGTTTGTGCGTCCACGTCAGCGGAGGCGGCGGGACGAGGCGGGAGCGGAGTTCGGCTCGGAGCGCCTCCCAAAGTTCATCGGAGCGGGTCAAGCCCTCGGTCCGCACGACGCGCTGCAAGCCATCCAAAACTTCAGTGGCGGTTTCGATTCCCAGGTCGGCTTGGACGAGAAGCGCTTCCAGTTCGTCCCAGGTATCCTGCGTAATTTCCGTCGCGCCTAAAATGGACTTCAACCGCCCGAACGTTGCCTTGCTGGTCCTGGCAAGACCGCTTCGCCATTTTGCAAACATTTCAGCCATAGCGGGCGGATTATAACACGGCGACTGTGTTATACTTTTCAAAATCAAACTTTCAATAAAGGTGTAACAATGCCAGGTGAACCAATCAATGTAACAGACGCCGCTTTCGAAAAAACCGTCCTGCAGTCGCCCATTCCCGTCATCGTGGATTTCTGGGCGCCGTGGTGCGGACCCTGCCGAATGGTGGCGCCCATCCTCGAAAAACTCGCCAAAGAATATGACGGCAAACTGCTTGTCGCCAAAGTCAATACCGACGAAAACCCCGAATGGATGATGAAATACGGCATCCAGGGCATCCCCACCATGCTGTTCATCTCCGGCGGCAAGGTGGTCCATCGCCAGGTGGGCGCACTGCCCGAACGCATGTTGCGCGATACCGTGTCACAATTCCTCGAGGTCGTCAGCCAGTCCCAATCGTAGCCCTGAGAGGAGGGCAGCATGAAAAGACTGCTCGGCTTCATCGCCGCACTGGCGCTGGCTGCCAGTTCGTGCGGTTTTTTGGAGACGCAACAAACGCCTGCCGTCAATATTGACACGCAGGCAACCATTGACGCCATGGTGAGATCTGCCGCCCAACAGACAGCGGCGGTTCAGCCTTCACCGACGCCTGTTCCGCCCACCCCAAGCGAAACCTCCGCCCCGGCTGTTTCCCC
>JABRVZ010000007.1:0-39588 GCA_039961775.1 Chloroflexota bacterium
GCAAGGATGTGTTTTGAAGCGTACTGGGCGTTCTCTAACGCCCAAAGTTGCGCTAGAGAGCGCAAAATACGCAAGATTTTTGAATGATTGCAACAGAGCATTCGCAAACAAAAAACTTCGCGCGAATTCGTGAAATTCGCGGCTGGAAAATCAAACCGCCTTCACCTCCCCACTGACCGCTTTCTTTACCGCCCGCTTCAGACCAACGGGCGTAATCGCGTCCAGACTGACCCTCTCCGCCCCCGCGAACTTCGCAAAACGGACGAGTCCCTTCGCCAGCGCGTCCGCAAAATCCGCATCCCTCACGGGCGCGTCGTCCTCGTGCCAGAAGCCCTTAATCTCCAGCGTCATCGTCGTACGGTCGAGTTTCGGGTCGAGCCGCGCCACCAGGTCATCGCCGTACAGAATCGGCAGCACGTAATACCCCCAGCGCCGTTTGTGCGCGGGCGTGTACACCTCCCACGTATACTCGAAATCGAACAACTTCTTCGCCCGCCCCCGCGCGCTGACAATATCCAGCGGCGCGAGAAACGTCACTTCCTCCAGCGTGGTCGTCTCTTTGGGATTCCAACCTTTGGGGATTCGCCCTCTTTCGAGCGACTCCAACGCCTGAACATCCTCTCCCAAAATGAGATACGTTTCGCGTCCGCCCTCGACCTGAACCTGCCCCAACATCCCAGACTCTATCCACCCCCCAAGCAGACTCGCCATCTCCGCCTTCGAATAGTTTTTCCGCAAAAAATACTTCAACTCCCCCAGCATGTGCGACTCGCGCTTCAACCCCATGAACGCAACCGCCTTGCGGGCAAAGAACCGCTCCGCATCCTGCTCCGAAGCGACGTAATCGAATTCCTTCGGCGCGATGTTCTCGCGGAAATCATAGACCCGTTCGAATCCCTCACGGTGATGAATCATCAACTCGCCCGAAAGCCACAAGTCGAACAACGCAACAGCCGTCTCCTTGCGCCCGCGGTAACTCCACTGCTCCACGCGCCTGCCGTCGAAATCGCGGTTCCCCAACGGACCGCGCCGGCGCAGTTCCTCGCGCACATACGCCAGCAATTCCTTGTGTCCCTTCACAAAATACGCCACATACTCCTCATGCGCCCTTCGGCTCATGTGAAGCCGCCAGTACGGCAAATCGGACATGGGATACATCGCCAGCCAGCCGCCGTAATCGAACGCCTGACGCTCCTCATAAGCGACCTTGTACAAATGCTCCGGCTTGTACTCCAGCACGCGGCTGTGCAAGACGATATCCTGACTGCGCGCAACAACGTTCAACGGGTCGAGCTGCACGGCTTCGCAGGCGCGGATGGCTTGCGCGACGCCCCGCTTCCCCTTCCAGCGGCGGCCGGGCCACAGTCCCTGTTTGCCGAGGACGAAGCGGCGAGCGGTTTGTTGCGAGATGGTAAAAGGTTTCATAAATCCTTTGTGTTCTTCGTGTCCTTCGTGGTGAAGCAAAAAATCACGCCGCAAAGGGGTTGAAGTTCGTTCCCCTGTCGAAATAATCCTCGTTCTCCGCCTTCTTCAAAAAGCCGACCACCCCATACGTGACCGGCGTCATCAGCGCCTCCACTGCACACTTGAAAAGATAATTGGTCACGGTCAGCGCAAGGAACAGACTCCACGGAAAAACCCCAAACGCCGAGGCGACCGCCACAAACATGAACGTATCCACGAACTCGCCGACCAGCGTGCTGCCGATGGTGCGCGTCCACAGCCAGCGTCCATTCGTCAGCACTTTCATCTTTGCAAGGACAAATGAATTGGAAAACTCGCCCGCCCAAAATGCCGCCAGGCTTGCCAGCACGATCCCGCCGCTGCTCATCCCGCCAAGGATGGCGTTGTAGGATTCATCGCCGGCATAGCCCTGCCAGGTCGCCTCCCCCGGCAGCGCGCGGACCACCCCGAAGATGACCGCGCTCAACGCCAGGCAGGCAAATCCCATCCAGATTACGCGCCGCGACCTCTTGTATCCATACACCTCGGTCAGAACATCGCCAAAGATATAACTGACCGGGAACAGAATTGTCCCCGCGTCGAACGCCATCGGCACATGAAACAGACTGAATCCCAGGTCAACAATCTTGGCAGACGAGGCAATATTGCTCAAGATCAGGACTGTGACGAAGACAGCCATGATCAGGTCGAAGTATTTGTATTGTTTCATGAATCAATCCGTAAGGGTAAGTTGTTGCGTTTTTTCAATCATCCTGCAGAAGGAACACAGACCGGGCGCCGAGGTGGGCTGTCCGCATTTCGGGCAGGGATGCAGGTGTGCCTGCCCAACATTCTGTTCGATGAACAGGTCGCCGCGTTTGCGCGCTTCGAGGAATTTCAGGTAAAAGGTCAGTTTTGCGCCGGGGCGCGCGGTCTCCAGTTGATTGAGCAATTCCTTGTAATAAATGGAAGTCGAGCCTTCCGCAAACGGACATTCCTCGTAGATGTATTCGATGCCGCGCAGAAGACAGTAGGCGGTCATCTCGCGTTCGTAGAAGCGGCACAACGGCTTGACCTTGCGCGCCAGTCCGTCGGTCGAGGGAAGAACCGGTCCCTGCCTGAGCAGGTATTCGCTCGACCACGACAGCGTATTGCCGAACAACACGGCGGCTTCGTCGTCGAGGTTGTGTCCCGTTGCCAGCACGGCATATCCCAGGTCCCGCGCGATGCGGTTCATTTCGTGGCGTTTCACCAAGCCGCACACGGCGCACGGCTTGCCGTGTCCGCGATGGGAGATTTCCGAAAGCACGGGGATGGGTTGATCGTATTCCTTTTCGATGTCAACCACGTGCAGTTTGAGACCGCGCTCGTCTGCGAACTTCTGCGCCAGCCGCTGGGACTCGTGCGAGTAGCCGATGCCCTCGTCAATGCCGAGACCGAGATACAGCCCGTCTGCCTGATAGCCGAGGCGGTGGAGAATATCCCACAGCGCAAGCGAATCCTTGCCGCCCGAAACCGCCACGAGAATCTTTTCCTCGTGCGTGAACATCTCGTATTTTTTGATGAAGCGCTCGGTCTGTTCGGGAACCCACTCGAGGTAATGCTCCTTGCACAACGCCAGTTTATGCTGGCGCATGTTGACCGAGGCTTTTGCTCCGCATTTCCTGCACTTCATGAACAATCTCCATGCCAATTACCGATAATCAGTTACCACATTCCGCCCGAAATCACCGCGACCAGTTTGATTACGTCGCCATCGTTGAGAATCTCGTCTTCCAGAATCATCTCGCCATTGCGGGTGGCAATCACCGACTCGGGCACAATGTTGCACTTCTTCAGCGCAGAAAGCAGGGTCATCCCCGCCTTCACTTCATATTCCTTGTCTCGCAAAATCAACTTGACCACGTTTACTCCGTGCGCGCATTCTACCATAGCCGCCTTGACAGCTGCCCTTCCAGCCTGTACGATTGAACCATGAAAATCGGCATGATGGCAGACACCTACAAACCGTACATTAGCGGCGTGACCAACTACATTGCCCTGAACAAACAAGCATTGGAAGCCGCCGGGCACGAAGTTTACGTCTTCACCTTTGGCGACCTCGATTACAAGGACGACGAACCCCGCGTCATTCGCAGCCCGGGCGTGCCGCTGGCAGATACCGGCTTTTACCTTTCCCTGCGCCACAAAACCGAGGTCAAAAAACTCATCCAAAGCATGGACGTGGTGCATGTCCACCACCCTTTTTTGAGCGGGCGGCTCGCCATCGCCTACTGCCAACCCAAGCACATTCCCATCGTTTACACCAACCATACCCGCTTCGACCTGTATGCCCAGGCGCGCCTGCCGCTCGTGCCGGAAGAAATGAGCATGGGCTTTCTCCAAGCCTACATGCCCGCCTTTTGCGAGCAAATGGATCTGGTCATCTCCCCTTCGCGCGGCATGGAAAAGGTTCTGCGGCAGTATGGCGTACAGGGTCCCATCGAGGTCATCCCCAACGGCGTGGACCTGACCCGCTTCCACAACGCCGTTCCCCTCCCCCGCGCCGAATTCGGTTTTAGCGACGACGACATCCTGCTCGTCTATGCCGGGCGAATCGCCCCCGAAAAGAACCTCGAATTCCTCTTCCGGGCGTTTGCCGGCGTTTCCGACATCCTCCCCAACGCTCATCTGCTGATTGTCGGCGGCGGACAAAAAGACCACCTCGAAGAAATCACCCCCCTGCCGGGCGAACTGGGCATCGCCGACCGCGTCCGTTTTGTGGGCATGATTCCCTACGATAGACTGCCCTCCTACCTGGCAATGTGCGACATCTTCGTCACCGCTTCGGTCACAGAAGTTCATCCGCTCTCGGTCATCGAGGCCATGGGCGCCGGACTCCCCATCGTGGGCATTGACTCGCCCGGAGTCGGCGATTCAGTCGTGGACAGGGAGTCTGGTCTGCTTGCAAAGGAAGACATCGCCTCTTACGCCGCCAAACTGACCTACCTCTGCCTGAACCGCGACCTGCAAAAAAAATTCGGCGCGGCGGCTCGCAAAGCATCGGAACAGTACTCCATCGAACGCACCACGAAGATCATGATCGAGCATTACAGCCGCCTGACCCAAACCACCAAGCCCGTCAAACCCAAACTCGACGAACGCCTCAAAGCCATTTTGGAAGAGTTCCTCAAATGACCCACAACCAGCGCGTCGGCAAATGGGGCGAGCAGACAGCCATTCAGTATCTCGCGCAGAGAGGCTGTGAAATCATCGGACGAAACATCCGCACGCCCTACGGCGAAATTGACATTGTCGCCCGGCAGGGTGATAGGACGCTCTTCGTCGAAGTCAAGACGCGGACATCGAACACGATGGGCTTGCCCGAAGACTCCATCACGGCGCGGAAGCGCGAACACATGGTTGCCTGCGCCGAACATTACGCAGCAGAACATGAAATTGACCACTGGCAGATAGATGTGATTTCGATCGAGGGCAAACCGGGGTCAACGCCGAAGGTCACCTATTTCGAGAATGCGATATAGTCCATCACCCCTATCCCCTCTCCCCAAGGGAGAGGGGGATCGTCAGCCTCTAATCCTCATCGTTGGTCCGACTGCCGTCGGGAAGACGGAAATCGCCATTCAAGTGGCGGAACGCATCAACGGCGAGATCGTCTCAGCGGATTCGCGCCTGTTTTACCGCGGCATGGATATTGGCACGGCAAAGCCCACCGCCGAGGAACGGGCGCGTGTGCCCCATCACCTGATTGACATTGCAGACCCCGATGAGGTATTGAGTCTGGCGGTCTTTCAGCAAAAGGCGCGCGAGGCAATTGCAGAGATTCATGCCCGCAAGAAACTGCCGCTTTTGGTCGGCGGCACCGGGCAGTACGTCCGCGCGGTGACGGAGGGATGGAAGCCGCCGGAGGTCGAGCCGGATGAAAGGTTACGGCAAGAATTGGAAAGGATGAAAGAAGAGCGAGGAATTTACTGGCTACACGAAAAATTAACTGGTTTAGACCCCGAAGCCGCCTCCAAAATTGACCCTCGAAACTATCGCCGCACCATCCGTGCTTTGGAGGTCATCCTGACAACTGGGAGGAAGTTCTCCGAACAGCGCCGCCGCGGCGACTCGCCCTACCGGCTCATTTCCATCGGGTTGACGCGCCCGCGCGAGGAGTTGTATCGCCGTGTGGACGAGCGCATCGAGGCGATGTTTGCGAACGGGTTCGTGGAGGAGGTGCGGGGTCTCCTTGCTCGGGGGTACTCCCCCTCTCTGCCGAGCATGTCGGCAATCGGGTACCGGGAATGTGTCGGCGTGGTGAAAGGTGAATTGACGGAGGAGCAGGCTAAGGTCCAGATAAGACGCGCGACGCGGGTGTATGTCCGCAGGCAGGCGAATTGGTTCAAAGAGTCCGATCCAAACATCCTGTGGTTCAAAGTCGAGGAGGGTGTGGTGGATGAAATCGAGAAAAACATCCGCCGTTTGGTTGACTTTTGAATCAGCCTTGTATATACTGGAATTACTCAACCAAAAGAGGAGGCAGCATGAACGAGAAACCGTGGTTTGCTCACTATGACAAAGGGGTGCCGCATTCGTTTGAAATTCCTCAAGTTCCGTTGCAGCATTTTCTGGAGGAGTCTGCCCGCAAGTATCCTGACCGCGCCTGTACGATTTTTAAGGGCGCGGTCATTACGTTTCGGGAGATGGACGCGCTCGCCAACAGTATTGCCGCCGCGCTCGTGGATATGGGTGTGAAGAAGGGCGACCGCGTGGGCATCTTCATGCCGAACACGCCGCAGTTTGTGATGGTGTATTTCGGCATTCTCAAGGCGGGCGGAGTGGTGGTGGCGACCAACCCGCTCTATACGCCGCCGGAGATCGAGCATCAGGCAAACGACGCGGGCATCGAGTATATGTTCGTGATGACGAACTTCTATGAGACCATCAAGAAAGCCCAGCCAAAGACCAAAATCAAGAAGATGATCGTGACCAACATCAAGGAGACGCTGCCGCCCGTGCTGCGGGTGTTGTTCACGCTGGCGAAAGAGAAGAAAGGCGGCTTCCGTATCGAGGGCGGGCTGAGGGACGGCGATATCTGGCTGAAGGATTTGCTCGCCAAGTATAAGGGCGCGCCGAAGCCCAATGTGGATGTCAAGCCCGATGATACGGCGTTGTTCCAGTATTCGGGCGGTACGACCGGCGTCTCGAAGGGCGCGGTGGCAACCCATTACAACGTCGTCGCCGATACGCTGATGATCAAAAGTTGGATGACGAATTTGGAGGAGGGCAAGGAAATTCTGCTGATGGCGATTCCGCTCTTCCACGTTTATGGCATGGTGGCAGGGATGCACTTTGCCCTGGCAGGCGGCGCCAGCATGGTGATGGTTCCGAACGCCCGCGACATCCCCGACGTGCTGGAAAACATCCACAAGTACAAGCCGACCATCTTCCCCGGCGTGCCGACGCTCTATAACGCCATCAACAACCGCCCGGAGGTGAAGGAAGGCAAGGTCAGCCTGCGCTCGATTAAGGCGTGCATCTCCGGTTCTGCGCCGCTGCTGCGCGAAACCAAGGAAACGTTCGAGAAGTTGAGCGGCGGCAAGGTGTTCGAGGGATTCGGTCTCTCGGAGGCGCCGACTGCCACGCACTGCAATCCATTGCTCGGCGAGAACCGCACCGGCTCCATCGGTTTGCCTCTGCCCAATGTGGACGCGAAAATCATCAGCCTGGATGACGGCGAGACCGAAATGCGGGTGGGCGAGGTTGGCGAACTGGTCATCAGCGGTCCGATGGTGATGAAGGGGTATCACAACATGCCTACCGAAACCGCCAATGCCCTGCGCAAACTGAAAGACGGCAAGACCTGGCTCTTCACCGGCGACATCGCCCGCATGGACGAGGACGGCTACTTTTACATCGTTGACCGCAAGAAGGAATTGATCAAGCCGGGCGGTTTCCAGGTGTGGCCCCGCGAGGTGGAGGAAGTACTCGCCCAGCATCCGAAGATACTCGAAGCCGGCGTGGCGGGCATCCCCGATCCGTATCGCGGCGAGACGGTCAAGGCGTGGATTGTGCTGAAGCCGGGCGAGACCGCCACTGAGGAGGAGATCAAGGCGTTCTGCAAGGAACGGCTGGCGGCGTACAAGGTCCCGACGCATTACGAATTCCGCAGTGAACTACCCAAGACGACAGTGGGCAAAATTCTGCGCCGCGAACTGGTACGTCAGCACAAGGAAGCCAGCGGCGGATAAATTCCCAAACACAGACAAAAAAGCCCCGCGCAATGCGGGGCTTTTGTTTGACGGGGTTATGCCGCCGTCGGAGCGATTTGCGGCGTTCCGCTTTTCTTGGGAACCGGCGGCGGGAAGATGGCTTCGAACTCTTCGCGGGTGAGCGTTTCCACTTCGAGCAGTCTCTGCGCCACGGCATCCAGTTGTTTGCGGTATTTGGTGAGCAGTTTCTTCGCCAGTTTATAGGAGTCATCCACAATTTTGCGGACTTCGGCGTCAATCTTTTCTGCGACGGCTTCGGAATAGTCGCGCTGTTCGGAAATTTCGCGCCCGAGGAAGATGAGTTCCTCCTTTTGACCGTAGAGCATGGGACCCAGTTCACTGCTCATGCCGAGGCGGGTGACCATGGAGCGCGCCAGCCGCGTGACCTGCTCGATGTCGTTCGATGCGCCGGAGGTGATGTCGTCGAAGACGATTTCCTCGGCAACGCGCCCGCCCAGCATGTAGGCGAGGTTGGCGAGCAGTTTCTTGCGCGAATACAGCAGACGGTCTTCTTCGGGACGGAACCAGGTCAGACCTCCAGCCTGTCCGCGCCCAACGATGGTCACTTTTTGGACCGGGTCGGCTTCGGGGATGGCGTTTGCCACCACAGCATGACCAGCCTCATGGTAGGCAATGATGCGCTTCTCTTCGTCCGAAATGAGGCGGGACTTGCGTTCCGGTCCCATCACCACGCGTTCGATTGCCTCTTCCAGTTCCGCCTGACCAATGGCTTTTTTGTTGCGGCGGGCGGCAAGGATGGCGCTTTCATTGACCAGATTTTCGAGGTCCGCGCCGACGAAGCCGGGTGTGCCGCGCGCCAGGGAAGCAAGGTCAACGTTCGGTTCGAGCGGCTTACCTTTGGTATGGACGCGTAGGATAGCTTCGCGCCCTTTCACGTCCGGGCGGTCGAGCGTGACGCGGCGGTCGAAACGACCGGGGCGCAGGAGCGCCGGGTCGAGGATGTCGGGACGGTTGGTGGCGGCGATGATGATGACGTTGGTGTCGGTGTCGAAGCCGTCCATTTCCACGAGCATCTGGTTGAGGGTTTGCTCGCGCTCGTCGTGCGAGCCGCCCAAGCCTGCGCCGCGCTGACGCCCGACGGCGTCAATTTCATCCACGAAGACGATGCACGGCGAATGGCGCTTCGCCTGGTCGAACAGGTCGCGCACGCGGCTGGCGCCCACGCCCACGAACATTTCCACGAACTCGGAGCCGGAGATGGAGAAGAACGGCACGCCCGCTTCACCAGATACGGCTTTTGCCAGCAGGGTTTTGCCCGTGCCAGGAGGACCGACCAGCAGAACGCCCTTGGGAATGCGCGCCCCCAACTGGATGAACTTCTGCGGCTCTTTCAGGAACTCGACCACTTCCGCCAGTTCCTGTTTGGACTCATCCGCCCCAGCCACGTCGGCAAACGTCACGGTGGGATGCTCGCCGCTGAACATGCGGGCGCGGCTCTTGCCAAACGACATCGCCGCGTTGTTCGAACCCTGTGCCTGGCGGAAGATGAACCAGAAGACGCCCAGCATCAGCAGGAGCGGCAGGAGATAGACCAAAAACCCTCCCAGCAATCCCGACCAGACGGAGGGCGGTTCGACTTCGATTTTGACATTGTCGGGAGAAAGCCGCTCCGGGCTGACGCCCAAAGCGGTCAACTGCTGGACGAGCGTTGAATCCGCCTCTTTATAGGCTTCCACCCCGGTGGTTGTCGCAGTTTCAGAACCGGTCTTGTAAACCACCCGCAAACTACCGTCGTTTTGAATGACAATCCGCGCCACCTTCCCCAGTTGAACGTCTTGTGCAAGTTCGTTGAGCGAGAGCGGCTGTGCAGAGGGCGTCTGGTTGCGCACCATGGTGATCACCATCGCCGCCACTGCCGCGATCAACAGAAAAGTCACAATAAATGATTGGTTTCTCGAATTCACTTTGCCTCCAAAATGTGAGGGAAATTATACCAACAGGGATGGTGATGGAATAGCCCGCCGTCGAAATTAATATAATCCTCTAACGTAGGCTGATACCATCCAAACCGCTCTTATGGATGTGAAAATCCGCCTGCCTCTTACGCCAGCGTCAGCGCCACCGGGCAATGGTCGGAGCCGTAGATTTCGTCGTGGATGACCACATCCCGCACCCGCGGGACCAGCGACTCGGAAATGAGGAAATAATCCAGCCGCCAGCCGACATTCCGCGCGCGGGCGTTGGAAATGTACGTCCACCAGGTGTACTGAACCCGGTCGGGGTAGAGGCGGCGGTAGATGTCCACAAAACCATGCGCAAGGAATTTTTGCACCCAGGCGCGCTCCTCCGGCAAAAAACCTGAGGTCTTCTCGTTGGCTTTGGGATTTTTCAAGTCAATCGGCATGGGAGCGGTGTTGAAATCGCCCGTGACAATCAGGGCTTCACCTTGTCTATGCAAATTATCGCAAATTTCGAGCAGGGCGGCGTAAAACTCCAATTTATAGGCTACGCGGTCATGTCCGCGCTGACCGTTCGGGAAGTAAATGTTGAAGAGACGGAAGCCAAGATGCAGGGTGGAAATGACGCGTCCCTCCGAGTCGAATTTTGGGTTTCCCAGCCCGAATTGCACTTTCAAAGGCGCATCCTTGTAAAAAGTCGCCACCCCGCTGTAGCCGGCGCGCTCGGCAGGATTCCAGGCATACGGCAGGCGCAGCCGCATAGACTGGTCATCCGTCAACTGCTCGGGGCGGGCTTTGACCTCCTGCAGGCACAACACATCCGGCCCAAGTTGCCAAACAGGTTCCAGCGCGTCTTTGTTCAGCGCCGCCCGCATCCCGTTGACGTTCCATGTCACTATCTTCATCGGCTTCACTTTATGGTAAACTTTGAACAGGTATGTCCATGGACGCCAAAATGAAATGCATCCTGTGCGTTGAAGATGAACCGGAGATGATAGACCTGATCCGGCTCATTTTGGGGCGCCGCGGCTTCGAAGTCAAAGGCGCAAACGGCGGAATCGAAGGGCTGAAAATGATACGGGAGGAAAAACCCGACCTCGTTCTGCTCGACCTGATGATGCCCGATATGGACGGATGGGAAGTATATCAGCAAATCAAAGCCGACGAAAAAACCAGAGGCATCCCTGTCATCGTGGTCACTGCCAAGGCACAGAGCATAGACCGGGTGCTCGGGTTGCACATCGCCAAGGTGGACGACTACATCGCCAAACCTTTTCAGCCTCAGGAACTTCTCGCGAGCGTGGAAAGAGTGCTCCAGAAAAAGGCGGCGTAAACCCAACGAGGCGCTCCCAACGGACGCCTCGTTTTCAATTTGACTCATGGTCAGGCAAATCCTCGTTCAAAATACAACCAGAAAGATAGAATCTCCGCCGCGCATCCGCTACTGCGACACCTTCCTCAGCCAACTGCGCGGATTCACCTTCCGCGCCCGCCTCTCGCCTGACGAAGGGCTGATTCTCGCTGGCAGGCGGGATTCACGCCTCGACTCTTCCATCCACATGCTGTTCGTCCGTTTCGAGTTGGCGGTCATCTGGATCAATTCTCAAATGCAGGTGGTGGACAAGGTTCTGGCAAAACCCTGGAGTCCCGCCTATTTTTCGAAACAGCCCGCCCGATATGTGCTTGAAATTCATCCCGCCCGCTGGGAGGAATACCAAATTGGAGACACCGTTCAGTTTCAAGATGTCTAAACGCGCCCTGCCCCTTCTGCTATTGACCTTCCTGCTGGCTTTCACTGCTATCCAACCTGTCTCTGCTCAAGCCAGCGGAGCGGTGTACATCGTTCAGGAGGGAGATACGCTCTATTACATCGCCTCACGCTTCAACGTCACGCTCGATGCGTTGACCGCCGCCAACCCCGAGGTCAACCCCAACTTCCTCAGCCCCGGGCAGAGACTGGTCATCCCCGGTCTGGATTTCAACGGCGTGCTGCAAACAGAGACCATTGGACTGGGTGATTCTCTGCGCAGTCTCACCCGCCGTACTCAGGTGGCAGATGAACAATTGATAAAACTCAACCGTCTGGTCAGCCCGAGCGAATTGTATGTGGGCGTCAGCCTCATCCTGCCGGTGCAGGAGGGACAGGTTCAGTACGATTCGCCCATGAGCGTGGGCAACGGCGAAACCCTTCTGGAGGCGGCTGTCCGCCAGGGAAGCGACCCGTGGACACTTGCCGCAATCAACAAACTCAACGGGACATGGGACGCCCTGCCCAACGATGTGTTGTACACTCCCAGCGGGAATGGCGGAAGCGCCGCCGGTTTACCCTCTGCGTTCCTCGGCGCCAGCATCACTCCGCTGCCGCTGGTGCAGGGAGGCACGGAGGTCATCCGCGTGCAGGTTCGGGATGGGTACACTGTCTCCGGCACGCTGGTGGACCGGCCTCTGCGATTTTTCCCCGTGAACGGCGAGCAAATTGCATTGCAAGGCGTTCATGCGCTGCTGGAGACCGGCGTCTATCCGCTGCGGCTGGAGGCGGTTGCCCCGGATGGCTCACGTCAATCTTTCGAACAGATGGTGCTGGTGGCTTCGGGCAATTATTACAGCGAGACCCTGTACGTTGACCCTGCCACGATTGACCCGGCCGTAACCGAGCCGGAGAACCAGCAGGTGTTTTCGATTACGAGCGTGGTCAACAGCACAAAATACTGGAACGGGATTTTTTCCTCGCCTGCGGTTTACCCTGACCAGTACACTTCCCTGTACGGCACGCGCCGAACCTACATCGGTTCGAATTCAGACCTGACCATTGAGGGCTTCCACACAGGGCTGGATTTTGCCGGCGGAGAGGGACTGCAAATCTTTGCGCCGGCGCCCGGGCAGGTGGTATTTGCCGGTCTGCTGCCGGTGCGAGGGTACGCCACCATCATTGACCACGGCTGGGGAGTGTACAGCGGTTTTTGGCATCAGTCTGTGATTTACGTCAAGCCGGGCGATTTTGTGGAGCAGGGACAGGTCATCGGACTGGTGGGGGGAACAGGCCGGGTGACGGGCGCGCATCTGCACTGGGAGGTGTGGGTGAACGGCGTCCAGGTGAACCCGCTCAATTGGCTGAAACAGGCTTACCCGTAGTGTGAAGCGTTGCGTATCGGTTGCGTTTATGCTACACTACCGCAACTAAATCGGAGGTTGTCATGTCCACCGCATCCATCGTCAATTTTTTGAAGCAGTGCGATATTTTCTATCAATTCACTCCCACCCAGTTGGAACTGGTCGCCAATATCTGCCAGGAGGCGGTCTATCAAAAGGACGATTTGATCTTTCGGGAAAACAGCGACAGCAAGGAGTTGTATGTAATCGTCCAGGGTGAGGTGGACATTATTGTTGATCCGTCGCTGGTAGGCACGCTGGAGGACGGTGCAGAAAACCGGGTGATTGCCACCATGCGGCGCGGGCAGTCGTTTGGCGAGGTGGCGCTGGTGGACGAAGGCTTGCGCTCGGCTTCCGCCTGCGCTTCACAGAAGGATACGCATCTGCTGATCATCCCCCGCGACAAACTGATCATGCTGTGCGATTCGTATCCTCAATTGGGATACCGGCTGATGTACAATCTGGCGGCGGACCTGGCGATGAAAATACGGAATACAGACCTGCGAATTCGGGAACAACTGCTTTATAACAAGTTGCAGGGGCAAAAGTGATTTTGCGGTAAATTGCCACTTGACCCGCTGACCAATTTCACGTAACATAGGCGTCTATACCCTCATGAGTGGTTCTTTTGTCCATTAATGGAGCCGTGAGAAATTCTGACCTGAGAAGGGGATTTTCTCCGGCTCTTTGTATAAAAAATGGAATCCATCCTTTACGCCAAAGGAGGTGATGCCGACATAACTGATAGAGCATTGTCAGCCGTAACGTCGAAACCGCAATTGCGGTAAAGTTTCAAAAAATGAGTATTTTGGAGGAGGAAGAATGTCTAAACGTTTGAATCTTGTTTTCGCCCTCGTGATCGTGGCAAGCCTGGTGCTTGCAGCGTGCGGCGGCGGTGCTGCAACTGCACCCAAGGTGATTAAGATTGCCACCCAGAGCCCACTCTCCGGCGGTCAGTCACTGCTCGGTGTGGATATCAAGAACGGCGCTCAACTGGCTCTCGAACAGCTCAGCGGTCCGCTCACCGAGATGGGCTTCACCGTCGAACTCGCCCCGTACGACGACCAGGCGACTCCTGATGTGGGCGTTGCGAACGCCAAAGCCATTGTGGCAGATCCTGCCATCCTGTGCGGTGTCGGTCACTTGAACTCCGGCGTTATGATCCCGTCGTCCGAGGAATACCACGCTGCCGGTCTGGCGTTCGTCTCCCCGGCGAACACCAACCCGGTGGTGACCACCCGCGGTTACAAGGAAGTCAACCGCATCGTCGGTCGCGATGACGTGCAGGCTCCCGTTGCCGAAGCGTATGCCTTCAACGAACTGGGCGCGAAATCCGTGTACATCATCCACGACAAGACCGCGTACGGTCAGGGCGTGGCTGAATTCTTCCGCAAAGCCGCCGAGAAAGACGGTCTGGAAGTGAAGGGCTTCGAAGGCACGGAAGAAACCGCCAACTTCGACGCGATCATCACCCCCCTGCTTGCCGCCAACCCCGATGTGGTGTTCTTCAGCGGCATTTACAACCAGGCGGGCGTGTTCTTCAAACAGGCGCGCGACGCCGGCTATGAAGGCACCTTCATGGGCACCGACGGCATGGATGCCAGCGGTCTCGCCGACCTGGCGGGCGATGCGCTAGTGAAGGGCGGCGGCATGGTGTACACCTCGGTTGCTGGTCCCGCTTCTGCCTACCCGAAAGCCGCCAAGTTTGCTGAGGATTTCAAAGCCAAATTCGGCGCGGCGCCCCAGCCGTTTGCCGCGCAAGGCTACGACGCCGCCGCAGTGTGCTTGAAGGCGATCGAGAACGCCGCCAAAGCCGCCAATGGCGAAATCCCGACCCGCGCCGCTGTTGCTGACGCCATCCGCGCTCTGACCCTGGAAGGCATCACCGGCACGATTTCCTTCGACAGCATCGGCGACCTGCCCAAGGCGAAGTACTTCATCATCAAAGTCAACGCCACTTCCGGTGCCGAATGGGACAAGAACGAGATCGTTGCTGAACTCGAGTTCGCCTCCCCCGGCATGGGCGAATAAGACTCAAAACCGCCAATCGGCGGTCACCATGGTCCTCTCTCCTGCGGGAGAGAGGACCATACATCAACAGAGAAGCAAGGGATTCGCCATCATGAAGCAATTTACTTCCAATCCGCTCTACAAATTTATTTTGTTTCCGATTGGACAGATTGTTGTGTTCATCCTGGGGGCGGGCATTACACTTTCTGTACTTGTTATTTTGCTTGCCTATATTTTTAGAGGATCTGTCACCAACCTGGACCTGGTCGAAAGAACTCTGGTCATCCTTCCCAAAGTGCTGATTGACGGAGTCACAATCGGGTTCGTGTACGCCACCATCGCACTGGGGTACACCATGGTCTATGGCGTGCTGGAATTCATCAACTTCTCCCATAGCGAAATCTTTATGGTCGGCGGCGTGGTGGGTGTGGAACTGCTCCGGTATTTCGACGCACAGGGAACGCTGGCGACGATGAATCAGTACGTTGTGATCACCCTTGCCATTCTCCTGGGGATGATTATCGCCGGCAGCCTGGCTGTGACCGTGGAACGGGTCGCCTACAAACCGCTTCGCAACGCCCCCCGGCTGGTTCCCCTTATCTCCGCCATCGGCATGTCGTTTTTCCTTCAGGACACCGTCCGCCTGATTCTCGGTCTGACCACCGGCGAATTCAACGTCATCCTGCCGAAATTCGGCACGTTCGATGACTTCCAAACCTTCACTGTGCCGGGATTGGCAGCGCCTGTCCAGTTGCAGAATAAAACCATCTTGCTGATTGCTGTAACAATTGTCATGCTTGTTGGGCTGAATTATCTCGTCAACGGCACCAAGGTTGGGAAAGCCATCCGCGCCGTTGCGCAGGACCGTCCCACCGCCAGCCTGATGGGCATTAACGTCAACCTGATTATCTCCATCACCTTCCTGATCGGCGGCACGCTCGGCGGCGCGGCGGGGGTGCTCTTCGCCCTCAAAGTGACACGCCTCGACCCGTTCGTCGGTTTCTTCCCCGGCTTGAAAGCCTTCACCGCCGCCGTCCTGGGCGGCATCGGCAACCTGACCGGCGCGCTGCTGGGTGGAATTGTGCTTGGACTGCTGGAATCCTTTGGAGCATCCTACCTGGGGGTCTTCACACAGGGAGCATTCGGAGCAGAATACAAAGATATCTTTGCGTTTGCCATCCTGATTGCCATTCTCATCTTCCGTCCTTCCGGCTTGCTCGGTCAGACGGTCGGACAGAAAGCATAGGCGGAGGAGTTCTCCCATGAAACAGTTTTTCAGCAATCTATATGCCGCCATCAATAAAGAACCCTGGTCCTACATTGTCACCTTCGGGCTGATGATCATCGGCAGCGCTCTGGTGTATGCCACGCCGCGCTCACTGACGGCGTTTCTCATTTTGCTCCTCAGTCCGGCGTCAATGTACTTCCTGAAAATGAACAACAAGGTCAAACTGTTTGCCGGTTTGGTTCTGGCAATCATCGTCCTGCCGGTGCTCGGCATCCGCAACATCTTTTATCTGGAAGTCATCTTCCAGATTTGCGTCTTTGCCGCGCTTGCGCTGGGATTGAATATCGTGGTGGGCATGGCAGGCTTGTTGGACCTGGGCTACGTGGCATTCTATGCCGTCGGCGCTTACACCTGGGCGTTCTTCGGCTCCAAACAAATCTCCCTGCTCCATTCTGTTCCCGGCGCGGCTCCCGCCAACGCCCCCTACTTCCTCGAAAACCCCAACTGGTTCTGGTTGTTCATCTTCCTGGGAATTGGGCTTGCCGCCTTCGCCGGCATCCTGCTGGGTCTTCCCGTCCTTCGCCTGCGAGGCGATTACCTCGCCATCGTCACGCTCGGCTTTGGCGAGGTCATTCGCGTGCTGGCGCTCAACCTCGACAAGCCCATCAACATCACCAACGGACCGCAGGGCATCACCCCCATCCAGCGCCCCACCCTTCCGCCCGCGCTTCTGGATGCGTTAGGCAGGGTGCTGGAACCGATTGTGGGACACCCTGTCACTGAAGCCCAGTTCTACAACGTCTTCTTCTACTTCCTGGCGCTGGCAATCATTATCATCGCAGTGATCGTCGCCCGCCGTTTGGACGACTCGCGCATCGGGCGCGCATGGACCGCCATCCGCGAGGACGAGACCGCCGCCATCGCCATGGGAATCCCGCTGGTCAAGATGAAACTGGCGGCGTTCGCTTCGGGCGCGGCGTTTGCAGGCGCGATGGGAGTCATTTACGCGGCAAACCGCACCTTCGTCAGCCCCGAAACGTTCTCCTTCCTGCAATCCATCGGCGTGTTGAGCATGGTCATTCTGGGAGGCTTGGGGAGCATCCCCGGCGTAATCATCGGCGCGGCAGTGGTCGTCTTCCTGAACATCCAGGTGCTGCAAACCTTCTCGCTCTACCTGAGCAGCCTGCGCCAAAGCGACGCCGTCATCCCCATCATCAACTTCGCCTGGAGAAACCTTTCCACGCAATTAGACCCCGCCAAGTACCAAAAACTCATTTTTGGTCTCATCCTGGTGGTGATGATGATCTTCAGACCTTCGGGGCTGATCCCTGCCGAGCGCCGTAAGCGTGAACTGGCTGGCGAAGAAGAAATAGATGAAATCACCGAATAGCGGAAGTGACCCATGGCACTATTAGAGACAAAAGATGTCATCAAACGATTTGGCGGCTTGACTGCTGTCAATAAAATGAACTTCACCCTCGAAAAGGGACAGATTGCCAGCATCATCGGTCCCAACGGTGCGGGGAAAACCACCTTCTTCAACACCCTGACCGGTATCTACAAACCGGAAGAAGGCTCCATCGAATTCAACGGACATTCCCTCGTCGGTCTGCGCCCCGACCAGGTGGCGGAACGCGGCATCGCCCGCACCTTCCAAAACATCCGCCTGTTCGGGAGCATGACGGTCATCGAGAACATCCTCGTCGGCATGCACACCCAGTTGAAACAACGCGGCACCGACATCCTCTTCCGCACGAAAACGTTCCACGAAGAGGAAGCCGAAGCCGAAGCCAGAGCAAAGGAATTGATGGACTACGTCGGCTTGAAGAACGTCGGCAACGAACTGGCGCGCAACCTCCCCTACGGCGGACAGCGGCGCATCGAAATCGCCCGCGCCCTCGCCGCCAACCCGACCCTCATCCTGCTCGACGAACCCACAGCCGGCATGAACCCCAACGAAACCGAAGAAGCCATCAAACTCTTCCGCCGCATCCGCGACGAAAGGGGCGTCACAGTTCTGCTGATCGAACATGACATGCGCGTGGTCATGAACATTTCCGAACGCATCAGCGTGATGGATTACGGCGAAAAAATTGCCGAAGGTACGCCTGCCCAAATCCGCAGCAACCAGCGCGTGATCGAAGCATACCTGGGACGCGAAGCCGCCGCACAGGCATAGGAGCATCCGCATGGGAAAAATACTCGAAGTCGAAAACGTCCACTCCTACTACGGACACATCCACGCCCTGAAAGGCATCTCCCTGAATGTGGAGGAGGGCGAAATCGTCTCGCTCATCGGCGCGAACGGCGCCGGCAAAAGCACCACCCTGCGCACCATCTCCGGACTGCTGCACCCCCGTCACGGCACCATCAAACTGGACGGGAAAGACATCACCCACCTCGAACCGCACCTGATTGTGGCGGCGGGCGTGGGTCACGTCCCCGAGGGACGCGGCATCTTCCCCAAACTGACCGTGCGCGAAAACCTCGAAATGGGCGCATTCACCATTGACGACCCCGCCAAGAACGCCGCCCGCATGGAACAGGTCTTCGAACTCTTCCCCCGCCTGAAAGAACGCATAGACCAATACGGCGGCACCCTCTCCGGCGGCGAACAGCAAATGCTCGCCATCGGTCGCGGGTTGATGCAGCACCCCCGCATCCTCATGCTCGACGAACCCTCCATGGGACTCGCGCCCGTCCTCGTCGAACTCATCTTCGACATCATCCAGAAACTCAACAAGGAAGGCGTCACCATCCTCCTCGTCGAACAAAACGCCCAAATGGCGCTCTCCATCGCCCACCGCGGCTACGTCCTCCAGACGGGCGCGATTGTTCTAACCGCCTCGGCGGAAGCGCTCAAAAAGAACGAGATGGTCAAAAAGACCTACCTGGGCATCGAGTAACTGCCCTCAACCTTGCCGTCCGAAACCCGTTTTCACCATCGAAAGCGGGTTTCTTTATAACCCCCTGAAATTTCTATGGACTTTCCCACTACAGCAGATATTGTCATCATCGGCGGCGGCGTGATGGGCGCCAGCATTGCCTGGCACCTCGCCTCGCGCGGGACCCGAAACCTGGTCCTGCTCGAAAAAGAAGCCTACTTCGGGACGGGGTCCACCGGGCGCTGCGCCGGCGGAGTGCGCTACCAATTCTCCACCGAAATCAACATCAGGCTGTCGCTCGCCAGCCTGCCCATGCTCGAACGCTTCAAGGACGAAATCGGGCAGGATGTAAACTACCGCCAGTGCGGCTACCTGCTCGTGGCAACGACCGAAAAAGACGCCGCGAGTTTCAAACGCAACGTCGAACTACAAAACCGCCTCGGCGTAGCGACCCAACTCCTGAGCGGCGACGAAGTCCGCGCCCGCCTGCCCCTCATGCGGTTCGACGACGCCCTCGCCGGCACATTCCACCCAAAAGACGGGCTGGTGGACCCAAACAGCGTGGTGATGGGATACCTCAACGCCGCGCAAAAACTGGGCGTGCAGGCATTCACCGGCACAGAGGTGACCGGGATACGCGTCAGCGGGGGCAAGGTGGAAGGTGTGGAAACAAGCCGGGGCGTCATCCAGACGCGCACCGTCGTCAACGCCGCGGGGGCATGGGCGGGTCAAATCGGCGCGATGGCGGGCGTCTCCATCCCCATCCAACCCCTGCGACGGCAAATGTTCACAACGACGCCGCTGAAGGAAATCCCCGCCGACTTTCCCTTTGTGATTGATTTTTCGCAGTCGCTGTACTTTCACCGCGAAGGCGAAGGGCTGCTGATTGGCATGAGCAACCCGCACGAAACGCCCGGCTTCGACCAAAGCGTGGACGAAGAATGGGAATTGACCAACCTCGAAGCCGCCATCGCACGGATGCCGCTGCTCGAACGCGCCAGCCGCGCCGCACACTGGGCGGGGTTGTACGAAGTGACGCCCGACTCCCACCCGATTTACGGAGCAACGCCCGTGGAAGGATTCCTCGTCTGTGCGGGGTTTTCGGGGCACGGCTTCATGCACGGACCCGTCTCCGGCAAACTTATGAGCGAACTCATCCTCGACGGCTCATTCTCGACTGTGGACGTTTCCGCGCTCGACCTGGCTCGCTTCGAACAAGGAAGGCTGATAAAAGAGTACAATGTGGTGTGACCCTCACCCCCTGCCCCTCTCCCAAATGCGGAGAGGGGGGAACTGATTATGCCCTCAGCAGAAATCATCACCATCGGAACGGAAATTCTCCTCGGCGAAATCGTAGATACCAACACCCGCTACATCGCTCGCACCCTGCGCGGGCTTGGCGTGGACCTGTATCGCACCATCACCATCGGCGACAACGTCGAGCGCATTGCCGGCGCCATCCGCGAGTCCCTGCAGCGCGCCGACATCGTCATCACCACCGGCGGGCTTGGTCCCACCGTGGACGACCCCACCCGCGAAGCCGTCGCCCGCGCCCTCGGCGTCGAAACCGAATTTCGGGAAGACCTGTGGCAGCAGGTGGTCGAAGTCATCTCGCGCTACGGACGCAACCCGTCCGAAAACCAGAAACGGCAGGCATACGTCCCTCAGGGCGCCATTGGCGTGCCAAACCCGGTCGGCACCGCGCCGTGCTTCATAGTCGAGAGACCCTCGCCCGTGGGGATGGGAGTAAGGGCAGTCATCTCCCTGCCCGGCGTCCCCAACGAAATGGAACACATCCTGCACGAATCCATCATCCCCTACCTCCAGCGGCGCTTCAACCTGAACGAAATCATCAAAGTCCGCATCTTGCACTGCGCCGGTCTTGGCGAAGGCATGATAGACGAAAAAATCGGCGACCTCGAGACCCTCAGTAACCCCACCGTTGGGCTGGCGGCGCACACCGGCGTGGTGGACGTACGCATCGCCGCCAAAGCCCGCAGCGAAGCCGAAGCCGACGCGATGATCGCCGAAGTCGAAAAGCAGGTACGGGAAAGGCTGGGGGAGCACGTCTTCGGAGCGGACGAAGACCGTCTGGAAGATGCGGCTCTGAACGCCGTGGCAAGACGCGGCTGGACTCTGACCGCCATCGAAGCGGGACTCGGCGGTCTGCTGGCGCGAAAAATCCCCCGCACCGCTTCACTGCCAGACCTCGAACCGGCTGCCCTCCTGGACGCCTTGCGCGCCGCCCGCGCCGACTCCCGCGCCGACGTTGCCCTGGGCGTCGCCATCTACCCGAACGAACGCGCCGCCGAAATGGCGCTCATCACCCCGCACGGAGAAAAGACCCACCGCATCACCTACGGCGGACCGCCGCGCAGTCTGCCGCGCTGGTCGGTCAACCTGGCGTTGAATTGGCTGCGCACCGCCGCCCTGGAGGAACATGCCGCGTAAGAAGCGTTCCTCCCATTCGTGGGTGTACGCCATTTGGGGAGTAAACGCCGGGCTGGTGTTCTTGCTGTTTGCCGGCGGGATGTTTTACCTGAACAGCCAGCGCGCCTCCGCCGCAACCGACCCGCTGGAAACGCCGCCTTTCCCCACCCCCACCCTGAAAATCGCGCCCACCATCTACTACCTTCCCACGCTCACACCCAACCCGCATGCCACCCTGGCGGTTTTCGAAACCCCCACGCCGTTCATCCTCGATCACGGACAGCCATCGAAGGTCATCGGCTTATCGCACGGCGGACGCCCAATTGACGTGTACACCTTCGGCGATGGAGAGCGCGCGTACCTGATTGTGGCGGGCATTCACGGCGGCTACGAAGGCAACACCATTGGGCTGGCAAACGAACTCATCCGCTACATCATTGACCATCCTGAAGTCATCCCCTCCGATGTCACGCTCCACATCATCCGCAACATGAACCCCGACGGCGAAGCCCGCTCGAACGGCGTGGATGGGCGCGTCAACAACCGCGGCGTGGACCTGAACCGCAACTTCCCCTCCCGCAACTGGACTGCCGACTGGGACCGCGACGGCTGCTGGGTCTGGCGTCCCACCACCGGCGGCGACTACGGCGGCTCCGAACCCGAAACCCGCGCCGTGATGAGTTTCATTTCCACGCATGACATCGAAGCCATCATCAGTTATCACAGTGCCGCGCTGGGCGTCTTCCCCGGCGGCGACCCCTGGGAGCCGGATTCCATCCGCCTGGCAAAGGCGCTCGCCAAAGCCACCGGCTACCCCTACCCTCCCATTGACACTGGCTGCGAATACACCGGCACCCTCGCCGACTGGGCGGTGGAAAACGGCGTCGGCGCGGCAGTGGATATGGAACTCACCAACCACAAAGACACCGACTTCAAACAAAACCTCGAAGCGCTTAAAGTGTTTTTGAATTTCGTGCCGTAACACAGGAGAATTCATGACCCAACAAGCCGACACCCTCTTCCTCAACGCCCACATCCTCACCATGGATGAACACCTCACCCAATACAACCGAGGCGCGCTCGCCGTAAAAGGCGACAGCATCCTTGCCGTGGGACCCGAAGACGAAATCAAAAAGGAATACACCGCCGCCGAAACCGTTGACTGCGGCGGCAAAATCCTCATGCCGGGTCTCGTCAACGCCCACACCCACGTTCCCATGACCCTCCTGCGCGGCATCGCCGACGACCTGCGCCTCGACGTCTGGCTTCAGGGCTACATGTGGCCCGTCGAGCGCGAATTCGTCTCGCGGGAATTCGTCGCGCTGGGAACCTCCATCGCCTGCGCCGAACTCATCCGCAGCGGCGTGACCACCTTCAACGACATGTACTTCTACGAGGAGGAAGTTGCCAAAGCCGCCGCCCAGGCGGGGATGCGCGCCGTCTGCGGGCAATCCATCCTCAAGTTCCCCACCGCCGACGCGAAATCCTACGAAGACGCCATGGAACAGGCGCGCGGCTTCATCCAACGCTGGAAAGGACACCCCCTCATCGTCCCGTCCATCGCGCCGCACGCCCCCTACACCACCACCGCCCAAATCCTGCGCGAGACCGCCGAACTCGCCAAAGAATTCGACGTCCCGCTTCACATTCACCTCTCCGAAACCGCCCTCGAAGTCGAAAACATGCGCCGCGACGAAGGCATGCCCGTCATCCCCTACGTCAAAAAACAGGGACTGCTCGAAGCCAAGGTCATCGCCGCGCACTGCGTCCACATAGACGCGGGCGAAATCCGCACCCTGCATCACGCGGGCGCGGGCGTCTCGCACAACCCCTCCTCCAACCTCAAACTCGCCTCGGGATTTGCCCCCGTATCCAAAATGCTCTCCATCGGACTCAACGTGGGCATCGGGACGGACGGACCCGCCTCGAACAACGACCTCGACATGTTCGAAGAAGTGCGCCTCGCCGCCTTCATCGCCAAAGCCGTCACCAATGACCCGACCTCCCTGCCCGCCTCGCAAGCCCTGCTCATGGGCACGCGGCTCGGCGCACAGGCGCTTCACATCGGACATTTGACCGGCTCCCTCACCCCCGGCCGCCGCGCCGACCTGATCCTCCTCGACCTCAGCCCGGTCCACAACTCCCCCGCCTTCCGCCGCTCGCCCGAAAACGCCTACGCCCAAATCGTCTATGCCAGCAAATCCACCGACGTGAGCGACGTGATGGTCAACGGCAAATGGCTGATGCGCGACCGTAAACTGCTCACTCTCAACGAAGACGAACTCCTCGCCCAGGCGGCGGACATCGCAAAGAAGATGGACTCTTTCCTCATCGAACGTGAGCAATCGGTGCTTTCCAAACTCATCGCCCTTGGCGGCTCGATGGAGGAGGAATCCTTCGAGGTGCAGGTAAAGGTCAAAATTGCCGACCCCGATTCCATTGTCCAGGCGTTGATGCGCGAGGAGATCGATATCCTCTACGAGCGGCATTACCGTCAACACGACACCTACTTCCACTTCGCCGACCCCTCGCAGGGACGCCTGCGCTACCGCGAAGACGACTTCGTGGACGATAAGGGTAACGTCACCAACGTGCGGGCGCGCCTCACGCTGATTGGCGTTCTGCGTGAAGGAGAGTTTGCTCATGATGTACTTCTCTCTCGCAGCCGCTTCCTCGCCCCTGCCGCCAACTCCCTGCGCTTCTACCGCGAATACTTCAAGCCTGCCTCGGAGGTCAACATCGAAAAAGACCGCCTGCGCTGGCTGATCAAGTACAAGGACACGGAGTTCTACGTCAACCTCGACAACGTGACCACTCCCCCGCTCGGGTATTTCCTCGAAATCAAGAGCCGCACCTGGAGCCGCAAGGACGCGCAAAACAAGGCGCACCTGACCGGCGAACTGCTCGCCCTGCTCGGCGTTGCAGACGCGGAAGTGGTGACAAGGGACTACATCGAGATTGTCAGCGGACAATGAGGCGCATAAGTTACCACGCATGGCACGGCGCATCCAAACGACCTTTATCCTGCTCCTCGGAATTTGGCTAATCACCAGCACGACACTGGTGTACATCATGACGAGGGAGAATCCGGTCTTTCGGGCAGTGATCAGCATGGGACTGGGGTTGATTGTGCTGTGGGTGTTGCTTGGCGGAACATCGATGTATGCCTTTCGGGAACGGGTAAAAGCCTTCGTTTTGAAAATTCCGCTTCACTGGCAGGTCAAATTTGTGCTATTTGCCACCCTGCTGGCAATGACCGAGGAAGCCATTACCACCCTCATGACCAACCTTGCCCCCCTCTTTGGCGTTCAGGTTGGCGAGGCGTATATTACTGCCTCTGCGAATTACTTCGATGTCATTCTGCATCACAGCGTCATCGTCTTTGTACCGTGGTTCATCGCTTGGGCGTGGCTCCTGAATCGCTACAATTTCAGCCCTTTCTGGGTCTTCCTGCTGACGGGATTGAACGGCCTGTTTGCCGAAAGCATCACCTTCGGCTGGCAAAACCTGAGTCAGTTCGCGTTGTGGATCTTCGTCTACGGCTTGATGGTGTACCTGCCCGCCTATACGATTCCCGCCGAACGAGGCGCGCAGCGACCGAAATTGCGGCACGGCGTTCTGGCGTTCTTCCTGCCTCTTATCGTCGGCATCCCCTGGGCGGCGCTGGTCAACCTTGCCTTTCCGAATCACCCGGATATTCACTTCCCGCCCATCCCAACAGAGTAGTCCATGAAAAGATTTTCCCTGAGCTTTTGCATCCTGCTTCTGATCAGCCTGGCATGTGAAGGCGGCTCTCCTGCCCCGCCGCCCACCCCCAAAAC
Organism: Chloroflexota bacterium; assembly: GCA_039961775.1. Classification (GTDB taxonomy): domain Bacteria; phylum Chloroflexota; class Anaerolineae; order Anaerolineales; family Villigracilaceae; genus Defluviilinea. Next base: position 25,144 of record JABRVZ010000007.1, read on the forward strand.
TTCCGTCTTCGATTCGGAGCGCACCGCTTACGGCTTCTTCCCCGTTCCACCCGAGCCGAAAGTCGAAAGCGCCTTTCAACTGTTCGAAGACATTGCCAAACATGGTGACTTCGTCCTCCTGCAGCAAGCCACACCCTGGGATGAATTCAAAGACAACGTAGAAGGTAACTCGAAAACGCGCACCGATATCATCAATCAAGTCAGGCTCGCACAACAAAACAGCCTGGAATATATTTTTGTTCTCGACCCTCTCAATGGGCTCAACCGCCGCGAGTTCATCGGCTTGCCCGCAGACTGGGATGCAAATTTTGCCAACGCCAACGTGCGGAGCGCACACAGAAATTATGCTTTGTGGGTTGTACGCATGTTTCAGCCGCGCTATCTCGGACTTGCCTCTGAAATCAACACCTACATGGACGCCCATCCCCAAGACGCGCCCAACTTCATCAGCCTGTACAACGAGATTTACACCCTCGTTAAAGCCGAAGCGCCGAACACACAGGTCTTTGTCACCTTTCAGTGGGAGGACTTGAACAACATGTTCCTCCAGCCCGAAGAGAAAAACCGTCAGCGACTTCAGCCAAACTGGGAACAAATCGAAGCATTCGAGCCAAATCTGGATGTATGGGCAATTTCGACGTACCCTTACTTTGTGTTCCCCTCCGTTTCGGAGATTCCATCAGATTATTATTCCCTGCTTGTCGCACGGACTGAGAAACCGGTCGCAGTTGCCGAGGGCGGATTCACGTCTATCGCCTCTGCCCCCATACAAAGCACACCCGAAGATCAGGTTGCGTACCTCAACATCATCCACAGCCAACTGGGCGGCGGGCGGCTGGCGCTTTGGGTCAACCTACTGCTTACCGATTTCAACATCGAAGCCATGACTCAATACATGCTTGCCAACGGACAAAGCCCCGAAAACCTAACCACCCTGGGTTACTTTGGCAGTACCGGCTTTCAAACCCTCGACCGCTCTCCAAAGCCCGCCCTGGAAGTATGGGATTCCTTCAGAAAAGGCAAGTAGTCTACTGGCAGCCATTCTGCAGATGCTCGTCGAACGTCTCTGCAAAATTGTGATACCCTGACCCATCACACTTGGCGCGGAAGAAGTAATACGGCGTTTCGGCGGGGTAGGCAACCGCCTTCAAAGCGTCAACGCCAGGGTTGGAGATGGGCGCAGGCGGAAGCCCGGCGTAGACGTAGGTGTTGAACGGCGAGTCGAATTGCAAATCGGCGGCGCTGAGCGGATTGGTCCACCAGGTGCCTTGAAGGGCGTTGTAGCCCAGGGCATACTGCACAGTAGGATCGGCTTCGAGTTTCATGCCGATGCGCAGACGGTTGAGATAGACGGAGGCAATCAGCGGGGCTTCCTCTGTGCGCACCGCCTCACGCTGGACGATGGAGGCGAGGGTCACAGCCTGATAGACGGTCAGCCCCTGATTTTGGTAGGCAAGTTCCAGGTCGCGGGTGAGGCGCAGGGCAAAGTGACGGACAAGTTCGCGCACCAATTCCTCGGCGGTCATGACGCGGGGGAAGATGTATGAATCGGGGAAGAGAAACCCTTCGGCAGAGTTCGCGCCGTCGAGGAAGTCGTAGCCTCGGGGCGGGTTGGCAACAGCGTTGAAAAAATCTCCGGGCGTGATGGACAAGCCCGAGGTCGAGAGCGAGGCGGCAAGTTCCTCCATCCGCCAGCCGGGCAGGACGACGAAGCGCACTTCGGTCGAGGTGGCGTCTTGCAGTTCGTGGGCAATCTCAATGGGAGACATCGCCGCGCTGAGTTTGTATTCGCCCGCCTGAATGGAAGTGTCGAGACCGGCGTAGATGAGGTAGGCGCGGAAGGCATCGGCGTCGCGAATGAAGCCCAGCGCTTCGAGGTTGTTGGCGATGGCGTTGACCGACTCGCCCGGCTCAATGATGAAAGGCAGTTCTGCGCCATTCACATCGCGGGGGTTGGTGAGCAAGCCGTCGTACCAGAGCAGTTGCGCGGAATATTGTACGCGCTGGCTGAGGGTGAGCCAGCCGGCGGGCTTGCCGTAGATTCGTTCGGCTTGGGAGGGGATGGTAACAAAAGTGACAAAGAGGCAAATGCAGAGAAGAATGAAGGCAACGATGAGGATGGGCAGGAGTTTACGCATTCAGATTTTAGATTTTAGATTTTGGATTTTGGATTTTGGATTTCAGGTTTTGGATTTGCGATTGGCTTCGAGATAGGAACGCAGAATCATTACCGCCGCGAGAGAGTCGTGGTGACCGGCGCGTTTCTTGCGCGACAGGCCCAACTCGATGACGGTTGCACGCGCTTCCTGCGTGGAGAAGGATTCGTCGAACAACTCAACGGGGATGGGGGTCTGCTCGCGCAGGGCTTCGGCGAATTTTGCGGCGCGGCGACCGGCAAGATTCGGATTACCATCTTCGTCGAAGGATTGACCGACAATGATGAGACCTGCATCGTTTTCGGCGGCGAGACTCGCCACCTGCGCCGCATCCAGCAGGCGGGAAACGTGCTTGAGAACGGTCAGGGGGCTGGCAAGGGTTCCGGTCGGGTCGCTGATGGCGAGACCGATGCGCTTTTCGCCGTGGTCAACTGCCAGGATTCTCATACGACCTTTTCACCGCAAAGGCGCGAAGCAATGTTTCTCTTCACGGCGTCACCACTTCGATGCGGAACGGCACAATCGGCACCCAGCGCCACCACGAAGGCATGAGCGTAAGTTTTGGAGCGTTTTGCTCAGGCAATGTCCGGCGCAACAACGCTTGCGCTTCCGAAACGCTCAGCCCCATCACCAGACGGGTCAACTGCGCGGCATCCACCTGCTGAACAATCTCCCGCTCAGCGCGGATTTTCCAGCGCACAGAGCCGTCCTCCTGCAGGCGCGGGGCGTTGACCGGGGTTACGGTCACGGCTTTGGAGAGGGGGGAAAAGCCCGAAGGGAGAGAAGCGTTGAGGGCGAGCAAGGCAAGTTCGGTCAGGTCGGAGGCGGAGGCGTACCGAATCGCATACTCTGCCTGCAGAGTCAGGGTCAGTTGCGAGGCGGCGGCGCCCGGCGGCGGGTCGGAGACCTCGGAAAGAATCCCGGTCAGCGCCAGGGTCTGCTCGAAGGGGACATCGCCAGGGAGCATTTCGTCGAGCAGTTTCGCGCGCGCTTCCGCCTCCAGCGACTTCAACAAAAGTTCCTTTGCGCGCTCGCGGTCGGCGTCGGTCGCCAATGACGAGGCGCGCTCGCGTCCGCCGCTGGTCGGTTCGGGGTTCGTCACTGCCGCCAACAGCCCCAGCCTGCCTTCCACGGCGTTGATTGCGCCCGCCTCAAGATTCCCCGAAAGCCCTCCCTGTGCCGCTTCGATTTTCAACGTCACCGTTTCGCCGACGCCGGCGTTCAACACCCCCAACTCCGTCGTCACAAAGCGGATGTCGCCCGCCGACACAACCGTCCCCACCGGAATCGTCACCGCGTTTTGCGTCAGGTTGCGGAAGACCACCTCCCCCTTCGCCTTCGACTGCGGCACCACGCCCTCGCCGGTCACTGAGACTTTTTGCTCGCCCGTCACCACCACGCGCTTCTCACGCGCCGGCAAAAGACCGGTAATGAAGACCTTCTTCGCCGCCGGATCTGCCGCGATGGGAATTTCAACGCTCTGCGTTTCGACCATCGGCTTCATCTGGATTTGCGCGCGCGGCAGGAACAACGCGACCAGCGCCAGCACTGCCAGAACGCCGACAGAAAACGCGAGAATTCTCGTCACAGGATGCGCGCGCCACGCCTCCTCCCGGACCTGAACCTGCTCCCGCTTCTCACGCAGAGTCTTGTCTGGAGCCTTTCTCTGCCATTGGCGGCGGGCAGGCTGCGACCATTGCACTCGCTGCGCCTCCCTTGTGGATTTGAAGACCGGAATTCCCAGCGCCTCTGCCTCTGCCCGCACCCGCCGCCAGCGTGTGACCAGTCCCAACTGCGCCCCCAGCGCGGCGGCGTGTCGCTGCAAGACCTTCAAATCCACCTGCCGCAGGGTCACCTTCTCGAACTTGGGCAACACCAGCAGGATGCGCGGCGTCTTCGCCCACGACATGCGGTCGCGGATGGAGATGAGGTCATCGTGCGATTCGAGGGTGATGAGGGTGGTTTTCATGCGGAGAAAATTATACCCCCTGGGCAGGCGGCGCAAGGCAGCGCAAGTTTATAGACTTGCGCTGCCTTTACCACTTCCAAACGGGAGGGGCAAGGTCGCGCCCCTTCCAGGTGGATTGTCCCATCAGCGTGTAAACAAGAGAACGAAACGCAATCAAAACAAACAGCCCAAAACTGACCGGGTACAGGAAGACAAGGTACAGCGGAAAGCGAAAACGGTCGTAGGCTACCCCCCACAGCAAAAGCGACTCCATCACCGCCACGCATGCCAGCGGATACGGGTAGGATTCCACCGGCAAATTCACGGCATAGGCAAGGACCACAAAAGCGGGAGCAATAAACGTGACCGCCATCCACAGCCACGCAACCACAAACAGAGAAAGGCGGTAATCGAAAAAGGCGAAGATATTCTTGGTAAAACCGTCCACCGCCTGCCAGAAGCCGCGATACATGCGGCAGGAGACGTGCCGCGTGCCATCCATCAGCCGCCAGGTGAATCCGTGCTGAATAATGCGGCGTCCCAGCATCACATCGTCCACCAGATGATTGCGCACGGCTTCATAGCCGCCGATGGCTTCGAACGCAGCGCGGCGGAAGAGCATGAACTGACCGATGGTGACCGACAACCCCGCCCATCTCAACCAACGCGCCAGCGTGACAGGCAGGAACGAAAAAATGCCAAAGCCGATGACGGGAATGATGAGTTTCTCGCCCCAACTGACTGCTTCCTCCCGCGGGAAGGCAGTGACGAGGTCGGCGCGTTCGGCGAGGAGGGCAGAAACGCTGTCGCGGAGCATGGTCGGCGCGTGGCGCGTATCGGCGTCGGTGAAGAGCAAAAGGTCGCCCCTCGCCGCCTGCGCCAGCTGGTGACAAGCCCAATGCTTGCCGAGCCAGCCTGCAGGGAGAGGACGCCCGTCTAGCACGCGCAGCCGCTCCGAGGCGCTCTCCTGAGACTGTCGCAGGGTCTGCGCGAGGCGGGTGAGAATGTGGCGGGTCTCGTCTTCGGAATGGTCGTCGAGGACGATGATTTCAAAATCGGGATAGTCCTGCGCCAGCAAAGAGCGGACGCAGGCTTCGATGTTGGCGGCTTCGTTGCGCGCCGGGATGAGAACCGACACGCGCGGGAAGGTCCTGGCGCGCGGATATTGGTCGAAGCGGCGGATGGAAAAATAGTTCGAGAGAGCGGTCAGCAGTCCCAAAGCGAGGAAAACGACGATGACCTGCGGCTGATGATCGAAGTATCCGCTCACACGCTCCTCCCAGGGATGAAATGCGAGACCCAATTCCGCCACTGCCAGGGAGCGCCCAGGTCGCGGCGATGCGTCCAGAAGATGAGGGCAGTGTTGAGCAGGGCAAAGGCGCTCAGCCAGTCTGCCCCGAAGCGTAAATAGACAAAGGCTGTCAGCGTAATCATTCCGGCGAGGGAGGCGTAGGCATGGACGGTTTGCAGGGTAAGCACAATCAGCGCGCCAGCCGCAAACACAAAGAACGCCCAAATCCCCGTAAACGCCAGCCACACTCCGCCGGTGGCGCCCAGCGCCTTGCCGCCGCGCCAGCCGAGGAAGGGCTGCGTGGCATGCCCCAGGATGGGAGAAAGCCCCACCGGCACCAGCGACCAGTCTGCAAGTCCGGCGCGCTGCGCCAGATAGACCGGCGCAAAGCCCTTGAAAATTTCAAGCAGGATGGTGGCAAGCCCAATCTTCCAGCCGCCGGCAATCCAGACGTTGGTGCCGCCCGGGTTGCCATCGCCCACGGTGCGAATGTCGCGACGGACAACGAATTTGCCGATCAGGTAGGCAAAGGGAATGCTTCCACAAAGAAAACCGAACAAAACCCAAAGAAGGATGACGTTCATCTTTTACTCCTTGTCGAAAAGATGCTTTGCCAGATATAACAAATTTTACGTCAATTGGACACGCCTGGGCGGGTCATGAAAAAAGCCATTCGCGTGAATGGCTTCTGGATGCGGAGGAGGGCAGGCTGGTTACTTCAGCCTGTCCTCGATGACCTTCGGCAATTTTGCCAGCGCTTCTTTTTCCTGACCTTTGGGCAGGCTGCCCTGCGCCAGGTTGGGACGCCCGCCCCCCTTCCCGCCGACGCCGGCGATGAGGTCGCCCGCTTTCAGCCCGCGCTTGACGAGGTCTTCGGTCACTGCCGCAATGACGGTTGAATCTGCCGCGAGCAGAGCCGCGCCGCTTTGGGGGTATTTCTCGCGGAATTTGTCGGCAAGCAGGCGCAGGGTATCGGCGGTTGCGCCGGGAATTTCCGCCGCCAGCACATGCACACCGCCCACGGCTTGAACGCTGGAAATCTGCTGGTTGAACGCGGAAATCGCCTGCTGAGCGCGCAGATTGGCAAGTTCTTTTTTCAAGTCTGCCGCTTCGTCCTGCAACAGGTCAATTTTCAGGGGGACTTCATCCACAGAGGTTTTCAGGGCGGCAGCCGCCTGCTTGAGGATTTTGAAGCGTTTGGCGACCAGATCGTAGGCGGCGCGCCCGGTCACCGCTTCGATGCGGCGCACGTTTGCCGCCACCGAACTTTCGCTGACGATGAGGAACATGCCAATATCGGAGGTGCGTTCCAGATGCGTGCCGCCGCACAATTCGTAGGAGTATCTGCCGCCCGCGGAGCCGGGCTGGACGATGCTGATAGTGCGCACGGTCTCGCCGTATTTTTCGCCGAAGAGCGCCATCGCCCCCTCGGCTTTGGCTTCTTCGAGGGACTTGACCTGCTTTTGGACGGGCATGTCGGCGGCAATCGCCTCGTTGACCAGCCGTTCGATGCGCTCGAGTTGTTCGGCGGTCAGCGCTTCGGGATGGTTGAAGTCGAAGCGCAGGCGGTCCGGCGCGACAAGCGAACCCGCCTGCTTTGCCTGGTCGCTCAAAACGGTATGAAGCGCCTTGTGAAGCAGATGGGTGGCGGTATGGTTGCGCATGATGTCGTGACGGCGCACCATATCCACTTCAGCAAGGCACTTGTCGCCAACTTTGGGTTGTCCGGAGATGACCGTGCCGATATGGACGATGACGCCTGCCGACGGGCGGCGCATACCGGTCACTTCGATCTCCCACGCGCCCTCCCCTCCAGTCCATCTCCCGCTGGGAGAGGGGAACGAGCGGATATAGCCCGTATCGTCCACCTGACCGCCGGCTTCGATGTAGAAGCCGGTTTTGGGCAGGATGACTTCCACCTGGTCGTCGAGAGAGGCGGATTCGACAGGTTGACCGTTCACGACCAAAGCCAGCACTTCCCCTTCGACGCGCGGGCTGTTGTAGGGGTCGTATTCGACGCCGTCCGCGCCGAGTTTGCCTTTGGCTTGCAGGTCTTTGAGGATGCCGGCGAAGAATTCGGCGTCTTCGCCGCCAAGTTTGCCCATGGCTTTGCCGCCGCCGGAAGCGAGAGCATGTTCCTCTTTAGCCTGGTTGAAGCCTTTTTCATCCACGTCGAGACCCTGCTCGCGGGCGATGTCGCGGGAGATTTCGAGGGGAAGCCCATAGGTGGCGTAGAGGTCGAAGGCTTTGCGCCCGTCGAGAACGGTCTGGTTGGAGGCGCGGAGGCTGGAGAGGAGATTCTCCAATTGGGCAGTGCCAGCCTCAACGGTCCGCGCGAAGCGGATTTCTTCGCGGGTGAGGTGATCCATGATGGCAGGCTGCGCCTTGCGCAGTTCGGGGTAGAAGTCGCCGTATTGGTCAATGACCGCCTGCGCCACTTTGGCGAGGAAAGGTTCGTTCAAACCGATTTTGGTGCCGAAGCGCGCGGCGCGGCGGATGATCATGCGGGTGACGTAGTTGCGCCCGGCGTTGCCGGGGACGACGCCGTCGGCAATGAGGAAGGCGGCGGCGCGGACATGGTCGGCAATGACGCGGTAGGGGGTGAAGTCGGCGTACATTTGCTCTTCGGTGTGCCCGGTAAGCGAGCGCAGGACGGCAAGCGAGCCGGCGAAGAGGTCGGTTTTGTAGTTCGAGTCCACGCCCTGAAGGACGGAGACGATGCGCTCGAAGCCCATGCCGGTGTCCACGTGTTTGGCGGGGAGGGGTTCGAGGCGTCCGTCTTCGAAGAGATTGTATTGGATGAAGACGTTGTTCCACAGTTCGAGGAAGCGCGTGCATTCGCCGTTGACGCCGCAGCGATGGGGCTTGCCGCGCAGGTTGTCGCGTTCTTCGCCGAGGTCAATGTGGATTTCGGAGCAGGGACCGCACGGACCGGTATCCGCCATTTGCCAGAAGTTTTCCTTGCGTCCGAAGAAGAGGACGTGCGAGGGGTCGAAGCCGGGCTGTGCGCGCCAGGCGTCGGCGGCTTCGTCATCGCGGGGGATGTTACCCTTGTCGTCTTCGAAACAGGTAGCGTAGAGTTTGTCCTTGGGGAGACCCCACACTTCGGTGAGCAATTGCCAGGACCAGGCGATGGCTTCTTTTTTGTAGTAGTCGCCAAACGACCAGTTGCCGAGCATTTCGAAGAAGGTGTGGTGCGTGTCGTCGCGTCCAACGTCGTCGAGGTCGTTGTGCTTGCCGGCAACGCGCATGCACTTTTGCGAGTCCACGGCGCGGGTGTAGGGCTTTTTGTCGGTGCCGAGGAAAACGTCCTTGAACTGCACCATGCCTGAGTTTGTGAAGAGAAGCGTAGAATCCCCGCCGGGGACGAGGGACATGGAGGGAACGGCGGTATGTCCGCGCTCGATGAAGAAGTTGATGAAGTCCTGGCGAATCTGGTTGCCTGAAAGTTTTTTGGTCATGCGGTCTCCAAAAGGGTGAGATGACGGGCGAATTATATCTGAAGTCTGAAGTCAAAGGTCGAACGTTGAAGGTCGAAGGTCTGGAAAGAAAAATCCCGAACCTGCGGAGATTCGGGACTGGTGGGGCGTCGTTTTCTTTTGCGCCGTCACAGGTTCATAGAACAGTCCCGATTTGGGCTGTGCTAGCCGATGCGGCGGCGGCTTGAAAAACAATCTTCTCGAACATGGGGCGCATTATACCACTTTCGTGGAACCAGCCGCAATGTCTTTTGCATGGTTTTCTCAAAGTCAGCAAAAGCGGCATCGAATGGACGCGAATGGACCTAATTTTTGTGAAATTCGCGTAATTCGATGCAAAAAAAACCAGAGCAGGCAGTCTAAAGGCGACTTTTAGAAAGCCATGATGTCTTTTGCGTATATCTTCATGCTATACTGATAGCATCGAGACGGTGAAGAAAGTCATCAGAAAAGGATGTGGACTATGTCGAGAATTCTTTCCATCGGCGCTGTTGTTTTGATTTTTGCATGTCTTCTGTATGCCTGTAATCTCGGCGGCGCTCCTGAAACCCAGCAAGCCGTCTTTTCCGGGGGAGATGGACCGTCGCTGACGCTCTCGGTGCAGGCGCAAAGCGGGACTTTCAACACTGTGGGGCAGACAATTGCCTTTCGCTACACCGTGACCAACTCCGGCACGACGGTTCTTGCCGGACCTGTAACCGTGACCGACACAAAAATCCCCGCCGTCTCCTGCCCGGCGGTGAACACCATCGGCAACCTGAACGACGCCCTCGACCCCGCCGAAACGCTCGATTGTGTGGCGTCTTACTCCATCACCCAAGCCGACTTGAACGCTGCTTCGGTGACCAGCACTGCCACTGCCAGCGCAGGGGGGATTAACTCCAACACCGTCACTACGACGGTTCCGATGACGCTCGCCCCCGTCCTTGCGCTGACCGTCACCGCATCCCCGACAAGTTACAGCAATACCGTCTCTTCGATCACGCTTTCCTTCACCATTCAAAACACCGGCACAGCCACGCTGGGACCCGCTCAATTCACCCTTCGAGACAATCGCATCGGAACGGTCAATTGCGGCGGAGCAGATACAACGCTCACAGCCGGCGCATCTTTCTCCTGCTCGAACGTCTATAACATTCAAGATGCCGACCGCGCTCTCACACAGTTGACCTTCACCTTCGAAGCCTTCGGCGGCGGCGCAACCACAAATCAGCCGTTCAGCGTTGCAATTTCCAATACGACCGTTGCGGGCGGAACGCCGCCCTCCGGCTTGACCAAGGGCGCCACCATCCAGCACGACGTTCAGCCCGGCGAGTGGATGCTTCAGATTGCCCGCTGTTACGGCGCAGACTTCAACGCCCTGCGCAACGCCAACCCGCAGGTCAAAGACCCCGCCAAAATCTGGCCCGTGGACGTTCTCACCGTCCCCAACATCGGGAGCAACGGCAAAATCTACGGTCCGCCATGCGTCATCTTCATCACCGCCCAGGCAGGCGACACATGGGAATCCATCGCCCAGCGGTATAACGCGCGGGTGGATGTGCTGAAAGAGGCGAATCAAAACATCACCAGCGTGACAGGCGGCGATAAGATTCGGGTGCCGGTCAACTCGGCAGATGGCAATCCCGTTAGCGGCGGGGTGGAACCGATTTCGCTCAACATGACCGCTGGCTCCAAAGTCACGCTCTCCGGCACCGTCACGCCGGCAAAAGGCAGGGAACGCTACGTCTTCACCGCCGCACAGGGACAAACCCTCAGCGCCGTTCTCACCGCGCCTGACGGCGGGCTGGAACTGGCAGTCTCGCAGGTGGGCGGGAACATCGTCCTCAAGCCTCAAAACAACACGCTGACGTGGAGCGGAGCGCTCCCCGCCAACGGAAACTACTACGTGGACGTGGTCAACGTGACCACCACTGACCGCCGCTATACGCTCGAGCTCGCGCTCGCCGCCCCGGCAACTTCTGCCGCGGAACGAGTGACAGACATCAACCCCGGCGCCGCCGACTCGAATCCCTCGCACCTGGCGGTTTTCAACAACATCCTGTATTTCAACGCCGTGGGCAACGATAACGCCGGCGCAGAATTGTGGAAGTATGACGCCGCATCCAATTCTGCCAGTCGTGTGGCAGATATTTTCCCGGGCGCCGAAGGCTCGAACCCGGCATTTTTAGCGGAATATAACGGCGCTTTGTATTTCAGCGCCAACGGCAACGACGGCGCCGGCGTCGAACTCTGGCGTTTCAACGGCAACGCTGTGGGACGCCTGACCGACATCAACCCCGGCGCAGGCAACGCCAATCCCTCTTATATGACCGTGTATAACGGCTTCCTGTACTTCAGCGCCAACGACGGCGTGAGCGGCACAGAACTCTGGCGCACAGACGGCGTGACCACCACCCGCGTCGCCGACATCTACGCCGGCGCAGGCGATTCGAACCCCTCGCATCTGGCGGAGTATAAGGGCGCGCTGTATTTCAGCGCGGTCAGCAACGACACCTTCGGCGTGGAACTCTGGAAGTACGACGGAACCAATCCTCCCGTCCGCGTGACCGACATCAACGCCGGCGTGGGCAACGCCAATCCCGCTTATCTGCAAGTCTGGAACGATGTCCTGTATTTCAGCGCCAGCGACGGAATCAACGGCGTGGAACTCTGGAAATACGACGGCTCTAACGCCGCCCTCGCCGCCGACCTCAACCCCGGCGCCGGCGACTCCGCCCCAGCCCATCTGACCGTGTTCAACGGCGAGCTATACTTCAGCGCCAACAGCGGAGACGGCAAAGGCTTTGAACTATGGAAGCTCAACGGCTCCACCGTCAGCCGCGCGGCAGACATCAACCCGGCAGGCGATTCGCTCCCCTCGTATCTTACGCCATACAACAACCGCCTGTACTTCAGCGCGAATGGAGGCGATGGCGCCGGCAGGGAATTGTGGCGGTTCAATGCGCCATAGTCAAACGACAAACTTCGGGAAGGCGTTCGCTTGCCTTCCCGAAGTTCTTTTCCGGCAGGTTAAGTGCAAATATCCCCCTGACCGCTCACCCACTGACCTTGCTCATGCCAGATGCGGCTCGACGGTCTCTTCGACCACGCGGTACACAATGTCGTGTTCGCGCACGGGTCCGATGACTTTGACCGCCACGTGGTCGCCGGGCTTGACCCACACCACAGGATGATGTTCCACTTCGATGGAGTTGACGCGCTGGATAAAATCGGTGGTGTGACCGCGAATGTGGATTTTGTCGCCGAGTTTGAGCGGCTCCTTTAGTTGCAGAACCGCCACGCACAGGTGACTGTAGAAATGCGTGACTCTTCCGATTTCCACTTCCATAGGGTTACTCCTTTCGCGGTCCCTTCACGATGAGGACCGAACACTTCGAGTAGTGGACGAGTTTGCGCGAGACGCTTCCCATCCACCAGCCTTTGAACCCGCTCAAGCCGCGCGAACCCGCCACGATCAAGTCGGGGTGGTGCTGGTCGGCGTAGGCAAGGATTTCGGTCGCCGCGTCGCCGCGCAAAAGTACGGGGGTGGGAGTCAGCCCAAGGCGCTGGAGCAGGCTCGAGGTCCGTTTGAGAAGCGCCTGACCGGCTTTCGCTTCCCGCTCCTCGATGGCTTGTTCCTCCTCCTGTGACGGGAAGCGGGCATAGACCGTTTGCCATCCGCCGTAGTACGGTTCCATCATGACAGGACGTTTGATGGGCGGCATGACGTGCAGCACTCGCAAATCGAACCCTTCAGGGAACGGGAATTTGCCGAGGTAGCGAGCCGCCCGCTGACTATGCTCCGAGCCGTCGGTGACGAGGAGCACCCGCCGCAGACCGCGATAGGGCGCGCGCACAATCAATACCGGGCAACAGGCGTATTCGACCACCTGCTGCGCCACGCCGCCCAGTAAAATGCCTGCAGTGGCGCGCAAGCCTTTTGCACCCAGGAGGATGAGGTCGGGCTTTTTTGCCTGGGCTTTTTCGAGGATCATCTCTGCGGCGGGACCGAGTTTGAGTTCGGTTTCGACGCGGAGGTGACGCAGGGAGAGCTGCTCCTTTGTGCGCGCCAGCGACCGTTCAAAGTCGGGGATGAGCGGCACCTGCCCGGAGTTGAACGCATGGATAACCGAAATGCGGCTGTTAGGGGGAAGGGGGATGTCGTTCAGCAGTTCAACCGCCGCCTGGGCGTGTTGAGAGCCGTCGTCGGCAAAGAGGATGCTCAGTCGCTTTTTTGGAGACATCAGGACCTCCTTTCACAGGACGAACATCTCTTTTTTGGGACTTCCGCATAATCGGCGTTCTCAAACGCCAATTTCCTGTCCGGCGCGTTGGAGAACGCGCTTTACGCAAGGTTTTGCGTAAGTCCTGTTTTTTATACTGTAGCACAAATCGCCCGCGATTTCCAGCGCCCTGACAGCCGTGCTATACTCGCATTGAACCACTCGATCCACAAAAGGAGAAACTCATGGACGCCATCTACCAACTCGGTATCCGCTTCATTCAGGCATTGCAGACCCTCAGCCCCGCCCTGGACGGCATCATGAACGGCTTTACCTTCCTGGGACGCATCGAGTTCTACCTCATTTTCATTCCCTTCATTTACTGGGCGGTGGATCGGCGCATCGGCATTCGCGCCCTGCTCATGCTCATCTTCACCGACTTTCTCTCCTCCTCCTTCAAACTGCTCTTTCACCAGCCGCGCCCCTACTGGCTGGGCGGCGTCAAGGAATTGAGCGCCGAAACGTCCTACGGCATTCCCTCCTCCCACGCCAGCGACTCGCTTGCCGTCGGCGGCTATCTCATCACACAGGTCAAACAAAACTGGGCGCGCTGGCTCATCGGCGTCGTGGTTTTCTTCATCGCTTTCTCGCGCATGTATCTGGGCGTGCACTTCCCGCAGGACGTGCTCTTCGGCTGGTTGATTGGCTTCTTCATGCTCTGGGCGCTCGCCCGCTGGGCAAAATCCCTACGCAACTGGCTGAACGACAAGCCTCTTGCCGCCCAAATTGAACTCGGCTTCCTCCTGTCCATCCTCCTGGCGCTCACCGGTTTCGTCATCCGCGCCCTCATTGCCGGCGCGCCAGACCCCGCCGAATGGAGCCGCTTCTCCACCGAAGCCCGCAGCATCAACGGCTTCCTCACGCTGGCGGGCGCATCGTTCGGCGCCTGGTCGGGCTACGCCCTCATGCGTCAGTACGCCCCCTTCTCTGCACAGGGACCCTGGAGCAAACGCATCCTCCGCTACGCCCTCGGCCTTTTCGGCTTGCTCGTCCTCTACTTCGGTCTCGACATCGCCTTCGCCGCCCTCGCCCCCGACGCATCGGTACTCGGTTATATCCTGCGCTACATCCGCTACGGTCTCGCCACCCTGTGGGCGACCTTCCTCGCCCCCTGGGTCTTCCTCAAGACCAGACTGGCAGAAGCAGAAGCGTAAAAAAAGGCACAGGGGAAATATTTCGGGCTTTGGTCTTGTCTAAACGAAATGGACAAGACCAAAGCCCTTTTCTGGACGACCGCCCTCTTCGCCCTGCTCCTCTCCGCCTGCGGGATGACCAGCCCCGCCTCCCCCTCCACGCCGACAACTGC
>JABRVZ010000008.1:0-20128 GCA_039961775.1 Chloroflexota bacterium
TCTGCTTTGCGGCGTGATAGCGTATTGTCGTCAGCCCAAGAAACCTTCTCTCGGCTTGGGCACCCTGCCCGCTTTGGTTGCCTAACCCGAACTCACGTTTACTCGAATAATCTGTCGATTCACCAAAGGCTTTCTCCCCGTTCCTGCCAAATAACAAGCAGACCGCCCGGAGGCGGTCTCTTTTGTGCCGAAGGTGAGATTTGCATTGTTCCCGTTGGGGGAAATTATATCAAGGGCGTATGAGCGAAGCGCACGATACCCGATGAACCGATGAAAGGATATAAGCCTTGTTGTATAATGACCCCGTCGTCCCGCATTCACGGTGTACAAAGCGAGGGTTGGCGCCATGACGAAGGAAAAATCCAATAAAACCGAGGGGGAGAAATCGCCTTTGTCCGATTTTCGTTCCCCAATCATCTTTTTGGGCGTATTGATTGCGGCACTCGCGGGGATTTACTGGCTGTTTCCACAATTTTGGGATACTTACTGGCTGCCTATTATGCTCATCGCCGCCGGGCTTGCCATCCCTTTCCTGTTCAGCCCGCGAAAATTCTGGGCGGGGTATGGCTGGCAGGTGGGGATCGCCCCCAGCCTGGCGTTTGTTTTGATGGGGATATTTGTCTGGTTTTTTGGGTATAGGGAAAACGCCCTCTGGGAGGATGCGGTTCGCAACCTCATACTGACGAATTCGATCATTCTGGCAGTATGGCTTGTTCTGGTTATGTTCGCATATGGCATCCAGCCACACGGGAGGCTGTGGAGAGATTATGGCTGGATACTTTCCCCGGCAGTGATGGTGTTAATCTTTTTATTCAGTGTTTCGTGGGCAAAGTCAACATTGGAAATCAATGCGCTGGAAAAATCAAATTCTATCGAACTTACCGTTCCAAATTCAAACTTGAAGGTCCGCGTAGTATATCCACGACAAATCATTTATGGTGAGCAAAATACGGCGATGATTACACTTTGGCTTGAAAGCGATTCTCCTTGCGGCGAGAAGAGTGTCAGCCTGTCAGCAGATCATTTGTTTTTTGCGCTTCAACCAACGGACAGCTCTCCCTTGCAATGGCAACAGAAAATCACAACGAAAATTCCCCCTGCTGGCAACCCATTATCAATCTATATTCGACCACGATCGCAGGATTCGGATACTACACAAGAAGTCGGGGTCAAAATAAGCGTTAACAACGTCGAGCTTCAAGATTCTGCCTCGTTGATTATCCTTCTGGAAGGAAAGGGCGATGCACAGTCTCGGTTGTGGAAGAATTCTTTGCTGGATGCAAGCAGCATTTCAGTTGTAATTGGTATTGTCGCCGCGTGGATTGAAATACGGCGCAAAGAAGAAGAGGAGAGAAGAAAAAGAAATGAGGAAATTACTGCATCACTTGACGAATTCGAACAATCCATGAATAGTAATTTTGCTGCAACGATTAAAAAGTGGATCGATTTGACCAAGCATTGGGAAGAATGGGATCAAGTTTTTCAAGATCAGGCTCGTACTACGTTCAGTATATTTATAGAAAATGGTTTATGGGATGCCATTGCAGGGAAAATTCTGGATGAAATCATTAAAGATGATATTAATCGCTTTGTCCAGGTATGTGAGAGAATTTTCGATGACAAGAAAGAAAAGCCGATTTCCACGCTGATACAGTTGCAATCTGCTCTTCGGCAGGATGAAGAGGCTCCATTTAATCTTCTGTCCATGCTCAAAGAGTATCCTGCCAGTATTGTTACCGCCAAGATCATTGCTCGCGCTTTGCCGCTTGATCTCAAGATGAAAACGATTGCGAAATATGCGGGTAAGTTCCCAGCTCAAATCCGCGCTCTCAGAGTGGAACTGGGTTTTATAGATACGGAAAGTTTTCCTCTGCAAGAGCAGTATTCCTATTACGCAAAAGAACATGCGACCGAAGAACGACTAACCGCCTGGCTGAGAGCCCATGAACTGGACTGCTCTCCCTTTGCGGACGCGGACAGCCCCTTTTACTCGGTTCCTGATAAGCAACTTCTCATTACTCATGCAACGCCGGGTTTTGCATTATCAACGTCCGATTTTCAAAATATCACCTTTGAATTTGCGAACTCCTGGGATGCGGGCGCAGGGCTGTTTGAGTATTGCAAAGCGCTGCAAACCAATGTAAGGCTCAAGGAAGATCTGTTTTTCGCCATCGTAACCCCAGGCATGGTTGAAAAGTATGGCGCAGAATACTCACGAAAGCTGCTTCTCCACGCGCTGGCAGAGCAATGGATATGGTCGCTGGCAGAAGCGCCAACTTTGTTTTACTCTCTGAAGAGCGGACAACGCGAATTGGTGGGACACCTGCTTCGCTGGCATGATCTTTCCCCTTCCATCACCGTCAACAAGATTGCCAAATTTGCCAGACACCTGGATGGAATGAAGAAAGAAAGGGAAAATGAAGAGAAGGAAAACCAAACAGTCTTTTTCTCGAAAATCACGGAATGGCTGGGCGGCATGAGTGCCAACGAACTTCGGACAGAAGAGATCAACGCCCTGATCGGACTGCGACCAGCCCCCACAAAGCGAACCCTTCTCCTGATTTCCACCATTGACTTGAATCCGCATGTGACGGGGCAAATCTCCCCCAGCCTGCATGAAAAACTGGGCGCACAATCAGACTGGCTGAGCGTTCACGACTGCGGTCTTGCGCATTTTCTGGTGGAAAACAAAAACCCAAAAACTGTCTCCGTTCCTGCTTTGGTTCGTCAATGCAATATTCGGGTACAGAAATGTTCCCGTAATAAATTGGAATTCAACCAACTATTTGATGCCTCAGTTCAGGAACCTGATACAATCCTCGCCCAAAAAGCGAACGGCTCCCCCGGCAGAATGGTAAGATTGGGGCAAAAGTTGCTGATGCAGCACGTGGAACGATACCCACCCGATGATAAGGATAATTATAAATACCTGCACATCGAAGACCTGATTGACCTCGAGTTATGACAAACGCTCCATCCGCCGAATCCCTGTTCAAAACGCTCAAAGCGGAAAACGAACCCTGGCTGGGTGACGTGTTCGTCTCCCTGCCTGTTTTCGAGCGTCTCAAGGAGGAGCATTCATCCATCTTATATGGCGAAACGGGAAGCGGCAAGACGGCGATGCGTATCGCGTTGACAAAACAAGCGGGAGAAAAAGCCTTCACTGTGCTTTGGACTCCGGAGCCGGTTCTTGAGGAGTCAGCCGCAGGCACAGCGCTGGCGCGGCAGGATGTGAAACAGGCTTTGCGCGCCTGCATGGAGGCTTTGATCCTGGAGGGCAAACTGTCTCAGCGGCTGGGCGAACCTTCGGCGCATATCGCTTCTGCCCTGCAATGGTTCCTGCGGAATTATCTTCCCTTCGACGCCGAGTTTTATCTCCACAGCCAGACGGATCGCCTTCCGCAGGATGAACTGCAATGGTATAAAAAATTGCTAAACCACAAATTCCCTCCGATCACAAACGATCAAACCGGTCTCAAAGATCAGATCCAACTCTTCTTGCTGATTCTGCGCGCCGCAAAATATGAGCGGCTGTGGCTGATGGTGGACGGGCTCGAGCGTTGGACCACGCGTCAGACGGGCGGACAGGTTGAAGCGCTGCTTGAAGCGGCGCTCTCCACGCTGGTCCTTTTCGATTTGTCCGGGGTTGACTTCAAGTTCTTCGTACCTGCTTCGCTCAAAAGCGCTCTGCACAAAACTGGTGGTGTGGAACGTCACCGCGCCGCCGAAGCGGACCTGACATGGTCGGCGGAAGAATTGCAAGTCCTGCTGGAAAAGCGCCTGGCATACGTGCTATCTCTCAAAAAGGCTTCGTTGGATTCCCTGTGCGACGGTAGCGAATTTCTAAACTGGCTGAAGGAATATGGCGGCTCGTCTCCCCGCGCCTGGTTGCAATTCACCGCCCCGCTTCTATCTGAATATCAGCAGAACGGTAAGCGGATGACCGCCGTTCAAACCCGTGACTTCCTCCGCCATCATCCCGCTCCCCTGCGGCTGCAACGGGAACGGCGCGAAGTCTGGCTGGGGGAAAAGTGTATTCCCATCGGTTCCGCGCCCGAATTTCGAATTTTGGAATACCTTGCCGCCCGTCCCGGAAAGATAGGCTCTTTGGAAGAGTTGTATTATTACGCGTACAAGGAATTGGAGACTGTGCCAGATAAGGGAGAACCTGCATGGACTGCCAAAGACATCTGGCGCGCGGCGATGGACACCCTGCTCTGGCGCGTGAGAAAAAAAATTGAGCCAATGCCCAAAAAACCGATTTATCTGGTCACACATCATGGTAAAGGGGTGGAATTGCTCCATGCAGAGATGTGAGAAAGTTGTGAGAAAACTGCAAGGCATTGGTGAAAGCATTGCAAATAACTGCGTTTCTAATTGACGCGTAACAAGCACCGATTGTATAGCAACTGGTCGGAAAGGAAATTCCCTCGTCAAAACAAGGGAAAAATTGGACATGGAACCTGCCGCAAGAGGGCTCTCCGCCTTCGGATTCGCGTTTGATCCCTTCGAGCACCTGGACAGCACAAAAGATGCCCATCTGCAAGAATATCTGATCGTCCCTCCTGCCGTGCAAAGTGTGCTCTCCGACCAGCCCGTTGCCGTATTCGCACAGCCCGGCGGCGGCAAGAGCGCGCTCAGAATGTACGCAGCGAATTTTTACAAAGAAAGCCGCGGCGTCCGTTTTCCCGTTACGTATGTCCCTCAGGATTATTCAACCGACCCCGATTTTCACTTCCACGGAATCCAACGTTCCCTCGCGCGCGCCGCGTTCATGTATCTGGCGTCCTACCCCGATCTCTTTTTTGATTTAAGCCGAAACACCAGACAAACACTAAAAAGCCTTCTGCTGGATCTCCCCTTTGGACTGGATTTCAACCTGCAGACTCTCCGAGACTCCCGCTTCCTTTCGGACCTCGAGCAGGCTCTCGGCGCTCCAGCCTTTTCCAGCCTCCCCAGGCTGGAGCGCGTCCACCAGCAACTGGCTCACGAACTGGAAAAAGAATCTCCTTCAGAATCGCTTTCTTTGGATGACGGCTTTGCCCTGCTCCAGCATGCCTTTGGCACAAAATCTTTTCACATTCTGATAGACGGGCTGGACGGCTTCATCGAAACCCAGCCTCCACAGGCATTGCTGGCATGGATCAGCCCCCTGCTGAACATAGTCGAAGGCTGGGAAAAGAAAAACGTTTACGTCAAATTTTTCCTGCCTTTGGATATTTCCGACGCGCCCGCCCTGACAACTCAGGGCGTTTTGCGCGCCGCCACCCTGACCTGGGACGACAACCTGCTGGCAGAAGTCGTCCGCCGCCGCGTCTTCGTCGCCAGCCGCGGCGCCTTCGACAGCCTGGACGCCGTCAGCGCGCCCGACGTCCGCAATGTCGAACTGACCCTTGCCCGCCAGTTGGGGGAAAAAGAAAAACTGCCCCGCCGAATTATCATCAAATGCAGAGTATTGCTCAAAAATCTAATTACCGCCAACAAGGGAGAGATTTCAGCGGAAGATTTATTTTCCACAAGGGAGCCATCATATGTTACAGCCATATAAGATATTCAATTCCGCCGAGTTCACGGATCGGGACTCGGAATTCGCACGCGTTGAAAGGATCTTGAAAGAAAAAAGCAGAGGGGCGGTGATCTTCGAAGGAGAGCGCGGCAGCGGAAAGACAACCTTCTTATTCGAACTATACCGCCGCCTGCAGGAAAGAAGTGAATTGCGTCCTTTTTTAATCAGTCTTTTTCCTTATTCTGCTCCCGAATTTGAATCGAAGAAAAATATATGGCTTAACACTGAAAACCCTTTTCAAAGAGACAATATCCCCGATGTGTTGGACCGCCTGGCGCGCTATTTGGAAATCGAGACCATCGAAACGGAGGACCGCGACTTTAAGAAGGATTATTTTGCGCGCGGGCTGGCATACCGCGCCTCGAAAACTGTTCCCGTTTTACTGGTGGATTCGATCTACGAATGTCCCGAAGAGACGCGCATAGATATCGAAAAATACATCCTTGCCCCCCTGCTGGCTTCCGAGCGCGTTTTTATCATCTTATCCGGGCGCGGCAAACACCCCATTTGGTCGAGGCCTGAACTGCAAACGGCGGAAATTATCCCGCTGGGTCCCTTCGAAAATACAGAGTTTGTCAAAGAGCAATTGGAAAAACTAAAAGAAAAATCGAAACGCGCCGCGGACGAATATGAGGAAATCGTAAAGTTAAGCGGCGGTTATCCGCTCATTGTGCGCGTAATGGCTGAAACCGAACCGGAAAAATCATTGACGGATGCTTTGGATACGGCAATAGACATTATTATCAAAGATACGCTGCCAAAACCTGAACAGGAAGATAGAAAATATGCTGAAATCCGCTCGCAACTCGAAAAGTTAGCGCTTGTGAATATTCCCTTCCGCATTCCAGATATCGAGGAATACCTTTATGGCGATGATAAGGAACGGCGGGCAAAAACCAATCAACTGATTGCATTGTTGCTGGAGAGTGGTCTCCTGCGCTATGAGGGGAAAGGCTATCAACTCAACGAGTCTGTTAAGCATCCCATTCGCAAATGGTTGGAGCGCACAGGGCAATATAGCGACTTTTGCAATCAATTAAGTGATATAAGCAAAAAATTACAGGAAGAATATCCATCCGCAAAGGCGTGGTATCAGCGCATGTTACCGCCGGAAACCTCACTGCCAGGCAATATGTTCAACGATTTCAGTGCAGGCAAGGCTCATTACACATCATAGACCGGGGAGGTCACGATATGTTTAAGCAACCATTTTCCCTCAAAAAACTCGAAGAATTTGTCGGACGAGAGCCTATCCTGAGCCAGGTCCGCACCTGGCTGGAGGACGGCAAATTTCACCTTGCCTTTTTCAGCGGCGAGTATGGCATCGGCAAGACGCGCCTGCTCCAGCGGATTCTCGAACTGCATAAGAAATATGACGGCGCGCCCGCGCGTTTGATTGACCTGTACCACTTCCGTCATCACTCCCCGGAGGGCTTGGCGCGCGCTATCTTTGCCTGCTTCGAAAACACGGAAAACGCACACTACTTCGAGCCGTTTATTACCGCGCGCCACAGGCTGGATGCCGCGCGCGCAGGCGGAGACAGCAAAGCCATCAAAGAACAGTTGGATGCGCTGTTGAAAAGTTGCGCCGAGGGTGTGAAAAAGATGAGCGCCGAGCGCGGCGTCCTGCTCCTGTTCGATACGGCCGAACAGTTTGTGTATCCCACCGGCGCGCGCTTTGCTCCCGCCTGGGACTGGCTGAAAGGCTGGATCACCGATCTGCCGCGCGGCGCGGTGTTGTTCGCGGGACGTCCCGAGGCAGGTGCGCTTTTTCAACAATTCCCCACCATCCCGCTGGATTTCTTCACTGCGGAAGAAAGCGCTGCCTATCTAACAGCGGTGGCAGAGCGCTGGTCACAGGAAACAGGTCAATCCGTTGAATTTGCGGCGGAGGATGTCCAAAAACTTCATGCATTGAGCCAGGGACGCCCAACCCTGCTGGCGATTTTCCTCGAACTGCGCATGCGCGATCCGCAGGCGTTCAAGGATTTATCGGAACTTCAAACCGAAACTTTCGAGCAGAAAGTCATCGAGTACCTGCTCTCCCAGCCCGAACTGGGTGAGACGCTCAAAGCCGCCGGGCGGGCGCGGAAGGGTATAGACCCCGAACTGCTCGCAAAGATTCGCGGCATTCCCTTGCGGGAAGCGAAGGGAGCGCTCGAAACGCTCAGAAACCTGTCCTTTGCAAAGACGGTTCCCGATGACGAGCGGGTGTATCTCAATGACGACATCTATGACCTGCTCGATAAGTATGTGTACTCGGAGGATGCCGACGCCGCTGAGCGGCAAACCGCCGCGCAAGCCATCTATGAATACTACAAGGATGCCATCAAACAAAAGGACGAGGAGCTGAGAGAAGTCTTTGCGTCCATCACGCATGAGGTGGATCTCAACCAGCCTCCCGATACTGACAAGGATTATGTATCCAAAATTCGTAAACTCGAAGAAGCCCGCCAGCGGCTGAAAACGGAATTCGTTCACTACCGTTTGCGCAATCAGGTGAAAAAACCCGGCAAACGAGAGTGGTTCGAGGACGACTCGATCTTTGCAGGGTTGAAGATGTACTACCGCTACGGTCACGAAGCCGCCACCAGCAACAACGATGAAATCCTTGTCCCTCTGCAAATCGAGTTGACCAATTTCTGGCTCAGCCTTGAAAAAGGGAATTTCTGGAAGTCATTCATCGAGGGTCTGCTGTTGGTTCACGAAATCTGGCTCAAGGTGGCGACCGGGCAAAACTATTGGAACGAGGTCCCCCATTTGCTGAAAAGTTTGAATGAGTTCAGAGGTCTTTCAGACGACCAAAAGACCATCCTGCATGCCTTGTTGGAAACCTGGCTGGGAACCGGGTTTGTGTTTGGGGAATCCAAATATGACGACGCAGAGAAAATTTTTACAAAAATTCTCAATGAAACAGAAGCATTATCTGTGGATAGGCGGCTGGAATGGTTCAAGAACACAGTCCTCAGCCTGGCATACCGCCAGCGGGCGTATTTGCGCCGCATCCGCGGCTTGTTTGAGGATGTCATCGAGGATTTCAGGCAAGGTTTGTATTACAACCGCTTGATTCATTTCGATCATGAGGAAGCCACCCTGCGCAACGATATGGGCTTTGCCCAGATGCTGGCAGGTCACTTCCAATCCGCGTTTGAAAATATATGGGATGGGTTGCAGCTCAGGTATAAACTGGCGATTGGACCTCGCATCGCGCTCAGTCACAGCTCGCTGGCGCAGCACTTTATCGCCACAGGCGCATATGAAGAAGCGCGCAAACACGCCCAATACGCCGTAAGAATTGCAGGCGCGGTGGGATACCGCCGCGGGATCGGATTCGGCAATCTGGCGCTGGCGGAAGCGGCGCGGCACTTTGCCTTCTCGGCGCAGGGACCTTCCAATCAGGGGGAATACCTGCGGGAGGCACAGGACGCGATCGAGATTGCCCTCGACAATCTGAGTGAAGCCGCCCGCCTGATTGACGCCAGCCTGGAGCAAGCCTGCCTGTACCGTGACCGCCTCCGCATCGAATCGGATCTGGCAAAGAAAAAAGCCTGGTTCGAAAAATCCGATACACTCTTCAAGAAGGTTGCCAACGAGGCGGGAAATGCAAAAATCGAATACAGGCAGGCGGATGCCATGTGCAATCGCGTCTGGCTGGGATACTATGCAGATGATATGAAACACGCGGAACAAACGGCCAAAGAATTCGAACTGCTAGAGGTTCTCAAGCCCTACTGGCTCAAAGACGGAAAATTCGTTGACGAGGTAAAGGCACGCGAGAATCCTCAACTCTGGTCGCAGATCGGCAAGTACTATGTAGGGCGAGGCATGGTGGCGCTGGCAAAATGGAAGAAAGAAAAGAAAGAAGAATTGCTCGAAGATGCCGCGCGTTACATGACATTGGGATTGAAATATAGCACGACCTTTGCGGAAGATCATCGCGGTTTACGTGAAGGACGCCGCACGCTTCTGAGTGAACTTGCAAAATTGGACGCCGATGAACTAAGGCGCTTTGGCAGTTACGTTCAAGAAGCGGAAAAAGCAGAAAAAATATTAACAAAGAAGGATGAACAATCTGCGCTTCAAAGTCTGATGCGCGATCATGCCCTCTGGTTCGCTGATTAAACGTCCCGAAGGCTCCGTGGCTTGACTTCGGTTTTGCCCCAAACCTTCGAGTCGGTTTGTAAAATCAGAATCGATAACTGATATAGACATTTGTAAAGTCCAAAAATCCCCGTACAATCGGGGATTTTGCGTTCTTGCGTCTGAGGCAGTATGGGCTATAATGAACGCCGTTCGGTCGAGTCGGTTTTTCTCACCAAATCTGGGGTGACCCATGAAACCAAAAATCCTGTTCTCCCATCCGCTGGAATACGCTGCTCGCAATGCGAACGGCGGCTGCGATGGAGATTGCGCCTGCTCGATCTCCGTTTCGCTGGGAGGAGATACACTTCCCAATCTTCAAGAGTTATATGATGCCAGCTGCGACGGTTGTGACAGCGGCGGAGGAATGTCGCTCACGGGGAAAAATCTGCGGCGAACGTCCGGGCTGGCATATTCCATCCCGATTGACAACCGCCATTCTGCAACGCTCACGACCAACGCAAAAGCCCCCCTCTTCGTCCTCAACGCCCCCGCGCAGGAAATTCTGGATTTCTTCTCCCAGCCGCGCGACCCCGCCGAATGGTCACGCGCCAGTTCGATAGACTATCCCGACGCGCAAACCGCAATTGCACAATTTTATGAGGCGGGACTTTTACAAGAAGTATCCGTCCAACCCGAAATCACAACATTCGATCACGCCGCAGCGCCGCTCGAAGCCTGGCTGTATCTCACCCGCGCCTGCAATCTCGCCTGCGCGCATTGCTTCGTCAGCAAGGATGTGCGCCGCATGACTCTGGAAACAGGCTTGGGGGCGGTGGATCGCCTGTTCGAGTTAGCGGAAACGCACGGTCATCCCGAAGTCAAGATCAAGTACGCGGGCGGCGAGCCGACCATGAACTGGGAGTTGATCCCAGCCCTGCACGAGCGGGCAAAATCCCGCGCGCGGGAAACGGATCTGCATCTGACCGAAGTGCTGGTCACGAACGCCACCCTGCTCAACCGCGAGCGGTTGCAGTTTATCAAGGATGAAGGTTTCCGCCTCTCCATTTCCCTGGACGGATTCGGCGAGGGGCATGACCGTCAGCGTCCCGTCCGCAACGGAAACCCGACCTTCGAGAGGGTCTTCAAATCGGTTTTGCTCGCGCTCGAGACGGGACTCCGACCCTATCTCATCATCACCATCACGCGCCTGAACGTGGACGAAGTCCCTGCGCTGACGGCTTTTGCACTCGAAAACCGACTCATGCTGAACCTGAACTTTTACCGCCCGCATCACCCAAACGACACCCTCGCGGCGGACAACGCCTCATTGACCCGCGCTCTGCGGCAAGCGTTGAAGGTCATCGAAGCCAACCTGCCCGATTACAACTTCATGGAAGGGCTGATTGACCGCAGCAACTTCGGCGCGGCGCATCAACACGTCTGCGGCGCGGGGCGGAATTACCTCAGCATTGACACCGACGGAAGCGTCCTGCCCTGTCACATGCTGACAGGCTACAACCTGCCGGGCATTCCCCTGCAAATGCTCGAATCGCCGCGTTTCGACGACTTCCCCAACCCGCCCATTGACCACCGCAACGGATGCAATACCTGCGAATGGCGCTATTGGTGCGCGGGCGGATGTCCCATCCACGCCAAGAACGTCACAGGGACATCGAACGTCTCATCGCCGTATTGCAGTGTGTACAAGGCGATCTATCCCGAAGTGGTCAGATTGCAGGCGCTGCAACTGCTTCAAGCGGATATAAACAGCCAATAGACCCCACGCTGAACATCGTTCACACTCTTTGGTGGATTGGAGTTTCTCCAATCCACTTTTCTTTTAGAGAGAAAAATGTGAGAGAAAGCATAGACACAATTGATAAATCTGCAAGCCAGTCGTGAGCGCGCTGCCTAAAGGGGGACATATACTCCGTTGTGTTTACAGAAAGGAGCATGCCATGAACTACCAAAACGGACAAACAACAGGTGCAAAATGGTTTTTCTTCCTGGCAATGGTGATCCTGCTCGGAGCGGTTGCTCTTGGGGCTAACATCAAAGACGCCAAGTGGTGGAACCGTGAAATTGCATCCGCAACCGCCAATCAGATGAACGTTGCGACGGATATTGAGCGGAAAAAAGCGGAACTGGAACTACAAGTGCTCAGGACACAGACCGAGATTCAGGTCGCCGAAATGAAGCGTCAAGCAGAATATGAAGCCTTCAAACAACAGCAGGAACTGAATGCCGCAACCGCCGCCGCCATACAATGGTCAAACTTCCAGGCAGGTTTGTATAACACGCTCAACATTGGGCTTATGGCTGTGATTGCCGCCTTCTGTATCGTTCTGACCCTCCTCGGAGTCGGACTGTACAAAATCTTGAACGCCAAGGCGCAAGCCATTCAGCCCAGCCAGCCTTCAACGGTCAATGTTCACAAGCGCCGCCCCTCGCCTGCTGCCATTCGAGCCCGCCAGCGCGAACGCGAAGAACGGGAAAGGGAGAAGCAACTCATTGACAATCGAATCAACCAGATCTTTCCCGACAGTGAGTTGATTTGGACCGCCACGGGAGACGAATTGGCAAACATCAACCCTGACGATTATCCCTGGGCAGTATAAGGAAGTGAAACATGAAATCGCCAACCCTGCCACTCAGATATGTGAGGATACGCCTTCCGAACGAACATCGGAGCCGGGCGCCGCCGATGAACTGAAGGTGACCAAGCAGTACACCGTTTCCCACATCAAATGGAGGTTGTAATTATGGAACCACCGTACAATGCAGGAAAAGCCTGGAAGCCCAGGCTTTTCTTATCTCGCTAGTTATCCTTGTGCGAACGTATTCGCCTCGGGCGTTAAAGAACGCCCAGTACGCTTCAAAAAAACATCCTTGCAACAGAGCACTTTCAATGTTCAAAACAAGTAATTTTGACTAAGAATCGAACAGGCTCTTTTGCTTTGGAGACAGGCGTTTCGCTTCACACTTTCTCCTGATCCTGCTTCTGCCGGCGAAGTTTTTGCTTTTCCGCCTGTTCCTGCTCCAGTTTTAACTGCTCCTGACGGCGCAGTTTTTGTTTTTCTGCCTGTTCCTGTTCGAGTTTTAACCGTTCCTGTTTGTGCAATTGTTGTTTTTCCGCCTGCTCTTGTTCGAGTTTCAGGCGTTCCTGTTGACGTTGTAACCGCTGCTTTTCCTGCTCCTCTTCCAGTTCCTGCCGTTTTTGCTTGCGTTGTTCCATTTCTTCCTGTTGTTTTTGGGTCATTCTGTTCCTCTTTTATTCCTGCAATATTGATTTCGAGGTTGCCTTCCCCGCTGAGCAAATTTGACTTATCACATTCAATATAGCACGGATTGGCTCGTTTGCCGCATCAATTTCGGACCCCCTTTCCTGTTTTTTCTTAAAGGTAAATCTGCTGACTGGACACCAGTGTAGCCGCCTTCAACCTAAAGACATAATCGCTGCAGCACACAGGAGGGCATTCGATTCATTGCGGGTATAATTTATTCCATGAAACAAGTTGAGACACGTCTCCTGCTCGGCGACTGCCGCGAAGAATTGAAGAAACTGGCGGATGATTCTGTAGACTTGATTTTTACTTCACCACCTTACGCAGACAGCCGCAAAGATACGTATGGAGGGATTCATCCTAATCAATACGTGGAATGGTTTTTACCCATTTCCGCCGAGTTGTTGCGCGTCTTGAAGCCTACAGGCACGTTTGTCTTGAATATCAAAGAGAAAGTAGTCAATGGAGAACGTCACACGTACGTTATTGAACTTATTCTGGAAATGAGAAAACAAGGCTGGTTGTGGACAGAAGAATTTATTTGGCATAAGAAGAATTCTTATCCAGGTAAATGGCCCAATCGTTTTCGGGATGCGTGGGAAAGGTTGTTGCAGTTCAACAAAAACCGCCAGTTCCATATGTATCAAGATGAAGTGATGGTTCCAATGGGCGATTGGGCAGAAAGGCGGCTGAAAAAGCTAAGCGAAACAGATAAAGTTCGTGACCCCTCCCGCGCCGGCAGCGGCTTTGGAAAACGAATTGCCAATTGGATTGGACGCGAGAAAGCTTATCCGACCAATGTTTTGCATCTGGCAACAGAAACAAAAAATAAAAATCATAGTGCGGTGTTTCCAGAAGATTTACCCGAATGGTTTATCAAATTATTCACAAAAAAGGGCGATTGGGTGCTGGATCCCTTTATGGGTTCAGGCACAACTGTTTATGTGGCGCAGCGGATGGAACGTAATGCCATTGGAATTGAAATTATGCCCGAATACTTCAATTTGGCTCAAAGCAAAGTAAAACCTATTTTGGAAATGCGCCCTGCACAATTGGCGCTAATGGAACATAAGGAAAAATATGCAACCGCTAAACCCAAATGACGTAATTCAATTCGTTGAAAAGAATATTGGAGAATTTCATGAGCGACGGGCAGCAAGCCTGAAAAATTTGAGATTATCTCAGGTTCTCAAACGAAAGAATCCATATCTTTTTAAAGCCAAGGACATCAACGACGCTCATGACTTGGTCAAGCTGTTGCTTGATGCACATTTGTCATCACAGGAAGAGACGATTTTTGGCGAGTTCCTGGAGAAACTTGCTGTTTTTGTCTGTGGACAGGTATTCAGTGGTAAAAAATCCTCGGCGGAAGGTATTGACTTGGAATTCGTGCGCGATGAAGTAATTTACATCGTTTCGATAAAGTCGGGACCAAATTGGGGAAATAGCAGTCAAGTTAAACGCATGGTGGATAATTTCAAACAGGCAAAAAGAATTTTGCGGACGGGCAACAACAGAGCAAATATTCAGGCAGTCAACGGTTGTTGCTACGGACAAGAAACCCATCCCGATAAAGGGGATTATCTAAAACTCTGCGGACAGGAATTTTGGGAGTTCATTTCGGGCGATGATCGCTTGTTTGTGGATATTGTCGAGCCCCTCGGGCATCAGGCAAAAGAACGAAACAAGGCATTTTTGGCTGAATACGCCAAGATTGTCAATCTTTTCACGCAAGAATTCATGGATAAATTTTGTGTAGATGGCGTTATTGATTGGGATAAACTCGTTCGTTTTAATTCGGGGAAAAAGCGATCACGATAAACGAAATAAAAGACAGCCTCCCTCTTGCGGGCAGGCTGTCTCAATTCCCAATTTACCCAATTACCAATTTACCAATTCCCAACCTACAACTTCGCGAACCGACTCACCACCTTCGCCGCCGCGGGCGGACGATCCATCGCCCCGCCTTGATGGATGAAAATCGGTGTACCTTCCTGCGCATACGCCAGGTCCACATACGCCTGACCCGTGATGAAGCGCGCACTGTCAATCGCGCAACTCGTCACCCAGCCAATGCGCTCGCCGCTGGCATTGACCACCGGGTCGCCGTTGTGCGCCATGCGCGTGCGCTGCTCATCGAACGTAAAGCGCACCACCACCCCCTTGCGCGTCTTCTCGCGGGCAAGATACGCCTCGCGCCCGATGAACCACGGCTTATACACCTTCACATACGAGCCAAAGCCGCCTTCCGCAACTCCCAAATCGCGCTCGCCGAACTTGCCAGATCCCAACCCCATCTCGTGACCGTACAGCGGCAAGCCCGCCTCCGTGCGCAGCGAATCGCGCGCCCCCAAACCGACGGGCTTCACACCGAACGGCTCGCCCGCCTTCAGAATCGCGTTCCAGAAATCCACAACGCGATCGGGATGGACGAACAACTCGAACGCCATCTTCTCGCCCGTATATCCCGTGCGCGAGACGATCAGATCAAAACCTTGTCCTGAGCCTGTCGAAGGACCGCCGATCACCGCGTCGCACAGCTCGGTACGCTTCAACTTCAGAATGCGCGCCCGCGTCTCGTCGTCCACGCCCATCGCCAGCAGGATGTCGCGACTCTTCGGTCCCTGCAGAGCGATGTCAATACGCATATCGTCGCCCGCCTTCGGGTCGCGCAGGTTGCGAATCTCCGCCTCATAGCCATACGTCCGCGCCCACGGCTTGCGGTTGTCAATCCGCACCTTGCCGTCGCGCACCGCCTCGAACCACGTGCGATCCTTGTCATCGTTCGAGGCATTCACCACCACCAGGTACTTATCCCAGGCGCGGCGATAGACGAGCGTATCGTCAATCACATCCGCATCGGGCGTCAGGAAATGCGTGTACAGGCTCTCGCCTGGCTCCAGCCCGCCGCAATCGTTGCCGCAAATCGCATCCAGGAAGGACGCCGCATCCGCACCGCGCACCTCATACACGCCCATGTGGCTCACGTCGAAGAGTCCCGCCGCCTGACGCGTGGCAAGATGCTCCTCGTAAATGGACGTGTACACCACCGGCATCTCCCAACCTGCAAACGGGACCATCCTGCCGCCGAGGTCTCGATGGACCTGATTCAAACGAGTCTTCTTCAACTCCCCTTCGGTCTCCACCCACTCAAAGGGCGGCATCCCACTCGCTGCGCTCGGGGACGATGGCGCCTCTTTCTGGACCTTGACCTGGTCGCCGATAAACCAGGGTTTCTCCTCGCTGACAGGTTTCCCCGTCGCCTCCTTGACCTTCTTGCGGCTATCCATCACCACGAACGGACCCGGCATACGCGCCGCGTCGAAATCCTTTTCGCCCTCCAGGTTAAGCGAAACATAGCCATCCGAAAGATCGCGCAGCCAAGTGCCCACCACACCCGCCTTCGCCGCTGGGACTTGCAGGTAATAAGTGAAATCGTCTGCCTTGCTCAACACACCTTTGACCGTGCCTTTGGGCGTGGCAAGCGAGGTCGCCTGACTCTGCCCCTTCTTCAGCGCGGAGAGGTCGCTCGACACGGCGTAATCCAGCATCTGGCGCACGCGCGGGCCGCGTAATTCAAACACGGCTTTCTCGCCACCGTCTACGGTCTTCGGTCTATCGTCAATGTAATAAAAATGCGGATACCCATGAGGCTTGTATTTGAAATCAATGCCCGCGCTCTCCGCCAGCTTTCTAACTTTCAAGCGGGCATCGTTCAACGTATTGAAATCCAACTTCGCCCGCCGCACGCGTCCCTGCCGCGGCGTATCCACCGAGTGCGGCGCGCAGGCGAGCAGCACGTCGGCGATGATGTCTGCCAGCGCGCGAGACTTCTTCTCGTCGAAGCCGCGCTGCGTGATCCACGGCGTGCCGAGGCGGATGCCGCTGGGGTCAAGCGAATTCTTATCGCCAGGGATGGTGTTGCGGT
Source organism: Chloroflexota bacterium (assembly GCA_039961775.1). Lineage (GTDB taxonomy): Bacteria > Chloroflexota > Anaerolineae > Anaerolineales > Villigracilaceae > Defluviilinea. Next base: position 16,862 of record JABRVZ010000008.1, read on the forward strand.
TGACGACGATCCCCACCAGGTCCAGGATGCGAGCCGCCTGATCGCCGCTCAGCGAGGTACCGTCCTCGCCTTTGATCGAACGACAATCCACGTTGAGCATGTGGCAGTCCGTTCCCCCAAACGGTATCCGCAATCCGCGCTTCTGGAATTGATCCGCCATCGCCTGCGCGTTCTTGATGGTCTGCGCCTGCAGCTTCTTGAACTGTGCCGTCTGCGCCAGTTTGAAGGTCAAAGCAAGCGCCGCGAACACGTTGACGTGCGGTCCGCCCTGCTCACCGGGGAAGACGGCTTTGTCAATCTTCTTCGCAATCGCCGCGTCGGTCGTCAACAACACCGCCCCGCGCGGACCGTCGAGGCTCTTGTGCGTGGTGGACATGACCACGTGCGCGTACCCGATGGGCGAGGGGACGACGCCCGCTGCCACCAGCCCGCCGATGTGCGAGATGTCCGCCAAAAAGTACGCGCCGACCTCATTGGCAATCTCGCGGAACTTCTTCCAATCGGGCACCCACGAGTAGGACGAGTAGCCCGCAATGATGAGTTTGGGTTTGGCTTCCAGCGCCAGAGCACGGATGGCGTCATAGTCGAGGCGTTCGTTGGCGTCCACGGTGTAATGCACCGCCTTGAACCACTTGCCGCTGCGGTTGACCGACGAACCGTGCGAGAGGTGACCGCCGTGCAGCAGGTTGAGTCCCATGATGGTTTCGCCGAGCGGAATCAACGCCTGATAGACGGCGTTGTTGGCGGGCGCGCCCGAAAGCGCCTGCACGTTGACGTAAATCTGGTCGGCGGTGTAGCCGTTGGCGGCAAACGCCTGCGCGGCGCGCCGCCGCGCCAGCGATTCGACGATGTCGGCGTATTCCACGCCCTTGTAATAGCGCGGGTCGCTGTAGCGGCGATAATGCGCAAGACGCGCCGGATAGTCGAGAATCTCTTCTTCGGACATCCAGCGCATCTCTTCATCGGGGTAGCCTTCGGCGTAGATGTTTTGGAAGGCAGAAGCCAGCGCCTCGCGCACTGCCAGCGGCGCAGTGGATTCGCTGGGGATGAGAATCAACTTGCGGGCTTGCCTCTCCGCTTCGAGTTGAGTCAGGTCGAAAACATCGGGGTCGAGTTCGGCAAGTTTGCCGCGAAAAAGGTAATCGGACATTTTGGGGTCTCCTGGTGGGGAAAGTAATCCGTGATCAGTTGAAAGTGATCAGGGTAATGTGTCTGACAATTTGAATTGTAGGACGGGAGTGGAGAAGGGTCAAGTGAGAAATGGCACAGGCATCTACATAATTTCCACACAACCCTGTCATAACTTCATAACACCGCTGCGCTACGATATGAGCAAGGTTGGACGCGGTCCAGCCAATCTTATAAGCAAGGAGATGAACGATGAAAAACAAGATGTTGATTGTGATTGGCGGTTTGCTTGCCGCTTTGCTGGTCGCCGGCGTTGTAGGCGCCGCCACTGTGTATGCGCAGGAGCCGGCGGGGTTGGTCGGGCGCGGGCGCGGACCCGGCTGGCACGGTTTTCGTCTCAGCGATGCGGAACTGGAAGCGGTTGCCAACGTGCTCGGTATGACAACCGATGAAGTTTCGTCTGCGCTGCAGTCTGGGAAGACGCTTTTGGACCTCGCCAATGAGAAGGGCGTCGCCATCGAGGACGTTCAAGCCGCCCTGCAGGCTGTACGCGTCACCGAGATGAAGGATGCCATCGCTCAGGCGGTCAAGGACGGCACGATGACCCAGGAAAAAGCCGACTGGCTGCTCGAAGGCTTGAACAAGGGCTTTATCGGGGGCGGCGATGGTTTGGGATTGGGTCGCGGCTTTGGTATGCACGGGCTGGGATTCGGCAGAGGCGTTGGCGAATGCCCAATGGTGCAGCCCTCAGCCTCCAGCGGTCAATAGAACCGCCGGCAGGTGAATCAAAACAGGTGAGGCGTCTCCTCCGCCTCACCTGTTCGTTTAATCTCAGGGCAGGATTTCAATGGCGTCAATTTCCGCCTGTCCATCCACGTCGCCGGGCGGGGCGTAAAAGCGGATGAAGGTGTAGGTTCCCGGTGGAACAATGCTGTCAATGTCAATCGCCACGCCTGTGCCGTTGTAGAGGTCGCTGCTGATGATTTGGCGCTGGTCTTCTTCGGGGTCGGGGGAGGCGGGCGGAAGTGTGAGAAGGGTGTAGTCGGCATTGGTGTTTGTATCTCTGAGGTTGTCTCCCCAGTAGAAGACGCGGTACCAGTTGTTCCCGTCGCTGATTTCGATGATGATCCAGTCGAGCATGATGCCATCGAAGAAGTCGGGCGGGATGGTGGCAACGGAGTATTCGTAGAAGACCAGGTCCCAGCCCGGGTCGCCGTTTGCGACGAGGTTGACATTCAGGGTGAGGGTGGTTCCGGAGGCGAGAATGTAGAACACGTTATCGCGCGTGCTCATGTTTGGCGGGAGGGAGTCGGGGGTGATGAGGATGTCGGTGTCGGTGGCGGAGTTGTTGCCGGGCGCGGGGTCGCTGATGCCGCCGGGGGCGGTGACGGAAGCAGTGTTGACGAGGTCGCCCGAGGGAGTAGCGGGGATGTTGGCGGTGACAGTGTAGGTTATCGAGGCGCCGGCGGGCAGGTTGACGGTGTCGTTGATGTCGCCGTTTCCGCTGGGGGTACAGACGCCGCCGCCCGCGCCGCTGCAGATCCATGCGGCGCTGGCGATGTTGGGGTTGGTCGAGAGGATGTCGGTCACCGTTGCACCGCTGACGCTGGAGGGGCCGGCGTTGGCGACTACTATCGTGTAAGTCTTTACCGCGCCGCCAGTGTAGTGCGTGGCGTTGTCGGTCTTGGTGATTTGCAGGTCGGCAAGGAACACGGGAGTGTCGCTGTCGGCGGCGGAGTTGTTGGCAGGGTTGGTGTCGGTGTAGCCGCCCGGTACAGTGACGGAAGCGGTGTTGGTCAGGGTTGTGACGGAGGCGGGGTTGGTGTTGGCGGTGACGGTGTAGGTCAGTGAGCCGCCGGCGGGGATGTTGACGGTGTCGGCGAGGTTTCCGCTTCCGGTGGGGGTGCAGGTCGCGGCGCCGGCAGGGACGCACGTCCAGGAGGCAGCGGTGATGATGGCAGGGAAGGTGTCTGTGACCGTCGCGCCGCTTACGTTGTTGGGTCCGCTATTGGTGACGACGATGGTATAGGTCACGGACGCGCCGGGGGTGTAGGTGGTCGAACCGTCGGTTTTGGTGATGCTCAAGTCAACTGCGATGGGCGTGGGCGGCAGGGTGGGGGTTGAGGTGCGGGTGATGGT
>JABRVZ010000009.1:0-78121 GCA_039961775.1 Chloroflexota bacterium
CGATTAGACTATCCATCAGGGGCTCCTTGGAATGCTTGTTTTCGCAAATCCAAGTTTACACCAGGGAGCCCCTTATCCCGAATTCACGTCCTTTAGCAATGCGGGGGTCGGCAAGGAGAAACGGAAGGTGGCGCCTTGCCCTTTTTCCGACTCGACCCAGATATGTCCGCGGTGGATTTCGACGATTCTCTTCACCAATGATAAACCAATTCCCGTTCCTTCGCTTTGGGCATCCAGTTTGTTGAACAAGCCGAAGATGCGCTCGTGGAATTGCGGTTCGATTCCGATGCCGTTGTCGCGCACAAAGAAGACCGGGTAGCCGTTGTCGTTGACGCCGCTGGCGCCGATTTGGATGTGCGCCCGAATGCCGGGTTTGGCATATTTGGCGGCGTTGTCAATCAGGTTTTGGACAACTTCCACCAGGCGGATGCGGTCGCCGCGCACAATGGGCATTTCACGCTGAATTTCGATGATGGCGTTGACTTTATCCAATTGTCCGCGCAGGCGGTCTATGGCTTCGTTGACGATTTCTGCAAAGGGAACGTCTTCGGCGGGGTTCATCAGCCGCCCGATGCGGGAGAGTTCGAGCAGGTCGTTGAGCAGCGCCTGCATTTTCTTTGCCGCGCCGGAGATGCGCTCGATTCCGCTTTTGACCCGTTCGCGGTCGCCGCTTGCCGCATCTTTTTCGAGGAAGCCGAGGAAGCCGGTGATGGTCACCAGCGGCGCTTTCAGGTCGTGCGAGACGGTGTAGGTGAAGCGTTCGAGTTCGGCGTTTCTCATCTCGAGTTCGTGGATGAGCGTTTCGCGCTCCTGTTCGATTTGTTTTCGGTCGGTAATGTCCTGCACGGCGCCGATGATTGCCTTCAAGCGGTTAGACCTTTCATCCCAGACCGGGTGGGCATACACCTTCACCCAGCGCAGGTCGCCGTCTTTGCGGTAGGTGCGAACTTCGTGCGTGGTCTGCCGTTTTTCTTTTAGTTTTACCAGCACTTCATTGTCAATGCTGATATCGTCAGGGTGCAGGTGCGCCTGCCAGCCGCCGCTGGCGCGATATTCCTCGAGGGAGGTGTAGCCGGTCATCCCCTCGAATGCGCCCGCCACCCAGTCCAGCCGCATACTGCCGTCCGGCTCCACCAACGTTGAAAATACATAATCCGAACTGACGTTTGAAATCAGGCGGTATTTTTCCTCGCTGGCGCGGGCGCGGGCGAGCGTTTTTTGTACGCGGCTGGCGGAAAGCCATTGCAGAACGGCGATGACCGGAAACAACACCAGGCTGACAACCCAGGTCGTTGGCGGCGTGCTGGCGAAGCCGCTCGAAAATTGTCCCTGCAGGTACTGTTCCACCATCAGCGCGCCCATTCCAAGCGAAAGGCAAATGAACACAATCGTTCCGCGCAGACCCAGCAGAATGCCCGCAATGGTGATGACCAGCGTAAACCCCACCAGATACGACTCGCCCTGCACGCCGTTGCCTGTCCATGCCGAAACGGCGAAGAAAATCCACAAAATGCTCACCTGTAAAACGGACGCCTCTTTTACATATCCGCGCTGCAGGATGATCAACAGCAGAATGTTTGCGGCTTCGCCAAAGATGGCTTGCGTCAGCGCCCGCACCGAATCGGCGGGATTCAAAATCAGCGTATAAGCCAGGTAGGGAAGCGGCACAAAGATCAGCGCCCACAGGATGATGTGGAGCATATAGGCTTGCTGCGCTGTGTACTCGTCCTCGAAATTGGGCGGTTTGAGCGCGCGTTTGAGAATATTCATTTTTTCAACTTTCTGAAATCGCCATCCCGCACGGTCATGCCGATGGTGTCAAGATGTTCCAAAAGCGCCTGCGCGTATTTGCGGCTCGTCTGAAACCGATCGCGCACTTCCGCCAGCGTGATTCGTCCCCGCTCCTCGAGCGCCCGGCGGATTTCTTCTCTCATGTAATCATATTCCTGTTTTCGAAAAACGACCTCGCTCGAAACCGTCGCCAAATCTCCGCGTTCCACCAGCGCGCTGAAGACTTCCTCCCCGACCTCTGCCTGACATTCCCGCACGCCCGGCGGGCTGAAGCGATTCGCCTCGAACCTGCGCATCAAGGTCTGGACCTTTGCCTGCTCCTGCGCATCGAACCTGATCTCATGCCCTGGCTTTGCCGCCAGCGCGCCGCGCTCGACGAGCAGCTTCTCCGCGAGCAGTTTTTTCATCACCGCCTGAAAGACGCGCGGCGGCAATTTGAGCCTGCTCTTCAACTCCTCGCGGGGAATGCCGCGGCGCAGGGGAAAATCCTTGTGATATGCCTCCACCAGTTGAACGGTCTGAGAGCGAAGCGCATGCCAGCGCGGCTGGGCGGCGGCGAGCAGGTCGCTGGCGGGGGCGGGGCTGCCGTCTTCCAGCACGGTCAGGCGTCCGTCCGTCAGCAGTTCCGTCAGGGCGGTTTCGGCTTCCGCCTGTTCGAGGCGCGAATGGCGCACGATGTCTTTGAGCGGAGCGATGTTCAACGCAAGCGCGGCTTCGAAAAGGATGTCGGCGGGGGAGCCGCGCACCAGCGCCTCCAGCGATTTCAAGACTGATTCGTCGAACCGCTTGTGCCGGCCTTTGGGAGCGGGGTCCACCACCATGCCGCCGCCGAGGGTTTCGACGGGAGAGGGACGGCGGAGAATGTAGCGGTCGCCGCGCACTGCCACTACAGGTTCGCGCAGTTCGAGTTGAATCCAGCCCTGTTCGCCGGGTCGCAGTTCTTCGACGCCGAGCAGACGCAAAACGCCGATGGTTTCGGAAGCGCCGACGAAGAATTTGACTTCCTGCCCGTGATGGACAGGGGAGGAGACGTCTGGGAGCAGGCGGAAGTGGGCATCCAGCCTGCGGGTGGGGAAATACTGGCGCGGGTGAGCGAGGACGTCGCCGCGGCGGATTTGTTCGACCTCCACACCCGAGAGATTGACAGCCGTGCGTGAACCGGGAACGGCGGTCTCTTCTTTTTTCTTATGGGTTTGTAAGCCGCGAATGCGCGCCTTCAGTCCGCCCGGTAAAATTTCCACTTCATCGCCCACCGAAAGACTGCCGTCGCTGAGTGTGCCGGTGACGACAGTGCCAAAGCCGCTTATCGTGAACACGCGGTCAATGGGCAGGCGCGGACGGTTGAGGTCGGGACGGGCGGGTTTTTCCTGCAGGATGTTTTGGAGATTGGTAATGAGCAGGTCGAGACCCGCTTTGGTCCTGGCGGAAACGCGGACGATGGGCGCGCGGGCGAGGACGGTGCCGGCGACAGCGGCGCGAATGTCCGTTTCGAGGAGGTCCAGCCAGGCGGGGTCTGAAGCGAGGTCGGTTTTGGTGAGGACGATGAGCCCGGTGGGAATCTGGAGTAAGTCCAGGATGGCGAGGTGTTCGCGGGTCTGCGGCATGACGCCTTCGTCGGCGGCGATGACGAGGAGCGCCGCGTCAATCCCGCCGACGCCTGCCAGCATGTTCTCGATGAAGTCGCGGTGACCGGGCACGTCCACGATGCCGACCTCTTCGCCGTTGGGCAGGGTCATCCAGCCGAAGCCAAGTTCGATGGTCATTTCGCGCGCCTGTTCCTCTTTGAGGCGGTCGGGGTGGGTGCCGGTGAGCGCCGCAATGAGGGTGGACTTGCCGTGATCTACATGACCTGCCGTGCCAATGACGCGCATCAAAACCTCATCATTAACCGCTGAAACGCGGAAATACCAGGAAGGAAAATCTCCGTGCGTCTGTGTTTCAGGTAACCCTGTGTAAAGGTGGAGGCTTCCAGCAGGGAAAATTCAGCCACAGATTTATCCTGCGGGCACGATGTCACGGATTGGAATAAAAAACCGTGTAAATCTGTGCTAATCTGTGGCAAAAACCCTACCGTGTTTCAGCGGTTTGAACTCTGGAATTATTTTTTTGTCTTCTTCGCAGTCTTACCGTGCCCCATGATGCGTTCATAGGCGGAGAGCCATTCATGGGCGACGTTCATTAGTTCCTGCAGTTGCTGTTCGGTAGCGTCGGTGGTCTGCTCCAGTTTGTCCTGAGTGACCTGAAGGACTTCGTCCAGCGCGCTGATGCGGTCTTCCAGTTTTTGCAGGGCTTTACGCAGATCTTTACTGCTCTCGTCCTGTGAGAGGGTGTAGCCGGTCCAGCGTTTCTGGTCATCTGCCTTGAAGGTGACCCATTCCTGACGCAGGCGGTCTTCGGCGAGACGCTGCATTTCGGTAACTTCGTTGATGCGGCGTTCCAGTTTGGCGTTGAGTTCGTTGTAGGTTTCCTGGGCGCGTTTGGCGGCGCGCAGGGTCTCTTCGAGCGCCACCGACTGCGCTTCGAGTTTTTCGACCTGTTTCTGGAATTCCTGATAACTGTTGTTCCATTCTTTGAAGGCGCGTTCGCGGTCGAGGTGGGCAATGGATTGTTTTTCGATGAATTCCGCCTGAGCGGCTTTGCGCTCCGCTTCGGAGACGAGCAGTTCCTTGAAGCGGTTTTCCAGGTGGCGGAAGGCGTCCACGCTGGTATCCACTTTGACTCGCGCTTCGTCAATCCTCTTGCGGAGGGCGGCGATTTCGCCCTGCAGGTCGGCGATGCGCTTCATGTCCTGTTTGCGGTTTTCGTCGAAGACGCGCTGAACGCGGATGGCGTCCTCGGCAAGGCGTTTGACCTCTTCGATGGGCGGTTTCAGTTCGTCAATTTCGACCTGCAGGCGGTTTTCGGCGGCGCTGTGCAGTTTGAGTTCGCGTTTGATGGGCGGAATTTCAGCGAGCGATTTCTTCAGCGCCTCGATTTCCTTGTGAAAAGGCTCCAGGTCTTTTTGCCGCTGGGCGGTCAATTCCTTTTCACGCTTTTGAACTTTTTTGTCGAGTTCTTCGAGCGCGCCCTTCATTTCCTCGCGCAATTTGGCGACCAGCACTTCGAACTGGTCTATGCGCGTGGAAGCGGGCATCAACCCCGCGATTTGTTTCTCGAGGGGTTTGATTTGTTTGGCTACCGCGTCGAGCGTCCCCTCATACGCCGCGATGCGCTGTTCGAGCGCGGCGATGGCGGCTTTGTCTTTACGGTGTTCATCGTCCAGCCATTGCAGGCGTTTGACGATTTGTTCGAAATCCATGTTGCCTCCGGCGCTTTCTCTTGAAATTCGGTGCGATTATACCGCCTCAGCGTCCGAGATGTTCGAACATGGTCGGCAAGCCGGCGAGGAAGTATTGGATTACCTGCGGGAAAATCCCCAGAAGGAACAGCCCGGTCGCTCCCAGCCCGAGCATGATTGCCTGGAGCCAGTTTTCGCTTACCCCCCAGCCTGTGTACTCGTCTGCCATGCTGAGGACAGCCAGCATGCGGAAGGAGGCGGTGAACAAGCCCACCAACCCGATTCCCATCCAGAGCGCGGCATCTGCCGAGGCGCGCGCCAGACTGTCCCATAGCGCCAGCCGGGCGGGGAAGCCTGCCAAAAGCGGGAATCCGCTGGCGGAGAGGGAGGCAAGCGCCAAGCCTGTGACGGCAAAGGGAGCCGTTCTTATCAGTCCGCGCACGTCGCTGTACTTGAGGCTGGGGGCGCGTTCTTTGAGGATGGTCAACGCGAGCGACCAGAGCGCCAGTCCCAGGGCGCGGGCGGGGAAGAGAAAAAACAGGATGGGGATGCCCAGTCTGAGGTCCAGGCTGAGCGCCAGCAGAGCAAAGCCTGTTTCTGCGATGGCGGCGTATGCCATGATCCGCCCGAGGTGGTTTTGGAACGCCGCCCAAAGTCCGCCGGTGATAAGCATGAGGAGCCCGGAGTATCGCAGGGCGGGGATTAATTCCGGCGAGTTGCGAAGCCAGGAATACCGGTCAATGAAGCCTGCGCCGAATATCAGGGTGACGGTGGGGAGGATCCAGAACAGAAAACCAGCGGCGAAGGGGGGCGCTTCTTCCATCAACATGGGCATCCAGTTGTAGAGGGGGAAGATAGAAAGCAGAAAGGCAAAGCCAAGCCCGAGGATGGCGGCAGACTGCGCGGCGAGGCTCAGGCTGCCTGGGCTGGCTTCCACGCCTGCCAGCAGCCAGCCGGAAAGCAGGATGAACGGCATGGCAAGCGTCTGGTAAATTAGAAAGCGGGTGATGCCTCTGCCGGGCGGTTTGTAAATGCTGGTCACCAGCGGGACGGAGAGCAGTACCACCACTTCGATGAAAAGGGCGGCGTAGAGGAACGGCTCCACAGCGATGGAGGCAATCATCAGGGCGGTGATGAGCAGACCGAGCGGGACGAATTTGAGCGCCGATTTGGAAGCCTCCGCGCCAAAGAACCACAAGGCAGTCGCTCCGTAGATGAGCGCCAGGAGCGGTCCCTCTGAGGGTTGGATGATGAGCTGCCGGCCGAGGATGTTCAACGAGGATTCGATGCGAATGGAGAGGCTTCCCACGCGGAACGCCTCTTCTATCGGGACGAATTGAGCGGAAACCGCCAGAAAAACGGCGACGACTCCCCCGGTCAGACTCAGGACGCGCCTGTTTTCAACCAGCATGAGCAGGAGGGCGATGACGCCGGGGGCGATGATCCAGATGGTGGGCGCGTTCATGCCGCCTCCGCTTCCTCTTCTGCGGCGATTTCATCCACCGCGCGGGCGGCGGTCATCAGGTAGGCGCCGGTCAGCGCCAGCCCAAGGTTGATGGTGGCAAGCAGAGCCGCAACGAGGACGGAATTTTCCACGGCGGCATATAAGACCTCGAAGCCCGCCATCACGGTCATCAGCCCGGCGGTGACGCGCATGGGCTGGTCGGTGATGCCGAGATGAAGAAGCCCCATGCCAATGAGCAGAAGACTGCCGCTGGAAACCGTCATGCCCGCGCCGCCCATCGCGGCATCCACCTGTGGGGCGGCGGCAAAAGCAACCAGGCTGACAATGGCGGCGGCAATCAGGCGGAAGAGACGTCCCTGCGGGAGGATGTTTTCCGAAGCGTCCTCTTCAAAGTTGGAACGCGTCATCGCCAGGACTGCGGCGCCCATCCAGCCGGCAATCACCTTGACAGTTGCCATACCGAGGGGCAGATGCTGTAAGGCAAGGACGAAAACTCCAACGTATTGCGCCGCGAGGAAGATGACCAGCCAGCGCCAGTGATGCGCCAGCAAAATGCCGATGGAAGTGACGGCAGCCAGAAGAAGGACAACCAACGAGAGAAACGGCGGCATGATTCAGGGCGTCCCTTGCGCGAGAAAGGTGATGAACAAAACCAGAAAGAGCAGGCTCCACATCACGCCGCTTTCGCCTTCGAAGGCGTTCGAGAACAGTACGGTGAGCCTTCTCATGGTGCGGTAGAGTTCCCAAACCGTCTGGTAGATGGCGTCCAGCCAGGGTGATTCGGCGGAGCGCACCCAATGCACGCGGACCGGGTTGAGGACGCGCACCCGCACCGCCAGCCAGAGCAAGCCCGGCGTCAGGAGGGAGGCAAAGAGGGCGGCAACCCAGTTGCCGATTTGCAGAGCGCCCTCCCAGCCAAAAAAGCCGAGGAGCAGGACGGTGAACAAAATGATGTAAATGCCAAAGGGATAAACATTTTTCGCCCAAATGGGCTGATTTTCGAAACCAGTGCGCTGAATGACGCGGCGGCTCATGCGGACGTACCCCGCCAGGAGCATCACCTGCGCCGCAATCAGAAAGGGGAGCGCGTACCACAGCCTGCCGTCCGGGCTGACCCATCCGCTGGCGGTGAGCGAAAACGGCAAAGACGAAGCGCCCCACGCGCCAATCAGCAAGGCGCGATCCTGCCAGCGGCTTTCGGCAGAGACGAGGAACAAGGCGCTGCCGGAGAGCATCAGCGCACAACTCCATGCCGTGGCGCCGACCGGGTTGCCGCGCAGGGCAGAGGCGACTGCCAGCCCGCCCATGCCAATCAGCCAGAAGGGACGTCCCGCCAGTTCGTCCGGCGACCTCAGCCACATCCAGCCGCCGTACAGGGCGGCGATGATAACGAGCAAAATTAGGTAAGGCGTGAGCGACGACTCGACGCCTCCCAGCGGAATGCGCGCCAGCAGAATGAGGCTCGACCCCGCCGAGATAATCCGCAGGGTGGTGCCAAACCCGCGCCGAAACGATGACTCACTTGCATAGGGCAAATGAAGCGGCAGAATGCCCAGCCGGAATGCCGCCGCAACGATGAGATATAAACCCGCCCGCGGCGGCGGCGAGAGAAAGTTCAATTCGGAGCCTTCCGAGGCGCTGACCATGCCCGCCCAAAGCAGAATCAAAATCCCCGTCAGGCGCGAAGCGAAAGAGATGACGGCGCGCTCGCTCAGCCGCGGTTCCTCCACAAAGCGCATCTGCGCGATGAATTCGCTCAGGTCAATCGCCGCCCACAGCAGGACGAGCGTCAGCGGGTTGCCGGCGGTCATTGCCAGCACGCCCATCGCCGTCAGCGCCAGCACGCCCACCCAGCCGAGCAAACCGGGGAAATTTTCGCGCGCCACCGAGGTCACAATCACCGCCAGGCACGACGTTACGGCGCTGAGCGCAAACACCCACGAAATGCCATCCAGAATGAACAACGGCGATTGGCGGAAAATGCTCACCGGCTGCCAAAGGGGAAACCCCAACTGCGACGGCATGCCCGCCTGCCAGAAAAACATGCTTGCCCACGCCAGCAGCGCGCCGCCGGCGGCTGTCAGCCAGGAAAAGCGGAACGACGGCACGGCAAACCGCAGTATCAGCAGCAGCAGGGCGGTCAATCCGAGTATGCCAACCGTAATCAAAAGAAACATGTCGGCGCAATTGTATCAGGTTTGACCGGCGCGCTTTTCGCCGTCCTCATGGCTTTCTCAAAGTCGCCTTTATGACTGCCTGCTCTGATTTTTTTGCATCGAATTACGCGAATTTCACAAAAATTAGGTTCATTCGCGTCCATTCAATGCCGCTTTTGCTGACTTTGAGAAAACCATGTCGCCGTCCTTTGGCGGGATGTGCGCCCCCTGCCGCTTGTTGTACAATTCACCCATGCGATTCCTGACCCTGCTGGTTTGTCTTTCCATTTTGCTTTTCGGATGCTCTCCCAACCCCGGCGGCGTATCTGCCTTTGGACTTCCCTCCCCCACACCCTTTCAGCCGGGGACTGAAAACGCCTCCGACTCCCTCTACGCTGACTCTGCGCCGACGCCCCTTTTCCTCCCGACGGTGAGTCTGCCAACCGTCCCCCCAACCGACACGCCCATCCCCACCATTCCGCCCACTCCCACCGTTCCTCCCGTCATCAACCCGCTGACCGGCCTGCCACAAGCCGACCCCAGCCGGCTGGAACGGCATCCCATGGCAATCAAAGTGGCGAATTACCCGCGCTACGTCCGTCCGCAATCGGGGCTGACCCTCGCCGACCAGGTTTTCGAGTACTACATCGAAGGCGGTCTGACGCGCTACATCGCCATCTTCTACGGCAACGACTCCGAATGGGTGGGACCCGTCCGCTCGGGCAGGTTTTTCGATGAACACATCGCGCGCATGTACCAGTCGTATCTGGTCTTTAAATTTGCCGACAAGCGCGTGCTCGAATATTTGCGAACCACCGACATTGCAGACTTTCTTGTTGTGCCAACAGAGGGGTCATGCCCGCCTTTTCACTTTATGTCCACGCGCAAACTCGAAGCGTACAACAACAACTATTTCAACACCACCCTGTGGGGCGACTGCGTGCGGAAGAACGGACTGCCCGCCGATAGACCCTACCTGAGCGGCAACTTCAGTTTCGACGTTCCGCAGGCGGGCGGTGTGGAAGGCGTGCGCGTGTTCACCTATTACTCCAAATTTTCTTACAATCAATGGCAATATGCGCCTGAGAGCGGCGAATACTTCCGCTTTCAGGAGACGAGCGACACCCTCGACGGCAAGGAAGAGGCGTATGCTCCGCTCATGGACAACGTCACCGGGCTTCAGGTCCATGCGGCGAACGTGGTGGTCTTGTTCGTCTATCATGAGTTTGCCAATCCCTATCAGGAGGACGACGAGGTCTATCACATTGACCTGACCGGCAGCGGCGAAGCGTATGTCTTCCGTGACGGGGTCGGCTACCCCGCCCGCTGGAATCGTCTCTACAAAAATCAGCCCCTGCTCCTCACCACCCCAAACGGCGAGCCGATTCCCCTGCGCCCCGGCATCACCTTCTATGAAGTCATTGGCTCGAACTCCTACGCTTCACAGGGCGGCGGCGAATGGTTCTTCCACCACACAACCCCTTGAGATGGGATAAAATACCGCCATGACCCTCGACCCCGCCTTCGTCAGCAACCTGCTCCTCGTTTTGACCGGCTTCGGCGGCGCGTTCCTTGCCGCCTTGTGGATTTCGCTCATCATCTGGACCTACCGCGACATCCGCGCCCGCGCCCGCGACCCGCTGGTGCAGACTCTTGCCGCCCTGCTGGTGGCAGTGTTGAACCTGCCCGGCGTCCTTGTTTATCTCATTCTGCGCCCCCCGCGGACGCTCGAAGAGGACTACCAGAAAACGCTCGAAGAGGAAGCCCTGCTCCAGGCGCTCGAAGACCTTCCGCTTTGTCCGGGCTGTGAGCGCCGTGTGAAAGACGACTGGCAGGTCTGCCCGAACTGTCACACAAAACTCAAGAAGACCTGCGAATCCTGCGGCAAGTTGATGGAACTGCCCTGGAATATCTGTCCCTATTGCGGCACGCCCGCCGCCGGCCTGCGCCGCGACGCCGCCGCCAGCGTGGATGACGCCCTGCGCGGTCTGAAACTGGAAGAGGAAACGCCGGCCGAGGAAAAGCCGGAATAGTTCATTGCTGCGGATGACTATTCACATTCGTCGTGCGCATCCTGCCGATGCAAATGCTTTGACGGTTATTGCTATTTCAGCCAAACGATATTGGGGGTACCCTGAACGCTGGATCGAAATTTGGAGACCCCAGTTAACCTTCAGCCCGCAATACTTCGAGGAAAACGAAAGTTGGGCGGCTGTTATGAACGGCGCGCCAGTTGCGTTTTACACCTTGCAGGAACAGCAGGGAAATGCCTGGCTCGAAAATCTTTGGGTACTGCCTGAATGGATGGGGCGCGGCATCGGCAAACGATTGTTCCTTCACGCGGTTGACATGGCGCGCCAGCGCGGATACACACTTCTGCAACTCGAAGCAGACCCAAACGCAGTCGGTTTTTACGAGAAGATGGGAATGCGCCGGGTCGGAGAACGGCAATCCGAAATCGAGGGACAACCGCGAATACTGCCCATCATGGAAATGGCATTATGACCTCCTACTGCGACTACTGCAACTCTCACCCTGAAGATACCTTCAATCGCAACTATCACGACACCCAATACGGCTTTCCCCTCCAGGATGACAACCTGCTCTTCGAACGCCTCATTTTGGAAATCAACCAGGCGGGGCTTTCGTGGATTACCATCCTCAAGAAGGCGGAGAACTTCCGCAAAGCCTATCGCGGCTTCGACATTGACAGGGTGGCGGGGTTCACCGAAAAAGACCGCGCCCGCCTGCTTGCCGACGCCGGCATCATCCGCAACCGGCTCAAGGTCAACGCCGCCATCGAAAACGCAAAGCGGATTCGAGAACTTCGCGAAGACTACGGATCTTTCAAAGGCTGGCTGGATGCCCATCACCCGCGCACCAAAGACGAATGGACGCAACTCTTCCGCAAGACCTTTGTTTTCACCGGCGGTGAAATCGTCAACGAATTCCTCATGTCCACCGGCTATTTGCCCGGCGCGCACGACGAAGATTGCCCGGTCTACAAAAAGGTCGCCTCGCTCCGCCCCGCCTGGATGCGAAAGTAATATAATCGCCACATGCCACAAATCATCGCCACCGCGGAACCCTTCCTTCTGCCGGGTGACCGCTCGAAACCTGCGTGCCTGCTCATTCATGGATTCACCGGCACGCCCAAGGAAATGCGCTGGATGGGGGACTACCTCAACCAACAGGGATACACCTGTCTCGGCGTCCGCCTCGCCGGTCACGCCACCAACCCCGAAGACATGATCCGCTCCAACTGGACCGACTGGACTGCCTCCGTCGAAGACGGCTACTCCCTCCTCCGAGGCTTCACCGACCGAATCTTCCTCCTGGGGCTTTCGATGGGCGGCGTGCTCTCTCTGCTCATGTCCACCCGTCTGACCGTGCAGGGTGTGGTCGCCATGTCCACGCCCTATAAACTGCCCGACGACCCGCGCCTGCGTCACATTGACTGGATTGCCAAAATCGTTCCCTACATGCCGAAAAGCGACGAAGAACCCGGCGCCGGGTGGTTCGACATGGAAGCGTTCAGAGAGCATGTTTCGTACCCGCAGAATCCCGTCCGTTCGATTGGGCAGTTGAATCGCTTGCTGGGTGAAATGCGCGCGGCGCTGCCGAAGATCAACGTGCCGGTGCTGTTGATTCACTCGAAAGACGACAGGTACGTTTTGCCCGAAAATATGGAACGGCTCTTCGCAGACTTGAAAACGTCAGACAAGACAAAGCAATTCGTGAGCGGATCAGGTCACGTTGTCACGCGTGATGCGGCTCGTCATCAGGTGTTCGAGTCGGCGTTGGAATTCATTCAAAGGGTGGAGAGCCGCCTTGAATCGTAATCTCGTCTTCATTGCCGCCGCACTCCTGCTGTGGGGATTCGGCGAGGGGATGTTTTTCAACTTTCAGCCCATCTACCTCAAATCGCTGGGGAGCGACGAACAGCAGATTGGGCTGATTCTGGGCGCGTTCGGCGCGGCGATGGCGGTCTCGCATATCCCTGCGGGGTGGCTGGCAGACCGCATCGGGCGCAGACCTTTGCTCGTTGCGGCGTGGATCATGGGGCTGGTTTCGACGGTGGTGATGGCGTCGGCGCGGGACCTGCCGTTGTTCGTGGCGGGGATGCTCGGCTACGGTTTGACCGCCTTTGTTTCGTCGCCGTTGAGCAGTTATGTCACGGCGGCGCGCGGCAAGTGGCGCGTCGGTACGGCGCTCTCGCTCACCACCGCCACCTTCAGCACCGGCATGGTGCTGGGTCCCGTGACGGGCGGCTGGATCGGCGAACATTACGGCTTGCGCACCGTGTACTTCGTTGCCGCCGGCATATTCGTTTTGTCAACCTTGTGCATTCTCTTCATTCAAAGCCAGCCGATTGACGGTCACGACCCCGCAGCGCCGCCGACCGCTTTATGGAATAACCCGCGCTTCCTGGCGTATCTGGGCGTGGTGGCATTTGCCGTCTTCGCCATGTACCTCGCCCAGCCGCTGACGCCGAATTTCGTTAACGACGTGCGCGGATTTTCGCTCAGCAATGTGGGTATCATGTTCACGATGGGTGCGCTGGGCAACGCGCTGCTGGCGGTGTTCCTCAGCCGCTTCAACCCCTACATCGGCTATGTTGCGGGGCAGGCGCTGGTCGCCGCTTTTGCTTTTCTCATGTGGCGCGGAACAAGCCTGCCGCTTTTGGCGCTGGGATACTTCCTGCTTGGCGGCTTCCGCGCGGCGCGTCCGCTGGCGATGGCGCAGGCGCGCGAACTCGTTCACGAATCGCAAATGGGATTGACTTACGGCGTCATGGAGACGGTCAGCGCGGTGATTTTCATTCTGACGCCGCCGCTGGCTGGATTCATGTACAAGATTGACCCTGCCGTCATTTACCCGTTCTCTCTTGGACTTCTGGCTGTTTCGATTTCAATCAGCCTGATCGTCCCGAGGAGGCTCCTCCATGCTTGAGATTGTTTCCTTCACCCTCGGTCCTGCCCAAACCAACGCCTACCTCGTTGCCGACCCCGACACCAGAGAAGCCGCCGTCATTGACCCCTCGTGGGACGGTGATGTCATTTTGAAAGAGGCGCAAAAGCGCGGCTGGCGCATCGGTCACTTGTGGTACACGCACGCCCACTTCGATCACATCGGCGGCGCGGGCGCCATTGCCGACGCGTTGAATCCCCTGCCGTTGGTGGCGCTGCACCCCAACGACCACGTCCTGTGGCGGGCGGGCGGCGGCGGCGCGCTCTTCGGCTTTGACATTGACCCCGGTCCCGAACCGACCATTGACTTCGTCCACGGCATGAAGATGAAACTCGGCTCGAACGAGTTCGAAGTCCGTTTTACGCCGGGGCATACGCCGGGTCATTGCGTGCTGTATGTTGAGTCGGCAAAGGTCTGCTTTTGCGGCGACCTGATTTTTGCGGGTTCGGTGGGGCGCACCGACTTGCCCGGCGGCGACTGGGACGCGCTCGTGAGGAGCATCCGCGAGCAAATCTTCACCCTGCCCGATGACACTCGTCTGCTTTCGGGGCATGGACCGGCGACGACGGTGGGCGAAGAGAAGATGAACAATCCGTTTGTGGGAATAAGGTAGCGCAAGTCTGCGTTGCGGGAGGTAAAAATGAAGCGTGCAGTCAGCATCAGTTTGGGGAGCTCGAAGCGCGATAAAAAGGTCGTGGTCAATTTCAATGGGGAGGAGGTTCAGGTCGAGCGCATCGGCACGGACGGCGATGTTGCCAAAGCCCGCCAGATGTATTTGGATTTGGACGGCAAGGTGGACGCCTTCGGCGTGGGCGGCGTGGATTTGTACCTGCGGCTCGACGACAGGGAATATCCGCTGCGCGCCGCGCTCAAACTGGTGGAGGGCGTGACCCAAACTCCGCTTTGCGATGGGCGCGGACTCAAACACACCCTTGAGCGGCGTGTGTTCGAACTGGCAAAGCCGCAATTGGGCGAAGTCCGCTTCAGGCAGGCGTTTCTTCCGCTCGGGGTGGACCGGCTGGGGGTGGCGCAGGCAATTTCCGAGGTCGCAGAAAGAACCGTGTTTGGGGATTTGATGGTCGCTTTGGGGGTTCCAATTCCCATTTATGGCATCCCTGCTTTCAAGCGCGTCCTACGTGTTCTGTTGCCGCTGGTGAGTTATTTCCCCATGAGTATGATTTTCTACGGCAGCGGCGGGGCGGAGCATGAGCCAAAGTATGTGAAATATTTTGAGGAGTCCGACTTGCTGGCGGGCGACTTTCTGTTCATGCGTAAGTACATGCCGGCGAATTTGTCGGGCAAGACGGTGGTGACGAACACGACCACCGAAGAAAACATCGAACTGCTCAGGTCGCGCGGCGTGAAGACCGTGATCACTACCACGCCGCGTTTGGATGGGCGTTCGTTTGGGACGAACATGATGGAAGCGGCGCTGACCGCCTACGCCGGCAAGGGCAGGCGCCTCACCGATGAAGAATTGAACCGGCTGATTGACGAGTTGGGGTTGAAGCCCAGCGTGGTGGAGTTGTAAAAAGACAATCGGGCGGACCCGTTCAAGTCCGCCCGTTTGTCTTACTTGGCGTATTCGGTTGACCGCGTCTCACGGATGACGGTCACTTTGATTTGACCGGGGTATTGCATGGTCTCTTCGATTTTCTTGGCGATGTCGCGGGCGAGACGGGCGGAGGTCAGGTCGTCAATCTTTTCAGGTTTGACGATGACGCGCACTTCGCGCCCTGCCTGAATGGCAAAGGCTTGTTCCACGCCGTCGAAGGAAGTGGATAGTTCTTCTAGCGTGCGGATGCGCTTGATGTACGCCTCGAGGTCTTCGCGGCGGGCGCCGGGACGCGCGCCGGAGATGGCGTCTGCCGCTTCGGCGATGACCGCCTCGATGGATTCCTGTTCGACCTCATGATGGTGGGCGGCGATGGCATTGACCACCTTGGGGTGTACGCCATAGCGTTTGCAGAATTCCGCGCCCAGCATGGCGTGCGTGCCTTCCTGGTTGTGATCCATGGCTTTGCCGATGTCGTGCAGGAAGCCTGCCTGTTTGGCGAGTTCCACGTTGGCGCCGATTTCGGCGGCGAGGATGCCCGCCAGTTTCGAGACTTCCACTGCGTGGGCGAGTTGGTTCTGACCGTAGGAGGTGCGGAATTTCAGCCGTCCCATCATGCGCAGGACTTCGGGGTGCAGCCCGGAGATGTTGGCGTCGAAGGCGGCTTGTTCGCCGGCTTCGTTGATGATTTTCTCGACGGCTTTGGTTTCGTCGTGCACTACCTTCTCGATGTGGGCGGGATGGATGCGCCCGTCGAGGATCAGTTTTTCGAGGGCGCGGCGTCCGATTTCGCGGCGCACCGAGTCGAAGCAGGAGATGGTGACCGAGTCGGGCGTGTCGTCCACGATGACATCCACGCCAGCCGCCTGCTCAAAGGCTTTGATGTTGCGTCCGTTGCGCCCGACGATGCGCCCCTTCATTTCTTCGCTGGGCAAATTGACCACCGCGCGGGTGACTTCGGCGACATGTTCGGATGCCACGCGCTGAATGGCGTCGGCAATCAATTTGCGGGCGCGCTTTTCGCCTTCCTCCCGCGCTTCCGCCTCGATTTGGCGGATGATACGCGCCATGTCGCTGCGCGCCTCTTTTTCGACCGCCGCCATCAATTCCTTGCGGGCTTCCTCCTGCGACATCTGGGCGATTTGTTCGAGCCGCTTCACCTGTTCTTCGTGCAGTTTTTCGATTTCGTTGGCTTTGCGGTCTATCTGTGACTGGCGCTTGTTCACCGCCTGTTCACGCTGTTCGAGACGGTCGGCGCGGTTTTCGAGCTCGGAACGGCGCTTGTCGAGACGGTCGGACTCGCGGTTCAGTTCGATGCGGCGTTCCTTGATTTCCGCCTCCGCCGCCTGAATGATCTTGACGGCGTTTTCGCGCGCCTGGCTCTCGATCAGCCGCGCCTGTTCGTTGGCGCCCTTCAGGATGAGATCCGCCTTATCCTGCTGGCTTTTGATTTTCTGTTCGATCTGATAACGGTGAAACAAATAACCAGCGGCAACGCCCACAATCAGGACTATTAAATCTACAAATATCAAAACTGGATTCATGTTTCGTCCTCTTCTTCGTAGTGTTGTTCCTCGGCGTGCGTTTCGTTCCATACCCGCGTGACAATGGGGAGAATTACCGGATAGGAGAATCCGCGCCGGGCGAGGAACCCGGAAAGTTTTATTTTGAACTCGCTCCACTCCAGACCCCGCAGCCGGGCTGCCCGTTTTCGAGCGGCTTCGTACGCCAGAGCCTCGTCATCCACACCTTCCAGCGCAGACTTTGCCGCTTCGTCGTCGAGTCCTTTTTGGCGGAGTTCGAGCGCCAGCATGCGCCGGCTGCGCGGGCGGAAGGTGTTGCGGTTTTCGACCCACGCCTGGGCAAACTGACTGTCGTTTGCCATCCCGTCCCGCCGCAGGCGCTCGAGGGTCTCTTCGATGACGGCTTCGGGAATCTCGTGCTTGCGGAGATTCCGGCGGATTTCGGCTTCGGAGCGGGCGCGGTAACTCAGGAAGAGCAATGCCTGCTGGAGCGCGCGTTCCCGCGTATCTTCAGCCTGCAGCTGCTTGATTTTCTTTTCGTCCAGTTCCTGCCCAACTCTCAGCCACGCGGCGGTGATGCGTTCCAGCCCGAAGGCAAATTCCCCGTCCAGGTAGATGTTGACCCGGTTGGGACGTCGTTTTTGCGCTTCGATGGCGGTGATTTTTCTCATCGTGAGTTGTTGTAAATGCGACGGCAGACACGTTGGAGAATGTGTCTTGCGCTTTCCAAAATTTTCGTCTATTAAACGCACACAGCCAAAGGACCGTCCGGCGGACCTTTGGCTGTTGTCTGCTGTCGCGCGGGGAGAGGCGTCAGCGGGGCAGATGTTCGGGATAGGTTGAGCAGACCCAAAGTCACGCATGAAGCGTTCTTTGGGGGAGAGGTCAGGTCACAAGGCAGTTGTTCAGGTCATGCCTTGTCAACAGGTTAAGGGGGGCGGAAGTCCGATTCTTATCCAAAATATTCCTGCTTCGACTTCACAGATTAACTCCCAAACCGAGGGAGGTTCTTGCTCTCGTATCCAGAATTTGGCACAGCCAGGACCGCGGGTGCGGTGGAAGTAGCGAGTGTTTCTCCTTGCGGAGTGACTTGATTATACATGGAATTTTAAGATTTGTTAACCTTCCAATTTCGTAGCATTTTGGGTTGTGCGGGTTATATATTAAAGTCGTGACAAATGGAACTAGGTTGTTTTTTGTAAATCGTGTCATAATTTCGCCGTTTGTTACGGAATGTACCCTACAGGAGGCTCCACATGGCAAAATTTACGCGCGAAGACGCACTCGAATATCATCGTTTGAAGGGAAAACCGGGTAAGGTGGCGATTGTGCCGACCAAGCCGATGGATACCCAACGCGATTTGAGTCTGGCGTACTCACCGGGGGTGGCAGAACCCGTTTTGGAGATTGAGAAGGACCCTGCCGCCGCCTATGAATATACGTCGAAGGGGAATTTGGTGGCGGTGGTGTCGAACGGCACGGCGATTTTGGGGCTGGGCGACCGCGGTCCGCTGGCGAGCAAGCCGGTGATGGAAGGCAAGGGGGTGTTGTTCAAGAAGTTTGCCGATATTGACGTGTTCGATATCGAGGTCAATTCTCACGACCCGGATGAAATCATCAAAGTGGTGGCGGCAATTGCGCCGACTTTCGGCGGTATCAACCTGGAAGACATCAAGGCGCCTGAGTGTTTCTACATCGAAGAAGAATTGAAGAAGATGCTGGACATTCCCGTCTTCCACGACGACCAGCATGGCACGGCAATTATTTCGTCGGCGGGGCTGGCAAATGCGCTGGAGATTGTGGGGAAGAAGCATGAAGACATCCGCCTGGTCATTTCGGGCGCGGGCGCTTCGGCAGTCTCGTGCGCCGAACTGGCAATCCGCTGGGGCGTGAAGCGCGAAAATATCATCCTGGTGGATACGAAGGGCGTCGTCTATAAAGGACGCAAGGAAGGGATGAACAAGTACAAGGAGCGCCTGGCGGTGGAGGACAAAGGTCTCCGCACGCTGGCGGATGCGATGCGCGGCGCGGACGTGTTCTATGGGCTCTCTGTGGCAAACGTGCTGACCCCTGAAATGGTCAAGACCATGGCGCCCGACCCGATCATCTTTGCCATGGCAAACCCCGATCCTGAGATCAAGCCGGAACTGGCGAAAGAAGCGCGCAAGGATGTGATCATTGCCACCGGGCGCTCAGACTATGCCAATCAGGTCAACAACGTGCTGGGCTTCCCCTTCATCTTCCGCGGCGCGCTGGATGTGCGTGCAAGGCAAATCAACGAGGAGATGAAACTCGCCGCGTCGAAGGCGCTTGCCGCGCTGGCAAAGGAAGATGTGCCGGATTCGGTCATCCGCGCTTACGGCGGCGCACCCATCAAATTCGGGCGCGACTACATCATCCCCAAGCCGCTCGATCCGCGCGTGCTGTTGTGGGAAGCGCCCGCCGTGGCGGAAATGGCAATGAAGACCGGTGTCGCCCGCAAGATGATTGACATCGAAGAATACCGTGAGCAGTTGGCGTTCCGTCAGGGCAAGGGCGAGCAGGTGCGCTACTTCTTCCAGAACAAAGCCCGCACGTCGGGAGGGAAGAAGCGCGTGGCGTTTGCCGAGGGCGAAGAGACCAAAATCATCCGCGCCGCCTATCAAGTCAAAGAGGACGGCATTGCCACTCCCGTGCTGATCGGACGTGAAGAAATCATTCAAGAGCACATCGAGGCGCTGGGGCTGGCATTCAAACCCGAGACCGTTGACCCGCGCAAGTTTGCCGGCCTGGAAAAATATGCCAAAGCCTATTACGAACTGCGCCAACGCAAAGGCGTGACTGCCGCCGACGCCCTCAAAAAGGTGCGCGACCCGAACATCTTCGGTTCGATGATGGTCAAGATGGGAGACGCCGACGCCTTCGTTTCGGGGCTGACCTACGACTACCCCGATGTCATCCGCCCGTCCCTGCAAATTCATCACACCGCCAAAGGCGCGAAGCGCGCGGCGGGCGTCTATATCATGATTGTCGAAGACCGCGTCTATCTCTTCACCGACGCGACGGTCAACATTGACCCCTCTGCAGAAGATTTGGTGGAGATTGCCTGCCTCGCGGCGGATTTTGCCAAACGCCTCGAACTGGACCCGAGGATTGCCTTCCTCTCCTTCTCGAACTTTGGCTCCACGCCTCATCCCCTCTCCGACAAGGTGCGCAAAGCCGTCGAGCTGACCAAAGCCCGCCGCCCCGACCTCAAAGTGGACGGCGAGATGCAGGCGGATACCGCTGTCGTCGCCGACATCATCGAGAACCGCTACCCCTTCAGTAGTGTCAAAGATGCGAATGTGCTGGTCTTTCCCTCGCTGGAATCGGCGAACATTGCCTATAAACTGCTGGCGCGGCTCGGCAAGGCGAAAGCCATTGGTCCCATCCTGCTGGGCATGGGCGCGCCGGTGCATGTCGTGCAGACGGGTGACGATGTCAATGACATCGTGCAAATCGCCGCCGTCGCCGTGATGGACGCCATGAGCCGCGAGGAAGCGTAGCGCAAATCTCTGATTTGCCCAGGCAAGTTGGATGCTTGCCTTACCCTGCTTAACAGACGCTCTCGAGTCGAATCTCAAACGTCCCTGGGCTTCACGCTTCAGGGACGTTTGCGTTACGCGCCGCCACAATCCGCCATTGACGCACGCCCAGCCAAACTCCCGTACCTACAAGCACAAGTCCCAGCGCCAGACCGCTGATATTTCCCAAAAACTCGCTGACCACTTCCCACTGCATGCCGAACAGATACCCCAATCCGCCGTAGCCGAAGATCCAGATTGCCTCCCCAGCCAGATCGTAGAGAAAGAAGCGGCGGATGCCAAATCCGCTTGTGCCGGCAATCAGGTTGACCGGCACGGCGATGCCCGTAATCAGGAAGCGCGTCCAGAAAACCGCCATCCCGCCCCAGCGGGTGAAGGAGGATTCCGCTTTTATCCAGTTTTGGGAGTCTTGAAAGCGGCGCAGAACCGCTTCGCGCGCAAAGTGCCCCATGCCGTAACTGAGATTATCGCCCAGCACCACGAACGCCAGTGCAATCAGCGCGGTGGTGTGCCAGGCGAGCAGTCCCTGCCGCGCAAATGCGCCCGCCGCCACGATGAGCAGTGTGCCGGGAAACGGAGCGCCCAGCGCGCCGATGAACACGATCATCCCCAAAACGGGCGCGCCGTAATTGATGATTTGAGTGAGCAAAAAATCGGACATGCAGGTATCGCTTACGGCGCAGGGATGACTGTGGGAGGCGCTGGCGGCGTAGGGGCAGAGAGCGTCTGCGCCTGAAACTCGAGGATGGCGGCTTTGACCGTTGTCATGACGAAGCCCTCCGCCTGCGGGAAGTATTCATCGTTCAATTGCTTGAGGCTCTTCTCGCCGATGGCTTTCGAGCGGGGGAGACTCAGCGCCTCGAAAAGGATTTCGGGAGGCACCCGATACATTCTGGCAATGTACGGAATGGTCATCCATTCGCGGATTAATTCCACGTCGGTCTCTGCGGGCTGATTGTTTTTGGCTTCGAACGGAGAGAGGGGGGGCGGTCCGTGCCGGCGAACTTCGCGGAAGGCGAACGCGGCGCGCATGCCGAAGAACACGGCAAGCAGGATGCCCGCCGTAACCAGCCCCAGAACCAGGATGCGCTGTACTTTTGGGGACATATTCACTCCTGCCATTCCAGTTCGAACTCGTCAATGAACACGGTGTCGCCGTCCTGCACGCCCGCTTTGCGGAGCGCGTCTTTGATGCCGAGAGTCTCCAGCACCTTTTGGAACCGCCGCACCGAGCCGTCGTGTTCCCAATAGGTCATCTTGGCGGCGCGTTCGATGGCGATGCCGGTAATCCGCCACTCGTTTGCGCCCTCGCGGACGATTTCGAATGCGCGCGGGTCTTCCTTCGGCTTATAGACCGGCACGGGCATTTCCACCGCTTCGGGCTTTGGCGTGGTCTGCAAAATCTGATACGCCTTGAGCAGCAGGTCGCGCGTGTTCGTGCGCGCCAGCGCCGAGATGGTCATCAACTCCACCTTTTTCTTCTTGAACTGCTTTTGCAGGGCGGGGAGTTTTTCCTGCACTTCGGGCTGGTCAATCTTGTTGAGCGCCACCACCTGCGGTTTTTTTGCCAAATTCGGGTCGAACAGCGACAACTCTGTGTTGATCTGGCTGTAATCCGCGAGCGGGTCTTCCGAAAGCCCGTCCAGCAGGTGAATCAGCACCCGCGTCCGCTGGACGTGGCGCAAAAAGTCATGCCCCAGCCCCGCGCCGTGTGACGCGCCTTCGATCAGCCCGGGGATGTCTGCCAGCACGACGGTGGTATTCACGTCAATTTCTGCCACGCCCAAATTCGGCTCCAGCGTGGTGAAGGGATAAGGCGCAATCTTCGGTTTGGCGTTCGTCAGAACCGAGAGCAGGGTGGATTTGCCAGCGTTCGGGACGCCGATCAGCCCGATGTCGGCGATCAGTTTCAGTTCGAGTCTGAGGCGTTTCTCCTCGTAGGGTTCGCCTTTTTCGGCGGTACGCGGCGCCTGATTCCGCGAAGTCGCAAAATGCTGGTTGCCGCGTCCGCCGCGCCCGCCCTTGCACACCACCAACCGCTGACCCTCTTCCGTCAGGTCGCCGATGAGTTCGCCCGTATCCGCGTCGAAGATGACCGTGCCGGGCGGCACAGGAATCACGAGGTCTTTGCCGTTGCGCCCCGTCATCTGCGAAGGTCCGCCGCGCGCGCCGTCCTCCGCTTTGAACTTTTGCTTCGGGCGGAACGACGCCAGCGTGTTGAGCGTGGTCTTCACCTCGAAGATGACATCGCCGCCCTTGCCGCCGTCGCCCCCGTCGGGACCGCCGCGCGGCACATACTTTTCACGGCGGAAATGCACCATCCCATCGCCGCCTTTGCCTGAACGAACGTAAATTTCAACCTGGTCTGTGAACATACGGACGATTATATCGTTATAATGACGTTCGATTCTTTGTACTCGGCGTTCTCTCATACCTGTATTCTGGAAGAATTCCACATGAACAACCCTCATCGCCCCCTCATCCTTTTCTGCCTGCTCTTTGCTTTGATTCTACCCGTTACAGCGCCCCACGCTTCGACCTCGAACCTGCCTCTGTTTCAAGAAGCCTCCTCCACCCCCGAACCGGCTCTGCCCACCCCCGCCGACATCATCAACGCCGTCAATGCCTTTCGCCTTGCCAATGGATTGAGCGCCCTCACGGTTCATCCTATCCTCATGCAAGTTGCCGCCTTGCAGGCGAACGCCCTCGCCGCATCCGAAGGCGCAGTAGGACACCAGCGTCCCTGCGGCATGACGCTCGGTCAGCAACTGCTCTCGATGGGATTTCCCCTCTGGGGCGACCTCTCCCTCGACGGCTACCGCTCCGAAAATTGGGTGGCGGCAGCGACGATCGAACAAGCCATGTCCTTTTGGCAAAGCGACGCCGAGCACATGGATACAATGGTGGACCCCAATCGCAGTCACATCGGCGCGGCGGTGGCGGTCAGCGACCAGATTTACATGGTGCTGGAGACCGCCCTCTCCACCCCCAGCGGGCAGCATCAATCCACCGCCTACGACATCCTGACGGGCATTCCCATGACCCAAACCCTCTGTGCGGGGTTCGCCTCGGGTGAAATCTCGAACTACGCTGTACCCATCATCGTCAGCACCGCCCGCCCCGACGGGGACGTGGTTCACGAAGTACAATACGGGCAAACCCTGTGGAGCCTTGCCGAGCAGTATCACGTCTCCATCGAGCAAATCAAACGCCTCAACGGTCTCGTGGACGATAACATCCTGCCCGGCTGGAAATTGCTCATCCAGAAAGCCGCTACCCAGCCGCCGCCCGTGACCGATTCGCCGCTCGTCAACGTTACGTCCACCGAAACGAAATATCCAACGGCGATTCCCTATCACACAAAAACGCCAACTGCTACAGCCGTCACGCCTGTTATTCCGCTTGGGCAGCAAATCAAACAAAACCGTATGGTCGTCGCCGCGCTGTTGATAGCCTTATCCGTTCTCTTGGCGGGGATCATTGGGTTTGGAAAACGGAAGTAGCCTAAGAGCCGCTCTCCAGCGGCAAATGGCTGACAACGGCTGCATGCAAAAAATCGGTCTGCCTCACAGCAGACCGACAGACTATCCGACTATCAGGCTATCCGACTACTTCCCAAACTTCTTCATCAACAAATCTGCCAGTGTCGGCTGACCGATTTCCTGCAACTCATACCTTACGCGCTGACTCGGCTTGTTGATTTTGATGACGCGCTTCAGGTCAATCGGCGTGCCGACGATGACCATGTCCACGTCCGAGCGGTTGATGGTCTCCTCGAGGTCTTTCATCTGCTTTTCGCCGTAACCCATCGCCGGCAGGATGGGACCCGTCTTCGGATACTTCTCGTAAGTCGCCGCAATGGACTTGACCGCGAACGGGCGCGGGTCCACGATTTCCTTTGCGCCGAAGCGGCGGGCGGCGACATAACCCGCGCCATACGCCATCTCGCCGTGCGTCAGTGTGGGACCGTCCTCGATGACCAGCACGCGCTTGCCGCGAATCGCTTCGGGGTCTTCGACGAAGAGCGGGGAGGCGGCTTCGATTTGGATGGCGTTCGGGTTCAACTTGCGCAGCGACTCGCGCAGGGCAATCACGCTGTCGGGATTCGCCGTGTCCACCTTGTTGATGACGAACACGTCCGCCATGCGCGCGTTGACTTCGCCGGGATGGTAGGCGCTTTCGTGTCCGGGGCGGTGCGGGTCTGCGACCACAATTTGAAAGTCCGAGACGTAGAACGGGAAGTCGTTGTTGCCGCCGTCCCACAGCACGATGTCCACTTCCTGCTCCGCCTGCCGCACGATCTTCTCGTAATCCACGCCCGCATAGACGATGACGCCGTTGTCGAGGTGCGGTTCGTATTCCTCGCGCTCCTCGATGGTGCATTCCTGCTCGTCCAGGTCGTCGTAATCGGCGAAGCGCTGGACTTCCTGCCGAATCAAATTTCCATACGGCATGGGGTGACGGATCGCCGCGACTTTGTATCCCATCTCGCGCAGAATCAACGACACCCGCCTCGTCGTCTGACTTTTGCCTGATCCTGTCCGAACGGCGCAGACCGACACAACGGGCTTTGTGGACTTGATCTGCGTGTACTTCGTCCCCATCAGGCGGAAGTCTGCGCCCGCCGCGTTGACGATGCTCGCCTTGTGCATAACGTACTCGTGCGGCACGTCGCTGTAGGCGAAGACCACCTGCTCCACGCCGTGCTTTTTGATGAGGTCGGTCAGTTCCTCCTCGGCGTGGATGGGGATGCCCTTCGGGTAGAGCGAACCCGCCAGTTCGGGCGGATAGAGGCGTCCTTCGATGTCGGGGATTTGCGTCGCGGTGAAAGCGACCACTTCGTAATCCTTGTTGCCGCGGAAGAACGTGTTGAAGTTGTGAAAGTCACGTCCCGCCGCGCCCATGATGATGGTTTTGATTGGCATGTGTTTACTCCTGTTGAATGTGTGTAGGTAATACTGAGCAGTGCCGACGCTGGAGAGCGTCTCTTACGCTTCCAGGCGTGCCAGGTACGCAACATAAAATAAAACAGGCTAAACGTAAAGGTACGTTTAGCCTGTTTGCTACATGACCTCCGGCGCCTGAATAGCGAGGAGCCGCAGGGCGTTGGCAATTGTCTGCTTTGCCGCTGCCACCAGCGCCAGCCGCGCCTCGCGTATTTTTTCATCATCGGCTTGGAGCACCGGCACCGCGTGGTAGAACGAGTGGAACGCGTTCGCCAGGTCGTAGGCGTACGCCGCCATCACCAGCGGACGGTACTCGTTTGCCGCCTGCTCCACCGCCGCAGGGAAGCGCGAGATTTGCTCGATGAGTTCGATTTCGTGTTTCGTCAGTTCGTAGTCGAACGTTGAACGTCCAACGTCTGACTTTTGACCTGTGACGTTCGACCTCTTGAGAATCGAGTTCGCCCGCACATGCGCGTTTTGAATGTATGGACCCGTCCGCCCGTCGAAGGAGAGCGCCGCGTCCATGTCGAAGACGATGTCGCGGTTGTTGTCCACTGCCAGCATGGAATATGCCAGCGCGCCCATCCCGATCTGTTCGGCGACCTTCCTGCGCTCCTCGTCGCTCATCTCAGGCGACTTCTCCGATTCCACTGCCAGTACGCGCCGCACGGCTTCATCGTACACGTCCTTGAACAGTACCACCCGTCCGCGCCGCGCCGACATCGCCCCCTCGGGCAGGCTGACGAATCCATAGCCCAGGTGATAGCACTTCTCCGCCTGCGGGAAACCCCACAACCGCAAAATCGCAAACGCCTGCTGCAAGTGCATGGACTGGCGCACATCCACCACGTAAATCGAGCGGTCCACGTGATACTTTTCGAACTTCACCTTTGCCAGCGCCAGGTCTTTGGTGAGGTAGAGCGTCGTACCGTCCGAGCGCAGGATGACGTTGGTGCGGTACTTCTCTTTTTTCAAGCCGAGTTTCTCGTCAATCTTCACGATCACCGCGCCGCCCTGCGGACGCTCGTCGTCGGCAATGCCGCGAGCAATCAATTCCTCCACGATGGCTTTGGCGGGTTCGTCCACTTCGCTCTCGTAGAACCACACGTCCATCTTCACGTCCATCATGCGCAGAATCTCGCGCAGTTCCTCCAGGCTCCATTCGCGCGTGGTGCGCCACAATTCGCGCACATACGGGTCGCCCGCATCCCACTTGCGGTACATCTCGCGGCGTTCGGCTTCGTACTGCTCGCGGCGCGCCGTCTCTTCAGGCGTTTCGTTCTCTTTCTTTTCGAGCAGGGCGGTGGCTTCCACGTACAACTTCAACAGCCATTGTCCGCGCTCATGCACGCCCTGCGGCTCCTGTCCCTTGTAGAACTTGTCGTAAATCCACATCACGGTGATGACGCCCAGCCCGATGTCGCCGGGGTACGAAGCGCGGATGGTCTCGAAGCCTGCGAACTCCGTCAGCCGCGCCAGCGCCTCGCCGAGAATCGTGTTGCGGTAGTGACCGATGTGGAACGAGTGATGCGTGTTCGGCTGGGCATACTCGACCATGACGCGTTCCCCTTTTGGCGCGCCCCGCCCAAAGTCCGCGCCCGAGGCGAGAACGGTTTCCACGACGCGGCGCGCGTAGGCGCTCGTCTCGAAATAGACGTTGAGATAGCCCTTCACCGCCTCGATGCGGCTGACTCCCTCCACGCTTCCCATCTGATCCTTCGACGGACCGCTCAGGACGGCGCCTCGAACTTGTTCCGCCAATTCCTGCGCCCTCTGCGGGACGGGTTTTCCTCCGCCCCTGCCGGCGCGGGCTTCGTTTGCCGCCGTCTGGAAGAACGAGGTGGAGATGCCCCACTCGCCCGCGAAAGGGATGGGAACCCACTTGAGTTCGGCAAGTTCGATTCCGCCTGCCGCGCAGACGGCTTTGATTTTCTCTTCGAGTTGTACTTGAATATCGTTGAACATTGTTGGGATTATACCCCGCCCCCAACTTCGCAGAATTTTTGGAGGGTTGGGAGGGGCAACAAAAGCGGGAGCCTTTCGACTCCCGCTGGTGATGGATCAGCGATGCGCTTACGCCGTCTTGAGCGAAGCGAGTTTCTTCATCAGGCGGCTTTTGCGGCGTGCGGCGTTGTTCTTATGGATGACGCCTTTTTCCGCGGCTTTATCGAGGGCGCTGATTGCCTTCAGAACCGCTTCTTGGGTCTCGGGAGCGTTTGCCGCCAGTGCTGCGCGCGCCTTGTTCACAGCGGAGCGGGCGGTGCCGCGTGCCATGCGGTTGCGCAGACGACGCTTTTCGTTCTGCTTGTTGCGCTTGATCTGAGATTGAATGTTAGCCAAGGTCTTCCTCCGAATTTCTTGCCTTTCTTATGAATGAGAGCGGTATTTTACATGAGGCTTACCGATTTGTCCAGAAAAACCGGTAGAACGACTCTTGTTACGGTTTGGCAAACGTAACGACAAAATAGGCGCCGAACAGGGTCTTTTCATCGGCAACGTAGGCGATGCCCACTTCGGTTACGTTGGGGTTGAGGATGTTGCTGCGGTAGGTCTCGTTCTGGTTCCACCAGTCGAATGCGGCGCGCGGGCTCATGCCGAAGGCAGGATGCAGGGCAAAGAGGTTTTCAACCACCACGGAGGCGGTATAGCCCTGCGCGGCGACGCGGGTTTGGGCGGTGGAACCATCCAGCCCGATGGGGCTCAGGTAGTTGTTGCAGAGCATGTCGGTGGCATGGGCGTTGGCGGCGGAGGCGAGCCGCTGGTTGACGGTGAGGGCGGGCAGACCCGCGCCGGTGCGGGCGTCGTTGATGAGTTTCAACAGTTCGCTGACGAAGGCTTCGTTGCCCGCCGGGTTGCACGTTGCCGCTCCGCCGGGGACGGGGGTGGGGGCAACAGCCTGAGGCGTTTGCCCAGCCACGGTCGGCGTGACAGGCGTCGAGGTGGGGGGAAGCGTCGGGGTTGCCGTCACAAGGTTGACCGGGATTTCGAGCACCTGTCCAACCTGCAGGGCGTTTGCATTTTCCAGTTTGTTCGCAGTAACGATATCTTCGACCTTGCTGTTGAACTTGGCGGCGATGCCTGCCAGCGTATCGCCGGGCAGGACGGTGTATTTCAGTTTCGTGCCGCGCGGCAGGTTGGCGGGGATGGGTGTGGAGGTGGCGCGAAGCGTACCCGGCGGCGGGATTGTCAGGGTTTGCCCCACAAAGTAAACGCCGTTGTTTTCCATGATACTGGGGTTGTAGTCCAGGATGAGCAGCACGCCGTCAGGTCCAAGATTGAACCGCTCTGCAAGGGCGGGCAAGGTGTCGCCTTCCTGAATCACGTATGAGAACGGTTCGGATGGGGTGGGGGTGAGGGTAATGGTGGGGGTCTCGGTGACCGTCGGCGTTGCGGTCGGTGTATTGGTGCTGGTGGGAGTGAAGGTGACGGTGGCGGTCGGCGTTTCGGTGGCGAACATCTGACCGAGCGGCTGGTTCGGTCCCATCAGCCAGACGACGACGAGAATCAAGCCAATGACAGCCAGCGCGATGGCGCCATAGAGCAAAAACGGACCTCTCTGCATTCGCCGCTTCCGATACGACTGGATGACGTTCGATGTGCTGGGTTTATTCGGGGGTGTACGATTGAGCATAGTTGGTTTCCTTGTTTCCTTAAAACACGCTTGGCTGGAATGTTGTTCCAACTCAGGCGTAGGAATAATTCTACCTGAAAAGACGGGGATTTGACGCTGCAAAAACTCCCCCTGACATTTGTCGAAGGTCAAACGTCGAAGGTCTTTGACTTTTAACCTTCGACGTTTGACAGATTTACTTCATGTGCTCCCGCAAATATTGCCCCGTGTACGAGCCTTTGACCTTCATGACCTGTTCCGGCGTGCCCTCGGCAATCAGTTCGCCGCCGCGGTCGCCGCCTTCGGGACCGAGGTCAATGATCCAATCCGCCACTTTGATAATGTCGAGGTTGTGTTCGATGATGAGGACGGAGTTGCCGGCATCCACCAGCCGCTGCAAAACCTCGATGAGTTTGTGGACATCGGCTGCGTGTAGCCCAACAGAAGGTTCGTCCAGCACGTACAGTGTCCGCCCGGTGGCGCGGCGCGAGAGTTCCTTTGCCAGTTTCACGCGCTGCGCCTCGCCGCCGGAAAGCGTCGTCGCCGGTTGACCGATGCGGATGTATCCCAGCCCCACTTCCTGCAGGAGCGCCAGTTTGTTCTTCATCGGCGGGTAATTGGCAAACTCCTCCAGCGCGTGGTCAACGGTCATGTCCAGCACGTCGGCAATCGAGTATTTGTCGCGGAACATCACCTGCAAGGTCTCGCGGTTGAAGCGCTTGCCGTGACAGACATCGCACGGCACGTACACATCGGGCAGGAACTGCATTTCGATGCGCAGTTCCCCCTGTCCCTGACAGGCTTCACAGCGCCCGCCATGCACGTTGAACGAGAAACGCCCCGGCTTGTAGCCGCGCACCTTGCTTTCGGGCAGTTCCGCAAACAGTTTGCGGATTTCGTCGAACAGCCCCGTGTAGGTGCCGGGGTTCGAGCGCGGCGTGCGCCCGATGGGGGACTGGTCAATGTTGATGATTTTGTCGAGATGTTCCACGCCCTCGATGCGCTCATGCTCCCCAGCCTGCGTCCGCGCGCCCATCAACTTTGCCGCCAGCGCGTTGTACAGGATGTCGCTCATCAGCGTGGACTTGCCCGAACCGCTCACGCCCGTGATGCAGACCAGTTTCCCCAGCGGGATTTTGACGTCAATGTGCTTGAGGTTGTTGGCAGACGCGCCCACGATCTTGAGACTCTTGCCGTTGCCCTCCCGCCTCTTTTTCGGGACTGGAACCTGCTTCCTCCCCGAGAGGTATTGTCCCGTCAATGACTTTGGGTGCGCCAAAATCTGCTTCGGCGTTCCCTCCGCAATGACCTGACCTCCGTGCTCGCCTGCGGCAGGACCCAGGTCTATCACCCAATCCGCCTCGCGGATGGTCTCGTCGTCATGCTCCACCACCAGCACCGTGTTGCCCAGGTCGCGCAGACCTTTGAGCGTGTCGAGCAGTCTCGCGTTGTCGCGCGGATGCAAACCGATGGACGGCTCGTCCAGCACGTACAGCACGCCAACCAGCCGCGAACCGACCTGCGTCGCCAGGCGGATGCGCTGCGCCTCGCCCCCCGAAAGCGTGGTGGCAGAACGATTGAGGGTCAGATAATCCAGCCCCACGTTAACCAGGAAGGTCAGCCGTTCGTGAATTTCCTTGAGGACGCGCTCTGCGATTTTTTTCTGCTTGGAGGTCAGCGGCGAGTTTTTGCCCGAAAGTTTCCTGATCCATTCCAGCGTTTTCAGCACATGCCAGGAGTTCGCCTCGACGATGTTCACCCCGTCCACGGTGACTGCCAGCGCGGCGGGGTTAAGCCGCTTGCCCTGGCAGGACGGGCACGGGCGGTCCGACATGAACTCGGCAATCTTTTCGCGGATGTACTCCGAGTTCGTTTCACGATAGCGGCGTTCCAGGTTGGTGATGACGCCCTCGAACGCGCGCGAAAACTTGAACTCATTGCCGCCGGCGCTCTGGTAGGTCATCTGAATTTGCCTGTCGCCCGTGCCGTACAGTACGATGTCCAACTGTTCCTTCGTCAATTCGCGGACGGGCTTGTCCATGTCAATTTTGAACGCTTTGCAGGCGTTGGCGAGGCTTTGCCAGTAGTAGCCGCCTTCCACCTTCGGTCCGCTCCACTCCATGCTGGCGATCGCTCCCTCGTTGAGTGACAGGTCGCGGTCCGGGATGATGCGGTCGGGGTCAATTTCCAGTTTCGAGCCGAGTCCCTGACAGTCGGGGCAGGCGCCCTGCGGGGTGTTGAAGGAGAAGGTGCGCGGCTCCACTTCCGGGATGGTCGTGCCGTGTTCCGGGCAGGCGAGATGCTCTGAAAACTGAAGGTCGAAGGTCGAAGGCTGCAGGTCGTTGCCTTGACCTTTGACCTGTGACTTTGGACCGTCAACAAGATGAACCGTAAGATACCCTTCCCCAAACTTGAGCGCCGTTTCCACCGAGTCGGTCAGGCGGGTAAGGGCGGCTTTCTGGTCTTCCTTTGTCCCCTCGCGGGAGATGACGAGGCGATCCACCACGGCTTCGATGGTATGTTGTTTGTAGCGGTCGAGTTCGATTTCGTCGTCGAGCGAATAGACTGTGCCGTCCACGCGGGCGCGGGTAAACCCTGCCTTGCGAATCTCCTCGAACACGGTTTGATAGGTGCCTTTGCGTCCGCGCACCAGCGGCGCGAGGATGAGAACCCGTGTGCCTTCGGGCAGGTTCTGGATTTGGTCCACAATCTCCTGCGCCGATTGCTTCGTCACCTCGCGTCCGCACACGGGACAGTGCGGGATGCCCGCGCGCGCAAACAGCAGGCGCATGTAATCGTAGATTTCGGTCACTGTGCCGACCGTCGAGCGCGGGTTGTGGCTGGTGGATTTCTGGTCAATCGAGACGGCGGGGGAGAGCCCGTCAATGTAATCCACGTCGGGCTTGTCCATCTGCCCGATGAATTGACGAGCGTACGCCGAAAGCGACTCAACGTAGCGCCGCTGACCTTCGGCGAAAATCGTGTCGAACGCCAGCGACGACTTGCCCGACCCCGAAAGCCCCGTGATGACTACGAACTTATCGCGGGGAATCTCGACCGTGATGTTTTTCAAGTTATGGACGCGCGCGCCTACCACGCGGATGCTGTTGGATGACATGGAACTCCTCTGGGACAAGTTTGCAAACGCCTGCCAAACGGCTATTCTAGCACAAATGTTTTACTTTCAATGACGCGATGACCCGGTAACAAACTTTCATTATACCGAATCCGCCAAATCAGACACCCTTATCGGAATTTGCAACGCGCATGTTATACTCTTGTGCAACTTCTCAAATCCGGCGGGGTTATGTGTGTTAACCCTGCCGGTAGGACCAGACGAGTGCAGGAGACAGAGTTCAACGAAGAAAAATTGCTATTGCTCGCATCCCAGGGCGACCGCGACGCGTTCGGTTTGCTCTATGAGCGATATGTGGATCGAATCTTCAACTACGTCTACTACCGCACGGGGAATCTGCATGACGCAGAAGACCTCACTGCCCGCGTGTTCCAGCGGGCAATGAACCACATTCACAATTACACCGACCGCGGCATTCCCTTTTCGGCGTGGCTCTACCGCATTGCTCACAACCTGGTTGCCAACTGGCACCGTGACCGCAGCCGCAAACAGGAAATCCCCCTGGATGACGTGCCGATCCTGCCATCCCGAGGGGATCACCCCGAAAAGAACCTTGTCCGCTCGCAGGAACAGGAAACGCTTCTCAAACTCATCCGCCGCCTGCCGGCTGAACGACAGAACCTTCTCATCCTCAAATTTGTCGAGAACCTGTCCAACGCCGAAATCGGCGCCATCATGGGACGCAGCGAGGGCGCAATCAAAAGCCTTTACCACCGCACCCTGCTTGCCCTGCGCGACCAACTGAGCGACCAAAATATTAATCTTGAAGGAGAGTAACCATGCTTCGAATTGTGACCGATGGCGCAGTGGACATCCCTGCCGAGTGGTACGCGGAATACGACATCCAGCGCATTCCCATCAACGTGCATTTCGGGGAGGAAAAAACCTTCATTCAGGACGTCGAACTCAGCATGGACGAGTTCTACAAACTGGTGGACAGCAAAACCCTGCCGCATCCCAAAACCTCCCAGCCCTCTCCGCACCAATTCGTTGAATTTTACAAAAAAATCGCCCAGCCCGGCGATACCATCCTCTCCATTCACATCACCAGCAAACTCTCCGGCACCTACGCATCCTCGGTTGCCGCGGCGGAGGAACTCAAAGGCACCTATAACGTTGTCCCTGTGGACACCCTCGGCGGCTCGATGGGCACCGCCTTCATGTGCCGTTCCGCCCGTCAGATGGAACGCGCCGGTAAAAGCGTGGACGAAATCGTCAAATTCATCGAAAGCGTGCGCGGCAAGACGCTCATCATCCTGACCCTCGACACGCTCGAATATGCCCGCCGCAGCGGTCGCGTTGGCGCCCTGCGCTCGGCGCTCGCCTCTGCCCTGAACCTCAAGCCGATTGCCATGCTCAAAGACGGGCTCGTGGACATGGTGGACCGCGTCCGCACCCGCAAAGCCGCCTTTGAGCGCGTGGTCGAACTGGCGAAGGAACACGCAGGCAGTCAGCCTGTTCATCTTGGCGTGGTGCATGCCCGTGACCTTGCCTCCGCCCAGGTGTTAATGGAACAGGCGAAAAAGTCGCTGAACGTCAAAGAAGCCTACCTGACCGACCTCTCCATCTCCCTTGCCATTAATTTCGGACCGGGGACGGTTGGGCTGGTTCTCTACCCTGCTGATTGAATTTGTGAGTGACGAATGGTACGCACAAAGACATCCACCCTTCCCGATGAACTTCTTTCCAGTCTCGAAGCGCGTCTCGCCGGGACCTTGAAGCCGATTCAGCCGTCAAGTGAAATGGTTCAACGCCTGCGCGAGCGAATCCGCTTCCCGGCGCGGGAGGAGATTGCCTTGCGGTTGAGCGATTGGAAGAAGATGTTTTTAGTGCTGGGCGGGGTGATGTCGGGGATGGTGCTGGTCATCACGCTGGCGCGGGCGTTCTTCTACCTGATGAGCCGAAAGAGTCTGTAAGAGCAAATGGTTGAATAACTCACCGTACGCGGTAGCGCGAGACATCGTCCCCACAGGGGGGCATCTCGTATTTCCAAGCGACATGAATGTCGCGGTACGGGAAAACCGCGTAATGTCAGTGAATAAAACGCCGCGTTGTACACTGTCATAAAGACCCCGAGGTCATGCCTCAGGGTCTTTTCATTTGAGCAGGGCTTCGCACAACTGTCGCGCCTCGGCGATGAGGTCGGCTTCGATGGGGAGTTTGAATTCCTCGGTGACGCGCAAGGTCAGATGGTCGGCGAGCAGTTTCAGGTCGGGGGGAAGAAGCGGGTCGTCTTTGAGCAGGTTCAGCAAATCGTAGGCACTGAGGCTGGGGGGGCGAATCCCCTGGCGGGTCAGATATTCCCGAACTGCAATGCCGGCGGCGCGGCGCGCACAGACGCGGGCTTGTCCCTCGTTGCCGCGGGCGCGCGCCTGTTCGGCGAGGGCAAATTCCTGTTCGATTTGTTCCTGCAAGTTCATCAGTCCGAGAAGCGATAGCGCAGCAGCGCCCAGACCGCCTCGAAGGCGTCCTTGAGTTTGATTTTTTTCCCTTCGGTGTAATCGCGCGGGTTGAAGGAAATCGGCACTTCGAAGATGCGGTGTTTGCGTTTGAGGATTTTGGCGGTGAATTCCGGCTCGAAGTTGAAACGTTTGGAGCGGATGTTCATGCCCTCAATGACCTCGCGGCGAAAGACTTTGTAGCCGGTTTCCATGTCGGTCAGGATGGAATCATAGAGGAGATTGGTCATGAAGGTGAGCAGTTGATTTGCCACCTGATGCCAGAACATGGCGACGCGGTGCGGTGCGCCCAAAAAGCGCGAACCATAGACGACATCTGCCAGCCCCTCTTCGATGGGCTGGAGCAGGACCGGGTAATCGCGCGGGTTGTATTCGAGGTCGGCATCCTGAATGAGCAGCACGTCGCCTTTGGCGGCTTTCATGCCGGTGACTACTGCCGCCCCTTTGCCCTGATTCTTTTCGTGCAAAATCACGCGGACTTTTCGTTTGCCGTCGAGTTTTTTCAGAATCTCGCGCGTGCCGTCCTGCGAGCCGTCGTCCACGATGATGATTTCGCTTGCCCGTTTGGTGGCTTGCACCCGCCTGACGATTTCCTCGATGTTGTTGACTTCGTTGTACACTGGAATGATCACAGATAGGTTCATGACATTACAGATTATATACGATGTTTCGCGCCGCATTGCATTCAAAATTGGGCGTGCTATAATCTGACCATTGCATCTTCCTCACCCCCTCTTTGGGAGGCGTTATGACCAATAATCTCATGCGGTCGCCCGGTGCGGCTGTTCCCTTTTCTCCTCCGCCCATCAACTCGGTTGAAGATACCGGCTTAAATGTCCTCTGGCTGCAGGATTTGGCTTTGAAAATCCTCTACAACCAGGGTTTCATGAGCGGTTTCAAAATTGCCGAGGCGATTGCCCTGCCGTTTGCCGGCGTTACCGACGGCATTCTCGAAGCCCTCAAACGCGAAAAACTCATCGAAGTCAAATCCTCACAGGGCGGGTTGGGCGAAGGCGCCTACACCTACGGCATCACCGGGGCGGGCATCACCCGCGCGCGCGAAGCCCTCGAGCGCAGTCAATATGCGGGACCCGCGCCGGTACCCTTCGAGGTCTATAACGAAGCCATCCGCCGCCAGAGAACCGGACGCATGACCGTCACCGCGCGGACGATGCGTCAGGTGCTTTCACAACTGGTCATCTCCGAAGCCACCTTCCAGCGGCTCGGACCCGCCCTCAACTCCGGCACCTCCATTTTCATGTACGGTCCGCCTGGCAACGGCAAGACCAGCGTTGCCCGCGCCTTCGGCAACCTCATCCTCACCCAGTCCATGTACATCCCCTATGCCCTCTACCTCGACGGGCAGGTTATCAAAGTCTATGACCAGGTGAGCCACAAACTCGCGCCCGAAGCCGAAGGGCAGGCGACTCCGACCGGAACTGGCAACCTGCGCGTCAACCCCCGACGCGACCCACGCTGGGTCAAAATCCGCCGCCCCTTTATCGTGGTGGGAGGCGAACTCACCCTCGAAGGCTTGGACCTCGTCTATGACGAAACGCATAAATTCTACGAAGCCCCCTTCCAGGTCAAAGCCAACGGCGGCATCTTCCTGATTGACGACTTTGGGCGTCAGCAGGTGCGTCCGCGCGACCTGCTCAACCGCTGGATCGTCCCGCTCGAAAACCGCGTGGACTTCCTCACCCTCCACAACGGCCGCAAAGTGGAAGTTCCCTTCGACGTTCTCATCGTCTTCTCCACCAACCTCCCGCCCAAAGACCTGGTGGACGAAGCCTTCCTGCGCCGCCTGCGCCACAAAATCGAAATCGGCGACCCCTCCTACGAGGAATACCGCGAAATCTTCAAGCGCGTCGCCGCCGACAAAAAAGTGGAATACAGCGACCAGGGTCTCGCCTACCTTCTGCAGGAGTGGTACATCAAACGCAACCGCAAATTGCGCGCCTCGCACCCGCGCGACCTGTGCGACCAGATCATTGACATCGCCCGTTACCTCTCTGTGCCGCCCACCATGTCCCGCGAAATGCTCGACCGCGCCGCCACCTCCTACTTTGTGGACATTTAGCCGTCCCATCCCCAGCCGCATTACGGATTACGCGCCCCCTTCATCTCTGCCATGCTCGATACCCTTCCCACCCCCGTCATTTTTGCCCATCGCGGCGCCTCGGCGCATGCGCCCGAAAACACGCTTGCCGCCTTCGAACTCGCCCTCCAGCAGGGCGCAGACGCCATCGAACTCGACGTAAAACTCAGCGCCGACGGTCACGTCGTCGTCATCCATGACCCCACCGTGGACCGCACCACCGGCACGCACGGCAAGGTCAAAGACCTCTCCCTCGCCGACCTGCGCTCGCTGGACGCAGGCAGTTTCTTTTCGGCGAACTTTCAGGGCGAAAAAATCCCCACCCTCGAAGAAGTCTTCGAAGCGGTGGGCAGGCGCACCTTCATCAACGTGGAACTCACCAACTACAGCACTCCGCGCGACCACCTCGTCGAATCTGTCTGCATGCTGGTCAAAAAATTTGGACTGCAAAAGCGCGTTCTGTTTTCCTCCTTCCTGCCGGGCAACCTTGCCGCTGCCCGCCGCTACCTGCCCGAAGTCCCCGCCGGCTTGCTGGCGTTGGACGGTCTGCTGGGGGCATGGTCCCGTTCCTTTGGGTTTGCATTCGGCAAATACGACGCCCTGCACCCCAACCTGAAGGATGCAACCCAAAACCTCATCTACTTTGCGCACCGCCTCAAACGCCGCATCCACGTCTGGACGGTGAACGACGAGGCGGATTTGCGCCGTCTGTTCAAGTGGGGCGTGGACGGCGTCTTCACCGACGACCCTCAATTGGCGGTTCGTCTGCGTGAGGAAAAGGCTGGAGAGTTGAAAAAGTCCAATGAGCGGTAAACAGGCTGAGGTCAAAGCGATGAGGCGCAGCGCAGACAAAAGTGACGTGACGTTGAAACGTCTCGCCGCCGCGCTCTTCCTGTTCACTCTCCTCGCCTCTCTTTTTGGACCTGTGGCTGGTGTCCGCGCCCAAACCCCCGCCCCGCCTCCGCAGGTGCAGGCGGTGTTGGACGCCATGACCCCTGAGGAACGGGTTGGACAGTTGTTCCTCGTCACGTTCACCGGGGTGGATACGAGCGAAGGCTCCGCCATTTACGACCTGATTGCCAATCATCACATCGGCGGCGTGATTTTGCTGGCGGCGAACGATAATTTTGTCGAGGAGCCGAACACCGTCACAGCCGCGCATCAACTGATTGCAAACCTGCAGGACATCGAGTGGAACGCTTCCAGCGCAGAACCGTCGCTGGCGAAGGTATATGTGCCGCTGTTCGTCGGGATTTCGCAGGAGGGGGATGGGACGCCCGACGACCAGATTTTGAGCGGCTTGACCCCTCTGCCGAACGAAATGGCAATCGGCGCAACCTGGAACACGAGAAACGCCGAGCAGGTGGGGAATGTGATGGGGAGCGAACTCTCTGCCATTGGCTTCAATTTTTTTCTGGGTCCTTCGCTGGATGTGATGGATACGCCCAACCCGGCGGCGCGCAGCGACCTGGGGACGCGCGTCTTTGGCGGCGACCCCTACTGGGTGGGGAAGATGGGGCAGGCGTATATTGCCGGTTTGCACGCCGGTAGTAACGGGCGCATGCTCGTGGTTGCCAAGCATTTTCCCGGGCGGGGCAGTTCAGACCGTTCGCCCGAAGATGAAGTTGCCACCGTCCGCAAGTCGCTGGAGCAGTTGAAGCAGGTGGAACTCTCACCTTTCTTTTCTGTGACCACTTCGTCAGACCGCGCGGCGGTCACCGACGGGCTGCTGGTCTCGCATATCCGCTATCAGGGTTTTCAAGGCAATATTCGGGCGACCACGCGTCCGGTCAGTTTCGATGCGTCGGCGCTCTCCGCCATCCTGGCGTTGCCGCAGTTTGCCGCCTGGCGCGCGAACGGCGGCCTGGTCGTCAGCGATGATTTGGGGAGCCGGGCGGTGCGGGATTTTTACTCGCTGAACGGAGAGAGTTTTTCGCCCCGCCTGGTGGCGCGCGACGCTTTTCTGGCAGGCAACGACCTGCTTTACCTCGGCAACATCCGCTCGGACGAGTTGGATACCACCTACGCCGCCACCCTGCGCATTCTGGATGCATTTGCTCAGGAGTACCGCAACGACCCCATCTTTGCGCGGCTGGTGGATGGAGCCGTGACGCGCATCCTCATGCACAAACTGCGCATGTATCCCACCTTCGAGATTACCGATGTGGTGCCTGCGGAAAGCGAATTGGAAGGGCT
The DNA here is from genome assembly GCA_039961775.1 of Chloroflexota bacterium. Taxonomy (GTDB): domain Bacteria; phylum Chloroflexota; class Anaerolineae; order Anaerolineales; family Villigracilaceae; genus Defluviilinea. The sequence goes on from JABRVZ010000009.1 coordinate 38,747, forward strand.
GGGCGCTTCGACGCAGGTGTCATTCGATATTGCCCGCAGCGCCGCCACGCTCATCAGCCCCGATTTGCAAGAACTCAACACGCTCCTGCCTTCGCCTCCTGCCACCAGCGACCGCATCGTTTTCCTGACGGATGTCTCCCGCTACAAACAGTGCAGTGTCTGCGCCGAATATAACGCCATGGCAGAGGACGCTTTTCAGCGGGCGGTTTTGCGCCTCTACGGTCCCGACGGAAGCGGGCAGGTGCTTCGCAGCCGCACCAGTTCTTTTTCCTTCAAGGAATTGGAGGACCTGCTCAACGGGACTGCCGATACCAATATCGAAATTTCCCTCATCAATGCTTCGTGGGTTGTCATTTCGCTGACGGATGTGGGCAGCGGGCAGATCAACCTGCTCAGGCGCTTCTTTTCCGAACGCCCGAACCTGCTCCGCAACAAGGACGTGATTCTCTTCTCCTTCACCGCTCCCTACTATCTCGACGCCACCGACATTTCCAAACTGACGGCGTACTATGCCTTGTACAGCAAACAGCCTGCCTTTGTGGATGTGGCGGCGCGCATCCTCTTCCAGCAGATTTCACTGCAGGGCGCCGCGCCGGTTTCCATCCCTGCGGTGGGATATGACCTGATCACCCAGACATCGCCCGACCCAGAGCAAATCATCCCTCTGCGGTTGGACCAGGAGGAGCCGCCCGTCCTCGTCGGCGACGGGGCGTTCACCCCGGTACCGACCGTCACCCCGTTTTACAAAATTGGCGCTTCGATTTCCGTCCGTGCGGGGCCGGTGTTAGACCGCAATCAGCATGTCGTGCCGGATGGCACGGTGGTGCGGTTCACCATGTCCACGAGCGATGAGACGGGGAGTATTTTGAAGCAGGTGGAGACAACTACCGTAGACGGTGTGGCGCACGCCTCTTTTGTGGTGGACAAGCCCGGCAAGGTCGAGTTGCGCGCGGTGAGCGAGCCGGCGGTTGTTTCGGACGTGCTCCAGTTCGATGCAACCAGCAACGGCGTGGCGGTGACGGTAGTGCCGCCGGTGGTCACCATCCTCCCTGAAACACCCACACCCACACCCACCGTTGTGCCGGTGAATAATTTCATTTCGCCGGAAGGGTATCCGCGGGCAGGACTGTGGTTGATTGTGCTGCTGGGGGTGTTGGGGAGCGCCGTCCTCTCCTTTTGGGCGGTGAGCCGCGTCATCTCGCCGCAGTGGGGATTACGCTTTGCGCTGTTGGTGGTGATTGGCGGTTTGGGCGCGTATAACTACCTTGCGCTGGGGTTTCCACGCGCGCAGGCATGGGTGGCGTCCGAATCGGGAGGCGCGTTTGGGGTTCTGTTGTTTACGCTGGCGGGGGAGGCGTTTGGCGGGATTTTGGCGTGGATGTGGTGGCGGCTGTTCAGCGGATCAGCGTCGCGAGCAAACTGAGCAAAAACAAAACTGCCGCGCTCCAAGCCAGGACGGCTTCGGCAGGTTTGGCAAGATAGTCGGTGATGGAAGGGGAGGGTTGCAGGCTTCTTGTCCGCAGAGGGGTGACAGGCAGGGTGGGAGTATCGCGGTGACCGAGCAGAGCCTGCTTGAATTCGCTGACGCTGTGCGGACGTTCGTCGGGGTGCATGGACATTGCCCACAGCACGGCTTTTTCGGTGCGCGGCGAGAGCGAAGGATTGATTTCTCGTAACGGGATCAGGCTTTCGGGAGAGAGGAAGCGCTTGCGGGCGTCGGCTGGGGGTTCGTTGGTGAGCAGGTGGTAGAGCGTCGCGCCGAAGGAGTAAATATCCGAACGGATGTCGGTGTGGGCGTCGCTGCCGCCGTATTGTTCGAGCGGCGTGTAGAGGGCGGTGCCTTGTCCCTGGATGATGGTGATGGTCACTTCTTCGGGAGCGAGAATTTTGACGAGACCGAAATCCACCAGTTTTATCAAACCGTGCGGCATGAGTTTGAGGTTGCTGGGCTTGATGTCGCGGTGAACGATGGGCGGCTCCTGACTGTGCAGAAAGGAGAGCGCGTTGGCGATTTGTTCCGCCCAGTTGAGAACTTCTTTTTCGGGGATGAACCGTTTGTTGCGCCGCGCCTCGAGCAGAAGTGTGCGCAGGTCTTTGCCCGGAATGTAGTCCATCACAAGATAGTCGCGCGGACCGATGGAGAAGAAGTCGGAGACTTTGGGCAGGTTGGGGTGGTCGAGGCGCGCCAAAACAGTCGCCTCGCGCAGGAATTGTTCGCGGGCTTCTTCTCGTACGTTTTCCGGGAGGGCGCGGTCGTACTCGACTTCCTTCAGGGCGCACTGACGTCCCTTGAGACGCATATCGTCCGCAAGGTAAATGGCGCCCATGCCGCCCTGACCGATCCGTTCGCGGATCTTGTAGCGGCCGCGCAATACCTCCTCGTTCTTGAGGGGTGGAAGCAATTCTTCTCCTTGAGCAGTGACTCGATGCTGTCTTGCAATAACGCTGGCAGGTTTCGGCGTGTTCCTGCGTGAACGCATGCGTCTTTGCTCACGTATTATAATATATGCCCTCGTACATTCTTCGTTGTGAACGTGCAAGCGGCGTTTGGCGGCTGGTGATTTGGAAAGTTCATGAAATTGCTTCAGGAAGATGCCCCCCTGCTGGTGGCGCAGGACGGTCCCTTGAAGGGACAGCGCTGGCAGTTGAATAAAACCCTCGTCCTGGGACGCGAGCCAAGTTGTGATGTGGTCATCACAGACCGGCAGATTTCGCGTTTCCATGCCCGCCTCACGCCGACGCCGGAAGGCGTCATCCTCGAGGACCTGGGGAGCAAAAACGGCACGCACCACAACGGAAGTCTGCTGACCGCTCCGGTTGTCCTGCAGGATGGCGACCTGCTTTCGATTGCGATGGCACAGCAGTTCATCTTCCTCGTGTCAGACGCCACCACCCCGCTGGTGGAAGGTTCGCCCCCCTCCGGGCGCCTGATGATGGACTTGAAATCCCGGCGCGTGTGGGTCAATCATCAGCAATTGGTGCCGCCGCTCTCGGCGCAGCAATTCAAACTGCTCTGGCTGCTCTACAAAAACAACGGCGAAGTGGTCACCCGCGCCGATTTGGTGGCGGAAGTGTGGGGGGATGAGCAGTCTGCCGGCGTTACTGATCAGGCACTGGATGCGCTGGTGCGCCGTCTGCGCGAACGGATCGCCGCCCTCGACTCGACGCATCAATACATTACGACCGTGCGCGGACACGGGATTCGCCTCGACAACCCGCCTGCCTGACCTGTTTTCGACCTTGCGCCTCCCGCCGCCCTGCGGGAGGTTTTTGTTTCCCCGTACCTTTTCTGCCCCTCCAGCGACTGACAGGTTAAACCAACTCAATTTCAGTTATGGAGGCACAAAATGAATAAATCGCATCGTTTTCTCATATCGGTGCTGTTGCTTGGCGCTTATCTCTTGAGTGCATGCAGCGGCGCGGCGCCCACATCTGCCCCACGGCAGGGCGATAGTTCCCAGGGCTCCAAGTCCACTGAGGTCGTCTTTACCGGCAGCGTGGAAGCCATGGATGCCTCGCAGTGGACCATCAGCGGGCAGGTCGTCGGCGTGGAAGGCGCCTCGATTGACGGCAACATCAAAGTCGGCGACATTGTGAAAGTGGAAGCGTCCGTCTCGCCGGATGGAAGTATTTTTGCCCTGCGCATCGAGGCATCCCGTCCTGCCGGTGTTGACGACAATGCCAACGGTAACGCCAACGGCAATACGAATGCCAATGACAACATGAACGGCAACGCAAACGGCAATACGAATGCCAACGACAACATGAACGGCAACGCCAACGGCAATACGAACGCCAATGACAACATGAACGGCAACGCCAACGATAACAGCGCTCCCGCCGGCGTTGAACAGGAAATCTACGGCGTCGTGGAAGCCCTTTCGGATACTTCCGTGACTGTCAATGGTGTTACCTACACAATTGCCTCCTTTACCGAGTTCAAAACCATCATCGCCGTCGGCGACCAGGTGAAACTCCATGTGATTGCCGCTTCCGATGGGTCGCTGGTTGTCCGCGAAATCGAACGCACCACCCGCACCGGTGACGACAACAGCAATTCCAACTCGAACTCGAACAAAAACGACAACGGCGATGACGATAACAAGAATTCCAACAAGAACTCGAATGACCACGACAACAAGAACTCGAACAAAAACGACAACGACGATGACCACGATGACGACAATTCGAATGGCAATGGCAACTCGAACGACAATGACTGACCACCTCTCTTGCACCGCCTGATTTCAAATGGAACATCTGGAGACCGTCGTCTCCAGATGTTCCATGCTCATGGACGCGCCTCGATGAAACCGCAGAGACAAACCCTCCTCCCCATCGCCGTATTCCTCCTGTTCGTTATCGGCATGTCGCTCATTCAATTCTCCACGCCCGACATGCCCGACAACGACGGCTTTTACCACATCAAACTTGCCCAAATCATGCGCACTGAAGGGCTGAAGCCCGCATTTCCCTGGCTCCCGCTTTCCATTCTCAACCCGCAGGAATACTACGATCATCACTTCCTCTATCACGTGGCGCTGATTCCCTTCACCTGGTTTGCCGACCTGCGGCTCGGCGCAAAATGGTCGGCGGTGGTCTTTTCGAGTCTGGCTTTTCTTGCGGTGTGGTTCCTCTTTCACCGCCAGCGCGTCCCCTACGACTGGCTGTGGGTGCTGGCTTTGCTGGGAATTTCCGACGCCTTCCTCTACCGCATGAGCGTGACCCGCGCCCAGTCGCTTTCGCTGGGATTCCTTGCCCTCGGAATGACCTGGCTTCTCGAACGCAAATACAAACGCCTTGCCGCCCTGTCCTTTGTGTACGTCTGGCTGTACGACGCCTTTCCCCTCATGCTTGCGCTCGGCGTTTTGTACGCCCTTGCCGTCCTCATTTCGGAGCGGCGCATCGAATACAAACCTCTGCTCTACATCGCCGGTGGCATCGCGCTCGGCGTCGTCATCAACCCCTACTTTCCAGCCAATCTCATCTTTTCCTGGAACCACATGCTCCCCAAACTGACCGACGCCACCTCCGTCAGCGTCGGCAACGAATGGTTCCCCTACAACACCAAACAAATTCTCGAAAACTCGCTTCCCTCCCTGCTCTTCTTCGTCAGCGGAATTTTCGCCCTCGGGCTGACCGAACGCCGAATGGAAACGCGCACTGCCTTCGCCCTGCTTGTCTCCCTTCTGTTTGGATTGATGCTCATGCAGGCGCGCCGCTTCGTGGAATACTTCCCGCCGTTTGCTCTCATTTTCGCCGCCTTTGCCTGGGCGGCTCATTTCCTCGACCGTCAATTTGCCTGCCGCATTTCGACCTCCTCTCCCCTCAAGCGGATTCTCCACAACGCGCCCCTCATCCTGCTTTCGGCGGCGGTCATACTCAGTGTTGGCAGATCAATTCCCAGGGCGCGTGAAGCGGTCAACGCTTCTAAACCCTACGACCTTTACGCTGGCGCGTCGCAATGGCTGGCAGAAAACACCCCCGCCGGCTCTCGCGTCTTCCAAACCGACTGGGACGACTTCCCGCGGCTTTTCTTCTACAACACCCACAACACCTACCTCATCGGTCTCGACCCAACCTACATGCAGTTATATGACCCCGAACTCTACGACCTGTGGGTGCTTGTCACCCAGGGAAAGGTAGGCAATCCGTCGAACATCATCGCCGCCAGGTTTGGCGCACAGTATGTGCATACCGACCTGAATCACGGCAGCTTCATCCGCGTGGCGGAACAAGACCCCCGCCTGCGCGAAGTGTACCGCGACGACCAGGCGATTCTCTACGAAGTGCTTCCGCCTCTCCGCTGACCCGTTATGAAATGATATACTCCCATGCAACTTGCAATTCTCCCTTTCTCGAGGATCATCATTATTTCCGGGAACACACCGACCATGTCCGTCTATGACGAACAAAGCGCCCTGAACGCTTTGCAAAATCTCGATTCCCAAGCCGTCGCCGCTATCTACGACCGCTATTTTCCCGAGGTCTATCGCTACGTCCGCTACCGCATCGAAGATGACGCCGCAGCGGAAGACATCGCCAGCGACGTTTTCATGCGCCTGCTCGAAGCCGTGCAAAAACGCCAGGGACCGCAATCCAGCCTCAGGGGTTGGCTGATAGCCACCGCCTCCAACGCCGTCAACGATTATCTGCGCCGCCGCTACCGCAGACCCGCCGATCCCCTCTCCGACCTCCTGCCCGACCCCGCCTCCATCGTCCACGATGAGGTGGACCAGCGCGAACAATACCGCGCCGTGCGGTCTGCCTACGCCCAACTCACCGCCGAACAACAGCACGTCCTGGCGCTCCGCTTTGGTCAGGGATACTCGCTCGAAGAAACCGCACAAGCCATGAAGAAAAAAGTCAATGCCGTGAAAGCCCTGCAATTTCGGGCGCTTTCCGCCCTCCAACGACTGATTGGGGAGGCGAAAGATGAATAAATACGAAATTTTGGAAACCTGCCTCAAAGAACTGGAAAACGGCGCGGATGTGGAGACCGTCCTCTCCCGCCGCCCCGAACTGGCGGACGAACTGCGTCCCATGCTCGAAGCGGCTGTCAAAGCCAGAGCACTCGCCGTGCCCCCGCCGTCCGAAGCGGTCATCCGCAGAAGCCGCGCGCGGGTTCTCCAGCACGCCGCCGAACTGCGCGAACGAAAAGCCATCCCCATCATCCCGCCCGTCCGCCGGAACTGGTCGGCTTCACTGCGGCGCGCCCTTGTCACCCTTGCCACGCTTGCCCTGCTGTTCGCAGGCGGCAACGGACTGGTGCGCGCCTCCTCCACCACCCTGCCCGGCGACAACCTCTACCCCGTCAAACGCACGTGGGAAGAACTCGCTCATTTTTTTGTCTTTGACCCGCAGCGGCGCGAGGCGCTCGAAATCGAACACGCAAATGAACGGCTGGAGGAACTCGCTGAACTCCTCGCCCGCGGACGCACCGCCAAAGTGGACTTTTCCGGCTACGTCACGCGTCAAAGCGGGACCGAGTGGCTGGTCTCCGGCATCCCGGTCTTCCTCTCCGCCGACACCCGCCTGACCGGCGACCCCATCCCCGTCGGTGCAGCGGTGCGCGTGCGTGGACAGACCCAGGGCGCCGGCGTCCTTGCCGAGCGCATCGAACTTCTGCCGCCTGGCACCCGCCTCCCCGACGTGAACGAAGAATTCGAGCAGGAAAAGGACAAGGAGACAGAAGAGGAAAATAAACCGGCGCCCACCCCAACGTCGAAGGTTGAAGCGCCCACGCCTGCTCCCACGCCGACCGCTGCTCCCACCGCAACTGCCACCCCCGCAGAAGCGTCCATCGAAGGCATCGTCACTTCCATCCAGAACAAATTAATCGTCATCAACGGCATCGTCCTGGACACTCAATTTGCGGAGGAGGTCAAAGGCACGCCTGCTGTGGGCGCATTTGCCAAAGCAAAGGGATATTACGGCGCCGGCGGCATCTTCATTGTGAAAAAGATTGAGTTCATTCCTCCCGCTTCTATCGGCGCGCCAACCCCCACACCCCGCAACAACAATAGCGGAACCAACGTCAACACAAATACGAACAACAACGATAACGATAATCATAACGACAACGATAACGACAATCATAATGATAACGATAATGACTGACGCCCGGTCCACAGCGCGGCGAGATTCGTTTCGCGTTTCAGCGGAGGTACAACCTCCGCTGAATTTTTAATGGGCTTTTCCGTCGGGATGGGCTACAATCGTCCCACCGAATTTCCGCGCAGGAGACCTTATGACCGACTCACGCTTCTACCTCGGACGCGCCTACGACCCCGCTGCTCAATCCGTCACAGACCAGCCCATCTACTACGACCCCGCCGACCTGACCACCCATGCCATCGTCACCGGCATGACCGGCTCCGGCAAGACCGGTCTGTGCATTGCCCTGCTCGAAGAAGCCGCGCTCAACGGAATCCCCGCCATCATCATTGACATCAAAGGCGACCTCACCAACCTCCTGCTTCACTTCCCCGACCTCGCCCCGCAAGACTTCCAACCCTGGGTGGACCCCGACCAGGCGCGCCGCGCCGGCAAAACCCCCGAACAAGCCGCCACCGATGCCGCCCTTGCCTGGCGCAGCGGCTTGCAGGAATGGGGCATCGAACGTGAGCGCATTCTGGCGCTCAAAAACTCTGCCCAATTTGCCGTCTTCACCCCCGGCTCCGATTCGGGCATCCCCGTCAGCGTTCTGTCCTCCCTCGCCGCGCCCGAAATTCCCTGGGACGAAAACCGCGAAATTCTGCGCGAGAAAATCGCCAGCACCGTCACCGCCCTGCTTGGGCTGGTTGGCTATGAGGATATTGACCCAATCCGCTCCCGAGAACACATCCTGCTCTCCAACCTCTTCGAAAGCGCCTGGAGCCGGGGCAAAAGCGTGGACCTGACCGAACTCATCCTGCAAACCCAAACCCCGCCGTTCGACAAACTGGGCGCCTTCCCTGTGGACGCCTTCTTCCCGCCCAAAGACCGCATGGAACTGGCGATGGCGCTCAACAACATCCTCGCCGCCCCCGCCTTCGAACCCTGGCGCGAAGGTCAACCGCTCGACATCGCCTCCCTCCTCCGCACCGCCGACGGACGCCCGCGCCACAACATCTTCTACCTTGCACACCTCTCCGACGCCGAGCGTATGTTCTTCGTCACCCTCCTGCTCTCCGCCGTCGAAACCTGGATGCGCACCCAAAGCGGCTCCTCCTCCCTGCGTGCCCTCCTCTACATGGACGAAATCTTCGGCTACGTCCCGCCTCAGCGCAACCCGCCCTCCAAAGCGCTCCTCCTGCGCATGCTCAAACAGGCGCGCGCCTTTGGCGTCGGTCTTCTGCTCGCCACCCAAAACCCCGTGGACGTGGACTACAAAGGACTCTCCAACGCCGGCACCTGGCTCATCGGCAAACTCCAAACCGACCAGGACAAACAACGCCTGCTCGACGGTCTCGAAAGCGCGGCGGGCGGCGTCTCACGCAGCGACTTCGACCGCCTCATCTCCTCGCTCGGCAAACGCGTCTTCGTCCTGCACAACGTCCACGCCAAAGCGCCCGTCCTCCTCCACTCCCGCTGGGCGATGAACTACCTCCCCGGACCTCTCGCCCGCAACCGCATCCCCGAACTCAACCGCCTCGCCAACGCCGATAGGACGCTTCAGACTCCGCCCGCGCCTGCCGCCGCCTCCCAAACCTTCTCCTCCCCCGAACCTGAATCTCCTGCCGTCTTCGCCGCGGCTGTACCCAATCGTCAATCCAAAATCGAAACCCTTCCATCGGAAGGAACTCAAACCAAACCTCCCCTTCCTGCAGGCATCAAGGAATACTTCCTTCCTCAAAACCTCAGCCTGCCCGAAGCCTTCAAAGCGGCGGGATACCCCATGCCCCCCGAAGCGATGATTGACGGAATCCTCTACCGCCCTGCCCTCATTGCATCCGCCCAGGTGCGCCTGCTCGACCGCAAACTCGGCGTGGACAGTGAACTCACCCGCGCCGTCCTCGTCCAAACGCCCGACAAGCGCGCCGCCCTGCGCTGGGAAGACCACGCCCTCAACGCTCACACCCTCGAAAACGTGGAAACCTTTCCCGTGCCCTCCTCCCGCTTCGCCGCCATTGACGCGCCGCTCAACGACCCCCGTCTCCTCGCCGCCCTGCAAAAAGACTTCGCCGACTGGGTCTTCCGCACTTCCTCCGTGCAGGCGCGCGCCAACGAAACGCTCAAAGTCTATGCCGGTCCCGATGTCAGCCGCGCCGACTTCATGCGCGCCTGCGCCGAAGCCGCCAGCCGCAAACGCGACGCCGAAATCGCCAAAGCGACCGCTTCCCTCGACCGCCAACTCAAAACGCTCGAAGACAAACTTGCCCGCGAAGAACGCGAACTGGCGGAAGACCAGGCGGAACTCACCAACCGAAAAGTGGAAGAAGCCGGCACCCACCTCGAAAACCTGACCGGTCTCTTCGGCGGTAGACGCAAAGCCTCGCGCCTGTCCTCCTCGCTCACCAAGCGGCGTCTCACCGAACAGGCAAAAGCCGAGGTTCAGGAATCCATCGAAGCCATCGCCCAATACAAAAAACAGATTGCCGAACTCCAACGCCGCCGCGAAGAGACCCTGCGCGAAATCAACGACCGCTGGGGCAACGCCGTCAACGACATTATTGAAGTCACCGTTCCTCCGAAAAAATCCGACGTGTTCATCACCCTCTTTGGCGTTGGCTGGGTGCCGCACTACGTCATCCGCAGCGGCTCCGAAACCCTCACCCTGCCCGCCTTCGGCGAAGAGTAAAACCGGCGCGCGCGGACGCATCTATGTAACCAATGGTAATAAAGTGTAACGCTGCCGGCGCGGGCAGCGTAAGAGACGCTTTCTAGCGTCGGACTTTGCGCTGTAATACTATCGCCCGCCGCCTTATGTTGCTCTGATTGTCCTCACGGAAAAAGGAAAATGCAGCCATGCCCTTGCTGATTCTCGCCGTCGTCCTTTGGGGTCTTATCCATTCTTTTACCGCCTCGCTGGGTTTCAAAGAGTTCCTGCGCCGCACACTGGGAGACGGCTTCATGCGAGGCTACCGCCTGCTCTACAACCTGTTCTCGGCGGTCAGTTTTGCCCCCATTCTCTACCTGATGCTGATTCTGCCGGATCGAAGCCTCTATCAGGTTCCATCTCCCTGGAACGCTCTTATGCTTGCAGGACAGGCGATTTCCGCCCTCCTGCTTCTCCTTGCCGTGCTGCAGACCGACACCCTGTCCTTTGTTGGACTTCGACAGTTGTTCGAGCCGGAGACCCCGGGCAGGCTGGTGACCGGCGGCTTTTACCGTTACATGCGTCATCCGCTGTACACGTTTGGTTTGCTCATCCTCTGGCTTTCGCCCCGCGTGACGCTCAATTCATTTATCGTGTACCTTTCCCTCACGGCATACATCCTTATCGGCGCGTATTTCGAAGAACGGAAACTCCTGCGCGAGTTTGGGCAGGCATACGCCGATTACAAAACCGTCACACCCATGCTCATTCCGCGTCTGTGGTTTGGCGGGAACAAATGACCTCCCGCACCCGTTAAACGGGGGAATTGCCTGTACTCATCACGAATTAATTCGCAGGCTGCCCTGCAAGGTATAATTTTCACAATGACTTCGATCTCTCAACCTTATCAACGAGCGCCTCTCCTCCCTCAAATTATCGCCGCGTTCGTCAGCGGCGTGACGTTGTTCTTCGTCGCCGTCATTGCCTGGACGCTGGGATATCAGCTCCTTTACGCGGGGCGCATCTTCCCCGGCGTTTCGGTCGCCGGCGTGGACCTTTCGGGTCTGACTCCGTCCGATGCGGCGGTCAAACTTCATCAGGTTTTGTCCTACCCGGTCAGCGGGAAGATTCTCTTCCGCGACGGAGAAAAAGCCTGGGTGGCGAGTCCCGCAGAATTAGGCATGGTCTTCGATCCGTCGTCCAGCGCGATGACTGCCTATCGTCTGGGAAGAAGCGGGGGATTGTTTCAGGCGTTGTCCGATCAGATTCGGGCGCGCGCCAGCGGCGTCTATGTCCAGCCGGTCATCGTCTTCGATCAGCGGGTTGCTTATCAATACCTGCGGCAAATTGCCCTGCAGGTGGACCAGCCCGTGCGCGAAGGCGGCTTGAGCCTCGAAGGCACGAACGTGGTTGCCACGCCCGGTCAGGTGGGACGTGAGTTGAAAATTGACGCCACCCTCGTCTATCTTGGCGCGCAATTGCAAACCTTCAGCGACGGCGAAGTGCCGCTCGTCATTCAGGAAATTCAACCGCAGGTCATTGACGTGAGCGCCCAGGCGGAAACGGCGCGCATGATCCTCAGCCAGCCGCTGACGCTCGTCGTCCCCAATGCCGGGCTGTCCAACCCCGGTCCGTTTGTGTACGATGTGCAGGTGCTTGCCAACCTGCTTGGCGTGCAAAAGACCGACAGCGGCGTGCAGGTGGTGCTCAACACCGCCGGCTTGAGCGAAATGCTTCAGGTCGTCAAAAGCCGCGTGGATCGCCCCTCCAAAAACGCCCGCTTCATCTTCAACGACGACACACGTCAGTTGGAAGTCATCGAAGAATCGCAGACCGGGCTGGTGGTGGATGTGGATGCCAGCGTCCGCGCCATCAATGAAGCGCTGCTGCGCGGCGAACATACCGTTCCGCTGGTTGTGGTGGAAGACCAGCCGAAGGTTTCTTCGACAGCCACCGGCACAGAACTGGGCATCACCGAATTGCTCTGGGCAGAGACTTCCTATTTTTACGGCTCCAGCGCCGAGCGCATTCAGAACATTCAGGCGGCGGCATCGCGCTTTCACGGCGTGCTGGTGGCGCCCGGTGAAGTCTTCTCGATGGGCGAAACGATGGGCGATGTCAGCCTCGAGAGCGGATTTGCCGAAGCGCTCATCATCTACGGCGGACGGACAATCAAAGGCGTGGGCGGCGGCGTGTGCCAGGTCAGCACCACCCTCTTCCGCACCGCCTTCTTTGCCGGCTTTCCCATCGTCGAACGATACTCGCATGCCTACCGCGTCTCCTACTACGAAATGACCGCCAGCGGCGCAACCGACCCGCGCCTGGCAGGGCTGGACGCCACCGTCTATTTCCCGCTCGTAGATTTCAAATTCAAGAACGACTCGCCCTACTGGATTTTGATGGAGACCTACGTCAACGTCAACGCGCGCACCCTCACCTGGAAGTTCTACTCCACCAAAGACGGACGCACCGTGACCTGGGACACCAGCGGACCGACCAACGTTGTCTCTGCGCCTCCGCCGCTCTACGAAGAAAACCCCGACCTCAAAAAGAATGAAATGAAACAGGTGGACTGGGCGGCAAACGGCGCCGATGTCACCGTCACCCGCACCGTGTACCAGAACGGCGCTGTCCTCTTCCAGGATCGCATCACCACCCACTACGAACCCTGGCGGGCAATCTGCCAGTATGGACCCGACTCGAAAAACCCCGAAAAACTGGCGGAAGAAAAAGGTCTGTGCCGCAATCCCTCCGGCTGATGCGCCTATCAAAGCCCGTAATGAACGTGCTCTAACGTCCATTACGCTGGGCATGTGGGCATGGTAAAATCCCCCCGCTTAAAAAATGGAGTGTCAATGGTAAGCGAAACCCTCATCGAAATCCTGCGTTGTCCCAACTGCGTCCGCACAACGGGCGGCGAACTCACCCTGCACCGCGAGGCATGGTTCATCTGCAACGACTGCGGGCGCAAATACCCCATCGTGGACGACATCCCCGTCATGCTCATTGACGAGGGCGACAAATGGATGAACACCGCCGCGGCAGACCTGCCTGTGCCGCCCCCCGCAAAATAGCGTGACCACCCTTCAGCAACTCCTGAACGACCTCACCAGCGGAGATGAAGCGCGCGCCGAGAACGCCGCCGCCGCCCTGGCTCAACTGGGCGAGAGCGCCTTCCCCTCCCTGCTGGATTTGAGCCGCTCCCCCGACGCCGATACCCGCTGGTGGGCGGTGCGCACGCTGGCGCAGTCGCCTCGCTGCCCGACCGAATGGCTGATCCCGTTTCTGACGGAGGATCCCGCTCCGGAAGTTCGTCAGTGTGCGGCGCTGGGGCTGGCGGGCAAAGCCGATGAAAGCGCCACCCAGCCTCTCATCCGGGCGTTGAGCGATGCCGACGGCATGGTGGGCAGTCTTGCCGCGACTGCGCTGGTCAAAATCGGAAGTGCGGCAGTCCCATCCCTCATCGAAGTCGTCAAAACGGGAGCGCAATCGGCGCGCATCCTTGCCCTGCGTGCGCTGGCGGAGATCAAAGATCACCGCGCCATCCCCATAATGATGAAAGTGATGGAGGAGGAGTCCTCTCTTCTGCAGTACTGGGCGCAGGAAGGCTTGGAGCGCCTCGGACTGAATATGATTTACTTGAAACCGGAATAAACAATGAACTTTCTGAAAACCGTCAAACGTCCCTCTGTGGGAACGATACTCTTCTGGGTTGTTGCCGCCGGCCTGGCGGTTGCCGCTTTCTTCTTTGTGCGCGGCATTGTGACTTGCTGGACCGCCACCCGCCTGCCCGGCATGACGCCAGCCTCCTGCGGCGCATCCACCCTTCTAAACGGACCGACCCTTAACGAAGAAGGAACGCCTGTTGCCACCAGCGCGGTGGAGAGCCTGCCGCCTCCGCCGGTGAACATTCCCAGCGCCAACCTGCCCGAACCGTGGGACGGCGCCAGCCGCGTCAACATCCTCTTCCTCGGCTTGGACGAACGCGACTGGGTGCAGGGCTTGGGCGCTCCGCGCTCCGATACGATGATTCTCTTCACGATTGACCCGCTGACCAAATCGGCTGGCATGATTTCCATTCCGCGCGATTTGTGGGTCAACATTCCGGGCTTCGGGTACAGCCGCATCAACACCGCCTACTCCTCCGGCGAAAGCAACAAACTGCCCGGCGGCGGACCGGCGCTGGCGATGAAAACCGTCGAGAATTTGCTCGGCGTGCCAATTCAGTATTTTGCCCAGGTGGATTTCAAGGCGTTCGAAGAAGCCATTGACGCGATGGGCGGTTTGTACATCTGCATTCCAGAGCCGATTCAGGTCAGCGTCATCGGTAAAACGAACAAGGTCCGCATCAAAGCGGGATGTCAGGTGCTGCCCGGCTATCTGGTGCTGGGATACGCCCGCAACCGCAAGACCGAAGGCGGCGATGTGGACCGCGCCAACCGCCAGCAATTGGTCATCATGGCGCTGCGCGACCAGATCTTCAACCCCGCCAACTTCCCCAAGATGGTGGCGATTGCGCCCGATGTGTACCGTGAAGCCCAGGCTGGCTTGCGGACCAATCTGTCCTTTGACGACGCGTTGAAATTGGGGACGCTCATGACTCAGATACCGGTGGAAAACATCAAACGCGGCGTGATTGACTACACCATGGGCTCGTTGAATAACGTTATCCTGGGCGGCGAGAATGCCAGCATCCTCAAGCCCTTCCCCGATAAGATTCGTGAGTTGCGCGACCAGATCTTTGGCGGCGCAATCAGCCCGCTGGCGCAGGGCGACCCGGCCGCGTTGATGCAGGCGGACGGCGCGCGGGTGCGGGTGTTGAACGGTTCGTTCACCCCCAACCTGGAATACAACACGGGGAACTATCTGTTGTCGCTGGGCGTGCCGGTGACCGAAGTGGGTCCCGCCGACCGCGCCTATGACCGCACCGTCATCGTCCTATATTCCCCGAAGCTGTACACGATGAAATATCTGCAGATGGTGTTTGGCGTTACTTCCAGCGTGCAGATACGCATTCAGCCCGACCCCGCCTCTACCGTGGACGTGGAGGTACGCCTCGGCAACGATTGGGCGAACAGCAACCCTATGCCCTAGGCGGTTTCACTCTCGCCTGCTTACCCTTCTCCCAGCGGAGAAGGGTATTTTTTTATGGCTGTTGGAAAGTAAGTTTGTACCCGCCAAAATAGGTTTCCCCGCTGGATGTGCGGCAGGCAGGAGCGATAAGACCGCTGGCAATTTCGCTTCCCGCTGCAAGTTGAACGACATACGAAACGCCGGGCGTCATCAGAAAATCGGCGTAGCCGTTGCCCAGTTCCGGTTTGAAGCCGGTAAAGAATTCCTCGCCGCCTGCCTCCCAGGTGATGATGATCTTGATGCCGGGCAGTTGCCGGCGGCTGGCGTTGAGGACGATGACCTGAAGCAATCCCTCCGGCAGGTTCGGGTCGCAGACCGTTTCCTGCCCGGCGATGCGGAAAGGCGCTCCCTGTGTGGGAAGCGGGGTGCGTGTGGGGCGCGGGGTGGAGGTGAGGAGAGGCGGCAGGGTCTCGACCGGAAAAGTCTCAATGGGTTGCGGCGTTTCGGTAAGCACAAAGCCAAAGTCTGGCGGGGGGGATGGTTCGACGGAGACAGGCTCGGAGGTCTCGAAGGGAGCGGGCAGCAGTGAAGCGTTCGCGCCGTTTTGGATGGCAAAGGCGAGCGCGGCAAGTTGATCGGCTTCGGCAAAATTTCCGCGGGCGATGCTCTGCTGCGCCTGAGCGCCCAGCGCATCCGCAGGGTTGTCATCGCCGAGAAGCGACAGCCTTGCCTGCGCGCGCGGCAGGTTGCCGGTGGCGGCGTAGGCGGCGGCAATGGCAGAACGATACTGGTCTTTGAAGTCTGCGCGCAGAAGCGCGGGAGGGAATCCGCTCGAATTTTGGGGAGAGATGACCCATGCGTAGGCAAGACCAGCCCCCAGTCCGAGAAGAAGCGCGAAGAGGAGCGCGGCAACGTAGGCGGGGCGGCTCATTGATTTATCCCACTCCAGGCTTGCATGGCAGTGACGAGTTCCTGCAGGAGGGCAATATCGGCGTCGGAGAAGCCGTTGGCGCGGGCGTAGTCCAGGGCTTCGGCGGCGATGGAGTAGGGCGGTTGGGCGCCGAAGATGGCTAATCGGCGGGCAGCAGCCGCAGGGTCCTGTTCGACGCGGTATGCCTCGGCAGTCATCAGAACGTAGTCGGTTTTGTAGTCGGCGCGAAGCGTTTCGGGAGGCAGGTCGAAGTATTCCACCGGCGCAATGAACCAGCCATAGGCAAGCCCTGCCCCGGCGCCAATCAGAAAGGCAAGCAGAATGAGAAACCAGCGCAATGCTTTCATGGGGGAGAAACATCCGGGCAGGTGACCGGCGGCACCCAGAGACACCGCCTTACCGTTGCTGTCTTTCGACCCTGGCGGGGTTCGACAGGCTCTGCCGCGCCGGACCCGCCCGGACGAAGTCAAGGATACCCGATGCGGTGAGGCGTGTCAACGATAATGTACCGAAGCAACATGGTTTTCTCAAAGTCAGCAAAAGCGGCATCGAATGGACGCGAATGGACCTAATTTTTGTGAAATTCGCGTAATTCGATGCAAAAAAACCAGAGCAGGTAGTCATAAAGGCGACTTTGAGAAAGCCATGACCGAAGCAATCACCAACCTCTCCCGATGACAATCGCCCGCAAAAACGGCAAGGAGTATGTCAATTGTTTTTTGAAATTATCACCTGATGTTATGCAGTTCATTCGTGCTCTGACATCATGTTGCCCGAAATCGCGAGACACCCTTCGGCAGGCTCACCTGTGCCTGCGGCACTGGCGCAGGCAGGGCGAGAATCTCACGCCACCGCGTAAGGTGAATTATCATGCCGGTTGGCAAGTTTTCCCTACGATTTTGATAGGGGAAAAGATTTTAACCGGATTAATCTTATAATGTAATTGTTGATTGGCGACATCATTAAAAACATGGGAGACTGTGAACTGGCAGCCGAATTGGTCGCTGCCCCCATGTGGGGGCTAAGCTGGCGGGGAGTCAGAGCGAAACCGGCCCGTGGGAATACTCAAGCTTTGCCGCGAGGCTCATTATGAAATTCATTTCTCGAACTGTTTCTTTTTCTGTTCCGGCATCTCTGGTGTTGTTTCTGATTCTGATGCAGGCCGCCTTGCTCATCCCTGCGCAAGAGGCAGTGGCAGCGCCAGTTGACCGCCCCTCGTTAGCCCAGTCGCCCGCCGTTTCGCTGAATGTGCCGGCGGAGGCGTTCATCGGCAGCAATGTGACCTTCACCGTCACTTTCGACAACACCGACCCAACCGACCCCGGCTACGGTCCGCTGATTGACCTCATCATCCCCGCCAACGGCGCGGATGGCGCGCAGAACACCAACCCGCCGCTGGACGGCTTGACCTTCGTCAGCGCCACCTATTTGGGGGTGAACGTCGAAAGCACTGTCCTGACCTTCCCCGGCTCCGGCGGTGTGACCTGCGTGAATCATCCTTACATGGTGAATAGCAGCGGCAACCTGGTGCAGGTGTGCGGGAATGCCGGCGATACCTTCGTCGCTTTGCGCCTGCCCTTCGGCTCCTTTACGCCGGCACAGCCGCCGCTGGTGGTGAATGTGAGCGTCACGATGAGCAACCTGGCTGACCTGGGCACGCCGCTTACCATCCAGGCGCGCGGCGGCTACCAGTTCGGCTATACCCCACTCAATGACTGGTGCTGCGGCGACGACCCCAGCCTGAGCCTGAGCAGTTGGGTATCGGGCAGCGTCACCCCCACCCTGTTTACCATCTCCAAGTCCTACCTCGGTCCCGAAGACGAAACCGCCACCGGTCCCAACTTCCCGCGCCGCTACACCGTCACCGCCCAGATCGCCCCCGGCCAGACAATGACCTCCTTCAACCTGAGCGATGTGCTGCCGGATAACATGCAGTTCGTCTCGCTGGTCAGCACCAATCCCGGCGGCGCGACCTGCACGCACAGTAACCCGGCTGCGCCCGGCGGCACGCTCTCCTGTGACTTTGCCTCAGTCAGCGGCACAGTGACGATGACCTTCGAGTACTACATCCCGCTGCGCGATGCGGGCGGCGCTTCGGTGATTGATCCCGTCAGCGGGGATGACGCCCTCTCCTGCAACAACGCCAGCGGCGGCGGGACCTGGACGCCGCTCGACCCGCGCGATACTGCCGGAACGTTCACCCAGAACCCGCCCGGCTGCGAACACACCCTCACCGACAAATCCATCGCCATCCAGAAATCGGTCAGCGTGGTGGGCGGCGGCGATCCGTTCCCCGACAAGTACCTGGAATACACGCTCGATTTTCAGGTCTCCGATTTCTTCGCTTTCCAGAACGTGGTGGTCACCGATGTTATCTCGGATGGGCAACACTTTGACCCTGCTTTTACGCCAACCCTGAGTTTCGCTGGCAGCGGCGGATTCACGTACAGCGGCAACTTTGCCTCCGCCAATTATGATGTTGCCTGCCATTACACGGGCGGCGGCGCGGAATGTGAGACGAACACGGGTCCCTTTGATGGTTCTACGACGCTTGTTTTCCGCGTTTCGGATCAGATTGGCGCAGGCGGCAGGCTCATCGGCGGCTGTGTGCCGACCACCGGCACCGGCGGGGGAGACCCGAGTTGTGGCGCCTACAACGACGGTCCTACCACCGGCCGCATCGTCTTCCGCACCCTCATCCAGCAAAACTTTACCGATACTTTCCCCTCCGGCGACTCCAGCGTGGACCAGGGAGATACGCTGACGAACAACGTCACCATCGGCGGCGACCTGCTTTCCACCACGGATGCCTCCACCCCCACCGGTCAGAGCGAAGCGGATACCTCGTCCGCTTCGGTGCAGATCGGCCGCGGCGCGCTGACCAAATCCATTTACGCCATCAATGGGAGCACGTCCTTCAGCACCCCTGTGGAAGTCAAACCGGGCGATACGGTCACCTACCGGCTGACCTACACCCTGCCTACCGGCGATGTGGAAAACCTGTCCTTCGACGATTACCTGCCTTTGCCCGTCTTCCACGTCAGCGACCCGGATGAAGATGGCGTAGCCGGTCCGACCTGGGTCTTTGACGATGTGGTGAATGCCACGGCTCCGGCGGCTGGCCGCGCCAAGTTTGGACCGAGCGACACCTTCCGCGCCTATTCCGGCATCGTTCCCACCATCACTTCCGACCCGACCAACAACCGCCTGGATTTCTACTACGGCAATTTCGATGGCTCCAACGAGCAGCAGTATACGGTGGACCTCCTCTTTACAGTCACCGTCTCCGACGACCCCTTCGCCGACCGCCTCTACCTGACGAACCAGGCGCACGCCTTTGAAGGCTCCACCAACGCCGGCACAGCCGATGCCAACGCCATCGTGCAACTCATCCTGACCGAGCCAGTGCTGGTTACCCAAAAAAGCGTTGTCGCCAGTGATAGATCCACGGCTATCTTTACCCCTGCATTGCCGGTTGCCTTTACGTTGCCGGGTTCGGCGGGTCCGCGCTGGAGCGGTGTGATCAACTCCAATTTACTTTCCAACACGCCTATTAACAGCGATGTCAGCGTTGTTGATGCAGGCGATTTGGTTACCTTTGCCATTTTTATCGAAAACAATGGTTCCAGCATCAATGGCGCATTTGATATTGTGCTTCGAGATGTTTTCGATGCGCTGGCATTTGAATATCCCACCAGCGGCGACGCGAATAGCATTAATTTGCAAATTTATTATGGCAATGGTACAGGTCCTATTTCCTATACCAGGCCCGATAATTCTCCCGCCGCACCCGGCGATTTGTTTGCTGGCGGTATTAAACTGGTGGATCCGGTTGGTCAGGGGGTATGCCAGGCGCATGACCCCAACTCTGGCAATAATGTCATTGTCATTACCTATGATTTGCGTCTGAAGTCGGATATTGCCCCTGGTACTTATACCAATACTGGTTCGCTGATAAATTATTCTGGCACGGAGGGTGGACCCAACTTCCTGCCGCAGCCGCAATCTGAGGATGCTACTGTTACTACCGATAATCCTCTGCTGGCTAAAACCCTGTTGGGCACTGAGTACAACACGCTGCAAAACTCTAATACCCAGGCTGTCATAGGCGAGTTCGTCACCTATAGCATTGCGCTCACTGTTCCCGAAGGTGTCCTGCCCAATACCAGTATCGTAGATACCCTTGATGCCGGCCTGGCGTTTGTAGATTTGCAATCGGTGGTCGTCTCCAACCCCGATACCGATGGCGCCGGGGCAGGGGATGATGGCATTTACAGCAGCGTGATGACTTTTGATGCGGTCGGTAATTGCACCAATTGCGTTGCTGGCACGGGGGCGGGCAGCAACCCGCTCATCGCTACTTTGGGCGGGCAGGATGGTCGCCAGATTACGTTCAATTTTGGCGATCTGACCAACACCAACAATAGCAACTCGGTTGCCGAGACCATTACGATCACTTACCGCGCCGTCGTTCTCAATGTGAGTAGTAATCAGGCAGGCGGACAGCGTAACAACGCCGCCGCCTTGACATGGGGAACGAGCGGCCGTTTGCCTTCTGTCTCTGCTCCGAACATTACCATCATCGAGCCGGTGATCAACACGGCTAAAACCGTTACCCCCGCCACAGCCGACGCCGGCGATACCGTGACCTTCACCGTCACCCTCGCCAACCCGGCCAGCGGCTCCACCACCGCCTACGATGTGACCTGGAGCGATGTCATCCCTGCCGGGCTGACCTACACCACCACCCCCGCGCCGCTCGGCGGCTCCTGTACCACCCACGCCCTCTCGCTCAGCGATGCCGGCGCGCCGACCTTGAGCGGCTCAGTTTCCCAACTCGATCCCGGCGAGACTTGCACCATCACCTTCCAGGCGACGGTAAATTACTCTGCCACCCCCGGACAGACCCTCACCAACACCGCCATTTCCCAGTGGACAAGTTTACCTGGCGCTGCCAACGACCGCTCCACCTACAACACGGCTTCCGATGAACGCACCGGCGCGGATGGCGTGGGCGGCGCGCTCAACGATTATGCCAGCCAGGGATCGGCGGCGCTCACCATCAACAGCACCGCGCCGCAAAAATCAATTGTTGCAACCTCCGAAGCCAGCACTGGGGTTCAGGGCGCGCCGCCTGTCGAACGCCTGGTCATTGGCGAAATCGTGCGTTACCGCTTGCAGGTGCAATGGCCCGAAGGCACTTCTCTCAATGCAATGTTGTTCGATAACATTCCTGCTGGTCTTCAATTCCTGAATGACGGGACAGCCAAAGCCGCCTTCGTCTGCAATAGCGGATGCATCACCTCTTCCAATCCACTCATCGGCGCCTCCCCGGTCATCAGCGGGAATGAGACCACCATTGGCAGTATCACGCCTTCTTTTATCCTGCCCGATGACGCGGTTTCTTCCAGTCCCACTGCCAATAATGATACGTATGGCAGCGGTACGGATGTCTATTTTAAGTTTAGTGACCTGGTCAACAATGATAGCGATGCCGACCATGAATTTGTGGTTGTTGAGTTCAACGCCCTGGTGTTGAATATCAATAGTAATCAGAGCGGCACTGGGCGAGACAACAACTTTGCTGTCCTGATCGGTGGAAGCACCCAGGCGACTTCGAATACCGTCACCATCCGCATCGCGGAACCGACCCTCACCCTGAGCAAGACGGTCACAACGCTTCCCACGGATGCCGGCGATTCGCTTGTGTACACGCTGCTGATCACGAATACATCCAGCGGCGTGAACCGCGCCACCGCCTTCGACCTGACGCTGACCGATACCTTCGATTCTTACCTGACCGGCCCCACCGTCTCCAGTGTTACGACTACGCAAGGCGCAGCCTGTGTCGGACCCAGCGGCTCCGGCGCGACCGCCTTCAGCCACAACGGCGGCTCGTTCACTGGCAGCGCCTTGACCTTCACCGCCGCCTGTCTCGACCCCGGTCAGACTATCACCATCACGGTAACGGCTACAGTCGCGGCGGCTGCTCCGGCTGGCTACACCATCCCCAACACCGCCAGCCTGACTTACACTTCCCTGCCCGGCTCCAACGGAACGACATCTAACCCCACCGGCTCCTCCACGCCGGGCGCTTCGGGGTCCGCGACTGGCGAGCGCAACGGACAGGACGGCGTAGGTGGCGCGCTGAACGATTATGCCGCTACCTCCACCGTCAATACTCCCCTCGCCGCGCCGCAAATTGACAAACGTTCTCCCACCCCAGCCAGCGCGCCCATCGGCGCCACCGTCACCTTCCCCATTCTGGTCACCCTGCCGGAAGGCGTCACCCAAAACCTGACGGTGGTGGATAACCTGCCTGTGGGACTGGTCTATGTCAGCCACTCCATTGTCACCACAGCCGCAACCAGCGGCGGACTGCTGCCTGCCGATTACAACGGCACGCTCCCCGCGCCCACCGTCACCGCGCCGGGCGGCAGCGGCGATGACCTGACCCTGGCTTTTGGCAATGTCACCACCGCCGCCGACAACGTGACGAACAATAACGCCTTCGTCGTCTTCCTCACCGCCCGCGTCAACAACGAAATCGGCAACCAGAACGGCACAGCCCTGGCGAACACCGCTTCCCTGACCTACACCGATCCCGATAGCGGCCTCACCACCATCTCTGACCTTACCCCTGAAAACGTCACCGTCCTCGAACCCGAACTGGACATCCAAAAAGCCGCGGATGACACCACTCCGGCTTACAGCCAGACCCTGACTTACACCCTCACCGTCAGCCACCTGGCTGCCAGCACCGCGTCCGCCTTCGACATCGTGGTCACCGACACCATCCCCTCGGGCCTCACCTACGTCTCCGGCTCGATCTCCGCTCCCTCTGGCTGGACGGCAGACGACAGCGCCGCCCCCACCCTGACCTGGACCTGCGCCGCGCCCTGCTCCCTGCCGCTGGGGAACACCGCCGCGCTCACCTACCAGGTCACGGTGAACGGTCCCCCCGGCCCGCCGAACCCCGGCGACGTGCTGACCAACACCGCTTCCATGACCTGGACCTCGCTGGACGGCGCGGACTCCAACGAACGCACCGGCGCTGGCGGCTTGAACGACTACGCCGACAGCGATGGCGAGAGCGTCACCCTCACCTACCCCGACCTGACCATCACCAAGACCGACAGCCAACCGACCTACGTCCCCGGCGCGTCGCTCACCTACACCATCGTAGTCCGCAACGTGGGCAACGGTGATGCCACAGGCTCCACGGTGAGCGATAACATCCCGTCTCAAATCCTTTCCTGGACGTGGACTTGCGTCACCACCGGTGGCGCGACTTGCAACGGCTCCGGCGGATCCATCACCACGAACTTCAGCGACACCGTGAACCTGCCCGCCGGCTCTTCCATCACCTACACCGTCACCGCCCAGACCGACCCGGCCGCCACCACCGACCTGACCAACACAGCCACCGTCACCCCGCCGGCCGGCATCACCGACCCGACTCCGTCAAACAACACCGCCAGCGATACCGATACCCCCACCCCGCAGGCAGACCTCTCCGTCACCAAAGACGATGGCGTGCTGGTGTACGTCCCCGGCGGCACGTTGACCTACACCATCACTGTCAGCAATGCCGGCCCCAGCAACGCCCCCGGCGCGCTCGTCAGCGACGCCATTCCCGTTCAGTTCACCTCCTGGACGTGGACCTGCTCCGGCGCAAGCGGCGGCGCAACCGGCTGTGACGGCTACGGACCCGGCAGCGCGAACTTCAGCGATACCGTGAACCTGCCGGCTGGCTCCTCCATCACCTACACCGTCACCGCTCAAATCGCTTCTTCTGCTACAGGCAACCTGACCAACACCGTTACCGTGACCGCTCCCTCCGGCGTCACGGATACAGATACCACCAACAACACCGCCACCGACACCGATACCCAGAACTCGCAAGCAGCCATCTCGGTCACCAAAGATGACGGCGTGAGCGAATACATCCCCGGCGCCTCGCTGACCTACACCATCACCGTCACCAACGGCGGTCCCAGCGATGCCCTCGGCGTGAGCGTGAGTGACGCTATCCCCACCCAATTCGCCTCCTGGACGTGGACGTGCGTCACCACCGGCGGCGCGACCTGCACCGGCTCTGGCGGTCCCATCACCACGGACTTCAGCGACACCGTGGACATGCCCGCTGGTTCCTCCATCACCTACACCGTCGTCGCTCAAATTGCCTCCTCCGCCACAGGGGACCTGACCAACAGCGTCACCATCTCGCATCCCGCCGACACCACCCCCGGCGATAACTCCGCCAGCGATACCGATACCCCCAACTACCAGGCTGACCTCTACGTCACCAAGACGGATGGCTCCGCCACCTACACCCCCGGCGTAGGCGTGACGTACACCGTGGTCATCGGCAACAACGGTCCCAGCGATGTGAGCGGCGCTGTGCTGACCGACAATATCCCCGCGCAAGCCGCCTCCTGGACATGGACCTGCTCCGGCGCAAGCGGCGGCGCAACCGGCTGTGACGGCTACGGACCCGGCAGCGCGAACTTCAGCGACACCGTGAACCTGCCGGCTAACTCCTCCATCACCTACACCGTCACCGTGACCATCCCCTCCTCCGCCACCGGCGACCTGGTCAACACCGCTGCCATCGCCCTGCCGACCGGCGTCACGGATACAGATACCACCAACAACACTGCCACCGACACCGACACCCAGAACTCGCAGGCTGCCATCTCGGTCACCAAAGATGACGGCGCGACGCAATACGTCCCCGGCGCCTCGCTGACCTACACCATCATCGTCACCAACGGCGGTCCCAGCGATGCCCTCGGCGTGAGCGTGAGCGACGCTATCCCCACCCAATTCACCTCCTGGACGTGGACGTGCGTCACCACCGGCGGCGCGACCTGCAACGGCTCTGGCGGATCTATCACCACGGACTTCAGCGACACGGTGGACATGCCCGCTGGTTCCTCCATCACCTACACCGTCGTCGCGCAAATTGCCTCCTCCGCCACGGGTGACCTGACCAACACCGTCACCATCTCGCATCCCGCCGATACCACCCCCGGCGATAACTCCGCCAGCGATACCGACACCTCCAACCCCCAGGCTGACCTCTCCATCACCAAAGACGACGGTGTCACGGTTGTCGCCCCCGGCTCGACCATCACCTACACCGTCACCGTCAGCAATGCCGGCCCCAGCGATGCCATCGGGACCACCGTCAGCGACCCCAAACCGGCGCAGATTGACACTTGGGATTGGGCATGCACCGCGCAATCGGGCGGCGCAAGCGGCTGCGACGGCGTGAGCGGCTCTACCACCGACTTCAGCGATACCGTAAACCTGCCCGCCGGCGCCTCCATCACCTACACCGTCACCGCCCACATTTCCGCCTCTGCCAGCAATGGCACGCTCACCAACACCGTCACCGTCACCCCGCCTGCCGGCGTCACCGACCCGACTCCGGGCGATAACAGCGATGACGATGTGGATCAAATCGTGGCGCAGCCCAGCGGCGACTTCACCAAGACCCTCCTCGCCACCAACCAGACCTTCACCGCTGACCCGTCTGTCGCCATCGGCGAAATCCTCACCTACGAAATCACCTTCACCGTCCCCGCCGGCGGCACGCTGCCAAACCTGACCCTGACCGACACCCTCGACCGCGGCCTTGCCTTTGTGGATTGCGTCAGTGTGGCTCCCTCCGACCCGGCCATCACCACCACGCTGCCCGGCGGCTTTGCCGACGCCTGCAACGACCCGGACAACCCCACCGTCGCCACCGAGCCGCCCGGCAGCACCAAACCGGCCGATTCCGGCCGCCGCGTCACCTTCACCCTGGGCGACGTCAGCAACAGCGGCGCCAGCAGCGGCTTTGTCGTTATCCGGTACACTGCCGTCGTCCTGGATACGATCGAAAACCAGGATGGCGTTTCCCTGAACAACGCTGCCACCCTCACCTGGGCCAGCGGTTCACTCTCCGCCTCCGCTTCGGATGTCACCATCGTCGAACCGGATTTCGAACTGGAGAAGACCGCCGACCGCACCGTCGCCCTGCCCGGCTCGGTCATCACCTTCACGCTGACATTCCGCCACACCAATATCAGCAACGCGGATGCGTTCGATGTTGTCCTGACGGATATCCTGCCATCCGGTCTGACCTACGTCCCCGGCACGTTGCGCATCGTCAGCGGACCTGCGGGCGGGGTGCCCGACGATTCGGCCGCTCCCACGCTGAGAGTTACCTGGCCGACCTTCCCGCTGCTGAGCAGCGGGCGGAGAACGACGGCGGTGGTGAAATTCCAGGCGGTTTTGGGCAACCTGAATCCGGGACAGGAAGTGCGCAACACCGCATCTCTGGCGTGGACCAGCCTGCCGGGCGATGTTTCCACTCCTCAATCTTCCTACAACCCGACCTCCACAGAACGCAGTTACGATCCAGCCAGCCCAGTAGATGTCTATGGCGTCTCTGCAAACCTCGCCATCACCGTCCCGCGCCTGCCCGAAACTGGCTTTGCCCCCGGCGTGGTCACTCAACTTCCCGCCCAACCCGCCGACCGTGCCTACCAGAACCTGGGCGACTTCTGGCTCGAAATCCCCAAATTGAACCTCACCATGCCCATTGTGGGCATCCCCGCTCAGGGCCAAACCTGGGACCTGACCTGGCTGTGGAATCAGGCGGGTTGGCTGGAAGGCACCGCCTACCCCACCCATGCCGGCAACTCGGCGCTCACGGGCCACGTCTATTTGCCCAATGGCCAGCCTGGTCCCTTCCTCAACCTGGGCAACCTGCGCTGGGGTGACCAGATCATCGTCCACCTGGGAGGGCAAAAATACATCTACGAAGTGCGCCAGGTACAACAGGTCTCGCCCTATTCACTCTCACCGCTGCGCCACGAAGAACTGTCCTGGCTGACCCTGATCACCTGCCGCGAGTACGATGCCCGCAGCAACACGTATCGCTCCCGTACGGTGGTCCGCGCCGTGCTGATAAAGGTGGAAAACGAGTAAAAGTAAACGTCCCGAAGGTTTTAGAACTTTCGGGACGTTTGATTCTGGTCAACATTCAGGCAGGCGACTGGCAGCGCGTTCTCCGGCGGGCAGATCACCTGGTCGCCCTTCAGCCTTGCCGCCGGTGCATCCGCATCCTTCACCGTGGAACTCAAAGTGGCGGATACCGCCAGCCTGGAAAGTATCGCCTCGTTTACCAACTCACCTTACGCGGTGGCGTGAGATTCTCTCCCTGCCTGCGCCAGTGCCGCAGGCACAGGTGAGCCTGCCGAGGGGTATCTCGCGGTTTCAGCCGAACGCCGGTTGAAGACAAAACGAAAACGGCGCTCCGAACAGGGCGCCGTTTGATTTTGCTTTTGGCAAACCGCCAATGGCGGGCAGACTTTCAGCCAGGGATGCGGGGATTGGTGTTCCAGCCCAGCCAGTAGAAGCCGAGGTCATCCATCATTTTCTTGAATTCCTCGAATCCCACCGGCTTGACCAGATAACTGTTGGCGTGATTGTAGTACGCCCGCGCCACATCCTTCTCCGCCTCGGAGGTGGTCAACACCACAACAGGGATGGATTTCAATTCGTCGGATTCCTTGATGGCTTTCAACACGTCAATGCCGTCCACGCGCGGCAGGCGCAGATCAAGGAGAATGACGTGAGGGCGGGGGCTTTTTTGAGGGTCGGAATACTCTCCGCGGCGGAAGAGATAATCCAGCGCCGACTGCCCGTCGAGAAAATGACGTACCCGATTGGCAATTCGGTGTTCCTCCATTGTGCGGATGACCAGTTCGGCATGATCAATATTGTCTTCGACGAGCATGACGAGGATTGGCTCTCCAAGCATGATGTTCTCCTTGAGGGTATGGTGGCAATTCTACCTGCTTTTATGACCGCCGGCATGACCATAAGGTTACAGTTTTACGCCGCAGGAAGTGTGAAGAAGAAAGTGGCGCCCTTGCCATGCTCCGATTCAACCCAAATGCGCCCGCCGTGCGTTTCGATGATGCGTTTGACGAGCGTCAGCCCAATGCCCGTCCCTTCGATGGTGGGGTCGAGGCGGTTGAACAAGCCGAAGATGCGCTCGTGATATTGCGGTTCGATGCCGATGCCGTTATCACGCACGTAAAAGATGGGCTTGCCGTCTGTGTCCGTGCCTTGCACGCCGATTTCAATGAGCGGCTCCGCCTGGTCTCCCATGAATTTGACAGCATTGTTCACCAGATTTTGGATGACTTCCACAATGCGGGTGCGGTCCACGCGGACAACGGGGAATTCCGCCGCCACCTTCAACCGAATCTGCGCCGCATCGAGCGGACCTGACAGCAGGGACAACGCCTCCCAGACGATGGCGTCGAAGGGAACCTCTTGCGGCGGGTTGACAATGCGTCCGATGCGCGAGAGTTCCAGCAGTTCGTTGAGAAGCGTCTGCATTTTATCCACTGCGCTGGCGATACGGGCGACATCCTCATTGAACCGCTTCATGTTGCCGGTCTCGATGTCATGTTTCAGGTAGCCCAGAAAGCCGCGAATGGTGACCAGCGGAGAGCGCAAATCGTGTGAGACGGTGTAGGTGAAGCGTTCGAGTTCCTCGTTTTGCGCTTCCAGTTCCTTGTTGAGGAGCGCCCGTTCGGTGAAAAGCCGTGCGTTTTCGATGGCGTTGGCAACCAGGTCTGCCATTGCCTGCAGGGCGGTCACATCCACGCGCGAAAAGGCGGACGGTTTTTCGGATTGGATGGTCATGGCGCCGATGACGTTGCCGTGTGCGATGAGCGGCAGGGCGATTTCGGAGCGGGTCAGCGGAAGGAGGGGGTTGGCGAATCGGACGGCATCCGATCCCACGTCCAGAGCGATGCGCGCCTGGCGGTGGGTGATGCACCAGCCAATCATGGATGTCTCATCCACTTTGAGGCGGTGTCCCGTTTCGCGCATCTGTTTGCCCATTTCGCCGGTTGCCGCGCGCAGGACTGCCCATTCGCCGCTTTCGTCTGTGAGAAACACGCCCACATAGTAGTAATCGAAGTGTTCCTGAATGAGGTCGGCGGCTTGCGAGAGTAATTCTTCGATGTCGAGAATGGATGAGGCGGCGCGCGCCACATCCGCCGCCGTGTGAAGTTGAACGGTGCGGCGCGCCATGCTTTTGACGAGTTCGGCTTGTTCGGCTTCTGCCTGCTTAATGGTGGTGATGTCGGTCCACACGCCCAGCCAGTGAGAGGGGGCGCCGTTTTCGTCGCGGATCAGAACCGATTCATCCTTCAGCCAGACCGTGCGCCCGTCTTTTGCAATGACGCGATATTCCATGGCGAACGGTTCGAACGTTTGGGCAGACTGGCGGCTTTTTTCCAGCACTTGTTCGGCGTCTTCGGGGTGCAGGATTTTGGTCCAGAACAAGGGATCGAGGGTGAAGTTGATGCGCGGGTAGCCAAGCAGGTCTTCGATTTGCGGGCTGACGTATTCTATCGGCGATTCCGGGTCCAAGCCGTTGATGTAGGTGGTGGCGGGAATGTTTTCGAGCAGGGAGCGGTAGCGGGCTTCGCTATTTTTCGCCTTTTTGAGCAGTTCGCGGGCGTTGAATGCGCTGACCCTCTGCAGGATGGCGGCGATGATAAAAAAGAAAAGATACACGCCGAAGCGCGCGCCGGGAGGAAATTCCATTGGCGGCGGCAGAAGATTGCTTTGCTGGGCAACGACGATGGAAGCCGCTGTGAGGATGCAAAATATCGTAACCATCAGCCGAACGGAGTCGTTCCACAGCAAGCCGCCGATCATGATGACGATGACGTATCCGATGAAGATAGGCGCGGTGACCCCGCCAGCAGTGACCGCCCCGCCTGTGATTACCGCCCATAAACTAAAGACCAGCAGAAAGCCCGCCGCCTGAAGCCTGCCGCGGCGCACCAGTGCGATGCTCGCCGCGCAGGTCAACGCGATACTCCCGATGAGACTCAGCGCACGGGGAATCATCGCCGGTACGGCAAACCATACCGCCGCCGCCAAAAACGCGCCCAGCAATGTCATACTGACGGCAAGCGAACAAATCAGACGGGCAGAGGCGTTGAGTTCGTCGGAGCCGAAATCGGGTAATTGCAGGAGTTGCTTCATGTCCGCGGGTGACTTGCCTCCAAGTATAGCATCGGTTCACGAGACGAAAAAACGCGCCAGATTTTATCGCCGGTATCTCATGTTATAATCCCTCCGCTGACAATCACGCCAAATCACACTCGGAGGATGCCCCATGGAGATTACCGTTCAGGAATTCAAACACTGCGATCTCATCACGGTCAAGGGCCGTGTGGACAGCGCCACCGCGCCTCAACTGGCGCAAGTGCTCGAAACCGCCAACGAAGGTGGAAAATACAAACTGGTCATTGACATGAAAGACCTGGAATACATGTCCAGCGCCGGTTTCCGCGCCCTGCTGGCGGCTCAGCGTAACTGCAAAAAATACAACCGCGGCGAAGTGGTGCTGGCAAACGTCCCGGAGCGTATTCGCGAGGCGCTCGAACTGGCAGGTTTCACCGAGTTATTCAAAACCTTCGACGATACACTGACCGCAGTGGGGCATTTCTAACCCTTTGCGGAGCCAGCCTCATTAAACTGCCAAATGCCGCCGTCAGTTTTGAATACTGGCGCGGCATTTCCACTATTTCATGAAAACAGCCCGATTTGCCGCCAAGTTTGAATTCCTCGACGAAATCCGCGAATTTGTCGGGGAGGTGGCGCGCGCCGGCGGCTTCAGCGAAAGAGAAATTTACAACATCCAACTCGCCTCCGACGAAGCCGCCTCGAACATCATCGAACATGCCTACCAGGGCATCAGCAACGGTACCCTCGAAATTTCCTGCGAAGTCAAAAATGGCGTTATGACCATCATCCTTGTGGATCACGGCGCACCCTTCGACCCCTCCGAAGTCCCTGCGCCCGATCTTACGGCGGATCTCTCCGAACGAAAAATCGGGGGATTGGGCATCTACCTGATGCGCAAACTCATGGACGAAGTCCACTACAAGGCAGAGCCCCAAAAGAACCGCAATACGCTGACCATGATCAAACGGAAGGGGTGAACGGCATGTCCCCCGCCTCTCGTTCTCCACAGCCTATGGATTGGGGCGGTCTCGCCGCGCTAGGAGAGCAGATTATCGGCACCACCTCGCTTGCCGCCCAGCGCGCTCAAATCCACGCCGTGGTGGCGAAACTCATCAAAGGCGAAGTGACCGTCTGGCTTCAAGAAAACCTTCTGCGCCTGCCCGATGCCGCCAACCAGGAGGCAGATGCCGCTCCAGCGCAACCCTCCAAACTGATGGCGCGCGCCCTGCGGACGGGAAAGCCCCTCCTCAAACAACCCAACGGCAAGACGTCCAACGCTTCACGCGCCGCCTCAGCCGTGATTCCCCTCCAGGAGCAGGGGATTCCGCTGGGAGCGATTCAAATCCACCGCCCTCACGGACCCGCCTTCAAAAAAACGGAACTCGCCCTCCTCGAAGGGATTGCCGGCGTGGTCTCAATGGGGCTGATCGCCTCGCACCGTCTCGCGGTGGAGCGATTCCGCCTCAACCAGTTGAACCTCGTCCGCGAAGTGAGCGCCCAAATCGCCAACGCCCTCAGCGTAACCGAGCTTGCCGAGCGCGTCACTGCGCTCATCCAACAGACCTTTCACTACTACTATGTCGCCATCTTCACCCTGCGCGAAAACTCCTCCTCCCTGCGTTTTCGTGCCTGCGCCATGCCCAAAGGCTCGCGCCGCGGCAGACGCAAGAAAGTCGCTTTGGAGGTGAAGGTAGGTCAGGGGTTGATTGGACAGGCGGCGGCGGAGGGAGAGCGCATTCTCGTCCCCGACGTGCAAAAAGATGCCCGCTACCGCTTCATTGACGCCCTCCCCGAAACGCGCTCCGAAGTCGTCATCCCCCTCAAAATCGAAGGGCGCGTGCTGGGTGTGCTGGATGTCCAAAGCGACCGGCTGAACGCCTTCCACCCGAACGACCTGCTCATTCTGGAGGCGCTGGCAGATACCATCGCCCGCGCCGTCGAAGGGGCGCGCCTCTACAGCGACCTGCGCCGCCGCGCCAACCAACTGACCCTCATTGCCGAAGTCGCCAAAAGCGTCAATTCCTCGCTCGACCTGCACACGCTGATGGGGAACGTTGCCTCGCTCATCCATGACCGTTTCGGCTATCCCCACGTCAACCTGTTCACGGTTCATCAAAACCGCCGCCTGATTGCCTTTGTAGCGGGAAGCGGAGAGCGGGCGGATGACTCAATCGGCTACACCCTCCCGCTCGACGACGCGCAGGGCATCATCCCCTGGGTGGCGCGCGAAGGCAAGACCATCCTGGCGGGCGATGTGAAAAAAGACCCCCGCTACCGCCCGTCGCCGTTTCCGCCTGCCAACACCCGCTCCGAACTGTGCGTGCCATTGTTGTACGACAATGAAGTCGTTGGCGTGCTGGATATTCAATCCGACCGCGTCAACGCCTTCACGGAAGATGACCGCCTCATCTTCGAAACCGTGGCGGATAACATCGCCGCCGCCATCCACAACGCCGACCTCTACCGTTCCGAGCAATGGCGGCGGCAAGTGGGCGAGAGCCTGCGCGAGGTGGCAGGCTTGATTTCTGCCAACGTCGGCGTGGACGATGTGCTGGAAGCCGTTCTCGACGAACTCGACCGCAACCTGCCGGTGGATATTTCCGCTATCTGGTTGTTCGACAACGACGAGTTGTACCTGGCGGCGTGCCGCAACTGCGACGAAGACCTGCTCGAACAAACCCTCTACGACAACGCCGACGCCTACGAAGGTCTGCTCACCGCCCTGTATTCCGAGACGCCCATCATCCGCAAACCGTCTGACCCGCTATGGGTGACCGGTCTTGCCGCCGGCTTCGATGTGAACTATTCGGCGTTGGCGGTTCCGCTGCGCATTGGCAATCAGCCCCTCGGCGTGATTACGCTGGCGCATCACACCCCTGGCAGGTACGGTCACGAAGCGCAGACCATGGCGATGACCTTTGCCGGCTATGCCGCAGTTGCCATCGAAAACGCCCGCCTGTACGATACGGCTCAGGAACAGGCATACGCCTCCGCCGCGTTGTTGCAGGTGGCGCAGGCGGTGGTCAGCCTGAACGATTTGGATGAAATTCTCGGCACAATCATCCGCATCATGCCCATCCTCGTCGGCATCGAACGCGCCGCCCTCTACCTGTGGGATTCGACCGAAGAAGCATTCCTCCCCGCCGAAGAATACGGGTTGAGCGAAATGGACAGCGCCGAGTTCTGGAGCCGTAACTTTGCCCCCGGCGAATTTCCGCTGTTGGATATCTGCCGCAGTGAACTCGAATTGCGCGCCTGCCAGTTGAACGATCAAACCGGACTCGAAGCCTGGCTCTCCCTCGACCCGAACCGCGAAGTCAACCTTGCCAACCCGAGCGCCTTTCTCTTTGCGGTGCCAATTGCCGTCAAGGGCGTGCTGTACGGCGTCATGCTCGTCGAAGAAGCCTCCGGCGGATTGCGCTTCCGCAGCCGCCGCCTCGAAATCATCACGGGCATTGCCCAACAAATGGCGCTTGCCATTCAAAACGACATGCTCCAAAAAGAGACGGTCATCCGCGAACGCCTCGAGACCGAAGTGCAACTGGCGCGCCAGATTCAACAGACCTTCCTCCCCGAATCCCTGCCCGAATTTGCCGACTGGGAACTTGCCGCCCGCTGGAAGACCGCCCGTCAGGTGGGAGGCGACTTCTACGATGTGTTCAACCTGCCGGAGAATCGCCTCGGTCTCTTCATCGCCGATGTCTCCGACAAAGGCATGCCCGCCGCACTTTTCATGGCGCTCACCCGTACCCTTGTGCGCGCCGCCGTCCTCGAAACCGACTCGCCTGCCGAAGCCCTGCGCCGCGTCAACGACCTGCTCGTCCCCGATACCAAACAAGGCATGTTCGTCACAGCCGTCTATGCCGTGCTGGATATGCACAAAGGCGAACTGACCTACGTCAACGCCGGACACAATCCCCCCATCTGGGTGAGAAGCGACGGTTCCCTCGAGAGCCTCACCCGCACCGGCGTTGCCCTCGGCGCGGCGGAGGGCATGCGCTACGAACAACGCGTCATCCCCCTGACGCCCGGCGACAGCGTCCTCTTTTACACCGACGGTCTGACCGAGGCATACAACGCCGAGGGCGAATTCTACGGCGAAACCCGCCTCCAGGAAGCGCTCAAAGCCAATCACTGCTCCTCCGCCCATGAACTGATAGACATCGTGGAAAAATCCCTGCTCGAATTTGTGCAGGATATGCCCCCCGCCGACGACCTCACCCTGCTCGTCCTGCGGCGGAGATAACCCATCCCCTTTCTCAGCGAGTTGCCATGACCCTCCTTCAAGCCTTTCTGCTCGGCATCCTCCAGGGGCTGACCGAATTCATCCCCGTCTCCTCCACTGCCCATCTGCTCATCGGGCAGACCCTGCTCGGTCTCCCCGCCGATGACGCCATGTTCTCCTTCCTCGTCATCGTCCAACTTGGGACGCTCGTCTCCCTTTTCGCGTTTTACTGGCAAGACCTCCTGTCCATCGCCCAAGCCACCCTCGACTTTCGGCGTCCGACCCCGGAGAGAAATTTAGGGATTTATCTCCTCCTCGCCACCATCCCTGCGCTCCTCGCCGGCTACTTCTTGAAAGACGCTGTCGAAGCGCTCTTCAAGCAGCCTATGCTCGAAGCGTCCATTCGTCTCTTCACGGCGGCGGTTTTACTCACCCTCGCCGAATGGCTGACGAAAAAGAACCGCACACTCGAAACCATGACCTGGCTGGACGCCCTCTTCATCGGCGTCATGCAAATCCTCGCCGTTTTCCCCGGCGCCTCGCGCAGCGGCACCACCATCAGCGGCGGCATGTTTCGCGGCTTCGACCGTCCCTCCGCGGCGCGGTTCGCCTTCCTTATGTCCGTGCCGGTCATGCTCGCTGCCGGCGCCTACCAGATGCTCGACGTACTCGCCATGCCGAACCTGGGCGGCTTTCTGCCTCTGCTTGCAGTCGGCTTTCTCACTGCCGCAGTGGTCGGCTGGTTTGCCATCAAATGGCTCATCGCCTACCTGGGCAGGCGGTCGTTGTACGTCTTCGCGGCGTATTGTGCGGCGCTTGGGCTGATTACCCTCTTTGTTTACCTCGCCTGAATGAAGCGATTCCTCCTCTGCGGATTCATCCTGCTTCTGCTTGCCTCCTGCGCGACGGAAACGCCTCAGACTCCGCCGGCAGCGGTCTCTGTCCATTCGACCTCTGCCGCCGCCCCCTGGCTTGACCTCCTCTACGCCTGCGCCGGCGACTCCATCATCCTCTCCCGCACCGCCGACCCCGCCTCCGCCGACCTTTCCCTGCGCCTCGGCGAGCCAGAGTTCCTCGCAGGAGGTGCGTTTCAAATTGCCGAAGAGGAAATCCTGATTGTTGCCCATCCCCAAACCGCCATCCAATCTCTGACCGTTGAGGAAGCGCAAGCCCTCTTTGCCGGGCTGGGCGACCCTTCCGTGCAGGTGTGGGTGTATGCGTCAGACGAGGACGTGTTCCGGGTGTTCGATCAGTTCGTGATGCAGGGACGAAGCGTTTCCCCGTCTGCGAAGGTGGCGGTTGACGCGGGGCAGATGTCCGATGCGCTGGCGGTCACGCCGGGGGCAGTCGGCATCCTGCCGCGCAGTTGGCTGACGGGGTCTTTGCGCGAGGTGTATTCGATAGCGAAAGTCCCCGTGCTGGCGATGACACAAAGCGAACCGCAAGGGGCGGTTGCTCAGTTGATTGCTTGCCTGCAGAAATAGCCGAGGTGGAGCGACATTAATTCGCACTACCTCCAAATGAAGATTTGAATCCACGCCACGCCCAGCAGGAGGGAAATGAGGGTGATGACGAAGCCCGGCCTGGTGTATTCCCAGAAGGTCAGTTTTACGCCGCGCCGCGAAGCCACCTCCGCCACGATGAGGTTTGCCACCGAGCCGAGCAGGGTGAGGTTGCCCGCCAGCGTGGAGGTCGCCGCGAGGGTCAGCCAGCCTGCCTGCGGGTTGGAAAGCGCCGGGATGACGGGTTTGAGCAGGAGAACGGCAGGCACATTCGAGACCAGGTTGCTCAACCCCACCGTGATGAGCGACAGAGTGACCGGGCTTCCGTCCAATGACCGCGAAACGGAGTTGAACAGCGAAGCGGTAATGCCGCTGGTTTCCATCGCCCCGCTGACGATGAACAAGGCGGCGAAGAAAACCAGTAAATTCCAGTCAATTTCGTTCATCACCTTTTCCGGGCGGATACGGCGGGTGAGGAGCAAAACACAAGCCGCGAGGAAGGCGGCTTCTGCGATGGGAACTCCGAGAATGAACGCAACCAGCAGCCCGCCGGTGACGAACATGCTCTTGTTGAGCAGGGGGGCGGTACACGAACGGCGGGGGCAGGTCGGGCAGGTCGAACCGTTCGGCGCGAAATTCCTGCGGATAAAACCAAACGATGACCAGCCAGATGCCGCCCATTCCCAGCAGGGCAACAGGCGTCAGGGCGAGGGCAAAATCGGCGTAGGAGATGCCCGAGGCGATGCCAATGATCATGTTCTGCGGGTTGCCCGTCAGCGTGGCGACAGAGCCGATGTTGGCGGCGGTGGCAAGTGCAATCAGGTAGGGGAGAGGGTTGCGTTTGGCGCTCAGCGTCAGGTCCAGCACGAGCGGCGTGAGCATCAGGCAGATGGTATCGTTCAGGAAGAGCGCGCTGAGCACGCCGGTCACCAAAATCAACAGGGCGAGCAGTCCGCGTGGGGTGTGGGTGAACCGTAAAATCGTCCGCCCGGCGAGGCGGAAAAACCCCGCCAGTTGCAGATTGGCATTGAGAATCATCATACCGAACAGCAGAAGGAGCGTGTTCAGGTCGAGAAAATCGCCCATGTGTTCGTAGGCAATCTGCCCTGTGACGAGCAGCGCGCCCACGCCCAGCAGCGTGATGGTGGTGCGGTTGACGCGCAGGCGCGGAAATTCGCCGAGCGCAATGCCCGCATACGTGACGATAACAATGAGCAGGGTAATCCAAATGTTCATAGGGGCGAATGATACCAGCGGATTGTATAATAGCGGTATCCAACATCATGCCATCTCAAGGAGGAGCAGGTCATGCGGAAGCCTTTGTGGACGCCATCGGAGGAACGCAAGCGGGACGCCAACATCACACGCTTCATGGACGTGGTCAATGCGCGGTACAAGTTAAACCTCGCTTCTTATTCTGACCTCTACAACTGGTCCGTGAACAATCTGCCTGATTTCTGGCGGACGGTTTGGGACTTCGTCGAGATCAAAGCCTCGAAAGGATACGATGCCGTAGTGACGGATTTATCCGTCATGCCTGGGACGCAATGGTTCCCCGGCGCGCGCTTGAACTTTGCCGAAAACCTCCTGCGCTACCGCGATGACCACCTCGCCTTCATCTTCAAAGGCGAAACGCAATCCTCCAAACGCATGACCTACGCTGAGTTGTACGATTCGGTGGCGCGGCTGGCTCGTTCGCTGAAGGAAACGGGTGTGGGCGCGGGGGACCGGGTGGTCGGGTACATGCCCAATCTCATCGAGACGGTCATCGCCATGCTGGCGGCTTCGAGCCTCGGCGCAACGTGGTCTTCGTGCGCCACCGACATCGGTCCCGCCGCGGCAATCGAACGGCTGGGACAG
The DNA here is from genome assembly GCA_039961775.1 of Chloroflexota bacterium. Lineage (GTDB taxonomy): Bacteria > Chloroflexota > Anaerolineae > Anaerolineales > Villigracilaceae > Defluviilinea. The sequence goes on from JABRVZ010000009.1 coordinate 76,636, forward strand.
GTCGAGCCAAAGGTCATGATCACCGCCGACGGCTACTTCTACAAAGGCAAGACCTTCGATACACTGGGTCACGCCGCCGAGGTGGCGCGCGGCATTCCTTCTCTGCAAAAAGTTATCCTGGTTTCGTACACGCGCGAACGCCCCGATATTTCGCAAATCCCGCACGCCGTGCATTACGATGATTTTCTGGCAAAAGAAGACAACCTCGAAATTCAATTCGAGCAGTTACCGTTCGACCATCCGCAGTACATCATGTTCTCATCAGGGACGACGGGCAAGCCCAAGTGTCTGGTACAGGGCGCGGGCGGCGTGCTGATCAATCACCTCAAGGAACTCATCCTGCACACCGACCTCAAGCGCAGCGACCGCATCTTCTACATCACCTCCTGCAGTTGGATGATGTGGAACTGGCTCATCAGCGCGCTGGCGGTCGGCGCGACGATTGTCCTCTACGACGGCAACCCCAATTATCCCGATGCGGGCGCGATGTGGAAACTGATTCAGGACGAGAAAATCACCATCTTCGGGTGCAGCGCCAGTTACCTGCACTTCCTGAAGAAGGAGGGCGTCTCGCCGCGCCGCGATTATGACCTCTCGTCTCTGCGCGAAATCTCCCAGACCGGTTCCGCGCTCTCTCCCGAGGGGTTCGAGTATGTGTACAGCGACATCAAACCCGACCTGCACTTCAACTCCATCTCCGGCGGCACCGACATCAACGGCTGTTTCGCGGCGGGAAGTCCCATCCTGCCGGTCTATGCGGGCGAACTGCAAAGCCCCGCGCTGGGGATGAAGATCAAGGCATACGATGAAAAGGGAAAGCCCATTTACGACGAACAGGGTGAACTGGTCTGCGAAGCGCCTTCGCCCTCGATGCCGCTCTACTTTTGGAACGACGCCGACGGTTCGAAATATCACAGCGCCTACTTCGATGTCTATCCCGGCGTCTGGCGGCACGGCGATTACGTCCTCATCCACTCGGACACCGGCGGCGTGACCTTCTACGGGCGTTCGGATGCGGTGCTGAAGCCTTCAGGGGTGCGGATAGGCACAGCCGAAATTTACGCTCAGATGGAAAAACTCCCCGAAATCGCCGACAGCCTTGCCATCGGTCAAAACTATCAGGGCGACCAGCGCATCATCCTGTTTGTCAAACTTGCGCCGGGTTTTTCGCTCACCGATGCGTTGAAGGAAAAAATCCGCCGCACGCTGCGGGAGAACGCCTCGCCGCGTCATGTGCCCGCTTTGATTCTCGAAGCCCCCGATATTCCCTACACCCTGAACATGAAGAAAGTGGAAAGCGCCGTGACCAACATCATCAACGGGCGGGCGGTGACGAACCGAGACGCGCTCATCAATCCCTCGTCGCTGGAGTTTTACGAGAAGATTGTTTCTCAACTGAGGTAGTTAACGTGAATTCGGGATAAGGGGCTCCCTGGTGTAAACTTGGATTTGCGAAAACAAGCATTCCAAGGAGCCCCTGATGGAT
>JABRVZ010000010.1:0-20570 GCA_039961775.1 Chloroflexota bacterium
GCGTAGGAGTGGGTGTGAGGGGCGGGAGCGGGGTCAGGGTCGCCGGAGGAGCCGGGGGTTGTCCTGTCCCGGCGCGGACGATGCGCGGCGAGCCCCAAACGGCGCGGTCGCCGCTTGCCAATCCGCTGGAAAGGAGCAGGAAGACGAAGCGGACTTTTTGTCCGGCGAGCGCGCTCAAGTCTATGCTGGCGCGGTAGAAGCGTTTGTCGTGCGCCTCTTTCCAGGACCAGAGGGTCTTTTGCGCGCCGCTGGGGAGCAGGTAGTCAATGCGGAAGGTGACGTAACAGCCGGTGGCGCCAAACTCGCAGTTGACGAGGGTTTGCAGCTGGTCGCCCTTTTGGACTTGAAACTCAGGGTAGGTTGCCTGAATGTAGCCGTTGTATTTGTTTTGAGGGACGGTGAGAAGCCCCGGCAGGGAATCGTAGGAGTCGTCCTCGAGGTGGGGTTTGTCCAGCACGTAGGCAAATCCGCGGCTGTCGCCGCTGACGCCGGGGAAGGGGAGCGTGCCTGCGCCGCTCTTCCACAGGGCGTAGGGCGCGTTGGCGACGAAGTCGTAGATGACCGCATTCGCCGCTACCACGTTGATGTCCACCCAGAAGGCGTCGTTTGCCGAATCGCCGATGCCAAATTGCGCGCCCGAGGCGTTGGCGAACTTCCACAAACTCTTGTAGTGACCGGGCGCAGCCGGCGCGGTGAGGGTGACCGAAATATCGAGCATTTGTCCGGGCGGCACGTCCACCGGCAGGTTGACCGAAGTCACAGCGCCCATCGAATCGCCGCCGGCGTACACCAGGCGGTACGCCGTCGTCCAGGTGCAGGAGCCGGCGTTGAGGAAGCGCCAGGTCTTGGTAAAGGATGCGCCCGGCGCGAAAGCCGCTCCGTCTGGAACGGTGATGTCCGAAACGAATTGCGCCTGATCGCAGAGTGCAGCGGCGTGCGCCGCTGGTATGGTCTGACCGAGTAACATTCCCGCCAGCAACACCATGCTCAAGAGTTTTTGTTTGAACATGGGAAACCTCCTTCGGAGGCGTGAACACGTCCCGACAATTTATCATTGCACGAAACGGGCTTTTCGGCATTAAAAATCCCGCCCCATTGCATGACAATTTCGATGCAAAATTGCGGCGAAAACTGTTGTAAAATCCTCGCATCACTTGTTTTTGGGAGCCTCCATGAATCTCGACGACCTTGCCTACTTCAAACAACTCGACAGCCTCAACATGCTTGGGGAAATTGACAACCTGCCCGACCAACTCGGCTTTGCTTATCAATTGGGTCTCAAACATCCGCTTCCGGAGTGGAAGGACATCCGCCAGGTGATCATCGCCGGCATGGGCGGATCTGCCATCGGCGCAGACCTGCTCGCCGCATACAGCGCTTCGCTCTCGCCGATACCTGTCTTCGTCCACCGCGACTATGGACTCCCCCTCTTTGCGCGCGGCGAAGAGACGCTGGTCATTTGCTCCTCGCACTCCGGCAACACCGAAGAGACGCTGGACGCCTTCGAAGCCGCGCGCAAAGCCGGGTGCCGCGTCATCGCCGTGTGTACGGGCGGCGAACTGGCAAAACGCGCCGCGGCGGCGGGCATCCCCGTTTGGACGTTCGACCACGCCGGTCAGCCGCGCGCCGCGGTGGGATTTTCCTTCGGCTTGCTGCTGGCGATGTTCCAGCGTTTGGGCTTCCTCCCCGACCAGGCGCAAGCCGTGAGCGGCGCGCTCGACGCGATGAAGCAGACTCAACAACACCTGCGGGCGCATGTCCCCGCTGCCAACAACCCCGCCAAGCGTTACGCCGGTCAACTGGTGGGCAGGTGGGTGACGGTCATGGGTTCGGGGATGTTGAGCGTGGTCGCCCGCCGCTGGAAGGGACAGTTGAACGAAGTCGCCAAGGCGGCTGCCAACTTCGAGTTCATCCCCGAAGCGAACCACAACACTCTGGCAGGCACGCTCAATCCGCAGGAGGTGCTCAACGCGCACACCATTACGCTCTTCCTGCAATCCGCCTCCGACCATCCGCGCAACCGTCTGCGCATGGACTTGACCCGCAAAGCCTACATGCTCGAAGGCATGAACACCGACTTCATCGAAGCGCGCGGCAGTTATCCGCTTGCCCACATGTGGACGCTGATTCTGTTCGGCGATTACATGGCGTATTATCTGGCGATGGCGTACGGCGTGGACCCGACCCCCATTCAAGCGCTGGTGGAATTCAAGAAGGCGATGGCAGAGGCGAAATAGTCCTGCCTTGCGCCGCGCTGGCAAACGTCCCGAAGGCTGCTGACGCGGCTTTCGGGACGTTATTCTTCCAGCGTGATGTACTTTCTGCGCGGCTTGACGCCTCCAAATCCCTCGAACTTGCTCTTGATGACTGCCATATCCGCCTCGATGTCGTCGGTGGGATAAAAAGGCTCCGGGTGAATGCGGACGACTTTACGCCTGCCATCCACCGCCGCAAAGACGATGGGAATCCCTGCCCCTTTGGCGATGTGGTAGAAACCGCGCTTCCAATCCGTCACATAACTGCGCGTCCCCTCCGGCGTGATGGTCAGGATGAATTTTTCGGACTCGTTGATGGCATTCACCATCTGCTCCACCAGCCCGGTGGCTTTTTTGCGGTCCACCGGGTAGCCGCCGCAGTAGCGGAAGAACCAGCCCAGCGGCGAACGGAACAACTCCGCCTTGCCCATGAAGCGAACATCTGCCCGCAAAGTGAACGCCACGCCGAGAAACAGCAGGAAGTCCCAGTTGGAGGTGTGCGGCGCGCCAATCAGGATGAACTTTGGCAGGTCAGGGAGTTTCCCGTCCACGCGCCAGCCTGCCAGCCTCATCAGCAGGCGCGCCAGCAGGTGAAGCAGAAAACTGAGAAAGGGGGTGTTGAAGATGGTCGTTTTCATGGCTCGAAAGTATGGTTAAATACCTGCATGGATTTGAAATCAATGCTCCGTTCCACAGTGTATCACAGCGAAAAGACTTTGCAGCGCCTTCGTTTCATCTCCCAACCTGCCGCTCTGCCCATTCTGCTGGGCATTTCCTTCCCCAAGAGCGGCACGCATCTGCTGGATCAAATCCTGCTTGGCTTCTCGAAAATCGCGCCGTATGCCCGGCGCCTGCATTCCTTCTACGCCGAATACGAAGGCGAAAGCGGAGCCAAACGCCCGCCCGAACAGGCGCTTCACTGGCTCGATTCACTCCGCCCGCGCGACGTTGCCTCGGCGCATCTCTTCGCCCGACCTGAGGCGGTTGCCCGCGTCTGCTCGCCCCGCTTCATCCCCTACTTCATCTTCCGCGACCCGCGCGATGTGGTTGTCTCGCACGTCTTCTACGTGACCGAGATGGAATCGCGCCACGTTCACCATGCCTACTACAAGTCCCTGCCCGATTTCGAGGCGCGGCTCACGGTCAGCATTTTGGGGCGCCCCGCCGCGGAGGTGGAATTTCCCAACATCGCCGAGCGCTTCGCTCCTTATCTCGGCTGGTTGGATCAGCCTCAAGTGTTGACGCTGCACTTCGAAGAGTTGATTCAGGACCGGGTCCGAGCATTGAACCGCATCCTCGATCACTTCCTTGCCCGCGTCCCGCTTCCGACTCCCCGCAGCCTGATTCTCGAATCCCTCGAAGCCTCCATCAACCCGACAAAGTCCCCCACCTTCCGCTCCGGCAAAACCGGCGAATGGAAAAAATATTTCTCCCCTGAGCACAAGAAGATTTTCAAGGATGTTGCCGGAGACCTGTTGATCAAACTGGGATATGAAAAGGATAACGACTGGTGAAATGAAACGACTCGCACAAAGCCGCTGGTTTGAACTCATCCTGCTTGCGCTGATTTCGGGTCTGACCTACCTTCCGCGCATTGGCGAGATGGGTTACTACCGCGACGACTGGTACTTCCTCTACGACGCGCTGGTGAGCGGGTCGAGAGCGCTGATTGAGATTCCTCTGCACACCCGTCCCATCCGCGGACCGTTGTATGCGCTGTATTTTTCATGGTTTGGATTCAATCCCTTTCCTTACCATGTGGTGATGTACCTCACCCGCCTGCTGGGCGGCGTCGGCGCGTGGTGGCTGTTCAATTTGGTCTGGGAAAAGAAGCGCAGCGCCAATTTTTTCATGGCGGTGCTGTTCGTGTTGTTTCCCGGCTTTCTGTGGTGGGTGGCAGGATTTGAATTCCAGCCGTATGTGTTGAGCGTGGCTTTGCAAGCCTTCTCCATCGCTTTTACGCTCAAGGCGGTTTCTTCCGCGTCCATGCCACGGCGCCTCGGCTGGACGATTGCCGCCCTGCTTTCGGGATGGGCGTATCTGGCATTGGTCGAATATGCCATTGGCATGGAAGTGTTGCGCTTCCTCTTTGTGTATTTGTACATCCGCCGCGAGAAGCCGGGCGAGACGTTGACGGCTTCCCTCCCATCGGCATTGAAACGGTATGCGCCGCATTTGCTCATCCCCGCTGTGTTTCTGTTCTGGTATCAATTCCTGTTCGATAACTGGCGCAAAGCGCAGGATGCCGGCACGCAGTTGAGCGCCCTGCTCTCCTCGCCGACGACGGCGCTCTGGCATCTGATTGAACTTGCGCGCAGTTGGCTGAACGTGGCGCTCTTTGCGTGGATTGTTCCCTTTTATCAAAACTTCTACGACAACCGCCTGAGGGATATTCTCGTTGGGCTGGCGTTTGCCGCTCTTGTCCTGGGGCTGGTGGCTTTTGCCAGCCGCTGCTTGCACGGTGCGGAAGAAAACGCGGCTGACGAAAATTTGGCCTGGCGGCGGGAATTGCTGTGGGTTGGCTTGCTTGGGACGCTGGGCGGCGTTTTGCCCGTGGTCCTTGCCAATCGTGTTGTGACCTTCGAGCGCATTTCCCAATACACGCTCCCTGCCTCGCTGGCAGGAGTGATTTTTTTGAGCGGTTTGCTCCATTCCGTCTTTCCGCGGACGCTTCGCTCCGCCCTGCTTGCCGGGTTGATTGGGCTGGCGGTGCTTTCGCATCACGGGCTTGCGGCACAGGCGGTCACGGAGGAGCAAATTATCGCCGGGTTTTGGCGGCAGGTCGTCTGGCGGGCGCCGGGCATCAGGTCTGGGACGACGCTGGTGGCGTACTATCCGGGGGTCAATTATGCGGAGGGGAACGATGTGGTATGGGGTCCTGCCAATTTCATCTACTACCCCAACTGGCAGGGACGCATGCCGGTGAATGTTCCTCTGCCTGCCTCACGGCTCGAACAGGACAGCATCCTGCAAATCATCAACGGCAACAAATCCTTCGAGCAGACCGATCTTGTGATTAAGTTTGTCCACACCGAGACGAATTACAAGAATCAACTCATCCTGACACAGCCATTGCCGGCTGCCTGTGTGCATGTCCTAGACCCCCGCTGGCCCGATCTTTCCGTCAATGACCCGCCGTTCGTTCATGCCGCATATCGCCATTCAAAGGTCGAGAACATCGTGACGGATGCGGATTTTCCAGCCGTGCCGGTTTACGGATTTGGCGCGGAACTTCCGCGTGAGTGGTGTTTTTATTACCAAAAAGCGGATTTAGCGCGTCAGCAGGGGGATTGGGAGGATGTTGCCCGTTTGGGCGCTGAAGCGCAGCAGCGCAATCTCACCCCGAACGATCTTGTGGAGTGGATGCCTTTTTTGCAGGCGTATGCTTTTCTTGGCAATCAAAAACAAGTCAAAAGCATCTCCACCCGCATCAACGAGGAACCTTTCTACCGGCAACTTGCCTGCCGAAATCTCAGCGCAATGCCCGATCAGGGATTCCCTCTGGACCCTGAAATGCAGCGTTACGTGGACGAACTGTTTTGCCAATGAACTGTTCCATTGTCATCCGCGCGTATAACGAAGAAAGACACATCGGGCGTTTGCTCGAAGGGATTCGCCACCAGACCGTCCGCGACGTGGAAATCATCCTCGTCGATTCCGGCTCGACCGATGGGACTGTTTCGGTTGCAGAAGGCTTTGGCGCACGCGTGGTGCGGATTCCACCGGCGGAGTTTACGTTTGGGCGGTCGCTCAACTTCGGGGTCCGGGCGGCGACGCGGGAGTTCGTTGTCATTGCCAGCGCGCACGTCTATCCCGTGTATCCCGACTGGCTGGAGAGTCTGCTTTATCCGTTTGAGGATGAAAAGGTGGCGTTAACCTACGGCAAACAGCGCGGACCGGCAACCGCCAAGTTTTCGGAACAGCAAATCTTTCATCAGTGGTATCCCGATGTCAGCAGCCTCGACCAGCCGACCGCATTTTGCAATAACGCCAATGCCGCCATCCGCCGCAGTTTGTGGGAGCGGCATCCCTACGATGAAACGCTGACCGGGCTGGAGGATGTGGAATGGGGCAAGTGGGCAAAGGAGCAGGGTTACAAGATTGCCTATGTTGCCGAGGCGGAAATCATCCATGTTCACAATGAGACGCCGCGCGGCGTGTTCAACCGTTACCGACGCGAGGCGATGGCATTGCGAAAAATTTATCCCGAAGCGCATTTCAACTTCTACGATTTCATCCGCCTGACGCTGACCAACATCTTCAGCGACGTCTGGCATGCGGCGCGCGAACGGGTCTTGTGGAAAAATCTGCTTTCAATCGTGTGGTTTCGCTTCATGCAATTTCACGGCACGCGCATGGGTCACCGCGAGACCAGCCTGGTCACGCCGCAGTTGCGCGAGACGTTCTACTACCCGCGAGAACGCAGGAAGAACGAAGAGAAAAAACGCGGCGTGGAGCCGATTCGGTATAATCACTGACCTATGACCAGACTCATTGCCCTCGTCCCCATGCGGCACCATAGTCAGCGTGTGCCCGGTAAGAACTATCGTGAGTTGGCGGGCAAACCGCTCTATCGGTACATCATCGAAACGCTTCTCGCCGTGCCGGAAGTCGAGCAAATCGTCGTGGATACGGATTCCGAACCCGTCCTGAACGGACTGCGGGAGAACTTTCCGCAGGTGAAACTCATCGTCCGCCCCGAACACCTCCGCGCCGACGATATTCCGATGAACGAAATCCTGATTCACGACACGGCGCAATTTCCCGCCGATTTTTACCTGCAAACGCACAGCACCAATCCCCTGCTTAAAGCCGAGACTATCTCCCGCGCGATCCAATTGCTAATTTCCAAGTACCCTGATTACGACTCCCTCTTCTCCGTCACCCGCTGGCAAACCCGCTTCTACGACAAAGACGGCAACGCCGTCAACCACAACCCGCGCGAACTGCTCCAGACACAGGATTTGCCTCCGATGTATGAAGAGAATTCCTGCATCTACATTTTCACCCGCGAGAACCTGCTGAAAAACCGCCACCGCATCGGTGACCGCCCGTTGATGTTCGAAATTCCCCGCCTCGAAGCGGTGGACATTGACGAAGAGTCCGATTTTCAAATTGCCGATATTCTCATGCGTATGAGACTGGAAACCAAATAATGCCCGCTGTCCTTTTCACTGCCCCTTACATGATTCCCTTTGTGAATCGCTTCAAGCCTGTCTTCGACAAATACGGCATCGAACTCATCATTCCCGACGTGCGGGAACGCATGGAGGAAGATGACCTGCTGAAGTACGCTGGTCAATTCGACGGCGCAATCTGTGGAGACGACCGTTACACCGCGCGCGTTATCGAAGCCTGCTCCCCGCGCCTCAAGGTCATCTCCAAATGGGGGACCGGCGTCGATTCCATAGACGCCGAAGCCTGCTCCCGGCATTCGATCAAAATTGGACGCACCCCGAACGCTTTCACCACGCCCGTCGCCGATACTGTTCTCGGCTACATGCTTGCCTTCGTCCGCCGCCAGCCGTGGATGGACAGGGCGATGAAAAGCGGCAAATGGGAAAAGATTCCCGGCAGAACCCTGAGCGAATGCACCCTCGGCGTGATTGGCGTGGGCAACATCGGCAAAGCCGTCACGCGCCGCGCCCGCGCTTTTGGGATGAAAGTGTTCGGAACCGATATCGTGGAGATTGACCACGTCTTTATCTCGGAAACCGGCATCGAGATGACGAGCCTCGCGCATCTCTTGGCGAATTCCGATTTCGTTTCCCTCAACTGCGACTTGAACCCCACCTCCTACCATCTCATGAACGCCGATACCTTTGCCATGATGAAACCCGGCGCGGTGCTCATCAACACCGCCCGCGGACCGGTTGTCGAGGAGGAAGCGCTCATTGCGGCGCTCCAGGCTGGAGGTCTGGGGGGAGCCGCGTTGGATGTCTTCGAGGTGGAGCCGCTTCCTCTGGATAGTCCGCTGTTGAAGATGGACAACGTCCTGCTGGCTCCGCATAACGCCAATTCCAGTCCGGCCGCATGGGAGCGGGTGCATTGGAACACCATCAAAAATCTGGTGGAAGGCTTGGGAATGAAGTTCGAGAGGGAGGAACAATGACGGCAAAGACCGTTCTCATCACCGGCGCGGCGGGAGGGATTGGGCGCGCCACGGTTGCTTTGTTTGCGGAAAAGGGCTGGCGCGTCATTGGCGTGGACCGTTCCGACTTCGGCGATGGTTTTCCGCAGGATGGGTTGTTCATTCGAGCGGATATTTCGCGCGGCGAAGACATGGAAGCCATCTTCGCGAGGGTGCATGAATTCACCGGTTCGCTGGATGTGCTGGTCAACAATGCCGCCATGCAGGTTGCCAAGCCGCTGATCGAAACTACTGTGGAGGAATGGGACGCGGTGATGGCGTCGAACCTGCGCTCGGTGTTTTTGGGCGTCAAACTGGCGCATCCGCTTCTCAAACGAAACGGCGGCGCGATTGTGAATGTGTCATCGGTTCACGCCATTCAGACCTCCGCTAACATCGCCGCGTATGCCGCCTCGAAGGGTGGGTTGCTTGCCCTGACGCGCGCCATGGCAATCGAGTTTGCGCCGGATAACATCCGCGTCAACGCCATATTGCCCGGCGCGGTGGACACCCCCATGCTCCGCGCGGGACTGAATCGCGGTCACGTCGGCGGCGGCGATGTGCAGGAAAGGCTCGATAACCTTGCACGCAAGACCGTCAGCGGCAAGGTGGGCAAGCCTGAAGAGATCGCGCACGCCATCTACTTTCTCGCGGACAACGAGCAATCCTCGTTCATGACCGGTCAGGCGCTGGTGGTGGATGGCGGCGCGACGGCAAGGCTCAGTACGGAGTAACTCAAAGAAGGATGAACGATCAAGGATGAAGGATGAATAACGGCAATTATTCGTCTTTCACTTTCGCCCATGAAACAAACTCTCAAATCTTTTCTGCCCAACCCTGTTCTGCAAGTAGTGAAAAATTCTTACGATGCGATCCGCCGCCTCCCTCAAGTGCCGGATGCGTATTTACATCCCTGGCGGCGGAAGAGTCGTCAGCGCATGGCTGAGTATTACAATCTTCATCGCGGCGAGCGCTGTTTCATCATTGGCAACGGTCCCAGCCTCAAACAGACCGACCTGAGCAAACTCAAAAACGAATTTACCTTCGGGATGAACCGCATCTACCTGCTCTTCCCGGAACTTGGCTTCACCACCACCTACTTCGTCTCCATCAATGACCTGGTCATCGAACAGTGCGCCGATGAAATTTCCGCCCTGCCCATCCCGAAATTCATATCCTGGCATTCCAATCGCCACTTTCAGCGCATGCCCGAAGATATGATCTTCCTCTACACCACATATACCGGTCCGCAGTTTGCCTATGATATGACCCGCCGCATTTGGGAGGGCGCCACCGTGACCAATGTTGCCCTGCAACTGGCGTTTTACATGGGGTTTCAACAAGTTATCCTCATCGGCGTGGATCATAACTTCACATCGAAAGGCGACGCCAACAAAACCGTCGTTTCCACCGGCGACGACCCGAATCACTTCGACCCGCGCTACTTCGGTAAAGGCTTCCGCTGGCAATTGCCCGACCTGGAGACCTCCGAAATCGGCTACACCCTTGCCCGCGAGGCATACCGCAAGGCAGGACGCGAAGTGTTGGATGCCACCGTCGGCGGCAAATTGACGGTCTTTCCAAAAGTGGATTACCGCTCACTTTTCTAACATCCAATCCTTGACTTCCGACCCGTCAACTTGAAACACCCTCTCGTCTCCATCATCACCCCCTCCTACAATCAGGCGCGCTACCTCGAGCAGACGCTTCGCTCCGTCCTCGAGCAGGATTACCCGCACATCGAGTACATCGTCATTGACGGCGCCTCCACCGACGGCTCGGCGGACATCATTCGGAAGTACGCCGACCGCCTGGCGTACTGGGTCTCCGAAAAGGACAGCGGTCAAGCCGAAGCCATCAACAAGGGACTGGCGCGCGCCACAGGCGAAATGATCGCCTGGATAAATTCGGACGATTTCTACCTGCCCGGCGCGGTGACGGCGGCAGTGAAAGCGTTCGAGGCGCACCCCCAAGCAGGACTGGTGTACGGCGACACGGTTGCCGTGGACGAAAAAGGCGAATTCATCCACTTCCCTCATTACGCCCAATGGACGCTCGAAGACCTGCTCACCTTTCACATCCTCGGTCAGCCGGCGGTCTTCATGCGGCGCGACGTTTTGCTCAAGGCTGGTTTCCTCGACCCCTCCTTTCACTTCCTCCTCGACCATCACCTGTGGATTCGCATGGCGGCTCTCGCGCCGATGGTGTACCTCCCCCAACGCTGGGCGGCAGGACGTTTTCACGAATCCGCCAAGAACGTGGCGCAGGCGGCAAAGTTCGGCGAGGAGGCGTTTCGCATTCTGGAGTGGGCGGAGCGTGATCCGCGTGTGTCAGGCGCGTTGGCGCGAGTCAGCCGTCCGTCACGCGCCGCTGCGTACCGCATCAACGCCCGTTACCTGCTCGACGCCGGGCAGGCTTGGGCGGCGTTCAAGTCTTATCTGCGAAGTCTGGTCATTCATCCAAAGACCGCGCTCGTCGAGTGGAAGCGCATCCTCTTTGCCTTTCTGAGCCTGTTTGGGCTGGGAGTCCTGCACAAACATTACAACCGCTGGCGCAAGGCGCGGGCACAAAAACGCGCGTTGTCGGAATCGAAAGAGAGCGGGTAAACTTCAGACTTATGGAAGGCAAATCCTTCATCGCTCCGAACCGCTGGGCGCTGGCAATTGTGCTGGCGCTTTTGTTCGGTTTGGGGCTGGGCATCCGCCTCACCGACCTGACCGACCTGCCGCTCGACTTTCACCCCACCCGTCAGTTGTTCTCCGCCATCAAGGCGCGCGGTATGTATTACCAACATGCCTCCAACATCCCCGAATGGCAAAGGGATGTTGCCCTGCGCGCCTACGACGCAGATGCCACCCTCGAGCCGCCCGTGCTCGATTCGCTCGTCGCCGTTTCCTACCGCATTTTCGGCGAGCGCCTGTGGCTTGCTCGGATTTACTCCTCGCTCTTCTGGCTCATCGGTGGGATCTTCCTCTTCCGGCTCGCGCGCGAATTCCTGACCCTCGACGAAGCGCTTCTTTCTCTGACCTTTTACCTGCTCCTGCCCTACGGAGTTTTTGCCAGCCGATCCTTTCAGCCCGACCCGCTGATGGTCATGCTGATTCTGATTGGCTGGTGGGCGGCGGTGCGCTGGAGCCGTCAACCCGCCTGGCGCTGGGCATTCGCGGCGGGGCTTGCCGGCGGACTTGCTGTCTTCGTCAAATTGACGGCGGTCTTCTTTGTGGCGGGCGGGTTCGCGGGGGCGGTGTTCTCGCGGTATTCGTTCCGGCAGGCGTTGAGAACGCCGCAGGTGTGGGGCATGGCGGCGCTGACAGTTCTGCCCGGCGCGGCGTACACCTTCTACGGCGTATTTGTTGCCGGCTTTCTCGGCGCTGAATTTGGCAGGCGTTTCTTTCCCGAACTGCTGGTTGACCCGTTCTTCTACCTGCGCTGGGAAGGCAAAATTGCCGTCATTTTCGGACATGTGGGTCTCGCGCTAACCCTGCTGGGGCTGTTATTCCTCCGCACGCGGCAGAGCCGTGTTTTCCTCGTCTCTGCCTGGGCAGGCTACGTTCTCTTTGGCATGATTTCCAACTATCACATTGCCAGCCACGATTATTACAGCCTGCCGCTCGTGCCGCTGGCGGCGCTTTCGCTGGGGGCTTTGGGCGGGGTGACCGTTCGAGGGCTGGCGGAACAGGCTGAAAGGTCCGAATGGAGGCGCTGGTTGATTCGACTGACGCTGCTGTTCGTGGTCGTCCTGACCTTCTGGGAGTCCCGCGTTCGTCTGCTGGCTGTGGATTATCGTCCGCAGGCGGCGTTTTGGGCGGAGGTGGGCGAGGCGCTCGACCATCAACCGTCGGTAATTGCCGTCACGCAGGATTATGGGTATCCGCTGGTGTATTGGGGCTGGCAGAAGGTGACGTTGTGGCCCGAAGTGCGGAGCGAAGTCTTTGGCGCGCGCGCAGGCGACCTGGCAATTCGTTTTGAGCGGCTGACACGGGGCAAAATCTATTTTCTCGTGACCGATTTCGAGGAACTCAGGCGGCAGGCGGGGCTGGAGGACTATCTGCGCGGGCATTTTCCCGTCCATGCCGAGGGGGAGGGGTACGTCATTTTTGATTTGACCCGCCCGCTGAAAAACTGAAGCGGACTTTCCCGCATGGTATGATTTGAGCGTCATGAATCAACCTCTTGTTTCCATCGTCACCCCTTCCTTCAATCAGGCGCGCTTCCTCGAAGCGACCATCCGCTCTGTGCTGGGGCAGGATTACCCCAACCTCGAATACCTCATCGTGGACGGCGGCTCGACCGACGGTTCGGTGGAGGTCATTCGCAAGTATGCCGACCGCCTCGCCTGGTGGGTCTCGGAACCTGACCGCGGTCAGACCGACGCCATCAACAAGGGATTTGCGCGGGCGCGCGGCGAAATCCTCGCCTGGCTCAACTCGGACGATACTTACGAGCCCGGTGCGGTCTCTGCGGCGGTGCGCTACCTGCAGGAACATCCCGACGTGGGACTGGTCTATGGCGACGCGCATTTCATTGACGAAGCCGGGCGCGTCATCGGCAAATTCGCCGCCCGCCAGACCGATTATGCACGCCTGCGGCGAGGCTACGTCCACATCCCGCAACAGGCGGCGTTCTTCCGCGCCAGTCTGTGGCGCGAGGTCGGTCCGCTCGACCCGTCGTTTTACTTCGCCATGGACTACGACCTGTGGGTGCGCCTTGCCGCCCGCGCCCCCATCCGCTACACGCCGCAGTTGTGGGCGAACTTCCGCCTGCACGCCAGCGGCAAGACCATCTCCGCCGATGACCGCTGCTGGCCCGAGATGATCCGCGTTCATCGCAGAGACGGAGGCGGCTGGCTTGCGCCCATCGTGGCGAAGTATTACATACGCAAGTTGGTTGCGCCCCTGCTCAACTGGCGGCGCAGGCTCCAGATGCGGCAATATCAATGAGACTGTAGTAACGACTTTAGTCGTTTCTGATGACGATTGAAATCGTCACTACGAATTCAGGTGACCTTGTGAAAAAACGACTCTTCGCCCCCTCCTCCGTTGACGACCTCATCCACCTGCTCCAAGCCTGGCGCTTCTGGGTCTTGAGCGGGCTGGTTGGTGCGCTCCTCGGCGGGGTGGCGTACTTCCTCTTCCCGCCCGATTTCCGCGCCCGCGCCACCGTCGTCGTGGATTTCAACATGGAACAGGCGTGGCCCGTCGACTCAGACCGCGAGTTGTTCTATTACCTTGAACGCGAAGCCCGCAAACTCGAAGAAGTCGCCTGGGCAGACGCCACGCTTGCCAAAGTCGCTGAGGCGGGCGGCGTGACCATCGCCGAACTGCGCGGCGGCATCCTCGAACTCAGCGAACCCGCCGACGGCGGCTGGCATTTTTACGCCAACGCTCCCGACCCCGCCCGCGCCGAACGGCTTGCCTCGGCTTGGGCGCAAGCCTTCACCGACCAGGTGCGCGAGGGCATCCAGACCGCCGCCGCGCTCGACGCCGCCCGCAAAGCGCTCGAAGCGAACCCAACCGACGAAACCCTCCTCGCGCGCGTCCGCCAACTCGAAGCGGATTCGCTCGGCATCACGCCCGAACTGCAAATCTCACCCAAACAACTCACCGACCTCAACCTTCAGCGGCGCGTCAACCTTGCCAACTATCTCTTTGCAGGGGCGCTCCTCCTCATGACCCTCGGCGCGCTGGTCATCCTCCTCTTTGGAACGGACAGGCGTGCGTAAACCGACCCTCGACTCCCTCGCCCGATTCCTCTGGGCGCTGACCCTCGTGACCCTGCCCGTCACCAGTTTCCGCTTCCTGCCGTTCATGGGCGCGGGGACGTTCGTCCGCCCGCTGGCGCTCTACCCGCTGACGCTTCTCCTCCCGCTCCTGCTCTGCCAAATCTGGACACGACGCCTCACACGACCCTGGAACGGGGCGCTGACCATTCTGCTTGCCTTCACGCTGACGGCGCTTCTCGCCACCGCGTTCGGCTCGCTCCTCGCCCCCCTCGAACTGCGCGGGCAAACCTACTTCGACCGCGCCCTGCGCGCCTGGGTGACGCTGGTCATCGGCTTGTCCTTTTTCCTCGCCGCCGTGTGGATGAACCGCGACGAAGCCGACCTGAAATTCTCCCTCAAGTGGCTGTTGGCGGGGCTGGTACTGCACATCGTCTGGGGAGGCATTCAGGCGGTGGGACTGCAACTTGGTCTGCGCGGCGAGTTGAACAAAATCCAAACCTTGTTTTCGATTCGCGGGCTTCCGCGCAACCGGCGCATCGCGGGCTTTGCCTACGAGCCTTCGTGGCTGGCAGGGCAACTGGCGGCGCTCTACCTGCCCTGGCTGTTCGCTTCCCTGCTGGCGAAATACCGCCTGACGAAGTTCAAATGGCTGGAACCTGCGCTCCTCCTCGGCGGGTTGGTCACGCTCCTGCTCACCTACTCGCGCGGCGGGCTGTTCATCACAGCGGGGGCGGTGATTCTCACGTTTCTTGTGGCGGGTTCGGAGGTGAGGAAGGAGGCGTCGGCGTGGTTTCGGGCAGGATTCCGCCACAGCGAAGGAAAAGGTAAATGGGGGAGGATACAGGCGGCGGCGAGTCGGATCGGCGTCAGCCTCATCCTGATTGGCGCGCTCGCCGGCGCGGGAGTCTTCCTCGCGGACAAGGGCTACATCGCCGCGCTGTGGAAGTCGTCTGCCGAGAGTTTGTGGGATTACGCCATTGACGCGTATCTCGGTCCGCGGCTGGCGTATGTGGTCGCAGCGTGGGAGGCGTTCCAGTCGCATCCGCTCACGGGCGTGGGGCTGGGCGCGAGCGGCTTCCGCATGTACGCGAATATGCCCGATTGGGCGTTGAGCGGGGTGCCGGAGATTGCGCGGCAGTTGAGTCCCTCCTCGAATTTGTATCCCAACCCGAAGAATTTATACGTGCGCCTGCTGACGGAGACGGGTTTGCCCGGCTTTCTCGTGTATCTTTCTTTCCTCTTCAACCTGCTGGCGTACGCGCTCCACGGCTTGCGCCGGGCGGAGCCATTCTGGTGGTTCGTCGGCGCGGCGGGATTCTTCAGCGTGGTTGCGGTTGCCGCGCAGGGCATCTCGCAGGATTCGTTTGCCATGCCGGAGATGTGGGTCAATTTGGGCATTCTCGCCGGTGTCGTTTCGTTTGCGTTAGAATCAGAAAACAACCTCACCCCAACCCATCTCCTTGCGAACCATCCCCGAAGGGAACAAGGAGAAGGGCAGGAGCAGAAATGATCGTACTTTCCGTTGGCATGCCGCGCGCAGGTTCCGGCTGGCATTACAATCTTATCCATGACCTCATGCAGACGGCAGGCTACACCGACGCGCGTCTCATCCGCGAGAAATATCGTCTGCAAAGCATTCTGACGGAGGTCAACTGCAACATCGGCGTCCTTTCGGTGCGGCGGATGGCGATGGTTGCAGTGCCTGCCCTGCTGGGCAACAATTTCGTCATCAAAGCGCATGCGGGACCTTCGGTTTCATCCCGCCTCCTCCAGCGCCTGGGCTTGCTCCGCATCACCTACATTTACCGCGACCCGCGCGATGCCATGCTCTCGGCTTATGATTACGGTCAGCGAGCGCTGCAAAAGGGACGCCCCAACGCCTTTTCGCATCTCACCGATTTCGACACGAGCCTTGCCTTCATTATGGACTATGCCCACATTTGGGAGGCTTGGATGAAAGAAAAAGACGTGCTGACGGCGCGTTACGAAGACCTGCTCACGAACTATGACGCAGAGGCGGCGCGTTTGGTTGGATTCCTCCAGTTGGACGGGAGCAGTCCCGAAGTCCGCGCAGTGATCGAGAAGTATCGTCCCGGCGCAGCGGAGGGTCAGCAGGGTCTGCATTTCTACAAAGGCAAGATCGGCAGGTTCCGCGAGGCGTACACGCCCGAACAACAGGCAATCCTGCGGGAGAAGATGGGAGCGTATCTCTCCCGAATGGGGTACGAACTCTAATCCCCCTGCAACGCCGCCCGCAGAATGCCAGATTTAGTAGTTTCCCAAGTTGCGGCCCTTCACCAGATGTACGGTTTTTCGCCACTTACACTGAGTTTCACAGATTTGTAGAAAAAATCCGCGCGACTTCGTGAAATTCGTGGATAAAGGGTTTCTTTTTTACTTGTGCAAGAGTTCTACTGAGATTTGATTTGGGGTATGATTGACTCATGCAACGGTACGAAACGCCCTACACCGCCGATTGGTTCGCCGCCTCCCTGCGCTGGCTGATGCTGGTGATTCTCACCCTGTCGCTGGCGCTGCGCGGGCAGATCGGCGCTCCGCCTTTTTGGGCGCTGGCGGCGCTGCTGGCATGGAATATTGTCATGAGCGTGCTGGCAGGGGTAAGCATGCGCCTGCCGTCTCACCGTCATATCGCGCTGGGTGTGGATTTTCTGCTCTCGGCGCTGTTTTTTGTCACGCAGAGCCTTCAGCCGGGCGGCGCGTCCATGTGGACGGCGGCGCTCCCCATTTTTGCGGGAGCAATTTATTTCGAACTTTGGGGGGCGTTTCTTGCCGCGCTGACGTTTGCCATTTTGCAATTTATCGTTCTGCGCTTCTCTGTTTCGAATGACATTGTCGTTACACTGGCGATGGGAGTGGCAGGCGGATTGATTGGGCGGTTTGGGATGCGAAGCCTGCGCACCTCCCGTCAGGTGCGGGTGGATGCGGAAGAACGCCGCCGCCGCGCTGAGACCGAACGCCTGCGCGCCATCTACGAACTGACCTCCTCGCTGACGGCGACTCTCAGTTACAAACGCGTCCTCGACGCCGCCCTCGACCTGGGCTACAACGCCCTCAACCCCATCGTTGACCCCGACGAGGAACGCGACGAGCGGCTGGTCAGCGCGGCGTTTTTGATTCGAGAGGGTGAATTGCGCGTTGGCTCGGCGCGCCGCTTCACCAATGCCGACCTGCGCGTCACCCTGCACGGCAAGGAAGGCATCCTCAAACGGGTGCTGGATGACGGTGAGGCGACGCTGGTGCAGGATGTGGGCTACGACCCGGAACTGGGGCGCATCGTGGCTTTACGCTCGTGTTCCTCCGCTTATTGCCTGCCCCTTCGGAGCGGTTTCAACGTCTATGGCGCGATGCTGTTTGCCCACCCCGACCCAAACTACTTCACAAAGGAACGCCGCGAACTGCTCGACATCATCGGCAGGCAGTCGGTGATTGCGGTGCAGAACGCGAGTTTGTATCAGGATCTGGTCGAGGAAAAGGAACGCATGGTGGAGGTCCAGGAAGAGACGCGCAAGAAACTGGCGCGCGACCTGCACGACGGTCCCACCCAGTCGGTGGCGGCGATGGCAATGCGCATCAATCTTGTCCGCCGCATGATGGCGAAGAATCCGCAGGACGCCGTGGATGAACTGCACAAGATCGAGGAACTGGCGCTCCGCACCACAAAGGAGATTCGGCACATGCTGTTCACCCTGCGCCCGCTCATTCTCGAGTCGCAGGGATTGAACGCCGCGCTTCAGGCAATGGCGGAGAAGATGCGCGAGACGTTCACGCAGAATGTGGTCATCAACGTGGATGAGAGCGTGCTGGAAAACATGGAGATGGGCAAGCAGGGCGTGATTTTCTATATCATCGAGGAGGCGGTCAACAACGCCCGCAAACATGCCAGCGCGGCGCATATTTGGGTGCGTCTGCGCCCCTTTGAGAAGGAAATTGCCCTGCTGGAAATCGAGGACGACGGCGTGGGCTTCGATGTGGCGGCGGTGAACAAATCCTACGACAAGCGCGGAAGCCTGGGGATGATCAACCTGCGCGAGCGCACCGAACTGGTGAACGGATTGTTGAACATCGACTCAGCCCCCGGCAAAGGGACGCGCATCCAGGTTTACATTCCGCTTTCGGAGGAAGCCGCCGACCGCCTGCACCACGCGAAGGGGTAATCAGCCGAATATCTCTTTGAGTATTCCCCTGGCTTTCATCACCGCCCTGGCTCGATGGCTGAGGCGGTTTTTTTCGTCCATGCTGAGTTCTGCCATGGTCTTTCCCAACTCTGGCAGGAGAAAGATGGGGTCGTAGCCAAAACCGCCCGCCCCGCGCTCTTCGGGGATGATTTCGCCTTCACAGATGCCATCGGTAATTTGTAATTGGCGATTGGGCGCTGCAATGGCAATGGTGGCGTGGAATCGGGCAGTCCACGGGCGGGGGAAGGCGGAGAGTTTCTCCAGCAGATATTGGCGCCGTTCTACGTCCGATAGTTTGTTGCCATCCGGAGAGCCGTAGCGAGCGGAGTATAAGCCCGGCTCGCCGCCGAGGGCGTCCACCTCGAGACCCGAGTCGTCGGCGAGGGAGGTCAGTCCGCTGGCGTGTGCGAAGGCGAGGGCTTTTTTTGCCGCGTTTTCGGCGTAGGTGAGTCCGTCTTCGACAACATCCAGGTCGAGCCCGATTTGGGAAGGGGAGACGAGGTCAATGCCGAGGTCGTCGAGCAGTTCGTGGAATTCGGCAAGTTTGCCTTTGTTGTTGGTGGCAATGAGGAGTTGTTTCATGGTTGTTGGGAGGTTGGTAAATTGGGAGATTGGTAAATTGGGGAATTAGGGAATTGGTAATTGCCTATTTGCCCATTTGCTTATTTGCCCTTTTGCCTATTTGTTCGATTGCCCAGCCCGCATGTTCGCGGATCAGGGGTTCTTCGTCGGTGAGGGCGGTTTGCAGGACGGGCAGGTGGTGCAGGCTGCCGATGTTGCCCAACACGACGGCGATGTTGCGCAGGTAGCCGCGCCGTTTGGTTCGTTTGACGGGACTCCGCTTGAAGCGTTGGTTAAAAGCCTGGGGGGTGAGAGTCAGTTCCTCGGTCGGGGAGGGAAGCGGGGCGTTCGGCTCGAAAGCAGGGTCGCCTTCGGAGGCGAATCGATTCCACGGGCAGACTATCTGGCAGATGTCGCATCCGAATGCCCAATCTCCAATCTTTTCACGCAGTTCGAGGGGGATGTCGTCTTTGAGTTCGATGGTGAGGTAGGAGATGCACTTGCGCGCGTCGAGGGTGCGGTCGGGCAGGATGCAGGCGGTGGGGCAAGCCTGGATGCAGCGCGTGCAGGCGCCGCAGTGGTCGGTGACGAAGGGCGGGTCGGGTTCGAGGGGGAGGTCGAGCAGGATTTCGGAAAGGAGGAAATAGGAGCCGTGACGGGGGTGGATGAGGCAGGTGTTTTTGCCGATCCAGCCGAGACCGGCGCGTTGAGCGAGGTCGCGCTCGAGGAGGGGACCGGTGTCGGTGTACCAGCGGTTCTTTACGGGACCTCTGACCTGCTCTTCGATGAATTGAACGAGTTCCTGCATTCGGGCGGGGAGGACGTCGTGGTAGTCTAGTCCGCGGGCGTAGGCGGCAACCCTCGCCCCCACTTCATCTCCGTCCCCTCTTTTTGCGGGAGAAGGGGGGGAATATGGCGTGGCAAGGACGAGGATGGATTTGCATTCGGGGAGGATTTGGCGCGGGTCGGCGCGGCGCAGGCGGGAGCGTTCGCTGGCGAGGTAGCCCATCGCGCCGTGACGCCCCTGGGCGAGCCAGTTTTCGAAGGCGGCGTAGTGCGGGGGCGGGTCAGGAAGCGTCACGCCAGTCAGGACGAATCCCAACTGGCGTGCCTTGTCTTTGATGAGTTGCTTGAGGTCTTGCGTCACGAAGTTATTGGACTTTATTTGCAATAAGGCTCGGTTCTCTTTTGCATCGAATTTTCACGAATTTCTCGAAGAAAATTTGCTGCATTCGTGTCATTCGAGCGGAGGCGGCTATGATTATTGGACGATGATTTTGACGAAGATAATCTGCGGGAAGGTTCGTCCCTGCGGGTTTTTCATCGCCCAGGCGCTCACGTATTCGCCCACCTGGGTGGGGGCTTTGAATTGGACGGAGACTTCGACCTCCTCGCCCGGCTGGACGACCACGGTGAGGGGGATGAATTGACCGGACATCTGGTTCGAGTAGCCGGCATAGGCGAGGACGTACCCCGCTCCCCACGGGCAGACGCCGGTGTTTTTGACGCGCCAGGTTTTGGTGAATTCCTGCCCGGGCGCCATGACGGTGCCGTCGGGGATGGTCACGTCTGCGACGAAGGTGAGGCTGTCGCAGAGGGGGACTTCGGTGCCTTGTGTGTTGGTGATGACAGCGATTACCTGCGATGTGGCGGTGGGGGTGGCGGTGTCTTCCGGTTCAGGGGTGGCGGTGTCAGTGGGGATGGGC
>JABRVZ010000011.1:0-129764 GCA_039961775.1 Chloroflexota bacterium
TTTGCGCTCAAATCCAAACTGTACTTGCACGCTATTCATGCCGCTTATGCCAAGTTGCAGGAACTCAATCCTGTTCAACTGGCTGCGTAAGGTGAGTTAACCAAGAAATCTATTGAGCTTTCTAAAAAATCAGTCAGTCTGTTTTTCTCCATATCTAAAATTGCAATCTTATGAGCTGTTTCAGCCACTTTTTGTAGGGCTTCTTCATTCTTTTCCCCTGTAATAGTGAGTGCTACCCATCTTTCTAGCTCTTTTTGTAGTTTATTTCTCTGTAATTGTCTTTTATTAGTCATGGTTTCCTCCCAGAATCCCCTCAGAATTGTAAAATGTCCCCCTAATACATTCTTTTATAATTAATTATAATAACTTCGTTGAATTAGTGTTAATTATATGGATTGGGGCTTTCACTCTAAACTTCCCCCGATTGTTTTTATATAAGTATAGCAGAACCATCTATTTTGTGATAATTTTATAGCCACCGATGGGATTTGAACCCATGACCTGACGATTAAAAAGTCAATTTAGACCATAAGACTATGGTAAAATACCCCCATAAAACCTAGTAAATTGAAGGTAAATAAGCCACCGTAGCACAGCTGGCAGTGCAGACGATTCGTAATCGTCAGGTCATGGGTTCAAATCCCATCGGTGGCTCAAGACAAGACTTCCGAAGTTTGCGCCCCTCCGCTGCGTTTCGGGGTACTTCGCAAAAACTTCAGAAGTCTTTTTTTTCTATCCCGCCGCGCTGTGCCAGCGCTCGGTCGAATTTTCGTGCACCAAAGCCGTTATGCATTCAAAGCCTGCTTCGCCGCGGCAATGACCTCTTCATAATTGGGTTCATCGCCCAGCGCGGGCAAATAATTGACATAAGTTAACTTACCATCCCGCCCAACAATAAAAACGGAACGGCGCAAGTAACGGCGCTCCTTAATCAAAACGCCATATTTGATTCCAAAATCCGCATCCACCACATCGGATACGACTTTAACCTTATCCACGCCCGCCGCGCCGCACCAGCGTTTTTGCGCCATAGGGAAATCACAACTGATGGTGTAGATGACAATGTCATCGCTCAATTTGGCGGCTTCTTCATTGAAACGGCGCGTCTCGCGGTCGCACACATCCGTATCCAGCGAAGGGACAGCCGAAAGGATAATCACCTTGCCTTTGGACTCCCGGATGGGATTGACTTTCGTCCAGCCTGCGATCACCGAAGTGAACTCAGGCGCAGCATCGCCGACTTTGACTTCGTCGCCGATCAGGGTGACAAAGGTATCTCCGATCTTGAACTCATTGTTACGAACGGTTGGCATTGATTTTTCTCCTTGTGCAAATTGATTGACCGCAGACGTCAGCCGTCTGTGGTCGGTGGTCTCAATTATTTTCCTGCAACCCCTACAACAGACTTTCCGCAAAACACATCGAACGTCTCCAGTGTGCCTTCTTCGCCGAAGCCGCTCAGTCCCCAGGCGGGGCGCGGCGCATCAACATTCAATTCAAGCAGGCTCACCCCGTTGATTTTGACTCCGCCCGTATTCATTTGACGGGCGATTTGCATGGCATGGTCTTCGTCGCTGGAATAGACATAACCGCCCAGACCATAAGGAGTCTGGTTGGCGAGTTTCACGGCTTCGGCGTCGGTTTTGAAAGTGTGGACGGTGGCAACGGGTCCAAAGATTTCTTCGAGTGTCTCTTCGGGGGCGATTCCCGTAATCAGCGTGGGAGCAAGATAGTAACCAGAATCAGGCACGGGCGTGGTGTGATGCGCCTGTCCGCCTTTGGCTTTGAGCGCGTTCACAGCGTCCAGAATCCGTTTGTGATGGGCTGCGTTGGCGAGCGGTCCAAGTTGGGACTCCATCGAGAGCGCGTCGCCCGCTTTGATGGATTTGAATTTCTCCAGCGCGGCGTTGAGGACTTGCTCCTGAATCGACTCGTGGACGATGAGCCGACCGAGCGCGCGGCACCACTGACCGTTGAGCGTGGTCATGCCCGCCACAATGCCATCGGCGACCTTTTCGATGTCGGCATCTGGCAGCACGACCATCGCATTGTTGCCGCCGAGTTCGAGTTGCAGCGATTTGAAATCATGAGCGCACGCCGCCGCAACCGCGCGCCCGCCCTGCAAACCGCCCGTGAACGAAACGGCGCGCACGCGCTTATCGCCGACAAGTTTTGCGCCGACATCCGCGCCGCCGTTGACAATTTGAAATAAACCCTTGGGCAAACCTGCCGCCTCAAGTCCATCAACGAGGAGCAAACAAGAATATGGCGCCCACTCAGTAGGCTTGAGAATAACGGGGCAGCCTGCGGCGAGCGCATTTGCCACTTTGTGCGCGGCAAGCGCGGCGGGAGAGTTCCACGGAACGATGGCAACCGCCACGCCCAACGGCTTGCGCAGAATTTCCACATCGCCGTGCGGACCCGGGACTTTGCTGACGACATATCCGCTGCGGAGGACGCCCGCGGCGGCTTTGAACGCCAGCCATACAATGGCATTGACAAAACTCGTAGTGCTGAAGACGATACCCGTGTTGTAAGATTCGACCGCGGCAATCATTGGGACAAGTCCCATCAGGTGATTGGCGGCGT
Source organism: Chloroflexota bacterium (assembly GCA_039961775.1). Lineage (GTDB taxonomy): Bacteria > Chloroflexota > Anaerolineae > Anaerolineales > Villigracilaceae > Defluviilinea. Next base: position 2,590 of record JABRVZ010000011.1, read on the forward strand.
TATCGAGAATTTCAGCGCGTTTTTCGGGGGACGTGTTCGCCCACTCACCCGCTTCATGTAAACGCTGTGCAACCTGTAAAGCGCGTTCGATGTTTTCATCACTAGTCGCCATTTGTGGCGCAATCTTTTCGCCTGTGTTGGGATTATGCACAAAGGCTTTCATATCTATTGTGGGCGGAATGCGTTCGCCGTCAATGTAATCGAACAGATTGAAATGTTTTTTTACTTCATCGAGCGGGGGCATTTTGATTTCGGGGAATGACATGATTGACTCCTTATGGCGGTAGATAAATGATGATGTCTTGCGAACGAAAGAAATAGGAAAGACGGCTGACCGTAGACCGCTTCTTTTGTTTTTCCTCTTTCTTTGCGGTCTGCCGTGAGCGGTCGATGGTCATTTCTTTTCCGAAACCGTAAACGACTTCGTCTCCGCGCCGTCGGTGATGGACTTTGCCGCTTCGAGTCTTCCGCGTTCGGCAGGGAATGCCATGACCAGACTCATCGCAATATCGCGCAGCATACGAGCAATCACGCCGCGATTCGCTGTGCCGCTGGTGCCCGTCATTTTGAGGGCGAGTTGCGCCACTTCAAAACAGGCTTCAGAGGCTGTGCCTTTTGCCATGCGCCAGTGTTGGACGACTTCGGTCTTTGAGGCGATGGGCGGCTCGGCAGTTTCCAAATCAATTTGACGGCGAAGCCACAAACGCGCGGTTTCGAGTTCGACGGTCATCTTGCCAATCAGTTCCTGATGAAACGGGCTGGTGGCAATCGGCTTGCCTGTGTCTTCAAATTTCATGCTCATCGTTTTTTCGAGCGCGTAATCGTACGCCGCCTTCGCCGCGCCAAGATAGATGGCGGAAATTGCAGGCTGGTTGCCCATCAACGAGCCGCGGCTGGCTTGCATTAATTTGACAAACGCGCCAGGGAGCGCCAGCGACTCTTCATCAGGCACGAAGACATTTTCAAGGATGATGCCATGTGACGCGGTAGCACGCATGCCCAGCGCGTCCCATTGCGGACGTTCCTTCACGCCATCCGCCTCACGCGGGACGAAGAACATGCTCAAGCCTTCAGCCGTATCGTACCCTTTGAGTTTTGCCGCCACCAAATATGCGTCCGCAACGCCTGTGTTACAGCCGAACGATTTCACGCCGTTGAGCTTCCAGCCGCCTTCCACTTTCTCGGCTTCTGTGGAAATAAAAACCGCACTCTGCGACGACTTGGTAGTTTCACTGGCGAAGTTTCCGAGCAATTGTTTCTTTGTTCCCATTCTGTGTAAAACATTTTCCGCAAAGGCTCTCACAACAGGGATTTCCTCTTCGCTGAATTTGCCCTCTTCAATGGCTTCCAGCGCAAGCAATCCGCGTGACGATGTGGAGCAATGAAAGAAATATGCCAACGCGGTGGAGGGACACGCCGTGCCCATCGCAAAGGTTGCGGCGGCGAGGTCGCGCAAGTTTCCGCCCAGCCCGCCATACACTTCAGGGATGACGAGTCCCAGCAAGCCAGCCTTCGCGAGCGTTTCGCGGTGCGGCTCGTAGAATCGTCCGCTGGCGTCGGCTTCTTCGGCGTGAGCCCGCAATTCGTCGAGGATTGATTCGACGCGTTCGGCACGCGCACGTTCGGCGGGGGTCAGATCATCAAACAAAAATTCGGCGGTGAGTTTTGTCATCATCCAGTTCCTATTTTTTGGTAAGCATTTGATTGTGACACTTTGTGAATGCTCGAACCGCAGACCGCGGACGGTAGACTATTTGCAAATCGCGGTTTACGGTCCGGCGTCTGTGGCTGGGTAATTAAACCGTTGGTCTCTTTATATATTGACCTTTTGCTTCGCCGATAATTTTTCCGTTTTCAAATACTTTGTTGCCTCTTACAAAAGTGGCTTTGACCTTGCCTGTTAACTCATGTCCTTCAAACGGAGTATATCCCTGCCCCGATTCGGACTCCGCCGCGCGCACGACAAACGATTCGTTTGGGTCAAATAAAACAATATCTGCGTCGTAGCCTTCGGCGATGTCGCCCTTTGATAAAAGTCCGTAACGCTGGGCTGGATTCCAACAAACTAGTTCTGCCATGCGATTCAAGGACAGCCCGCGTTTGGAGCCTTCGCTGTGCAATCCGCTCAACAGGTATTCCGTGCCGCCAAAGCCAGACTTCGCCATCCAAATATCATCGGGATGTTCGGCGTTATATTTCATCTCGGTCGAACAGCAGGCATGGTCGCTGACCACCCAATCCACATCGCCGCTCAAGACCTTCTCCCACAAAAACTCCACATCCGCACGCGGGCGGATCGGCGGATTGACCTTCGCCAGCACGCCGTTGGGTTCATCCACATCCAATAACAAATGCCCAATCGTTACTTCGCGCCTGAAGTTGATATGCGGGAACAAGTCACGCATCATCAACGCGGCTTCGAGCGCCTTGCGAGAACTCAAATGCAACAGGTTGATATTTGCACAACTGGTTTCATGCGCGAGATACGAAGCGATGAACACCGCCAAGCCTTCGCTGTGCGGCGGACGCGCCGCGTTATACGCGCGCAGTCCCTTCAACTTGCCTTCCTTTTGAACAATCGAAGTGTACGCTTTCAAAATATCCGCCACTTCGCAATGCAAACTCAAACTGATGTACGGCGCTTGTTTCGGGTTCGATTCGATCATCTCGCGCAACTTGCGCATGATAAACTCGAAATGCGCAAAGTCATATTTCTCATCGTCTTCGAGTTTCAAAAAATTATGCTGCTGGTCAGACTTGCCATGCAGCCCATGACCGCCATAAAACATAAAGATCTTGAACGACGACACGCCGAAGTCATCCATCAGCATCGGCATCTCATCAATGTGAACGCGGTTGATCGGCGCAAGGTGGTACGCATAATCTACCCAATACCTGCCCTTCGAAAGTTCCAAGACTTCAGGATAAAAATCCTTATACGCGCCGCCTTTGTTCAAATAATATTCGCCCGTGCGGAAATATGTGATGGCGCTCGTCACTCCACCCATTGCCGCCGCTTTCGACTCGGTGACTGCATCCTCCGCCAACGGAGAATAGATTCCGACGTGCATGTGACCATCCACCAGACCAGGGAACGCCAACAGTCCCTTCGCATCGTGGACTTCTTTCGCCTCTTCCACAGGGATGGCTGGCGCTACCCTCTGAACCTTCCCTCCGCTGACGGCGATATCTGCCACCTCGACGCTCGTCTGGTTTGGGCGGACAAGTTTTGTGTTCTTGATGATTAAGTCGTACATGATGTCTCCTAAAAAATTTGTATCTTGATGTTTTGACCGCAGACCGCGGACGGCAGACCATTTATTAAGCATGGTCGGCAGTCAGTCGTCCGCAGTCGTTTTCTTCATCCAACCACAATACCTTTGCCGATTAATTCTTCGATCTCGTCAGTGTCAAGCCCAGCGCTCGCCAACACTTCCCGCGAGTGTTCGCCAACTTTGGGCGGGTTCATTTCCAGCCCTGAGCCTGCGCCGTTCATCAAGAACGGCAGTCGTGGAAGTTGGGTCACATCTCCATTGGGCAAAGTCGTTTCCAGCAAACTGCCGCCGTGAACCAATTGTTCATCAGCGAAGAGGTCTTCGGGTTTGGCGACGGGAGAGAAAGGCAACTCGGCGATTTCGCAACGCTTGATGACTTCCGCTTTGGAGTATTTGCAGATCATCTCCGCCACCTGCGGCAGAAACCACTCACGTTGTTCGATGCGCCTATTGTTCGTGGCAAGACGCTCATCCGCAAGCCAGTCTTGCCGCCCGAAGACCTCACAGAAGCGCGTCCATTGCTTGTCACTGGTCACGCCAATGAAGACCAATTCGTTATCGCTGGTTTGGAATGTGCGATAGATCGCCCATGCACTGACCCGCGCGGGCATCGGTGGGACAGGCTCTTTGGTCACAGCCGCGTATGCCATGTGATGTCCCATGAGAAACGCAGCCGTTTCAAATAATGCGCTCTTCACGAGTTGACCTTTGCCTGTGGCGTGCCGTTCGCGCAAGGCGGCAAGGACAGCCAGCGCGCCCATCATGCCTGTGGTCACGTCAATGACGGATGCGCCCATGCGAAGCGGTTGACCGACGGGACCCGTCATGTAGGCGAGTCCGCTCATCATTTGGACGACTTCGTCGAGCGCGAGGCGGGAGGCATAAGGTCCAGGGAGGAATCCTTTCAGAGAGCAGTACACAAGCGTCGGGTAGCGTGAAGCGAGGGCTTCATATCCAAAGCCAAGACGATCCATGGTGCCAGGTCCAAAATTTTCGATGAGGACATCCGTCGTTTCCAATAATTTGAAAATGATTTCGCGCCCCGCGTCGGTTTTGATGTCAATGGCGAGACTCTTTTTGTTGCGATTGAAAAAGGGATAATAGCCCGTGCCGAAGCCTTTGAGGTTACGCGTGGGGTCGCCGCTGGGTGGCTCGATGCGAATGACCTCCGCGCCGAGGTCGGCGAGGATGAGACCACAGGCAGGACCCAGCACGGCATGGCTGAATTCGAGAACGCGGAGAGAGGAGAGAGGGTGGAGGGTCATGGTTTGAGGTTCGACGGCAGACCGCAGATGGCGGGCGGCTGGTAATTGGTAAATGGGAATTGTGGTCGGCGGTCGGTCGCCAGCGGTCGTTTACACATAATCGCCATGCGTCACCAAATAATTCACCAAGCCTCCCGCGTTGAGAATGTCGATCATCTGCTGTGGCATTTTGGTGGCTTGATAAGTTTCATTCCTTGTATGATTTGTGACGACGCCATGCTCAAGGTCAACCGAAATCGAATCGCCCGATTGAATGTTGTGATGTTCCACTTCAATGACGGGCAGACCGATGTTGATGGCGTTGCGATAAAAAATACGCGCAAAGGTTTTCGCAACCACCACCGAAACACCCGCGGCTTTGAGCGCGATCGGCGCCTGCTCACGCGATGAGCCGCAGCCAAAGTTGTTTCCAGCCACTAGGATATCGCCTTGCTGAACTTTTTTTGAAAATTCAGGGTCGAGGTCTTCCAACACATGCGCAGCCAGCGCGGACATATCCAGGGTTTTGGTGTATTTGCCTGGGATGATGCGGTCGGTGTCGATGTTGTCGATTGGGTAAACGTGGGCGGTGGGGTGAGACATAGTGTTATTGGTTTCCGAGTTTTGACCGCAGACCACTAACGACGGACGGTTGGTAACACCTGCACTTGCGTGCGGTGCAAGTGTTGGTAAATGGTAATTGCGGTCGGCGGTCTATGGTCTGCGGTCGTATTTTTGCGGTCATAAATTCGGCTCCACAATCTCACCTGCCAGCGCCGATGCTGCCACAACAGCGGGTGAAGCGAGATAGATTTGCGCTTTGGGGTTGCCCATGCGTCCTTGAAAATTACGGTTCGTGGACGAGATGACCACTTCCCCATCGCCAGGCACGCCGAGATGCGAACCCACACACGGACCACAGCCCGAAGTAATAAAGGTCGCACCAGCGTCCGAGAGGATTTGAATCGTGCCATCTTTGAGCGCATCGTTGAAAACTTTCCTGGACGCGGGCGCAATGATGAGGCGGACGCTGGTGAGTTTCTTACCTTTCAACACATCCGCTGCGGCGTGCAAATCTTCGAGCCGCGTGTTGGTACATGAGCCAATGAAGGCATAATGGATTTTCGTGCCGAGAACATCGTCAATGGCGACGACGTTCTCAGGCGAATGCGGCTTGGCAATCTGCGGACGAAGAGAGGAAACGTCGAAGGTCAACTCGCGGACGTATTCCGCATCAGAATCAGGGAAAGTTGGTTCAAACTCATAGGGCAATTCCAACCCTGACGGGTCAACCAAGCCCGCCTTTGCTCCCATTTCGGAACTCATGTTGGCAAGCGCCATGCGGCTGGCAAGAGTCATGCTTTTGACTGTCTCACCAGTGAACTCGACGGCTTGGTAATTCGCGCCCTCTGAGCCGAGTTGTTTGACCAAAAATAAAACTACGTCTTTGGCGGTCACGCCTTTTTTCATCTCGCCGTTCAATGTGATTTTGATGGTCTTCGGCACTTTCAGCCAGGTTTTGCCCGTCAGCATCGTCGCGGCTAGATCCGTCGAACCGACGCCGGTTCCGAAGGCGTTCAATGCGCCATAGGTGGGGGAGTGCGAGTCTGCGCCAAGAAAAAGGTCGCCAGGCTTGACGTGAGCGTTCTCCACCATCAACTGGTGACAAATTCCTTCGCCGATGTCGTACAGGCGGCAGCCCATCTCCGCAGAAAAATCGCGCATGAGTTTGTGTAAATTCGCAACCGTTTCATTCGGAGCGGGCGAAGCATGGTCAATAATCAACGACACACGTTCGCTGTCCCAAAGTTTCTTCCCTCCCATCTGACGGAACGCCTTGATGGCAAACGGCGCAGTGGCGTCGGTTGCCATCACGCCGTCCACGCGGACAATGACAATATCGCCCGCTTTTACGGGTTTGTTTGCGTGACGGGAAAGGATTTTTTCGCTAATGGTTTGTTTCATAAGTTCCTTGACCGCCGACCGCGGACGACAGACGGCATCTACAAGCAGTCTACGGTCAGTCGTCTGCCGTCAAATCAAGTGCGCCATCTTCGCAGGCAATTCCTTGCCTAAAAATTCTTCCATGCGGCGCGAGAGTTCAGCAACCTTCTTAATATCCACGCCGGTTTGAATGCCCATTTCGTGCAGCATATTCGCAGTATCTTCGGTGGCGACGTTACCCTTCGCTGTCTGAATGAACGGACAACCACCGAGTCCACCAAACGATGTATCGAACATGGTTACGCCTGATTTCAACGCGGACAACAAATTCGCCAGACCTTGTCCGCGCGTATCGTGCAAGTGCAAAACCACAGGCACGTTGCCTGCCAGCGGCAGAACTTCCTGCACCACGCGGCGCACGAGTTGCGGGTTTCCCAGTCCAGCCGAGTCCGCCAGCGAGAGTTCATCAATACCCATCGCCAAAAAACGACGCGCCATCGAAACGACTTTCGCCTGTTCGATCTTGCCTTCATACGCACAGCCGAACGCCACCTGCACACCGACGCGCACTTTCACGCCATGTTCACGCGCCATCTTCACCATCTCGGCAGTTTCGGCAATACCCTCTTCGATGGTCGTATTGGCGTTTTTCCTCGCCAACGTTTCACTGGCAGGCACGCCCATTTCCAACTGCTTCACGCCCGCCGCGATCGCGCGCTCCACGCCTTTCCTATTCAGCACTAACGCGCTAAAGGTCACGCCGTCACGTTTGGGCAGGCGCGCAAACACCTCTTCGGCATCCGACATCTGTGGCACGATCTTCGGATTGACGAAGGAAGAGACCTGGATTTGTTTGAGCCCTGCGTCGGCTAAGAGAGAGGCGAATTCCACCTTCATCTCGGTGGGGATGAACTTCTCCTCACGCTGGATTCCGTCCCGCAAACCGACTTCTACCAAAGTGGCTTCAATCGGCACCGTGGGGATTTCAATCGCCTCACTTCGACGCCAAAGCCTGTTGTGGTAAAGAAGGGGCATGTCCAACTCTGACACAGACAGGTCGCGCACTTCGCCGACAAAGATGGTATGGTCGCCGCCGTCATACGTCGCCCAGACGGTACAGTCCACCCATGCCAGCGAATCAGGCAACAGCGGACTTCCTGTCACTGCGGTGTGAGTCTTCAAGCCTGCGAATCGGTCCTTGATCTCAGGCTTCATGCCTGCAAAGCGCATTCCAATTTCCAATTGCCGCGCAGATAAAACATTGACGGCAAAAAAACCACTTTCAGCAATAACGTTATGCGTGAACAGTTTTTTGTTGAGCGAAACCAACACCAGCGGCGGATCGAGACTTAGACTCGTAAACGAACTTGCCGTCACACCGACGGGCGTCTCGCCATGCTTGGTAGTGACCACGGTCACGCCTGAAGCGAACTGTCCCATGGCGCGTTTGAAATCGTTGGGGTCGAAGGTCATGTCATGTTCCTAAATGTGTTGCGTGTTAATCCTGTTGACTTGCGTAGTCTTGAGACCGCAGACCGCCGACGATAGACCGCATTAAAGTGGTCGGCGGTCAGCCGTCTGCGGTCGTTAATCAAACACATTTCTCTTCACAAAAGGCGCAGTCAAGAATCTCAACATCAATTTCCAGCGCGGTTGATATTGGAGAAGCGCGCCATTCTTTTGATTGGCAAGGATCTGGTCGGCAATCCACGGCACGACATCTGAAATGCGGTTGGCAATGATATTGAAGATTGGCTTGACTTTCTCCAACTCTTCAGGCGTTTTATACTGACCCGTGACCATGTCGGTGATGACCATGCCAGGTTGAATCGTAGCCACTTTGACAGGCGTACTCGCCACTTCCTTCGCCAACGACCTGCTAAAATAGGCGGCAGCCGCCTTGGTCATACCGTACACGGAGAGACCAGCCATGGTGCGTCCACTCGAACCGAAACCTTCAAGGTTATAGATCCAGCCCCCGCCCTGCTCTAACATCCCTTTGATGGCAATACGCGAACCGTAGATCGAGCCATACACATTGGCGTTGACCGCATCCTGGATGACATCCAGCGGCAAATCCCAAACATTGGTCATGGCATGGGCAACGCCCGCGTTGTTGATCCAAATATCCACACGCCCAAATTTCTCTTTGGCAAAAGCAAATAGGCGCTCATGGTCTTCCAGTCTGGCTACGTCGCACAAACAGCCTGCGACGTTCTCATGATATTTGGCGGCAAGCATGGATACGGCTTTATCAAGGCGCTCTTGATTCCGTCCGCTAACGACAACCTTATGTCCGCGTTTGAGAAACTCTTCCGCGAGACCGTAGCCAATGCCTTTGGTCGAGCCAGTGATGACAATGATTTTGGGGTTAGTGTTTGTCATGGTATCGCTTCTCATTCGACCACAGACCGCCGACAACGGACCGTAGTAAACAGTAAACAGTGACCAGTGGTCTGCGGTCGGTCGTCTGCCGTCAATTCATCCTTTATCCTTCAGCCTTCCATTCCAACACCCCAAACGTCGTGTACTGCATTCGGTCAGATTTATAGAACTGCCATACAGCGCTCATGGTGAAATTATCGTCAATGAGGAACTCGCGTCCTTTGATTTTGAGCGCTTCACCGTAAAAATGCTGTGACGTGTACAATGCGCGTCCGTAGCCAAAACTGTTGCCAAACAAGTCGGGTCCTTCAAAGAAGTGACGATTACCGTTGCGATAGCGGTTGAACTTGTACTTCTTCTCGAACACGCCGCGGATGGAAATGGTCATTTCGGCACGCAGCAGATCAAGCGGCTTGTAATCAATGTGAACTTGATTGACGCCCAGTTTTTCCTGATCCGCGCCATAGACGAGCATTTCGCCATCCCATGCGCCGCTTTTCTTCGACGGCAGAATGTGCGGGCTGCGTCCGTTGACTCGTTCAGTTTCGCAGAAAGCATCAATGCGAGATTTGGTTTCGGGGTTTTCATGATAATCAAATGCAACCTTGTAAATGCCGTTGAAGACGGTGCAGATTTTTGGTCCGTCATAAATCAAGGATGAATACACCTGCGTTTGCATGTCGGGCAGGATGTGAACCATCGTGCGCAGGTCGCCCGTCCAGCCTGGGGAGTAGTAATGGGCGTCCACAAGCGTCCCGTAGGGATGACCCGCACCGATGAAATCAGGTCCGAGATAGATGCGGTCTTTGTCCGAATCGATCACGCCAAAGGCGAAGATGTCCGAGACTTCAAATCTCCCCACCAGCGGACCTGACGCATCCTGCAAGTGGGCGTTCATGTAATAGGTGGTCGAGCCCTTTTCCTTATCGAACACAGAAGAGCGGTAAACCTTGTTGTAGCCAATGTGATTGCCTTCGGCATCGAAAATGGAAGGCAGCCCGTGCCACTCACCTTCGATGGTTTTTTGCCAGTTGGAGGGTTGTTGGGTGCAGGTCATGCAGTCTCCACTTCTTGATTCTTCAATATCTCACGCATCCTACCGCTCATCTCTTCGCCAACCAGCCGCGATACCTGTGCCCAGACCTTGTCCACTTCGGGGTCGAAAATGGCGGCGCGGTTGAGTTGGTCGCGGAGGGCGAAATCGCCAGCAGGGACAGCCTCCGCAGGGACGCCGTTCTCGACAAGATTAAACCAATGCTCGAGATAACCGTTCACGGGAGTCTGAATCTGCTCGAATGCGGATTCGCTGGCGCGATATGCCAACATCCACGGGGACATGAGAGCATATTGCTTGGGTCCGAGTTGGGCAGGGATCAAGCCTTCGATTTTTTTCGCTTCCTCAAAAATGGGCGTTAGTTTGTCGAAGACGGCATTCATGTATTTGAGATTCGCGCCCAAGTCGGCACGGGGGATCAGATCAAGGTGAAAGGCGAAGTGTGGACCCGCCATCACGGAATCCAGCGTGAAGTGCGGGATGTGACTCTCAGGTTTGGTAAAGGCAAAGATCATGTGCGAGTCGAGCCCGATGGGCGGAACGACAAGCCCGATATAGACCATCTTATGCACTTTATCGCCACTGAACAAACGGAGCGAGCCAACGGGAGCGGGGCTCATCGGTGAGGAAAGGCTCAGGTATGGCGACCCGATTTCCCTGAGTCCGAAGCGGGTTTTTATCTTTTCCAATGTGCCGAGCGAAAGTTGTTGAGGCAGGGACATGAGTTCTCCAATCAAGTTGAAATCCAGAACGAACGCAGACCACCGACCATTGAATGTCGTCGGCGGTCAGTCATCATTCTTCTTCGCATCCACCGTTGGCACTTCCTTCAACACCCATGCCTTGGCGAGTTCGGGCACTTCGCGGCGGGCGGGTGACGGGATGACCACGGCATGTTGGCGACCATACTCCTTCTTGATACGATGCACATCAATCTGCCAGCCCATGTCAATATACTTTTTGCGCATCTTGCGATAGGCGATTTGAATACCATCGCTTTTCACCGAAAGTTCCGCGCCGATGTCGTAGGGCAGAAGTTCCGGACGTTGGGCAAGCACGACGGGATAGTCCTGATTGAAAATTTTCAACACGCGCTTGAGGGCGTCGCCGTCTGCCCAGTTGCCTTTGAAGAAAGTGCGCATTTGCGTCCACTTCGTGATGGTCTTATATTCGTTGACAGGCAAATGGAAGTTGAACAGGATCATCAAGCCCATCGGCAGGGTCACTTCGAGCAGGGTCATGCACGGCATCCAAAACGCGGCGCGGGTGCGCACCCCTTTGGGTTCGGCTTCTTCCTTATACAAACGCTTCCACAAACCTGGGATGTTCTTGCGTTTCGGCTTGAGCGTTACGACCATCTCCGCGCCAAGAGGGTGATATGTGGTTTCGTAATCGGGAATGGCGGGCTCTTCGCGGTTGCCGAACGCGCCGCCATGCACGAAAGGCGCATGCGCGGCATCAAGCGAATTTTCCAACGCGCGTTCATAATAGACGGGCCACTCGAACGTGCCGCGCACCACCTTGAATTGCGGGTCATCGAAGTAAGGCAGGTCAGGCAGAGGCAGGCGCTCCGCTTCGGGCAGGTCGCCGAGGAACGCCCAGATGTAGCCATACTTCTCCACCGTCGGATACGAATCCACGCGCGCCTTCTTCGGCACGGGCATATCGGGGTGTGCGGGAATCTTCACGCATGCGCCGTCCGACTTATATTGCCAACCGTGATACGGACACACGATGCAGTCGCCTTCCATCCAGCCATCCGAAAGCGCGCCGCCGCGATGCACACACAAATCGCTTAACACATGCGCCGCGCCATCAGGCGTGCGATAGATGACAAACTCCTGCTCCAACGCCGTCACGCGGATGGGCTTGTCTTTGACAACATGCGAAAATTCCAGGGGCCACCAAAAGTTTTTGAGCATGGTTTTCTTCTCCTTGTTTGGTTTGCAAATGTGATCGCCGACCGCAATTCAACGCGGTCAACCGTTCGCCATCATTTCTTCCGAATCACCAAATTCTTTCCGCCGACTTCTTTCTTCTTAATGAACGCCACAATCAACTCGGCAATCTGTTCGCGCACTTCGCTTGCATCACGAGCTATTTCCATATCAAGGAAGAAGCGACCCGTCGTCTCGTCCAGCGGATGCGCGATGGAGAAATGATTCGCTCCTTCGATGAGGACGTCATACGCCTCTTCCCCCGCCGACGGTTGACACGCTTCGTCGAACGTTTTCTCCACCGGGTCTTTTTCCTGCCTCTCCGTCCCGTAACGGACTCGGCTCGCCGCGATGACGCCGTCCCTGTCGCCGCGCATCAACATCACCGACTTGCCGCCCACATGCAACGCTTTTCCCGCTTCAAAACCCAGCATCGTGGATGCCATCGTATGTCCCGCATACGAAAAGACCGCCCGCACCTGCTCGAAAAACTGCGCGTTCTGCAAAGCGACTGTGCCACCCGCCGAATGCCCGCCCAGAATGATGTGACTCAAATCCAAAGCCTGATACAGCGGACTTTTCTCATCGCCGTTCAACTGCGCCAGCGAATCCAGGATTGGTTGAATGGCAGGGCAGGTCGCGCCGCTTCCGTAGGTATCGGGCTTGACCTTCGATAAATCAATCGCAGGCGTCAGACCGATTACACCAGGCAGAGTCTCCGCCACGTGGGTGTACATCACAGTGACAATATTCGCTTGCGCCAGTCTCACCGCCAGCCAGTGGTAACTCTCGATGCCGACGTTAATGCCGTTGAAGAAGATCACCACAGGCAACGGCGCGGATGTTTTATCCGCAGGGATTACGCCTGTCATTTTTTCCGCGTCGCTGCCCGTCGGCGCGGCGGGATAATAAACTTTCAAATGCAGCACGTTATACGGCGCGTTTGCATTTGGCAGGGCGGCGGCGTGGAAGAGAGCGCGGATCATTGGGCTCCTTGCCTGCTGACGACCGACCGCCGACCGCTTTCAGGAGCGGTTTGCTGTCGGTCGCCCGCGGTCAATAAATACACATCCACCTTGCTCAACTTCTCGTCCCGAAACGTCTTCCAGATGCCTGAAATATTCCCGCTGGCGTGGTCAGAAATTTCAATGGCAGATACCGTTTCGCCAGGGGCGGTCACGGCTTCGAGTTCGGTCAACGCGCCGTATTTCTTCTGGCGCATGAGAGATTGCTCCCGCAAAGCCGCCAGCGGACTGGCTGACTCCAAGATTTTTGTTTCCAGTAATTCACCATCAGGTGAAATGGTATTGCGCTCGCCCTGGTATTTTCCAGAAATTTCTCCATCCGTCATTTCGGGGTAGCCTTCATTTTCAGGGACAGCCACACCCACAATCGTGGCGATCTCTTCATTTGCAACAAAGAATTTTCCGCCTGTCACCTGTCTGCGCGGATTGAGCAGCATCGAGAACGATGTGAAGTTATAGCCAAAGCGTGTCCAAAGTCCGCGGGCGGTCAAGACGCCGTCCATCCACGAGAAGCCGCCGCCGACTACATCCTCTCCGAGATAATGGCGGGCTTTGCCGACGAGTTTCAAATCAAAAACGAATTCTCCCACGCGCTTATTCATGATTTCGACAACTTCCTGCGCCTTTGTGGATATTCCATCTACGGCTTTGACAGGCTCACAAATCTGGATGACGCGAATCACATCTCCCTGCGGCTGGAGTTTGCGGCGTTGATGGATCACACCCGCATACTCGCCTGCAGGGGTGTAGACGTATTCGCTAACGAGCCAGTCACCAAGGAAGGAGGAGGGTTGTTGTGCCATGTTTCACTGCATGACCGCCTTTTGCGGTCTGCCGTCCATCGTCTGCCGTCTTATGCTCTCTCAAACTCCATCACACCAAACTGCGAGCCGACGCGCTGTCCGCCGCGATACCAATGCTGGAGGACGGCTTTGCGTTTGCCGTCGAGCGTCGCCACTTCGCGCCGCCAGCAGCGGAGGTGCGATTCGCGATGATAGAACTGTCCGCTCAGAGCGCGTCCGCCGCTGAGGGAGTAACTGCCGACAATTTCGGAATCCTCCGTTGTCCACGCCTGCCATTGATTTGTGACCAATGACAAGTGACGAGTGTATGAGTCAAATGCGCCGCCTTGCACTTGCAGGTTGAAAGTTTGCAGGTTGGCAGGTTGCAAGTTGGATGGTTGGTAGATTTCGGTGTACGGGAAAATCCCAAGCAGTTTACGGTTTTCGTCCAGCGCGGTCAGTTCGCCGTGCCATGTGCCTGCGCGATGCAAGAGGATTTCGCCGCGTCCACAGGCGGGGTCATCTTGCAGGTCATAGTGTGTGCCGCTGACCACGGTCGGTTGCGGGTTGGGAGAATCTTCGGGTACGCGGTCATTTTGACCGACGACGACGTACATCAGATGTTCGCCGCGCGACATCTGTGCGAGAGAAAGCTGCAAATTCCCATCCACGATCATCAAAAAGAATCTTTGACTCAACCCAAGCGCCGACCAGTAGGCATTCGCATCCACCAGGTTTTCGCCGAGCGTTTCGGCATAGCCGATGTTGGCGGGACCTTCGTACAAGCGGTGATCATCATGTTGTTGGATGAAGTAATGCCCGCTATGCTTGAAGGGACCGACGAAAGACACGTCAATGCGGACGCGTCCGCCATCAAGCGATTGCACGTTGCGATAGTCCGAGCCGTTGCCGAGGAAACAGCCTTTGCTGTCGAAGACTTCGGCGTTGCCTGCCCAGCGACCAAGTCCTTGCGAGAAGTTGACGGGTTGATTCATGGTAATTAGTGATTGGTGATTGACCGCTGACGACAGACCGCCGACTACAGTTAATTTAGTCAGCCGTCTGCAGTCTGTGGTCGTTCTCATCCGCGTGTCAATTTGTAAATCTGCTTTTTCTTTGGTGTTTCGTCGAAAATCTTTTTGAAGTCTGTTCCCTGCGGTTGGGGGGTGATGTATCGCCCTTCGACCGAGACTTCGAGCGAGTCGCCTTCAAAGACCCAGGGAGACAAAGCATACGAGCCGTCTTCGCGCGGGGTGATGATGACGGTGTGGTCTGTCCCTTTGCCATCGGGCACGTTGAGGAATTTGCCTTCCTTGCGGGCTTCGGCGTGTGTGGTGTGAAAATACAACGCCAGCGTGTCGAAGAACTGCAGGAGTTTGTAGTTATTGAACAAGGCTTGGTCTTGGATCCAGGCTTGGGAAACAGGATCGGTTCCGAGGTCCGCTTTGAGGCGGGCTTGACGGGCTAGTTCGTAGGCGAGCATCGCATCCGCAGAGGCTTTGTGTTCGGCGGGAATCTTGTCAATAAAAATAAAATCCGAAAGACCATAGCGTCCGTTGAACAAGCCGTAGGTGTGCATGGACGAGAGCAAGCCGCAATAGGCGTGATGTTTTTCGTTGAATTCGGGCGAGCCCTTGCTGGTTTGAATGAGATATTGAATGGGCGTTTGCGTGAGGTGATGCGGCAAACCTGTGGTCGGCGATTGTTCGCGCAGAGCGTCAATGGGCGCCCAGCCTTCATCGTGATGTTCGACGATGTAGATGACAAGATCGCGCGGTGTGGGTGGAGCAAACTCGGCGTTGCCAAACGCGCGCGCCAGTTGACCGCAGGTGCGTGCGTGGTCAGGCTGTTCGATGGCGAAGTTAGGTTTGCCTTCAAGGGCGGTTTGGACGATCATGATTTCACCTTTTTGACCACATACGACAGACCGCAGACGGCGGTCAATGTTCGGCGGTCTGCGGTCGCTAGGGTTGCTGTATTCTCACAAAATCCTGAATCTGAAAGATATGCGTCTGCCCATTGCGCAGTTTGTGTGTGATGATGCGGCGGTTGTTGGGGTCGAGGAAGTAGTGGTTGTTGTGGACGATGGTCTTGGAAATTTTGCTGTCAATGGTAAAGACGTAGTTGTACGGCGTGAGTTCTGTGCCGTGCAGGCTGAGTTGTTCGCTGGTTGCCCAGCAGAATTTTCCGTCGGTGAAAATATCGGAATGAAAGACGGTCTTGCCCACTTCGTACAGATTTTCAAAGTCTTCCATCAAATGCCAGCTTTTGCCAACTTCGTTCCAATACACGTCCATGTGAACGGCGGCGGCTTCGATGAACTCGCCTTTGGGGCTGAACGTTTTGCACAAGCCTTCCCAGCGCCCCATGAAGCACTGATAGGGAATCGTGGAGTTGGGGTCGCCGTAGTTTTTGGTGGACATGATGTTTTCTCCTGAATAGGGCTGGTTGCGTAATCTTGACCGCGGACCGCCGACCGTCAGTGGTATTCAGCCGTCCGCGGTCTGCGGTCATCTCAATCGCCAATCTGATACTTGAACCTGTCTCCGCGATAACGCGCCTGCAAGAACTCCAGCGGTTCGCCAGCAGCGCTGAGCACCACGCGCTGAATCATCAGCACGGGCGAGCCCAGGGTCATGTGAAGCAGTTTCACGTCGAGGTCTGAGGCGGCAACGGCTTCGATGGAACGAGTCGCATGGGATGCCGCCATTTGCGGGATATGCGCGATGTAATTGAGCGATCCGCCTTCGAGCAGCCCCGCCTCATTGATTTGACCTGAAACTGCTTCTGGCAAATATGCGGTGTGATGCCCGATGGCTTCATCATCCGCGAGCCGCAAGCGGCGAATGCGATAGACGCGGGTCTTGTGCGGAAGTTTGAGTTTTGAAGCCACTTCGGTGTTCGCTTCAACAAATCCTTTTTCAATGACCTGCCAGCCAGGTTTGATGCCCTTCTCCATCATGAACTCGGTGAGGCTGCGGCGTTCTTCGGGACTATGAGTCATCTTGGGCGGCGCAACGAACGTCCCACGTCCGCGCTCGCGGATGAGCAAGCCTTCATAGACGAGGTCGCTCAACGCCTGGCGGACAGTGATACGGCTCAGCCCAAACATGTCCTGTAATTCCTGTTCGGATGGGATGAGGTCGTTTGGCTTCCATTCGCCCGATTCGATCTTTTCGAGCAAATGTTGTTTGAGCTGGTAATGAAGCGGGAGAGGTGAACTTCGGTCAACTTTGAGCATGGGAACCTGATTTCTGAGTAAATGTTATAACATTATAACAATAATACCTATTTGCCGATAAGGTGTCAAGTGCCAGGTTTTTCGGTGCCAGGTTAAAAATCAGGGAGGCGCCACAACTGCAATCCTGTGCCCTCGTGCATGGAGCGATTCACTGGCACGCCGTCGTACACGGTCAGCGTAAATTCAACAGCGAAAGCAACGGCGCGGGCGGCATGTCCGCCGATGATGGAAATGCCGTTCGGCGCGGATTCATCGCGGAATGACAGTGTGAGATGCGTGTGGACATGCGTCTCATTCTTTAATCTCGAAATTGTTCCGTGACCCGAAAGTATTTCCAACGGGCGGGCAAAGACCAGCGGTTCCATGCGGGTTTTGTTGATGAAATCATATTCGGTAAATTCCACTTCGGTCAGTCCACCGAGCATTTCAAATGTCGCGGCGTGGATGTTTTCTGCATCCGCAATTTTTGCGAAGCCAGCATGAATCGCTTCGCCGTTGGTGAACGTTCCCATAAAAACTCGGGTAGAACGAGTGTTGATGTGAGAGAGGGAGATCATGTTGGTAGATGGTGATTGGGAATTGACCGCTGACCATAGACCACAGACTGCAAATGGTCGGTCGTCCGCGGTCGGCGGTCGTTATTTTCTGAGAAAATCTTTCGATCCACTCATAATCAACACTTGCGCAATGCCAAGAATCATGGTCGCGCCGCGTGCAATCATGTTGTTGGCATCGGCGCGCGTTCCCGCCGTGATGCCTGCGGCAACGCCTGCTTTTTTGCAAATAGCAAACACGTTATCAATCATCTGCTGCACTTCGGGGTGGTTGGCTCCGTCGGGGAAGCCCATGTTGAGCGAGAGGTCGCGCGGACCGATGACGACGGCATCCACGTGCGGTTGGGAGATCATGGCTTCAAATTCATCGAGTAAGGCAGGGTCTTCAAATTGCGGGATGACAACCGTCTGTTCGTTCGCAAATTGGATGTATTTCTCCGCTTCCCCACTGTATGCCATATAACTGGACGCCCTGGATATGCCCACGCCTCTTTTCCCGACGGGCGGATATTTCACTGCATCCACAAGCATTTTCACCTCTGACGCGGTTCGCAGGTCAGGCATCATCACGCCCATCATGCCCGCATCCAGATATTGCAGGACGAGTTTCGGGTCTTTGGGTCCAACGCGGATGAGGGGTGTCATGCCTGTCAACTCGCAGGCGCGGATGACATCCACGACGCGGTCGGGGTGAAGCAGTCCGTGTTCGGCGTCGAGCATGTAGTAGTCGTAGCCTGCCAGACCGAAGAGTTCGGCAAGTTGGGAATCGGTCGAGGTGGAGATCACGCCAAAGGCTGGTTGACCAGACTTGAGTTTAAGTTTGAGGCGGTTTTCGTGGATGAACATGGAAACTCCTGACGGCTGACCGTAGACCATAGACCGCGGTCTGCCGCCCATCGTCTGCGGTCGAATTAAATCACACCAGCGTCTTGCAAGGCTTTTAACTCTTCCGCGCTCAAACCAATGGACGCATAGACTTCGTCATTGTGTTGTCCGAGCAAAGGCGGCGGGGAGAAGGTGTCTTCGTGGGTGTCGGAGAGTTTGATGGGGTTGCCAGGCATTTTGGTCGAGCCGCCAAGCGGATGCGCGACTTCCACGATCATGTTGCGGGCGAGTACCTGCTCATCATGGACGGCTTGTTTGAGATTATGCACAGGCGCGCACGGGATGCGGGCAGAGCGCAATTTTTCGAGCCAGTATGCCTGTGTATTCGTGGAGAGGATTTCGTTGAGGCGGCGGTTGATGAGTTCCTTGTTCTTGAGCCGACCAGGTTGGTATTTGTGTTCTTCGGTGTTGAGGTCGCCGGCGGGGAGGAGCGTGAGGAGCGCCTCCCAAAAATTATCGGCGATGATGGCGATGACGATATAGCCGTCGGAGCACTGGAAGGTATCATAAGGAACGTGAACGAAATGACCGTTGCCGAGTTTGTCGGGGATAATGCCCGATAGGAAGTACATGGTTGCCATGTAATTGAGCAGGCTGATCTGCGCGTCGAGCATGGAGATGTCCACGTGTTGTCCGCGCCCGGTGGTGTGACGCGCCTGCAACGCGGCGAGCACACCGATAACTCCCATAAGTCCGCCGCCCAGGTCGCCGATGGGAATACCTGAACGAGTGGGCGGGTCGCCCGGCTGACCTGTGATGCTCATGCCGCCACCCATCGCCTGGACGACCATGTCGAAGGCGGTGTGATGCCTGGCGGGTCCTGTCTCGCCGAAGCCTGTAATCGCGCAGGTAATGATACGCGGATTGACTTTGGAGAGGTGTTCGTAATCAATCTTAAGCCGCTCGGTGACGCCCGCACTGAAGTTACTGAGGACGACGTCGGCAGTTTTGACCAATTCGTAGAAGATTTGCAAACCTTTTTCAGACTTCAAGTCGAGGGTGACGCTTTTTTTGTTGCGGTTGAGGGTCATGTAGTAGGCGCCAAAACCGTTGAGGCTGTTCTTTGGGTCTTTTTCCAGCAGGCGGCGCGTGCCTTCGCCTGTGACAGGCGGCTCCACTTTGATGCTTTCAGCGCCGAGGTCGGCAAGCATCATGCCTGCGTAGGGTCCGCTGAGCATGTGGGTGAGGTCGAGGATGCGAATTCCTTGGAGGGCTTTCATGGGGTGGGTGGGGTTCCTTATGACGTTTTGAATTGACCGCTGACCGCAGACGGCTGTTGCGAGTTACAGTCGGCGGTCAGTCGTCTGCGGTCTAAAGTTTTTCCAAATACTCCATCACTTCCGCTTTCGACACTACATCGCCATATTTCGAGTTGATGTCGAATAGATTCGCCTCATGTGGACCTGGATGCCGATCTGCCACGCACTCACGGGGGACGATGACGCGAAAGCCGTATTGCATCCCATCCACGGCGGAGGCGCGGATGCAGCCAGAGGTAGAGCAGCCTGTCAGGAGAATCGTGTCCACACCCAAGGAGGTGAGCGTCGCGGCGAGAGAGGTGCCGAAGAAGGCGGAGGCGTATTGCTTGACGATGATGATGTCGCTCTCAATGGGCGTGAGTTGCGGGACGATCTCCGCCAGCGGCTCACCTTCAACCATCGTTTTGAGGACGGGAACTTTCTGGATAAAAATGCCGCCGTCACGGAAGTTCTTGTTGTATAGGACTTTCGTGAACAAGATGGGAATCTGTTTGTGGCGGGCAAGGCTGAGGAGTGGAATCGTTTCTTCGACGGCGGAGACAACATCGGGGGCGTAAAGAGGCGCACCCTCCGTCACGTAGGCGTTGACAAAATCCACGATCAGGAGTGCGGGGCGTTTTCCAAACCCCAGGCGACCATCAAAGACGCCCTTGTAGTTGCTTGCGAGATCAGACACGGACTTGTCCAGTTGCGGGCACGGAAACGGGAGAGATCGCATTCGCCAGTTTCCACGCGGCGTAAGCGAATGCGCCCTGCCCAAAGGTGTTGAGCAATTGTTCCGTCCATTGCAGGGGGATAGATTGTTCGGGGATACGGGCAAGCCCGCTCAAGACAAAGACAATAACAATGTTAGCAAGGAAGAGCCACGCCATTGCGTTCAGGTTATTGTAACGTGCCTGCTGGATGAGCAGGACGACCATGACTACGTTGCCGATGGTCATCATGCCGAGCAGGATAAAGCGCCAGGTGTTCACGTTCAGATCAGGAAAGCCCGTGAAAAGAATGGCAACGAGGCTCAGCCCAAGCACAATGGCAGGTCCCAGCCAGATGCGGTTGGGCTGGCGTTTACCGCTGCGGATTTCGCTCACGAACCAAAGCGCGAAAGCGAGCAGGATAAAGCCTGCCGACATCCAAAGGAACATGCCTTTATCGAACCATGCAATGTTGGTCTGAGCGTTGGTTGCCGCCATGGTCAGTTTCCATATCGCTTTGAGAAAGCCGCCAATGCTTACCAAGATAAAACCGATAGTCGCCATTTGACCAAGGCGGGCATGGACATTCGCAACCATACGGCTGACGAAGTACAAGCCAATGGAAGAAAAGATGACGGGGATGAAATCTTCGAGGGCAAGCCCGAGGGTGTAGGTTTCCATGTGTGTCTCCTTGTATGGACCGCTGGTGAGACGGTCTACGGTCTGCAGTCCGTCGTCAGGACAAAAACTTTCTAGCAGTCAACACGTTCGCAATGCCAAGTACAACTTCGCCTAGGCTGCCAATGTAGAACATGTTGCCCATACCTGCGCCTGCGGCGATAAACATGAAGATCGCGCCAGCCGCCAGCCACCACCAACCTGTTTTGCGCCAGAGTGAAATACCTGCGACGATCAAAAAGACAATCGTCAACATGGCGGGGATGGGCGGACCTTTTATGCCGCCTTCGTTGACGTAGCGAAGCGTATCCATCACAGTGCGCAATTGCAGGTCGAGCGCGAGCACATCTTCATACACGCCCAACGCAATCAACAACGTGGCAACGAGACAGACAACGATATGTGTGGTTCTGCTTTGTGCCCACTTCACACCTGCATTTTTCAACACGCCAAAACCGAAGACGATCATGGCGGGCGTGACAAATCCATGCACAAGGTAACGCCCTGCGTTTAGCGTTTTGAGCAAATCCCCTTCCCCAATGAACCGGCCGAGCAAGATGATGAGCACGTCGTAGGCGAGCCCTGCCAGCACAATCAACAACAGCAAGGCATACGATGAGCGTTTACTCTGATAGACCCCAACCGATTGCCATGTCAGGTACACAAACGCAGCCACGAAGATGATGTAAAGTGTGGTAAGCATCTCTCTCCTTTCCTAAACACAAAACTCTTTGATGACATCCGCGACCGCCTGGGGATTTTGATCGCAAATGTAGGGACCTTGATTCGGAATCACTTTCATCGTGCCGTTTTTCAGGATGGAATACGCAGGCTCGAGACTTGCCCGCAAAGTATCATGCTCGCCAGCCATCACAAGGATGGGAATCTCCAACGCCTCCAACTGGACTTGGAACGGCTGCTCGAACACGGCTTGATACGCCCTCTGCGCCGCCTCTCTCGCGGACTGGGTGAGGAGGACTTCTCGATGAACCGTTTCCAACGGGAGGGCTGAATCTCGTTTCCGAATCCGCTGCCAGACGTGGGTGAGATGTGAGCCGTCTTCGGCAAGCGCAAACGGCTGGAGGCTGGCTTTCAGCCCGTTGATTTGGGCGTCATTCAACAATGGCGGACCTGACAAGACCATCTTCTTCACGAAGTTGGGATGGTCATGCGCCATTTGCACGGCAATTGCCGCGCCTGTGTGATGCCCGAACAGATAACAAGACTCCACGCCGAGGTTGGTCAGAGCGGCATGGAGTGTGGAAGAAAGATAATGGACAGTGAACAGGCTGGGGGGTTGGAAAGAGGCGCCGAATCCTGGTGTATCAGGCGCGAGGGTGTGGAATGAGTCTGAAAGCAGAGTCATCACCCGCTCAAACATCATCCCCGAACTGGCGGTTTGATGGAGCAGGACGAGCGGAACCCCGTCAACTTGTCTGAGTTGGCGGAAATGGATTTGCCCGTCTGGCGTGTCCACGTAGCCTTTGCGGATGATTGACATCTCTCTCCTGAATGTTATAATGTTATAACATTTGGCAGGTTTGGTCAAGATGAAAATTATCCATTTTGACGGCTGACCACAGACCGCTGGTCGTATTTTTGAAAAGGAGACCTCCCCCATGACAGATCAACTCGGTTATCGAAAAAAATTCGGGGTTATCATCCCCAGCACGAACACCATCGTGGAACCTGAGTTCTACCGCATGACCGTGCCAGGCGTGACGCCGCACATTTCGCGCATTCACATCCGCGACCAGAATTTGAGCAGTGACGAGGCGTTCGAGAATCTGCTGCAACAGATCCGCGTGGAAATTCAATATGCGGTGGAGCGCGTGATGACCGCCGAGCCCGATTACATGGTGATGGGCATGAGCGCCGAAACATTTTGGGACGGCGTGGAAGGCAACCGCAAGTTCACCAAGATGATTTCCGATTGGGCGGGCGGCTTGAAGGTGGCAACGGGCGCAGAGGCTTGCGAACGCGCGTTGAAATTATTCGGCGTAAAAAAGATCGGCGTGGTGACGCCCTACCAGCCGATTGGCGATAAGAACGTGGTGCGCTTCTTCAATGACATCGGCTTTGAAGTGACCGCCATCAAGGGGTTTCGCTGCCCAACAGCCATTGCAATTGCAAACGTCTCTCAGGATGAATTGCGTAATGCGCTCATCGAAGTCAACAAAGATGCGGATGCGCTGGTACAGGTGGGAACGAATTTGAGCATGGTCAGCCTTGCCGATGAAGCCGAACGCTGGCTGGGCAAACCCGTAATTGCAATTAATGCGGCGACGTGGTGGATGGCGTTACGCGAAAATGGGATTACCGATAAGGTGTATGGGTGCGGAAGTTTGTTGAGAGAGCATTAAGAGCAAGTAGAGATTGGTAATCAGGAATTGACTGCAGACCGCGGATGGCAGACCGTTTACAATACCTTGCGCTCGGCAGTCGGTCGTCTGCGGTCGCTTTTTTCACTCGATAATCGAAAACCGTAAATCTAAAATGGACGCGGCGTCTCGCCCAATTCCAAACTAATCCACTTCAACTCGGTAAAATGCTCCACCGAATACTTCCCGCCGCTTCTGCCAATGCCAGACATGCCATAACCGCCAATTGGCGCCATCGGGTCAGACTGGAACGAGTGCGCCCCCACATGCACCGACCCGCAGCGGATTCGACGCGCGGCGTTCATGCCGCGCACCAGGTCATTGGTCAACACGCCAGCGCTCAAGCCATAATCGCTTTCATTTGCAATCGCAATCATTTCATCGAACGACGGCGCTTCCATCACCATCGCCACGGGACCGAACGTCTCCTCATCCCAACACGGACCCGACATCGGCGGGTTGTAAATCACCGTCGGTTGAAACACAAGTCCGTTATGCACCGCGCCGCCCGTGAGAATTTCCGCGCCGCCATCTTTCGCTGCTTGCACATGCCGCAATACCTTCTCCACCGCGCGTTGATTGATCAACGGACCATACGCCGTGCGTTCATCGCGCAAGTCACCAAGATGCAAACTCTCCGCCTTTTTCGCCAACGCCTCCGCGAACGCACGTCCGTTCGGCGCCTCTACCATGATGCGCGCGCTCGACATACAAATCTGCCCGCCATGCGTAAACGCGCCCACCGCCGCGATCTCCGCCGCCCTGGTCACATCGAAATCGTTCAACACCAATAGCGGGTTTTTTCCGCCGAGTTCCAACTGCAAACGCTTCATGGACTGAATCGCAATCTCACCGATCTTCACGCCTGTCGCGGTGGAGCCTGTCAACGCAATGCCGTTTACTTTGGGATGTCTCGCCAGCGGAGCGCCGCACTCCGCGCCGAATCCCGTCACCACATTGAAGACTCCATCAGGAAGCCCCGCATCTTTCATGACCTTAGCCAGTTCCACCGCAATGAGCGGAGTCTCCTCTGACGGCTTGGCAATGACGGCATTGCCTGCTCCGAGCGGAAAGACGATCATTTTTGCCAGCAACACCAACGGCGCATTGAACGGCGAGATGGCAAGCACCACCCCCACAGGTTCGCGCACAACTAATGACATACGGTGAGGTTTTTCATTGGGAAGTGTGTCCGCATACAACCGCCGCACCTCCCCTGCCGCCGCCCGAAACACAGACGCGGTGTATAGCACTTCATACTTTGCCTTTGTAATCGTCGAGCCGCTTTCATCAATAAGCAGATTCAACAGACGGTCATAATTGGCTTCGACATGATCCGCACACTTGAGCAGTACCCTCTCCCTGTCATACGGCGGCAACGACGACCAATGTTCAAACCCCTTCCGCGCAGACGTGACCGCCGCTTCGACATCTGCCTCCGTGCCGCGTGCGGCACGACCGAGAATCTCGCCTGTCATCGGCGCAACGCTGGGAAACGTCTCGCCATTTGCGGCAGGGACTTCGCGTCCGTGAATGAAGTGTCCAAATGTCTTCATGTATAGTGTCCTTTATAAAAATGACCGTAGACAGCGGACGACAGATCATTTTTCAAACGCGGTCAGCGGTCAGTCGCCTGAGGTCTATTGTCTGTCGTCAAATCCGTTCTTCCAACATACTCGCCCGCAGTAAATATGCCCGCGCCTTGGCAGGGTCACTTGCCGCCTCTGCCAGCGACTTGTTCCTTCGCTCGCGTTCTTCTTCCGCGCTCATCACCATGTTGTTGTATTGCTGGTCGGTATAGAGTTGCACAGATTCAATCGCATATTGCCTGCGTTCATTGGAGTAATCGTCAAGAATGGCATCCGATTCTCCGTTTCTTATCCGCTGCAACTTATCCGCTAAATTCGCCGCGTCGTGGATGCCGCTGTTCATGCCCATACCGCCCGATGGGTTGTTGTTGTGCGCCGAGTCACCCACCAACAGCGCCCGCCCAACGCGGAACGTATCCGCCACGCGCTGATGGACGCGATACAGTTGTGTCGTTTTTATGGTGTATGGCGGAACTTCCCCGAAGAAGTTGGAAATGCGTGCTCGTAGATTTTCTTCCTTCATCGCCACTTCTTCATTTTCATCATCCGTCATGCGAAACACCACGCGGACAATATCAGGCAGGTTCAAAATGATGACCCACTCCTGCGGGTCAAAGATATAGCAGACTTGCGCCGCGTCAGGGAGCAGATCGTTAGTGTTCAGGTCACTTCCAATTAAGAGAAATCGGTCTTCGTAGGTTTTGCCTTGAAAGCCTATGCCAAGTTGTTTGCGTACCGTGCTATGCGAGCCGTCCGCGCCAACAATGTATGCGCCTTCGCGTTCCACAATTCCACTCGCGGTTTCAAATCGCACTGTGACATGCGTCCCGTGGTCCACAAAGTCAATGAGTTTGTGTCCCATGTGGACTTTGCCCGTCGCGGTCGCTTCGACGGCAGGCTTCAGCACGCGGGTGGCAATATGCTGGGGGCACTGCAAACGATACGGGTAGGGAGTGTCGTCTGAAATGCAACCATAGTCAAAGTCTGCGATGAGGCGGCGCGGAGCGCGTTCCCAATATTGCAGGCGATCCACTTTGTACCCATGTCGAATGATCTCATCGGCAACGCCCCACTCCGCAAACATCTCCAGCGTTTTGGGGTGAAACGTGCTGGCGCGAATTTGTGTGTTGAGTTCCGCGTCCTGCTCAAAAACTTCGGCAGGGATGCCTTTGCGGGCAAGCGCCAACGCCAGCGAAAGTCCCACAGGACCCGCGCCAGCAATGAGAATGGGAAGTTGTTGTTTGTTTGAGTTTGTCATATCAAAAGACCGCAGACCGCGGACAACCGACCACCATCTGCGGTCAGCGGTCAATCGTCCACGGTCTATCGTCGTTTACTCGCGCTCACCCGCATGCAAAATCCGCACCAGTCGTTCACGCATCGGCACACCGAGCATACGGTCAGCAAGAATGTTGGCGGGGTCTTTCTCCACAATCGTGCGGCGGACAAGTTCATCGCGTTGCTTTAATGCCGCACGCTTTTCTTGCAGGACAGGCTTGGCGTTTTTCACCAACTCCACCCAATTGCGGACGTAATCCAGCATGACCGACTCGACATGCGCTTTGAAATCCGCAAACGGGAGTAAGCCGCAAATCGCAATTGGCGACAGTGTGCCGCGTGTATAAAGATGAACGGGATTAAAGGTCTTATACGCAGGGTTTCGGCGCAGGGTAATCCATTTCTCGTTCATGGGTTCGTGATATTGGTCGAGATGCTCTGGCGAAGTGACAGGTTCATAGCGCGGCAGATAATCTACATAGCAAAAGACATCGGGCGCAGTGCCGAGCGCCATGCCCAAATGCGGCACATCAATTTCATCGTTCACCCAGCAGGTCAGATGAATGTTCGTAAAACCCGTTTCAGGCTTTCCAATCCACGAGCGTACGACCCAATCAATTTTGTCGCCTGTGTAGGTGAACATATTGCCTACTACATTGCCCTGCAAATCGGGAATTTGCTCAATGTCCGCGCATTTCATGTCCCGCCGCAGGTTCAAGCCGCTATTCACCATCTCCCACGCCTGCTCGCGTACGTTCAACAAATAGTTGAAAACTTCCGTATTGTCCACAGGCTTGCGCGAGTCAAGCACATCTGCCAGGTGCTGAACTGTATCTCCGCTCATGGTTGTCTCCTTTTGGTAATTGGGGATTAGTAATTGGTTCTTGAGTCTTATTTCAATCTCCAATTACCATTTACTACTTACGAGTGGCTCCGCCAACTTCCACGGTCTGCCATGCAAAACATTCGTGCGATGCGAAACCATTTTATTTGCCGCCGCCGCAGGATGAACTTCGGCAACCGTCAAACCATCGCCTTGCGCCATTGTGACCACGGGGTAATTGATATTGCCGTCGAACGGGCGGTTCTTCCATTCCGTCCAAAGCGTGAAATCTTCAGTGATCGCGTAAATACCGCTGTCGGTTTTACTTGCCACGATCACATTCATGCGGTTTTCAGCCGCGCGTTCTTTGAAACCCAACTCCACTTCCCACTTCTCAAGAATCATCGTAGGCACAGCAACCACTTCCGCATCCTTCAACGCCGCGAGTCGAAACGTCTCAGGGTAGATTGCATCATTGCCGATCACCAGCGCCACGCGCCCCCACTCGGCATCGAATACATTCACTTCATCGCCCAACTTCGACCACGCATGTCTGCCCGACTTGTGTAATTGCGGCTGTTTCAACACCACGCCGCTTTTATTGAACAGCACCCCCACATGCGCGCCATCCTCCACAATGGACGTCGCCACATACGCATCTTTCAATTCGCTTTGCAATACGCGAATCATCTCAACCGATTCTTTTTCCGCACACTGCGCGTCCAAATTCGTGATATGGAATAACTCTGGGAGGACAATTAACTTAACTCCAGCCTTTTCCCCCTCCGCAATCATCTTCAACGCTGAATCAACCGCCTCTTTGCCCTGACCTGAAACCTGCCCCGCCCCCGCAAGCAGATTCTCCGCCCCAGGCGTTTTCCCGCCACCCTGCGACTCCAAGCCAAGCGGCGCATACAACTCTGGTCTGCGCGTGGACAGTATATCCGTGCCATCGGGGCGCAACTTATTATCGGCTTCGCTCAAATCAATATCTGCAAA
The DNA here is from genome assembly GCA_039961775.1 of Chloroflexota bacterium. Classification (GTDB taxonomy): domain Bacteria; phylum Chloroflexota; class Anaerolineae; order Anaerolineales; family Villigracilaceae; genus Defluviilinea. The sequence goes on from JABRVZ010000011.1 coordinate 30,615, forward strand.
CACCACCGCTTCGCCTTTCATCGGCGCTTTGGCTAACACCGTCCCATCGGGCGCAACGATTTGGCTCTCCCCCGCACCTTCGAGAAAACCTGGGGCGATCTTGAGTCGCGCCGCCACCGCTTCGCGCATCTCTTCGGGCACCAACGACCCGACCTTATTCGCCGCAACGACAAACACCTTATTCTCCGCCGCCCGCACAGGGATATGCAGAGACGCTTCGTCGTGTGCGAAGGAGTTCAGGCTATTGAGCAATATCTGCGGACGTCTCACCGCCAATGCCCGCGCTACTTCAGGGATGACACCGTCCATGCAAGCATACATGCCCACTTGCCCAAACTCTGTTTCCAAAATTGGCGCAATCGTCGTGGACTTCTCAAGGAAGTTATTCTCATTGCCCATCAAAATCTGTTTGTCGGTCAACCCGACCACATTCCCCGCGCGGTCGAACAAAATATTTGTCCCTGATACTTTGCCGTCGTCCCGCTTCAGTGTAACGTTGATCTTGATATAGCAGCCATGCTCTTTGGCTTTTCTGCCTATCGCGTGGATAAAGTCATCGTCGAGCGAAACAGCCACCCCGTAGCAATGAAGCGCATCCGTGTACCAGGCAATGTGATTGACAAATTCAGGCAAGACCATCACATCAGGCTTGACCTTTGCCGCCTCGTCAATCATCCGCAGGCAAGTTTGCAGGTTTGCCGCGACATCCGCTGTCACGCCAAACTGCACCGCCGCCGCTCGAATTTTGGATTTATGAGCCAAAGACAGCCTCCACAGGCTAAATGTTATAACATTATAACAATATACCTCAGCAGGGTATTTTTTGTCAACGAATAGATATGCAAATGCTCGGCTGCAAAGACAAGGGGAACTATTGGCGTTCGTAAAATAGGGACGTTCATCCCGCCCGACGGTGAAAGACAAATTCTGCCTGGCTATGCACCCGAAGTCAATCTGAAGAATCCTGCTGCGGAAATGTCGAGCGCTCCATCAAGAATTCAGCCTTCCAAGCCAAACAGGAGATTGCCCAAAATGGGTTCAAATCCCATCGGTGGCTCAAGACAAGACTTCCGAAGTTTGCGCTCCTCCGCTGCGTTTCGGGGTGCTCCGCAAAGACTTCGGAAGTCTTTTTCATTCTATCCCGTCGAAAATGTGGTCGAGTATTTCTTCGCTCACATCGAACACATGCCCAGTTTCGGGGATGGGCTCTTTGGTCATCCACTCTGGCAGGCGGTCGTCTTTCGCAGTAAATCCCGCGCGGCGGTTGAACTCGCGCTCCATTTTGATGGTCTGCTTGCCGAGTTCCTGCAGGATGTTATCGGGCAGGTCGTCCCAGCCGTAGCGCGCCGCCAGCAGACGCTTGACCACGAAGTCGGGCGTGGCTGCGTAGCCGAACCCCGCGAAGATGCACGCGCCGAGGGTATCGTAGCCCGCCATGTTCAATTGCGCGTTCAGCGACACATCCCGCTGAACTGTTGGGTCGAGGTGGTTGATTTGCGCACGGATGGTCAAGCCGCAAGTGTGGTCAGCGCCCTGAGGCGTGGTGGCGTAGGTCACGCCCGTGCCTTTGATGGAGCGCGGCTCGTAGGCAGACATCGCCTGTCCCTTCACGGCGGGGACGCGCTCAATGTTGTACTTCTTCCCCGTTGCCACTGCGCCATTGCCGAGCGTGCGCCCCACTTCCGTGCCGCGGCGGATTTCGTCGAGCAGTTTCAGCGCGTCGGCTTCGCTCCCCCACTGCATCAACCCCGCCTCCGCCGCGACGCCAAGCGCCGCGCCGATTTCAATCGAGTCGAGTCCCAGGTCGTTGACCTGCCAGTTCAGCCGCCCGATGCTGTCGAGCGAGTTGATGTCCAGGTTCGAGCCCATCAAACCGATGGTCTCGTATTCGAGCGGCGAGACAATGACCTTGCCGTCCTCCCCGCCGAAAACATTCGAGCATTTGATGGTGCATCCCGCCATGCAAGCGTGAGAGGGGTCCGACGGTTTGCCGCGCGTCAGCGTGAACTCGCGCAGGGATTCGCCTCCAATCTTTTCCACATCGTCGAACGTGCCGCGCGAAAAATTGCGGACGGGGATGGCGGCAAAGCGCTGGGTCAACTGCGTCATCGCGGCGGTGCCGTAATCGTGATAGGTCTTCGTCTGCGGATGATCCATCAGGGCTTTGGTGTAATCCTTCTGCGCGGACTTGAACGCTTCGGGACTCACGATGGGCGGCTTCTGCCCACCAGCGTTATCGAACACGATGGCTTTGATTCGCTTCGAGCCCATCACCGCGCCGAGTCCGCCTCTCGCGGCGATGCGCGAGGGGATTTTGTCCTTGTCGAGATTCTGAATCCCTGCGGCTTTCATCTGCATCTCGCCGCCAGGACCGATGAGTGCGATGGCGACCTTGTCGCCGTAGCGTTCAAGCAGTCTCTCCGCCGAAGCGTACACACCGAGACTACGAAGATCATCCGCTTTTTCCCATTTTGCGCCGCTCAACGAAAGATGCAGCACCCACCAGTCGCCGTCTTCGGGCATGTCTTCGATGAGGAGCGCGTGGATGCCCATGGTCGCCATGTGAAGTCCCGTGCGCCCGCCTGCATTGGCTTCCTTGACGCCGCCCGTCAGCGGGGATTTGCCGCCGATGGAAATACGGTCGGTGGACGAAAGCATGTGACCGACGAGCAAGCCAGGCGCGAAGATGAGTTTGTTCCCCCCGCCGAGGGGGTCGCAGGCAGCGTCCACTTCGTCCACAAGGATGCGGGCAATCAGTCCGCGCCCGCCGAGTCTTTGCCACGAGGCGGGGACGGGTTCGCGTGTGAGTTCGTGCGTGCGGGTGTTGATACGCCAGATTTCATTCATAGCCATTTTTCCAATTCAAAGTTTTCCGCAAACGGGTTGACAAAACGAACGCCCTCCAAAACCAGCCCATCCTGAAAATCTTCGCTGAAGATCGTTGGTATCTGATGCAAATGAGCGCACGCCCAAATCTGAGCGTCATAATAGGACAGGGAATAACTGCGGACAGCGCGGATAGCCTGCCGCACAATGTTCGGCGTTATCGGAAAAACAGGAAACATTCGAAGAAAGTAATCCGCCTGGATTTCCGCTTCTGCCAGGCTGATTTCAGGCAATTTTCCACGCGAAATGACGTTGAAAAATTCAGCCAGCGATTGAATACTCAAACTGCCTTGCTGACGGGACTGCAAACCCAGTAAAACCTCACGCGCTCTGACCTTCTTTTGCGAAGCGGATAAATCACAGGAATAGACCAACACATTCGTGTCAATTAGAATTTCGGTCATAACGTTTCATGCGATCTTCGTAAAGTTCCTCGCGCGTCCAATTTCGAGAGCGGGGCGCAACGGGAGCGCGCTTATCCAGTTCCTGCCAAAACGCAACCAACCTGCGCATGGCTTCATCGTCATACAAGGGACGATATACATTGGCCTGGCGCATTTCATTGTCCAGCGCGCGGCGGATAATCTCGGCTTCGCTGACACCTCGCGCCTCGGCAATGCGTTTGAGCCGCTCTTCCTGGCTTTTTTGAATGTAGATTTGCTTGCGAACCATCTGTTTCATTGAATGCTCCTGTGGTTATACATCACATTATACATCACGAAACAGACTTACCACCGCCTCGCGGAAAACTTTGGTGTGATACTCCACATCCGCTTCGGTGGTGTCGGGGGAGATGAGCGCCATGTTGTGGAAGGGGGTCATCAGGATGCCGCGGTTGAGGGCGAAGAGGTGCATGTAGCGGTCGAGTTCGGGGTCCACGGCGGCGTGCGCCTCCCCTCCGTTGCGCGGCGGCGCGGGACGGAACCAGTATTCGGAGCGGTTGCCGAGACGTTTGACAATCCAGGGCAGGTTGAATTCCTTGATGACTTCCTCCACGCCTGCGGTGAATTTCTCCTGCAAGGCGATGGCTTTTTTGTAAAAATCCTCGGTCAGGACGTTTTGGAGCGTGGCTTTCATCGCCGCAATGGAAAGGGCGTTGCCCGCCAGCGTCCCGCCGATGCCGCCCACGTCGGCGTCGTTGACGTTCAGTTTGGCGGCGAAGGCGCGGCTCACTTCCTCGGTGAAGCCATAGACCGCAGCGGGGACGCCTCCAGCGAGGGGCTTGCCGAGGGTCAGGAAATCAGGCTGAAGTCCGAATGAGGCGGTGTATCCGCCAGGACCCGTGCAGATGGTGTGAGTCTCGTCAATGATGAGATAAGTCCCGTACTTGCGAGTCAATTCCCGCAGCGCGTCATGGTAGCCAGGTTCAGGGTGGATGATGCCGATGTTGGTCATGGCAGGCTCGGCGAGGACGGCAGCGACATCGCGGGCGGAAAGGGCGGTTTCGAGCGCGGCAACGTCGTTGAACTCGATGACCTTGCTGGTGAGGCGCGGGTCAATTTGCGGACCCATGTTGTTGGGGCGCGGAATGGGCGTGCCTTCTTCGTCGAGGGTGATGAAGGTTTCGTCCACCGAGCCGTGATAGCAGTAGTTGAAGACGAGGATTTTGGGGCGTCCCGTGATGAGGCGCGCCATGCGCAGGGCAAAGCGGTTGGCGTCGGTGGCGGTGAGGGCAAACTGCCAGTAGGGCAGTCCGAAGCGGCGCTGAAGTTCTTCGCCAACCCAGATGACATCCTCATACGGGAGCATGAGCGTGATGCCTTTTTGAATCTGCTCGTTGATGGCTTCAACGGTCGAGTCGGGGCTGTGACCTGTCATTGCGCCCGTGTCGCCGAGGCAGAAGTCAATGTAGGAGTTGCCGTCCACGTCGGTGAAGCGCGCGCCTTTCGCCTCTTTGACGAAGACGGGGAACGAGCCCGCCCAGCGAATCATCCACAGCATCGGCACGCCGCCGTGAAGCGACTTGCGCGCCCGCTGGTAGAGTTCGTAGGATTTGGGGTGGGTTTTGTGGAAGAGTTGTTCTTCGGCTTGGAGGAGTTGGGTGAGTTTGGTGCGGTTGAGGATGGGGGGCATGATGTTTGTTATCAGGTCAGAAGTCGAAGGTCAAACGTCAAAGGTCAGATGTTTGACTTTTGACCTTCGAGCTTGAGCAGCGTTACGGATTACATCTCTTCGCTTTGTGTTGTAGCCGACCCTAGAGAGCGTCTGTTACGCGGTAATCAGGCAAGCGGAAATTCTGTGCGTTTTCCAGTCGCTTCGTTGACGACAACCAATTCTCCAGCATCCTCCCGTCCCATCTGTTCATTGGCGTTGAGCAATTCGATACCGTAAACCGTTCCGTCGGGAGCGATGTCAACAATCAATTCGTCGCTCAGGCGAATGGCTTCCACTTCTACACCTTTTTCCTGAAAGCGAATATAAGCAATATTGTAACGAGGATCGTAGGTAAATTTCATGGTGAAACTCCTAAAAATAACGAGTAATCACGGTAATGACCAGCCAGTCTTGAGGCGCTTCTTCAACAGCAAAGACTTCAACCTGTTTGGTGGAAAAGGAACGCCCGCGCCATTGACTGTTGAAAGGAAAATTTCGGCGAAAACCGACGCGTCCGAATTTCGCAGGGAATCTCTCGCCCAAATCAACCGTTGCGCGGACTTCTTCCTGTGTCGCACCGCGCTCGGCAAGTCGTTCGAGGGCGTGAGGGTGAAAGCGAATGTTCATTGACGAGGGCATTATACATCACTCAAAAGAACGTCGTTTCCAACGTTTTTACCTGTGCGCCTGTTTACGTGTTTACTTTATCACCGCCTTCAACGCCTCGCTAAAAATATTTAGTCCAGCGCTGATTTGATCGGCGGTGACATTCAGCGGCGGGATCCAGCGCACGGTGTTGTCGTAGGTGCCGCAGGAAAGCAGGAGCAAGCCTTTTTCTTCAGCTTTGTGGATAACTTCCTTGACGAGCGGTTTCGCTTTGTCGGCGCGCCCGTCCACCACGAACTCAGCGCCGACCATCAGTCCTTTGCCGCGCACGTCGCCGATTTGCGGATATTCCTCCTGCAACTTGCGAAGCCCCGTCATCAATTGGATGCCGCGTTCCGCCGCATTCTCCAACATCTTCTCTTCCCGCATCGCGCGGATGGTGGCGACTCCCGCCGCGCAGGCGACGGCGTTTCCGCCGTACGTCCCGCCGATGGAGCCGACGTCGAGTTTGAGCATGATGTCGGTGCTGGTGAAGACGCCCGAAAGCGGCATCCCCGAGGCAATTCCCTTGGCGGCGGTGATGATGTCGGGAACCACCTCAAAATGCTCGAAGGCAAACCACTTCCCCGTGCGCCCGAAGCCCGATTGGACTTCGTCGAAGATGAGCAGGATTTTGTGACGGTCGCAGATTTCGCGCAGTCCCTTCATGAAGGATTTCGGCGGAACGACGTATCCTCCCTCGCCCAAAACGGTTTCGATCAAAATCGCCGCCGTCTCTTTTGGAGCGGTCTGCGAGGCGAGCAGATATTCGAGCTGCTCCAGCGCATATTCCGAGGCTTCGCCTTCGGTCATCTTGAGGCGGAAGGCGTACGGGAACGGCGCGACATACACCCCCGAAGGCAGTGGACCGAACCCAGCACGGTACACGGTCTTGGAGGTGGTCAGCGCCATCGTGCCGGCGGAGCGTCCGTGAAAGGAACCGCTGAAGACGATGACGTTCTGCCGTCCAGTCGCTGCGCGCGCGATTTTGACCGCGTTCTCCAGCGCTTCCGCGCCCGAATTGGCGAAGAAGTACGAGTCAATGGAAGGTGGGGTGATCTTGCGCAGTTCTTCGATGAGTTGCAGCATCGGCTTGTGAATGACGATGTTCGCCTGAGCGTGGATGAAATTCCCCGCCTGCTCGCGGATTGCCTCCACGACCTTCGGGTGGCAGTGACCCGTGTTCGTCACGCCGATTCCGCAGGTGAAATCGAGCAGTTTGCGCCCGTCATCGGTGTAGATGTAGGAGCCTTCGGCGCGGTCGGCGACAAAGTTGAAGATGCGGCTCCACGCGGGAGCCATGTGGGGGAAGTTGTCGGTGTAGAGGGTGTTCATGTGTCACGTGTTCCAGTGTCAGGTTTATTGCGGTTTGAGGGATTTTTTCAAGCCGCCTATCAGAGCCGTTGTTTTCTCTGCTTGTTGATATTCTGCCTTGAAGACATCTTCGCCAATGTAGCCAATGTCAAGCGCTGCATACAGCAGGGATTGCACTTCCACCGCGGAACGACGCGCAATACCAAGAAATCTTGCAAATTCAGCCTTCGAGTCGCAATCGAAGCCCTCGGCAATATTCGTCATCGCAAATACGGCAGCGCGCTGAAGTTGGTCGCGCAGACCATAGTCTTTGGCGAGGGCTCCTGAATTTGACAATCTGTAAATGTTTGCAACCAGTTTCCGTGCCTCCTGCCAGGCAAGAATGTCCTCAAATCTCTTTATCAAAGCCATTCCCTCTCCTCACCTGACACTGGGCAACTCACAGATATTCCGCCGCCCATTCGACGCCGTGTTTCTTCAACGTCTCAGCGGTGGGAATGCCGTCGGCGGTCCAGCCTGCCATTTTGTAGTAAGCGTCTATCGCGGAATCAAGTTCCTCGTGAGTCAGAGCGAAGCCCGCCGTCGGACCCGTGCCTTGCAGAGGCTTGAAGAATTTCTTCGGTAGTTTGTCGTCCTTGCGGCTGAACCCTTCGCGGGCGTTGAACACGCGGAAGAGATTCAGACGGCGGCGTCCGACTTCCATCAACTCGTCGAGGGTCACATCCCAGCCCGTGACCGCGCGCAGCATGGCGGCAGTCTGTTCGCCGTCGTAGAGCGTCCAGGTGGGACCCCAGACAAACTGACAGAGTTCGAGCGAGTCAAGCATGGAGTAGAAGACCTCGGTCTCGTAGGCGAAGCGGACTTTTTCCTCCGTGAGCGAGTAAGCGGGCTGAGGCGAGCCAAGTCCGATTTGCTTGAGGCGGTCGAGGTTGAAGTCGCCCACGCCCTCTTCGTAGTACGGGTCATGCTCGGAGGACTGGTGATCCGCGCCGAACGGGTTGACCGCGTAGATGAGTCCCAGCGAGCGTTTTGCCTGCGGCATGTGAGCGGGCGCTTCCGCCCCTTTGACCGTGATCAGGCACTCGTCCGCGCCGTTGCCCCACTTTTGGGCGGCGCGCTCCGAACCCATGCCGAGCGTTTTGCCGAGTTCGCCCTCGCCTTTGACAATCTTTTCGAGCGCCGCCAGCATGGCGTCGGCGTTTCCGAACTTCAACTCGATGCCGTCGGTCTGCTCTTTAGTGATGATACCCTTTTCGTAGCACTCCATCGCAAAGGCAATCGTCGCGCCGCAAGCGATGGTATCCACGCCGTACTCGTTGCAGATTTGATTCGCCCGCGAGACCGCGGCAAGGTCGCTGACGCCGCAATACGAGCCGAACGTGCCGAGCGTTTCGTATTCGGGACCGCCGTAACGCGGATCCACCTTGTACGCCCCTTCCTTGACCTCCACCACGCGCTTGCACTTCACCACGCAGGCGTAGCAGGTATCGCGCTCCTTGAGGATGGTCTCTGCCATCTTTTCGCCGCTGATGGATTCGCAACCCTCGAACTGACCTTCGTTATAGTTGCGGGTCGGCAGACAACCGATGGTATTGTTGAACAGCACCACCACCGCCGTGCCGAATTTTGCCAGCCCGTCCATGTCGCCGTTTTCGGGAATGGCTTTGGGACCGATACGGTTCAACTCGGTCAGCGCCTTCGGGTCGGCAACCTCCACCTTCTTCGTGCCGCGCACCGCCACCGCCTTGAGGTTCTTCGAAGCCATCACCAGCCCCATGCCCGTGCGCCCATTGTGGCGGTTGGACATGCTCACCAGCGACGAGAACAACACGCCCTTCTCGGCGGCAGGACCATGCTGAAGGATTTCCGCTTTCGGGTCCACTTCCCTGTGCAGGATGTCATCCACCTCCCCCGTGATCTTCCCCATCAAATGCGACGCGTCGCGCAATTCGGCTTTGCCGTCCACAATCGCCAGATAGACAGGCTTGGGCGATTTGCCTTTAATCACAATCCCATCGAAGCCCGCAAACTTCAACTCGGCAGGGAAAAAACCGCCGCTTTGCGAGTCGCCGATGCCGCCGCTGATGGGCGATTTGGCGTTGGCGTTCAAACGGCTCTGCCCCGAAATCGGCGCGCCCGTCGTCACACCCGTGAACAGCGTCAACACGTTTTCGGGTCCCAGCGGGTCGGCGCCCTTCGGCACATCGCGCAGGATGTAATGCATCCCCATCGCGCTCCCGCCCAGATACTTGCGGTAAAACGACTCGGGCGGTTCTTCCACCGTCAACTCACCCTTTGTCAGATTCACGTGCAAAATTTTGCCGTTGTAACCGTATGGCATGGCGACCTCCTCCAGAATTATTTTTCTCAATTATACAGGCGGGATGAACGAATCACAACCTGACCTTGCCGAAACAGACAAAAAGGGACGCGGCTCGCGCAAGATTCCGCACCCCTTTCGCTTCGCTTCTTTCCGGACCCGAAACCTGCTCCTGCCCAAAAAGCCTTTTCCTCACCGAATGCCTACGCCATCTCCTTGATGCCGTAAGGGAAGCCGTACTCTGCCATCCGCTCCATGAACGGCTCAGGCGGGAAGGCTTCGGGACCCAGCACCCCGCTCCCCTTCCACAAGCCCTGCTCCAGCAGTTCCATCGCAATGACCGCGCTGAACGCCGTCTGCGAGACGACCGCCTGACATCCCCAGCGCTTCATGGACTCTTCGTTATCGGTCACCTGATAGAGATACACCTCGCGCGGCTTGCCGTCCTTCACCCCTTTCACCCACAGCCCTGCGCATGTCTTGCCCTTCATCTTATCGCCGAGATGGGCGGGGTCTGGCAGGCAGGCGGCGACCACATCGCGCGGCGCGACCATCACGCCCTTAACGTTGATCTTCTCCTTGTTGTCCAGTCCCAACATCTTGAGCGTTTTCAGCACATTGATGAACTTTTCGCCCAACCCATACTTGAACGTGACGCGCCGCGTCTTGAGCCAGCGCGGCATAAGCAGAACCTCCTCATGCTCCACGTTGACCACTTCGATTCTGCCAATCCCTTCAGGGAACTCGAACACCTCAGGCTCGGAGAACGGCTCGGTTGTGAACCAGCCCTTGTCCTTCTCCCAAATCACAGGCGGGTTGAGGCATTCCTCGATGGTGGTCCAGATGGAGAAGTTGGGGGCGAACTCGTAGCCTTCGATCTCCAGGTTGGCGCCGTCGCGCACGCCCATCTCCTCGATTTCATCGAACAGATGATCCTGCGCGTAACGGGCGAACACGTCCACCATGCCGGGCTCCACGCCGATGCCCACCAGCGCCAGCAAGCCCTTCTTTTCCCACTCCGCCGATTTGGCAAACTGATAATCACCCAGTTTGACGCCCGGCTTGCGAAACGGCTCGGTTGGATGCGGCTCGGAAAGCGTCATCGCCATGTCCATGTAGGTCACACCGACGTTGAAGGCGGCGTCGAAGATTTGTTTGTTGAAGATGGGATCCACGGCGTTCATGATGAGGTCCACGCCGTATTTGCGCGCCAACGCCTCGACCATTTCCTGCTTTCCCGCGTCAATGAACTCGACGGGGAAGCGGTTTACGTCACCCCCCAGTTTTTTCTGCACCTCTTCGGCGCGCCCCTTGTTGTAATCGCACAAAACCATTTGCTGCATCCAGGCTTTCGGCTTCGCAAGCGCCGCAATCGCCTCCCCCACTCCCCCTACTCCAACGAGTAATACTTTCATAATCCTTTCTTCTCCATTAGTTTTATAACCCGCGTTACGCGAGTTAGAGTAACAAAGCCAGAGCGTGGACACTGCCTTTCGGACGGAAGCAGGCAGAGGTCACGCAAGAAGCGAAAGAGGTCCTAGAAGTAAATTTCTTTGACGATCTTCAAGTGCATAAACGATTCCGTCTCGCGGACGCCGTCCACTTTGGCGAGTTTTTCGGTCAGGAAGTTGAGCAGGTCTTCGTGGTCGCGGCAAAAGACTTCGATCATCAGGTCGTACCTGCCGCTGACGACAACCACGTAAACGACTTCGTCGAAGGCGGTCAGTTGGTTTGCCACTTCAAGGATTTTGCGCCCGTCGGTGCGGACGCCAATCATCGCCATGGTGCGCTTGCCCATCATGAGGGGATTGGTGACGGCGACCACCTTGAGGTAACCCAGTTCGACAAGACGGTTGTAGCGCAGACGAATCATGCCCGGCGAGACATTGAGCTGCTCGGCAATCTGCGAAAAAGCCATCCGCCCATCCTTGCGCATGGCTTCGATGATGGCGCGATCAATGTCGTCCAGCCCCTGAAAATCTTGATTAACGGTTTTTTCATCCACGCCGATATTTTATCACTAATAAGCAAAATAATCAAATTTTTAGTGATTATTTTTCATTTCAAAAATCATTTTGCTGATTTTTTGATACTCTGTTGCAAGGATATGTTTTGAAGCGTACGGGGCGGTCTCTCACATCCGAAGTTGCCGTAGAGAGCGCAAAATACGCAAGTTTTTTTGAATCAAAAAGCCGCCGGCTGCAATGCAGCCGGCGGCTCATTGGTAAAACGACGGCTATTCCCCGCCTTTTACTTCCGTCCAAATTCTATCGTAGAGCGGCGTGGCGTCGCCGACATCTTCGATGCGGTGACCGGCGTCAATCGCCTCCTGCGGGACGTTGGTGATGGGAGAGTTCATGTAGGCGTTGTAGAGGTCGGGCTGATTGTCTTTGGCATAGTTCAGCGCCGCGAGGCTGGGGTTGATGTAGGGGAAGTCGCGCAGCATCAGCCAGAACATGTTGCCCTGCATGGTGTAGTTGATCCAGGCATAGGCGGCGTCGAGATGCGGGGCGCCGGTGGGAATCGCCCAGTTATCCTGCCAGAGGATCGCGCCTTCGGTCGGATAGACGTAGGTAAAGGCGGGGTTTTCCTGGTTGGCAGTAAAGGCTTCGCCCGTCCAGGTGATGCCGAGGTCCACGTCACCGGCAATCAGGGCAGTCTTGGGGCTGTCGCTGTCGAAGAGTTTGACGTTGGGCACCAATTCCGCGAGTTTGACCTTGGCTTCCTCCAGTTGAGCGGGGTCGGTGGTGTTGACATCGTATCCCAGAGTGAGCAGGGTCATGCCGATGATGACGCGCGAATCATCGAGGAAGACCATGCGCCCGGCATATTCCGGATTCCACAAGTCGGCAAAGGACTTGGGTGGATTTTGCACTTTGTCGGCATTGTAGATGAGAGCATCCGTGCCAGCCTGATAGGGGATGGTGTATTCATTGCCGGGGTCGAAGGGCAGGTTCAGGTAGTTCGGGTCAAAACTGGACATGGGCAGTTTGCTCTTGTCAATTTTTTGGAGCAACCCCTGACGGATCATCAAACCGACGATGTAATCGGTGGGCTGGACCAGGTCGTAGTTGGTGCCCCCCGCGGAAAGTTTGGCGTACATCTCTTCGTTGCTCGAATACTCATCGTGATTGACCTTCACTCCGTACACTTCCTCGAAGCAGGTCTTCCACTCGGTGGGGATGTACTCCGTCCACACGAAGAGGTTCAGTTCCTTGGAAGTAACTTCCATCTTGACTTCGGGTTCGGGGCAGGCGAATTCACCTTCACCGCCTCCTCCCCCGCCGCTGCACGCCGACAATGCAATGCTGAGGAGCATCATCACTGCCAGCATTTTGAATAACAGGTTTTTGCTCATCTCTTCCTCCTTAGAAGATTTTTGATTTTTGAAACACACGGCGGCTGCCGCGGTATTCGCAATATATCGTCAGGCTTCACGGTTTTGCAGGCGCTGGAGAAGAATGACCGCCGTCAACACGATAGCAATCCAGATGGTGGACAGGGCATTGACTTGCGGGGTGATGATGCGCCGCAAGAGTCCGTACACATAAATCGGCAGGGTGGTTGCGCCGGGGCCGGTGGTAAAGAAGGTGATGACGAAGTCGTCCAGCGAGAGGGTGAAAGCCAGCAGCGCCCCCGAAAGCACGCCCGGCAAAATCATCGGGAAGGTGACGCGCCAGAAGGTGGTCAGTTCGTTGGCGCCCAAATCCATCGCTGCCTCTTCGAACGACTTATCGAAGCCCTGCAAGCGCGCCTGCACCACCAGAGTCACAAAGGGGACGCTGAAGGCGATGTGGGAAACGATGACCGTTCCCAGTCCGAGAGAGAGACGGGAGTCGCCTGCCAGACCGAGAGCATCGTTCAACACGCCGAAGAGTTGACTAAAGAGGGTGAGAATCCCAATTCCCATCACAATTTCGGGGATAACGATGGGAATGTAGAGGGAGATTTGGGAAAAGGGCTTCATACGAAAGTCGTAGCGTTGAAGCGCCAGCGCCGCCATCGTGCCGATAACTGTGGAGGTCAATGTAGAAATGAAGGCGATGGTCAGCGTGTTCCGTGCGGCGGCGGCAACTTCGCGGTTGCGCGAGAGTTCGCAAAACCAGTGAAACGGTCCGCACGGGCTTTGGGTGACGAGGCTGCCGCTGGTCTTGAGCGGTCCAAAGGAAGGGATGAATCCCTCGAAAAGCACATTGGTGCGAGAAGCGTTGAAGGAATACAACACCAGCACTACGATGGGCGTGTATAGAAAGATATACACGAGCACAGTGGCAACACGGATGAAGGGGTGACGGCGGTAAGGGTTCATGCCGCGATAATCTCCTCTCCAAATCCGAATTTACGGGTGTAGAAGTAAGTCACAATGAGGGTCATGACCATGAGAATCAACGAGGCGGCGGAACCGAAGGTTGGGTCGCGCGCGGAGAGGAATTGATTCTGGATGAGGTTGCCCACTAGAATCACCTGCTTGCCGCCCAGCAAATCGGAGACGATGAACGTGCCCATGACCGGGATGAAGACCAGGATGGTCCCTGCAACGACGCCAGGCATGGAAAGCGGCAATGTGACGCGCAGGAAGGTACGGAACGGCGTCGCTCCCAAATCGGCGGCGGCTTCGTACAGCGGCAGTTCGATTTTTTCGAGCGAGGTGAAAATAGGCAAAATCATGAACGGCAGAAATTCATAGACCATGCCCACCAGCACCGCTCCGGGTGTGTACAGCATTTGCAGCGGCTGGAAGGGAATGCCGAACCGCGCGGCAATCCAGCCGAGCACGCCGTTGATGACTCCCTGTTCGCGCAGGAGCATCATCCAAGCATAGACGCGGATGACGAAGTTGGTCCACAACGGCACCAGCACCAGCATGAGGAAGGTATTGCGCCGCCGCGGATGCGAACGAGCGATGAAATACGCCAGCGGGTACGCAAGCAAAATGACGATGACCGTCGTCCAGAACGCCAGCGTGAGCGAACGCCAGAGGATTTGGGCGTACAACGGGTCGAAACAGGAGGCTTGCCCGCCCGGGCAATTGGTGCTGTAGCCAATCAGCCGAAGATAGTTGTGGAACGAAAAGCCGTAAATGACCCCGCCCTCGGGGCTTCTCGAACCGAAACTGACAATCAGAGTCAAAAACAGCGGGATAACCAGCAGGAAGAACAGCCACAAGGTAGTCGGAAGCGCAAGAAGCGTTCCCTGCCAGGCTTTGTTTTCACGAAGCCGTTGAAGCATGGTCACGACGCCTCCTTTTTCAAAATCAGCGTATTTTCAGGGATCAGATAAACGCCCACGACCTGATCCTTGTGATAAAAGGAAAACGGATCGAGCCTCGAAATGCGGTTCTGTTCCATGACCTTCAGCCGGAGCCCGTTGCAGTCGAGATAGACGTGCGTATCCGAACCGATATAAATGGAGTTGACGACTCTGGCTTTGAAAACGCCTTCCTTTTCACTGTCGCTTTCCACGATGCGAATCTTCTCCGGGCGGATGGAAACGACCACCTCCTCCCCATTGACCAAATCCTTCGACATGGGCATGCCGGTCAATTCGGCGTTCAGGGCGGGGACGAAGACGCTCGCTTCATCCGCCGAAATGGACTTGATCTTTCCTTCCAGGAAATTCGACTCGCCGATGAAATCTGCCACGAAGCGGTTGGCGGGGCGTTCGTAGATTTCGACCGGCGTGCCCATTTGCATGACCTTGCCTTTGCTCATCACGGCAATACGGTCGGACATGGTGAGGGCTTCCTCCTGGTCGTGGGTCACGTAAATGAACGTGATGCCGAGTTCCTGCTGAAGCGCCTTGAGTTCCAATTGCATTTCCTTGCGGAGTTTCAAATCGAGCGCGCCGAGCGGCTCGTCGAGCAGCAGCACATCCGGCACTTTGACCAGCGCCCGCGCCACCGCCACGCGCTGCTGCTGCCCGCCGGAGAGTTGGCGGGGTTTGCGGCGCTCCATGCCGGTCAGTTGGACCATTTCGAGGGCGCGTTTGACGCGCTTTTCGATTTCATCTTTTGGCGCGCCCTCCATCTCCAACCCAAAAGCCACGTTTTGATACACGGTCATGTGCTGGAAGAGCGCATAACTCTGAAAGACGGTGTTGACCTTGCGCTGGAACGGCGGCGTATGCCCCATCGGCTTGCCTTCGATGTACACTTCCCCCGATGTGGGCCACTCGAAGCCGGCAATCATTCTCAAGGAGGTGGTCTTGCCGCACCCCGAAGAACCTAACATCGAGAAAAACTCCCCGTTCCTGATCTGCATGGTGACGTGATCCACGGCGTTTAACAAATTCCCCTCAGGCGTAATAAATTGCTTGACAACATCCCTTAGTTCGACTGCAAACTCACTCGTCATCTATCTTCTCCTCAGGATAGGATGGGCATATTTTACTGCAACATTCCTCTTTGCCTGCGCGCAGCGAGGATTTACACCGACTTCGCCACCGCGCCGACGGCATCGCGCAGACGGTTCAAGCCTTCGTCAATTTCGCTTTGCTCGATGATGAGCGGCGGCTCGATGCGGATGGTCTGCGAACTGGTCAGCGTGCCAGCCACCAGCACGCCGCGTTTGAACAACTCCGCCGCCACCTTGTACCCGAGCGCAGGCGAACGGAAATGCTGACCGATGAGCAGTCCCCTGCCCGTCACCTTCTCGTAGATTTGCGGGAACTCCTCGGCGAGTTCGCTCACTTTTTCGATGAGGTAACTGCCCTTCGCCGCCGCGCCCTCCCAAAGTCGGTCGCGAAGCGTGACGCGGATGGCGGCGATGGCGGCGGAGCAGGCGAGGGCGCCTCCGCCCGTCGTCGTGGTGTGCATGAACGGATTCGGGTACATCATCGGCTGGAAGATTTCTTCGGTGGTGGTCACCGCGCTGATGGGCATCACGCCGCCGCCGAGCGATTTGGCGGTGGCGATGATGTCGGGGACGACGTCCCAGTGGTTCACGCCCCACAGTTTCCCCGTCCGCCCCAGACCCGTCTGCACTTCGTCTGCAATCAGCAAAACGCCGTGCTTCCTCGTCGCGGCGCGGATGCGGGTCCAGAAGTCATCGGGCGGGACGATGGCGCCCGCCTCGCCCTGAATCGGTTCGAAGATGACCGCCGCCACGCCAATGCCGACCTTCTCGCAAATGTCGAGCTGACGCTCCACCGCCTCCGCATCGCCGTAGGGAACGTGATAGACCTGCCCGCCGTAGAGCGCGCCCATGCGTTCGCGGTAATCGGCTTTGCCCATCATCGAGAGCGAACCCATGGTCTTGCCGTGAAAGCCCTTGACCGAAACGATGAACGCCGATTTGCCCGTGTAGAGTTTGGCGATTTTGATGGCGGCTTCGATGGCTTCGGTTCCGCTGGCGGCGAACCACGAGTATTTCAGGTCGCCTGGCGTGATTTCCGCCATGAGTTTTGCCAGCACGCCGCGCAGCGGGTCAATCAACTCCTGCGAGGGCATGGGACTGCGCTTCGCCTGTGCGATGACCGCTTCGACCACTTCGGGATGAACCCAGCCGAGGTCCATCATGCCGTAACCGCCGAGCCAGTCAATGTACTTGCGCCCCAGCACATCGGTGAAGACCGAGCCTTTGCCCGACCATTCCACCGAAGCCCAGTCGCCCGCCTCGGTCACGGACTTGCGATACTCCAGCCAGCCGCGGTTGAAATGCTCGGCGAAGTTATGTTTGGATTCGTTGATAATCCATTTGGCTTGCGCCTCGTCGGGGAAGCGTTCCTGTTGGATGATGTCGAGCCAGGCGTTTGCGTAAGAGAGTGCGTTGTCGTAGTTCATAGTTCCTCATCAGGAAGATGGTAGTGATAAGTAATTGGTAATTGGTAATTACCAAATTAAAACTTCCTCGTCCATTCGCGGGGCCATCTCTCCACCACCACCTTCTTCTGCGTGAAGAACTCGACCGCGTCAGTACTTTGCCCGTGCATATCGCCGAAGAAACTGTCCTTCCAGCCGCTGAACGGGAAGAACGCCATCGGCGCGGCGACCCCGATGTTGATGCCGATGTTGCCCGCCTCCACTTCGTAACGAAAGCGGCGCGCCGCGTTGCCGCTCGAGGTGAACAGGCTCGCCTGATTGCCGTACACGCCGCTGTTGGCAAGCGCAATCGCGTCGTCAATCGTGTTCACGTGCATCAGGCTCAGCACGGGACCGAAAATCTCCGTCTTCCAGATTTCGCTCCCAGGCTGGACATCGGTCAGGATGGTGGGACGGACGAACGAGCCGCCCTCGTAGCCCTTGACCTTCGTCCCGCGTCCATCCACGGGGACGCCTGCTCCTTCCCTCACGCCGACTCCAATCAGGGACTCGATCCTGCTCTTCGACGCGGCGTTGATGACGGGTCCCATCTGGACGCCCGCGTCCATGCCATACCCGACGACGCGCGAGGACGCCGCGTCGCAAATCATCTCGGTGAAGGTGTTGCGCGCCTCGGCGACGGTCACAGCGAGGGAAACTGCCAGGCAGCGCTGACCCGCACACCCGAAGGCTGAATCGGCGACGATCTTCGTCGCCATCTCCATATCGGCGTCGGGCAGGATGATGACGGGATTCTTCGCTCCGCCCTGCGCCTGGACGCGCTTGCCGTGCGCCGCGGCGGTGGCGTAGATGTATTTGGCGACCGCCGTCGAGCCGACGAAGGTAATCGCGCGAACGGTTGGATGTTCGAGGATGCCGTCCACCGCTTCCTTTGCGCCGTTGACCAGGTTGACCACGCCCTTGGGGAAGCCGACCTGCTCGATGAGTTTGAAGATGTACTGCATGGTCATCGGCACTTTTTCGGACGGCTTGACGATGTAGGTGTTGCCTGCCGCGAGGGCGTAGGGCAGATACCAGAAGGGAATCATGCCAGGGAAGTTGAAGGGGGCAATCGTGGCGCACACGCCCAGGGGCTGGCGAATCATGATTTCGTCAATGCCCGAAGCGATGTCTTCCACGAACTCACCCTTGCCGAGGTGCGGCATGCCGCAGGCGACTTCCACGTTTTCCACGGCGCGCACCATTTCGGCGCGGGATTCTTCGAAGGTCTTGCCGCACTCGTCGGTGATGAGTTTGGCGATCTCGTCCATGTGTTCGCGCAGGAGGTTGCGGAGTTTGAAGAGGTACTGCACGCGGTCGTTGACGGGGACGCGCCGCCAGGCAGGGAAGGCTTCGCCCGCCGCCCGCGCCGCCGCGTCCACATCCGCTTTGCCGCTGAGCGGGGTTTTGGCGATGACCTGTCCCGTGGCGGGGTTGATCACGTCGAGGTATTCGGTGGCGCTGGGTTTGACCCACGAGCCGTTGATGTAGTTGAGGATTTCCATAAATTCTCCAATTTGTGTAGGATGCGCTCTCTTGCGCATCGAACGACGTTAGAGAACGTCGTTTACGCGCAAAATCATAAGTTCTCAGACCGCTTCCTCAGGGAGCGGCGCGGGGCGCGAGGATGATGATTGCCATGCCAAGGATGGCGACGGAAGCGCCGAGGACGTCCCACATCGTGGGGCGAATGCCTTGCACGAACCAAAGCCAGGCGAGGGCGGTCGCCACGTACACGCCGCCGTACGCCGCGTAGACGCGTCCCGCAGCGATGGGATGCAGCGTCAGGAGCCAGACGAACACCATGAGCGATAAGGCGGCTGGAGCCAGCGCCCACATCGGCGCGCGCCCCTTGAGCCAAAGCAGCGGGAGGTAACAACCGAGGATTTCGGCAATGGCAGTGACAATATAAAGCAGGGTTGTGGTGAGGAGATTCATAATGGCAATTGGTAATTGGAGATTGGGGATTACGCGCTGCTTTCCACAATCTTAATTTGCCGTTCCAGCCGTTCCTTCTCGGCGGGACTGTGCGCCGCCGCCAGCGCCTTGTGCAGGGACAGCATTTGCTCGACAAGCGAGACCATGGTATTGCGCCAGACAACCATCCACGAATACAGCCGCGAATGCACGAGTTGACCGCCGCGCATTCGAGTATTCGTGAAACATTCGTGGACGGTCATCCTCCCTCCACAATCTTGATTTCTTCCTCCGTCAAGCCGTACAACTCATAGACCAGCGCATCAATCGCCCTGTCTGTGACCTCGATTTGCCGTTCCAGCCGTTCTTTCTCGGCGGGACTGTGCGCCGCCGCCAGCGCTTTGTGCAGGGACAGCATTCGCTCGACGAGCGAGACCATTGTATTGCGCCAGACAACCATCCCCGAATACAGCCGCGAATGCACGAATTGACCGCCGCGCATTCGAGTATTCGCGAAACATTCGTGGACGGTCATCCTCCCTCCACAATCCGTATTTCTTCCTCCGTCAAGCCGTACAACTCATAGACCAGCGCGTCAATCGCCCTGTCTGTGACCTCGATTTGCCGTTCCAGCCGTTCCTTCTCGGCGGGACTTTGCGCCGCCGCCAGCGCTTTGTGCAGAGACAGCATTCGCTCGACGAGCGAGACCATTTTGTCGTGCTGCGCTTTTTCGGCGGGGTTGGTGAAGTCTATTGGGCGGATGGGAAGTTGCTCAATATATTGTCGGTTATAAGCAAAATATCCACCGCTGAAAGAACTACTATATGCTTTTAGATAGACATCTAAAAGTTTTGAATTGAGTAATCCTAATAAATATTCGTAAGTCATTTGTGTCTCGGTTTTAAGAGTAATACCATACCCGCCACCTCCGCCTCCACCACTTCCTACAAAGTAATAATAATCCATAGAGTCAAGAGTGAAAGACGCGCGATTGGCAATACTAGGAGTTAATATTTTCTTTTGTTCCATCTCGCTTAAGTTTTGAGAACGTCCAAAAGCATACCATTTATCATGCTTCCATTTTCCCCGTTCTCTTGACTCAAGTAAAACCTTATTTTCTTTAAGATATTGCCAAGCCACAGGGAAACGCGCTTCCAATTCTTTGGGAGATAACAGTATTGCTTTTCCGTCAACAAGTTTGTAGGGAAAAAGAATAGATTTTTCTAATTGTGAAATAGAGTATCGGCGAATATTTACAGAGCCTTTGCACAGTAAGTGCATTAAGTTCTTTTCAATCGCGTATTCCTTCTTCGTTGCTTCAGAATAATATTTTCCACCTTCCACGTTTTTTAAAATAAATACGGGGTCTGCGCCAGTAACCAATCCTTGAAAAATTCTGTCTGTTACATCTCCCAACTTCACAGGCATTTGGCTTAACTTCTCAAACAAAGCCGCGCCTTTGCCAACCGTAAAATTCCATTCCGCCGAACTGACGCTTACGGTGTTGATTGTGCCTGAAATTTCGGAAGTTTCAACCGTTTGCCAACTTTCAAGGTCGCTCACTCGCGTAAATTCAAACTCATTCTGGCTTTGCCTGTTCAGGAACAACAAACAAGTGTAAGTCGTCGCTCCAGCGAAAACCTGCTGGTCGCCAAAATGAACGATTTTGGAAATATGTTTGCCTTGTGAAATCAATCCGCGCACGGGTTCGCCGTACTGCGCGTTGAAGAACTTGTGTGGAAGGATAAATCCCAGCCTTCCCGCTTCGTTGAGCAAACTCAACGCCTTTTCAATAAAAACGACATAAATATCATAGTTGCCCTTGCTGGCGGCTTTGTACTTTTGCTTGAAATACTCAGCCTGACCCGAAGCCCACTCCTGCATGGCTTGAATGCGAATATACGGCGGATTGCCAATCACGGCGTCGAAGCCGCCCTGGGCAAACGCCTGCGGGAACTCGCGCTCCCAGTCAAAGGGATTCACGCGGCGGATTTCCTCTTCGTCGGGCATGAGCCGCCCCTCGAAATAGTCCCAGCCGATGAGCGAATTGCCGCATTTGACGTTGTTTCCCAAATCGGGCAGAACGCGCTCCATGCCGAGCTCCATCTGCCCGCTCACGCCTTCCAGCGCCTTGAGCAGCAGCGAAAGTTTGGTCACCTCCACGGCTTGCGCGTCAATATCCACGCCGAAGATGTTGTTGAGCAGGATTTCCTTTCTCTTCGCCATCGCCAAACGATAATCGCCGCCGACCTTGACGAGCGCTTTGTTTCTGACCCATTTTTCCGCGTCGTCGTTCACGTACCAATTCAAATGCCAGTCGAGCAGATACTGATACGCCCCCAGCAGAAACGTGCCGGAGCCGCAGGCGGGGTCGAGGATTTTGAGAGCGGCAGCCTCCTTCGGGCTTTTGTTCTCCACCAGTTTCCCCACCGTGTGTTTGACGATGTACTCCACGATATACGTCGGCGTGTAATACACGCCGCCCGCCTTGCGGACTTCGGGCTTTTCTTCGACTTTGGCGCTGTGTCCCGCCGTCAGGCGAATCACCTTGCCGAGAAACCGCTCGTACACCTGCCCCAAAATATCGGCGGGGATGTAAAGAAACGCATACGGGCTTTTCGGATAATACAGATTCGAGATGACGTCCCGCAAAACCCTGTCGTCCATCTTCAGCGTGAGCGTCAAATCATCGGGACGGCTGGACTCGCCCTTCTCGCTTTTGAAGTGAAACAAGCCGGAGTTGTATCTCGTATCGGCGCGCTGGAACAAGGCGCGCAATTCTTCATAGACGCCGTCTCGTTCGGCGAGGTCGTGCAATTGATTCTCCGGCTCGATTCCGCGCTCTTCGCAAATCCGCAAAAAGACGATGCGGTCAATCGTCATCTGCACGGCGTAATTCAAGCCCGCCACGTCAATCTCTGGATTCCGCAGGGCGATGTTCTTCGCCAGCAGTTCGCGCCAGCGTTCGATTTCCTGCAAAAAGGCGTCGTCCACGTCCGCCGTGCCTTTTTTGCCTTTGGTTTCTTCGGCGTATCTGGCAAGCGAACCCCTGCGAATCGCCTCAGGCGAAAAGAGCGCGGCAATCTCATCCCACCGCTCGGCGTACTCTTTGTAATGAATGAGCAGGATGCGCCCCGTGGAAGCCTTATCGTTGTAACTCGGCTTGGCGCGGCAATCGTAAACGGCGAAATGCTCGAAATCGGTCAGGATGTTAATGGGAAGTTTCGCGCTCCAACCGTAACGGCGGATTTGAAACGCCGCGTCCTGACTCGACTCAATCTTGACAGACGGCTTCTTGGCTTCGACGAGAAAATCGAACCTGCCCGCCCCCGCCCGAAAAGCGTAATCCGCCTTTTTCTGCTGACCCGAGACCTCCACCGAAAACTCGTGAACGACCTCCTTGTGCGCTTCGTCGTAGCCTTTTTCGTTGGCGACGTCCCAGCCCAGCGCGGCGAAGAACTTATCCAAAAACTCGCGGCGCAATTCCGTCTCGTTCTTGCTCGAACGATACGCATCCAGATTCTGCTCGAACGTCTCGACCAGTTTGTGAATAATGTCAGGGGCGGCGGTTTTCACTTGCGATGCCATGACCAATCTCTACTCTCCAGTCTCCAGTCTCCAATTACTAATTACCAATTACCTGAGTGTCCATCAACTCCGCCAGCCCCTCGTCAATCAAATTCAGCCCTTCATCCAATTGCTCCTCCGTAATCACCAGCGGCGGGACGACGAACAGGATGTTCTTGAAGTTGAACACGTACACGCCGTTGGCAATCAGGAAATTCTTGAGCGGGGTCAAATCCATCGGTTCTTTGGTCTGGCGGCTCTTCACCAGTTCGAGCGCGGAGAACAAGCCGATGTAACGCACATCGCCCACCGAGGGATGCTTTGCCTTCAACTCTTCGAGCCGCGCCCCAAGATGTTTCCCTACCTTCTTCGCGTTCTCGAAAATTTTCTCTTCCTCATACACCTCAATCGTGGCAAGCGCCGCGGCGCACGCCAGCGCGTGACCGTT
Organism: Chloroflexota bacterium; assembly: GCA_039961775.1. Lineage (GTDB taxonomy): Bacteria > Chloroflexota > Anaerolineae > Anaerolineales > Villigracilaceae > Defluviilinea. The sequence continues at coordinate 53,604 of JABRVZ010000011.1, forward strand.
GTAGGTGAGACCCGCGTACAGCACCTTGTCGTCGAAGAACTTCGCAATCTTCTCGCGGACGATCACCGCGCCGAGCGGCACATAGCCCGACGTGATTCCCTTCGCAGTGGTGATGATGTCTGGCACGACGCCCCAATTGTCCACCGCGAACCACTCCCCCGTGCGTCCCCATCCGCTCATCACCTCATCGGAAATCAGCAGGATGCCGTACTTGTCGCAAATCTCGCGCATGCGGGACCAATAGTCATCGGGCGGGATGATGAGTCCGTTCGTGCCTGTCACGCCTTCGAGGATGATGGCGGCGATCTGGTCTGGACCTTCGTGCTGGATCACCTCTTCGACGTGGCTGATGCACTCCCGATGACAGGTCTCCCGCGTCCACCCGAAGGGACAGCGGTAGCAATACGGATCGAGAAAGTGAACCACGCCCGAAATCGCTGGCTCGGCGGGCAGGCGTCGGTAATCGCCCGTCAGGGCAATCGCGCCGTGCGTCGCGCCGTGATAGGAGCGGTAGCGCGCCAGAATCTTGTGCCGCCCCGTGTAGAAGCGGGCGATCTTGATGGCGTTTTCGTTGGCTTCCGCGCCGCCGAGGGCGAAGAAGGTCTTTTTCAGGTCGCCAGGGGTAATCTCCGCCAGTTTCTTGCCGAGCAAGCCGCGCGGTTCGGTCGCCGCGCTCGGGCTGACAAAGGTCAACTTTGCGGCTTGCTCCTGAATCGCCTTGACGATTTTCGGATGCTGGTGACCCGCATTCTGATTTACCAACTGCGAGGCAAAATCGAGGTAACGCTTGCCGTCCGCATCCCAGAAATACACCCCCTCGGCGCGCGTCACGGGAATGGGATTGACCTGTCCCTGATTGGACCAGGAGAAGAAGGTATATTCCTTGTTGAGGGCGATAATTTCCTGGGAAGTTAATTTGCTACTCATGGTGTCTCCATGTCGTTTACACGTTAGGAAGTTAGCAGGTTTGAACGTTCAAACTTTTCAACCTTCAAACCTGCCAACGGCTTACTTCTTCACTTCTTTCATAATCTCCGCGTAGACATTCAGCGTCTCGTCAATGTCCGCGTCGCTGTGCGAATAACACAGGAACCACGGCTCGCGGGCGTCGTGGTCGGGCATCACGCCTTTTTCGATGGCTTTCTCGACCAAGCGCAGATACAAATCATGGTCGCTCTTTGCCCAATCGCGCTGGCAGGTCACTGCTTCCACGCCGAGCGAGAACGAGAACATGGCAGGATAACCTGTCATCGCAACGGGAATGTCGTTTTCCTCGAAGATGTCCTTCAAGCCGTCCATGAGACGCTGTCCGCGCTGGGCAATGGTTTGGAGAATCGGCTTGGATTTGAGCAGGCTCAAGGTCGCGTACGCGCCCGCGACGCCTGGCTTGTTGTTCGTGTACGTCCCGCCCTGCGCCACTCCCTGCCCGATGATGGACATGATCTCGCGCTTCCCGCCGAACGCCGCAATCGGGTAACCGTTGCCCAGGGCTTTGGCATACGTCGCCAGGTCGGGCTGGATGCGGTAGTATTCCTGCGCGCCGCCGTTCGCAATACGGAAGCCTGTCTTTACTTCATCCAGAATGAAAACGCATCCGTATTCCTCGGTCTTTTTGCGGATGAGTTCCAGGAAGCCATCCTGCGGATTAATCGCCGCGCAGTTACCCTGACACGGCTCTGTGATGACCGCTGCGATCTGCTCGCCGTACGAACGCATGACACGCTCGAACCCCTCGAAATCGTTGAACGGAAGCGTGATGATGAACTCCCGCATCGTCTTCGGGATGCCTGAGGAGGCAGGAACGGGAATGGGACTCCGCCGATTTCCATACGCCTCCACTGGCGCGTAGGTGGACCAAAGTGTGTGATCGTGAAAGCCGTGATAATTGCCCTCGAACTTCAAAATCAAATCGCGCCCCGTGTATGCCCGCGCCACGCGGATGGCGTGCATCGTCGCTTCGGTGCCGGAACACGCGAAGCGCACCATCTCTACGGCGGGCGCCATCTCGGTGATCATCTCGGCGACGGCAACTTCAAGCTCGCCCGTCATGGCAAAGAGAATCCCCTTTTGGATTTCCTCGATGACCTTTTGGTCCACTTCATCGTAGGAATGACCAAGGATAATCGGTCCAAACGCCATGCGGTAATCAATGTACTTCTTTCCGTCCACATCCCACAGATAAGCGCCTTTTGCCTTTTCCACATAAGGTGTAATCCCCTCCCCCCAAAAGCGGAAATTCGAGTTGACACCGAGCGGCGTCACTTTCATGGCGCGCTGTTGCAGTTCACGGGTCTTCGATCCAAACATTGGTATTCCTCCTTATTTGTGCTTTATTGTTTCTTCATTCGGATAATTCCGTCACGACGCTCTCCGGCACCCGCCATTGATACACATCTTTGATAATCAACGGCACAATGGATGTGGTCGTCTTGCGAACACCCGGCACCTTTCGCACCACTTCCGTGATGAACTGGTAAATCTCCGCCGTGTCCTTCGCTACGACCTGAATACTGACATCGGATTCCCCGATTCCACAGGCAACATAACTGACGTTTTCGAAACCAGCCATCTTTTTCGCCACTTCCATAATCCGGTCCGACTCCACCTCCAGCCAGATATCGGCAATGGTTGTAAGCCCAAAAGCCTGAGGCTTTGCCACCGCGCTGATTTGAATAACGCCCGATTCGATCATACGGTCAATGCGGTAGCGAATGGCGCGTTCAGATATATCGCCGATGCGCCGCGCAATCTCAGAGGCGGGCATTCGCCCGTCCTCAAGCAAAATGTTGACGATTTTTATGTCTGTTTTGTCGAAATTATACATACTTCCGCCATTTTTGTTTCCGATTAATTCATCAGGTGGCAATATTACGCTCCTTGCTAAAAAACGTCAAGTAGCAAAAAACATATCAGCACAACATATTCAAAACTGCGCTCGTCCAATCCTGTTCAAAGACACACTGTATTTGACTTCAGCACCCAACACAGTTCTTTTGTTAGACCTAATCTGAAAGCGCCAAGAAATTCATTTCATACGGACATTGCCGGTTTTGCGAAAACCATGATTTCACACAAATCTCACATTGACGCATATATTCCCAATGGGTATAATTGTTTTTTGGCATTATCCACACCCCAAGGAGCACAAAAATGGAAACAAACGAAATTATTGCGTTGGAAACAACGCTGGCGCCAAAAACGAAACTGTCGGGCAAGGTGATTAAAACAACTCTCGCGGGAGCAATCGTTGACATCGGTCAACCTCTGCCCGGCGTGGTTCACATCTCGCAATTGAGCAAAGAACCTGTCAATAAGGTCGAAGACGTAGTCAAAGAAGGACAGGTCGTTGATGTTTGGGTGCGCCGCGCGAAGAAAGACCGCATCGAATTGACCATGATCGAGCCGCTGGCGCTAGAATGGAAAGAGATCGAGCCGGATATGATTGTGAAGGGCAAAGTCGTTCGCATCGAACCTTATGGGGCATTTGTAGAAATCGGCGCAGAACGCCCAGGCATGATCCACGTCAGCGAATTGGCGCATGGCTACGTCAAAACGCCGAACGAAGTTGTCAAAGAAGGCGATGAAGTGGAAGCCAAAGTCCTGGAAGTCAATCGCAAGAAGAAACAAATCAAGTTGAGCATCAAGGCTTTGGAGCCGGAAATTGAAGAGTTCAAACCTGCAAAAAGAGAAGACCGAAAGGGCAAAAAAGGCGGGTCAAAGAAGGAAGAAATGGAAGTTGCCGAAGCGAAAGAACCTCAGGAACCCGAACTTACTGCCATGCAAATTGCCTGGCAGGAAGCCCTCAGCCGCTCCGGTGCAGGCAAGGATTTGAAATTCAGAAAAACCAAGGCGACGCTTTCACGCGAACAGGAAGAATTGCTGAACCGCACGCTGGAAAAACGCCTTCCCACAGGCGGATAAGATAGAAATCCATACGCAGTCGGACACACCAGGAAACTAGAAAGCAAAAAAGCAGGCGAGTGACATCTGGGCGGACGTCCATCCCGCCTGACGAAGGAAGGGTTGAGAGTAACTCTCAACCCTTCCTTTATTCTGCCTTTAATCTCAACGCTTGGACTAATAGAACCCAACCGAAGAGTCCACCCTGCGCGCGTACTCATCTATTCCGCCGCGCACGTTGAAGACATTCTTCCACCCCTGCTGAGCAAGCCAGGCAGTGACCTGCATACTGCGGCTGCCGTGATGACACATGACATAAATGACCGCATCCTGCGCGCGGGCGTATTCGGACAGGGCGCTGAGCCCCTCTCTCGCCAGGCGGCTCAGCGGCACGACCTCGAGGCGGCTGTCCGTCAATTTGGCGTAATTCAACTCTGAAAGTTCGCGCACGTCGAGCAGGATGAATTTTTCGTCCGACTTCAACTTCTCGGAAAGTTGCGCCACCGAAATTTCAGGAAACATAACGACATCTCACCTATTCCAGCGCCTTGGAATACAGCCTTTCCACGTATTCCTTCAACATGCGGCGGGTGGAAAACTGCGGTGTGACGGTCTTGATGGACTCCTTCATCCGATCCACCCACTCCATGGGGATGTTGTTGATGTCGCGGCGGTAGTAGAGGGGAATAATTTCGTTTTCGAGTTTGCTGTACAGGTCTTGCGCATCCATGTGATCCTGTACATCCTGCGATTCCATCTGCCTGTCTTCGCCGATAGACCAGCCGTTCTTTCCGTTGAAGGCTTCGCGCCACCAGCCATCCAGTACAGAGAAATTCAACGCGCCGTTCAACCCTGCCTTCATGCCCGAAGTGCCGCTGGCTTCCATGGGACGGCGCGGCGTATTCAGCCACACATCCACACCCTGAACGAGGTACCGCGCCAGGTTCATGTCGTAATCTTCCACGAAAACGAGACGTCCGCCCGTTTCGGCGCGCTTGACGGTGCGGTAAATTTTCTGAATCAACTGCTTGCCCGGCTCGTCGGCGGGATGCGCCTTGCCGGCAAAGACAATCTGCACCGGCATATTCGGGCGGTTGATGATGTGCAGCAGACGATCCACATCCGACAGAATCAGACTGGCGCGTTTGTAGGTGGCAAAGCGGCGGGCAAAACCGATGGTCAGCGTGTAGGGGTTGAGCAAAACGCCCGACGAAACAACCTGCACCGGGTGGAATCCGCCCACAATCCAGCGGTCGCGGACGCGCTCGCGCAGATAGAAATTCAATTTGCGCTTGAGATGCTGGTGAACCTCCCACAACGCCTGATTGGGAAGTGTATCCAGTTTATCCCACAGTTCCGGGTCATCCAACCGCTCCATCCAGCCTTCGCCAAAGTGAAGGTCGAGCAGGAGGCGCAGGCGGCGTGCCATCCAGTTGGCGGTATGCACGCCGTTGGTGACATGGGTGATGGGCACATCGTCCACGCGGCGGTCTTTCCAGAGGAAACGCCACATTTCACGCGAAACACGCCCATGCAGTTCCGAAACGGCGTTCCGCCCTTCCGAAAAGCGCAGAGCAAGGATGCCCATGCTGAATGTCTGCCCGTGCGGCTGTTCGTGACGCGCCAAATCATAAAACTGCTCCTGCGTGAGTCCCAATTGGTGCGAAATCGCAGAGAGATATTTATCAATGAGCCAGAGCGGAAACTCGTCGTTGCCCGCCGGGACAGGGGTATGGGTGGTAAAGACGTTCTGTCCGCGAGTTTTTTGGATGGCAGATTCAAACGATTCGCCCTGCTCGACCAATTCCCGGGCGCGTTCAAGCGTCAGAAAGGCGGCATGACCTTCGTTCATGTGCCAGACCGCAGGGTTGATTCCCAAAGCCCGAAGCATACGCACGCCTCCAATTCCAAGCAGAACTTCCTGCATGATGCGGCGGTCCAGGTCGGACCAGTAGAGGCGGGCAGTCAGCAACCGGTCGAAATCGGAATTGCCGTCCACGTTCGAATCCAGCAGGTAGAGAGGAATGCGCCCCACCCGCACCTCCCAAACCTGCAGGGAAACATTGCGGTCGGGAAACTCCACCGTCACCAGCACCGGCTTGCCGTCTCTCACCACCAGGTTGACCGGCAGGTCATCGAAGGTCAGCGGGTTGTTCAACGCTTCCTGCCAGCCGTCTTCGCTGATGCGCTGCGAAAAATATCCCTGCGCGTACATGAAGCCCATGCCCACCAGTGGCAGACCCAGGTCGCTTGCCTCTTTCAGATGGTCACCTGCCAGAACGCCAAGCCCTCCCGAGTAAATCGGGAGGGTTTCGTGCAGACCAAATTCCATGGAGAAATAGGCAATGGGATGTGAGGCAAGTTTCGGCTGAGTCTGATGCGCCCATGTATCCTGACGAGTCATGTACGCGTCGAATTCCGCAAATACGCGCTTGTACGAGTCCATGTAATCTTTATCCTTGAGAACTTCGTTCAGGCGGGCGCGCTTGATTTCGCGCAGCATGCGGATGGGATTGTGGTTGAGACGCTCCCACATGGCGCGGTCCAGTTGCGAATACAGACGAGCGGCTTCGGGCTGCCACGTCCACCACAGGTTGTAGGCAAGTTCGCCGAGACGGGCGAGTTTTTTGGGAAGATCGAAAGAAGGGAGTTGAGCGCGATAAGTATCCATAGGCGCATAATGATACCCCAATTTTTTATTTGGATTAGAATTGATTCATGACAACCGTACAACTGTTCGTGACCTGCCTGATCGATTCTTTCTACCCGCAAACTGGCGAGGCGGTTGTGAGCATTCTCCGCCGCCTCGGCATGGACGTGGACTTTCCCCGCGACCAAACCTGTTGCGGACAGCCGAATTTCAACGCCGGCTTGCGGGCGGAGGCGCGGCAAATTGCAGAACATACGATTCGCGTATTCGAGAAGGCGGCAGGCGATATTGTCATCCCATCCGGCTCCTGCGCGCACATGCTCAAACACGGCTACCCGGAGTTGTTTGCAGACGATCCCGCCTGGCTGCCGCGCGCGCAGACGCTGGCTTCGCGCGTGTACGAGTTCACCCAATACCTCGTGGACAAACTCGGTGTGACCGACCTCGGCGCGCGCTGGGACGGAACGCTCACGTACCATCCTTCCTGCCACACCCTGCGCGGCATGACTATTGACCGTCAGCCGCGCGCCCTGCTCGCAAACGTGAAAGGCGCGACGGTGGTAGAACTGCCCCACGCCGAGGAATGCTGCGGCTTCGGCGGTATTTTCTCGATGGAACATCCCGAACTTTCAGCCGAATGGCTGAAGCGTAAAATCAGCAACCTGGATGCAACGCAAGCGCCTACACTGGTGGTGGCAGATTCAGGCTGCCGTATGCACATCGCGGGCGGACTGCACAGACAGAAGAAGCCGCAGAGGGTTGTGCATATTGCGGAAGTGCTGGCGAATCAGTGACCAGTGAGGAAGAGAGCAGTGGACAGAAATCAGTTCCGGGCGCGGATCCGCAAATCGCTTGCAAATGAGGCGCTTCAGGCGGCGCTGGACGCCAACGCCGAACGCCGTGTGACCGGGCGCGTCGCCGCTTTTGCCTCCCTGCCCGATTGGCGGGAGCGTCGCCAGCAGGCGCACGCCATTCGTGCGGAGGTCATCGAGCATCTCGACGGGTATCTCGAGCAGTTCATCCGCAACGCCGCCCAAAACGGGATGACCGTCCACCACGCCCAAAATGCGGATGAAGCGCTTCAGATTGTTCTGGACATTACAAAAGACCTGCCGCAGCGTCACGGCGCGCCTCGTGGTGAAAAGGTCTTATTCGCCAAATCAAAGAGCATGGTAAGCGAGGAAATCAACCTCAATCACGCGCTCGAAGCGCAGGGCATGCGCGTCGTCGAGACCGACCTGGGCGAATACATCGTCCAGTTGCGCAACGAACGACCCAGTCACATCATCACACCCGCCGTGCATTTGCGCCGGCACGAGGTCGGTCAACTCTTTCACGAAAAACTCGGCGTCCCCTACACCGACGACATCCCCACCATGACCAACACCGCCCGCAAAATTCTGCGGGAAGTCTTCCTCACCGCCGATGTCGGCGTGAGCGGCGTCAACTTTGGCGTGGCAGAGACGGGCGGCATCTGCCTCGTCACCAACGAGGGCAACGGGCGCATGGTCACCACCCTGCCGCCGGTCCACATCGCGCTGATGGGCATGGAGCGCCTCGTCCGCACCCTCGACGACCTCGCGCTTCTGCTCTCGCTCCTGCCCCGCTCCGCCACCGGGCAAAAACTCAGCGCCTACACCCAGATCATCCACAAGCCCCTGCCCGGTCAACAGCGCCACATCATCCTGCTCGACAACGGACGCTCCCGCTTGCGTCACTCGCCGCTGCGCGAATCGCTCTACTGCATCCGCTGCGGCGCATGCCTGAACGCCTGCCCGGTCTTCCGCGAAATTGGCGGGCACGCCTACGACAGCGTCTATCCGGGTCCCATCGGGTCGGTCATTTCGGCAGGGCTTTTCGGGAGTGAATTCGTCCCGCTGGCGCAAGCCTCGTCGCTGTGCGGCGCGTGCAAGGAAGCCTGCCCCGTGGATATTGACCTGCCGAAATTGCTTGTCAGAGTGAGGGCGGGAGCGGCGTCAGTGAACAGTGACCCGTTATCAGTGAGAGATGGAGGACTTTCCTGGATCAGCCGCCTTTTCCTGAAGACGTACAGCCGCCTCGCGACTCACCCGAGGCTGTTTGCCATCTCCCAAAAATTCGCCTCGCTGGGAACGTTTCTCCTCTCTCCCTTCAGCGGCTACGTCCGCCTGCCGGCCTTCACCGGCTGGGGCTACAGCAAAGACCTGCCAAGGTTTGCGGGGAAAACATTCCGGGAAAGGTTTCACCGCCAAGAGGCAAACGACGCACAAATTTCTTTTGCGAGAAGAGATGAAATTCTTCGTGAAACCCAAGTCTCTGCGATTCAAAAGGACAAGGTGGCACAATTCATCGAGGAACTGACCAGAGTCAACGGGCAGGTCATTCGCACGAGCAAAGAGGACGTGACGAATAAGGTGGTCGAATTTCTGCAAACAAGAGGCATCCACCGCATTCATCTCGAGCCGAATGTGCTGGATGAAGATGTTTTGCAGCGAGCGGGAATTACCGTCAGCCGTGAGCGCGACCCTGAAATCCGCGTCGGGGTGACCCCGCACGTCTCTTTTCAGCACAGTGAAACGTGCGGGGTGACAAAAGCCCTTTGCGGGCTGGCAGATACCGGGTCCGTTTTGGAGGCGGATGGCGAGGGCGGCAAATTGCTGGCGTCGCTCTTGCCGGAAATCCATCTGACAATTCTGCACACCTCAGAGATTTATCCTTCGCTCAAGGATGCGCTCCCGTTGACGCGCAACACAAAATCCGCCGTCTTCATCACGGGTCCCTCACGCACGGGCGACATCGAGATGTCGCACACCATCGGCGTGCATGGACCGGGCGAGGTGATTGTCTTTTTGGCGGCATGATAAAATCCGCGCACATGACACGGGAAAAGGCGTTTTCGTTCTACCTGCTGGCAATATCGCTGCTGGGCGGGGTGTTTGCGTTCATCGTCACGTTTCGATTTGGAGCAGGGCTGGCAACCGATGGAGCGAGGTATTTATCCGCCGCGGAAAACCTGATCAACGGGCAGGGCTTGAGGGATTACCTTGGCGCGCCGCTGACGCAGTTTCCGCCGCTGTACTCGCTGGGCATTGCAGCCCTCGCCGCAATAACGCGCGCGGATGTGTTTTATGTTGCGCAGTATCTCAATATTTTGACATTCGGCTTGACGATCTGGCTGGCGGGAAGGTTCTTTCAAAAACTTTTCCCTGATAATCTTTTCTATGCCTGCGCAGGCGGCGCGGTATTTGCCACTTCACTTTCCTTGCTCCGCATCGCGTCGAACATTCTGTCAGACCTGATGTTTCTGGCGTTGACAATCCTCTTTCTGATGACCGCCACAAATTTCATTGAGCAGCCTTCGCGGCGGTATTGGCTGCTGCTCGGTCTGATTTGCGCCGTTTCTCCGCTCCTGCGGTATGCGGGCTTGACCCACATCCTTACAGCATCGCTGATTATTTTCCTTCTGCAGTACAGGAACTGGCTCAAAGGCGTCTTGCTTGCGGGCATCTTTGGCGCGCTGACGAGTCTCCCCACGTTTTTGTGGGTATTTTTCCATAATTATTTGCAGACCGGGATAATGTTCGGCGTGCGCCTGCCGCCCAATCCGCGAGGCAACCTGGAAACGACCGTCGAGAAAGCGGTGCATTGGTTCGTCCCCTACAGTGTCACCGACCGAATTCCCGAATGGTTGATTCTCACCCTTCTCGCGGTCATCCTTCTGACTGGCAATCGCATGGATGACTGGAAACGTTGGGGCAGGCAACTTGCCAGTTCGAGATTTCTTCCCAGCGCGGTATTTCTCTTCTTTTATGTGAACGTGCTGATCTTCAATGTCAGTTACTTGGAAGTGCGCTGGCGTTTCATGGACCGCATCCATATCATCATATTGCCGGCGCTGATGGCGGTTGGATTTGTCACCTTTCGGGAATTGATGCCATTCTACCTTCGCCGCATTTCTCACAGGTCATTGCAAACTGCGGCGATTCTCCTCTTTATCTTTTGGCTGGCATATCCCCTGAACAATATCCAAAAAACTCTTCGCGACACATTTGTCAACGGGGAGACCAGTGAATACAACCTTTACAATACCCGCGCTCAAAACGAATCAGGGATTCGGGAATTTGTGGCATCACTGCCCATCGGTGAGGCAGACAAGATCTACAGCAACTATGAGCCGATTGCCTGGTTGTACACCCGTCGCACCATCTTGAAACTGCCGCAGGGACCTGTCAGCGCCGAGCCGCCGGATCCCGCCGAGGTATTGAAGAAGTATCCCAACTGGCCGGGGGTGGATGGCGCGGGGTACGTCATCTGGATGAAGGAGTTGGGTTTCAAGGAGTATGTTCTATCTCCCGAACAACTCGCTTCCAAAGCGAATTTTGAATTGCTCTTCAGGCATAAACAGGGCGACGTGTACCGCATCACGCCGAAGTGATTTTATTGACGTTTCTATTTCACGATGTTACAATCCCGCCCGCTTCACTAGACGCCCCCATCGTCTAGCGGCCCAGGACGGAGCCCTCTCAAGGCTCAAACAGGGGTTCGAGTCCCCTTGGGGGCACACGGATAGAGAATCGCCATGAGAGGCGGTTCTTTTTTTTTCAAACAGGCACTCCCACGCGCCGCAAAAAAACGGACAGCCCGCGGGCTGTCCGTTTTCTGTCGAAGGGAGCGTCAATTTGCCTTGCCCTGATTTGCCACAGCGGCGGCTTTGCGGGCGGCTTCTTCGGGGTCGCCGAGGTAGTAACTTTTGAGCGGTTTCATATCGGCGCCCAGTTCATAGACGAGCGGCAGTCCGGTGGGAATGTTCAACTCGGTAATCTCGGCGTCCGAGATGTTGTCGAGGTACTTCACCAGCGCACGGATGCTGTTTCCGTGCGCCGCAATGATGACCCGCTTGCCAGACTGGATGGCGGGAACGAGCGTCGAATGCCAGTAGGGCAGAACACGCTCCAGGGTAATCTTGAGCGATTCGGTGGCGGGCAATTGTTCAGGAGGCAGGGAGGCGTAGCGGGGGTCGAAGCGGGGATGACGCTCGTCGTTCCAGTCCAGGGCGGGAGGCGGCACGTCGTAACTGCGTCTCCAAATCTTCACCTGTTCCTCGCCGAATTTTTTCGCCATCTCGGCTTTGTTCAATCCCTGCAGGGCGCCGTAATGACGCTCGTTCAACTGCCAGGCGTTGGTGACGGGAATCCATTCGAGATTCATTTCCTGCAGAATGATCCAGAGGGTATGAATGGCGCGCCGCAGGACGGAGGTGAACGCCGCATCGAACACATACCCCTCCTGCTTCAACAGTTTGCCCGCTTCCTGCGCTTCTGCTCTGCCCAGGTCGGTCAGACCCACATCCGTCCAGCCCGTGAAGCGGTTTTCCAGATTCCAAACGCTTTGTCCGTGACGGACTAAAACAAGTTTGTACATTGGTACTCCGTGATGAAAAGTTTGGTTTGCTCTGTTGCAATCATTCAAAAATCTTGCATATTTTGCGCTCTCTAGCGCAACTTCGGGCGTTAGAGAACGCCCAGTGCGCTTCAAAACACATCCTTGCAACAGAGCAAGTTTGGTTCATTATACAACAACAGGTTTCTTCACCAGTCCGCCTGCCCCTCGCCGGGCGGCAGGAATTAGCGCCCACAGTGAAGTTTCTTATACTCCTCTTATTGACTATAAACTTTTTTGCATGATATTATTATTTCCGAGCCGTTAGCACTCTCCAATCGAGAGTGCTAACTATGTGAGACCATGACAGACCTGACCGAACGCCAAAAGACCCTTCTCCTGTTGATCGTCCGCGATCACATCGAAACCGCCCAGCCGGTCGGCTCGAAGCGGCTGGTGGAGCATTACCGCCTGAAACTCTCCCCCGCCACCATCCGCAACGAGATGGCGGCGCTTACCGAGATGGGCTACCTGCGCCAGCCGCACACCTCGGCGGGACGCGTCCCTACCGAGGCAGGCTACCGCTTCTTCGTCAGTCAGATGATGGATCAGGCGGTTCTGCCCGAAACGGTTCAGCGGACCATCTCGCATCAGTTTCACCAGTCGGGCGCAGATATGAACCAGTGGATGACGCTGGCGGCCTCCATTCTCGCCCACCAGTCGCAGGGCGTATCGGTGGTCACTGCGCCGCACATTGAACAGGTCAAATTCAAGCACGTCGAACTCATCTCCACCCAGGGACGGCAGGTGCTGATGGTGCTGGTGCTGGTGGGAGGCGAGGTCAGTCAGCAGATTTTGACTCTCGCGGAACCGGTCTCACAGGAACGCCTCAGCCAGACGGCAGCGCGTCTCAACGTCCTTTTGGCTGGTCTCACCATAGACGCCATGACCGCCCTCCCAGCCCGTTCCGACGCGCTCGACCGGGACATCCTGACCCTCATCCTTCAGGACATGCGCCGCAGCGCGGAACGGGTCTCCGGTGAAATTTACACGGACGGTTTGAGCAACGTCCTTACCGAACCGGAATTCATCGAAAAGGAGGAAGCCCGCCGCGCCTTGAAACTCTTTGGCGAGCCAGCCACGCTGAAAGACCTCCTTGACCGCACCATTGCAGGCGGCAACGTGGGCGGGTTGCAGGTGTTGATTGGCGGAGAAGGCGTGTGGGAGGAATTGCGCCAATGCTCGATGGTCATTGCGCGTTACGGCGTGCCCGGGCTGGCAACCGGCGCATTGGGCGTGCTTGGACCGATGCGCATGTCGTATGCGCGCACGATTCCCACCGTGCGCTTTGTGGCAGGCTTGTTGAGCGATTTGGTGAACGACACCATTACCAGCGAATAATAACGATGCTCGATACTCGAACATCGAACACCCCATCTTGAGAGTGAAGGTATGACCGAAAAGAAGAAACATCACAAAGAACATGAAGCGGAAGAAAAACTGAACGAGACTCAAGCCGAAGCGGTGGCAGAGGCTGAGGCCGGCGGACAGGCTCAGGCGGAGGTCGAGGCGCTGAAAAAGCAAGTCGAGGAAGCCGAGGCGAAGGCGTCCGAATACAAGGATTCCTGGATGCGCTCCCAGGCGGAATTCCAGAATTATAAAAAGCGTCTCGAACGCGACAATGAAACGATGCGCCTGCACATGAAAGGCGACATCATCAAACGCATTCTGCCTGTGCTCGACGACCTGGAACGCGCCATGCAAAACCGCCCGGCAAACGACGCCTGGGCAGAAGGGATTGCGTTGATTGTGCGCAAATTCCAGACCACGCTGGAAAGCGAGGGCGTGAAACGCATCGAAGCGGAAGGCGCGGCGTTCGACCCGAACTTCCATGAGGCGATTTCAAGCGAGCACAATGAGGATTTCGAAAGCGGACACGTGATCGAGGTCGTGCGAAACGGCTACATGCTTGGCGATCATGTCATCCGTCCCGCCCTGGTGAGGGTGGCGCAATAAAAAGAGATTGGTAAATGGTGGTTGGGAATTACCATTTACCGTTTACTGCTTACCAATTTCAAAGGAGCAATCATGGGAAAGATTATTGGCATTGACCTCGGCACGACCAACTCGGTTGCGGCGGTGATGCAGGGCGGCGAGCCGGTTGTGATTCCCTCAGCGGAGGGCGAACGGCTGGTACCCTCGGTTGTGGCGGTCAATAAAAACAACGAGCGGCTGGTCGGGCGCGTGGCGCGCAACCAGGCGATTACCAATCCGCAGAATACGATTTTTTCGGTAAAGCGCTTCATGGGACGCAAGGCAGGCGACCCCGAAGTGGAGCGCACAAAGCAGCGCGTGCCTTATGCCGTGCGCGAAGCGCCCAACGGCGACGTGCGTGTGGAATTGGGAGGCAAGGAATATTCCCCGCCCGAAATTTCGGCGATGATTCTCGCCAAACTTAAACGCGACGCCGAGGCGTATTTGGGCGAGCCGGTCACGCAGGCGGTTATCACCGTGCCGGCATATTTCAACGACGCCCAGCGCAATGCCACCAAGGACGCGGGCAAGATTGCAGGGCTCGAAGTCCTGCGCATCATCAATGAGCCGACCGCTTCGTCGCTGGCGTATGGTCTCGACAAAAAGAAGAACGAGATCATCGCAGTCTATGACCTCGGCGGCGGCACGTTCGACGTTTCGATTTTGGAGGTGGGCGACGGCGTATTTCAGGTGCGCTCCACCAGCGGCGATACCTTCCTCGGCGGCGACGACTTCGATTTGCGCATCATGGATTACCTCATCGAGCAGTTCAAGAAGGACAACGGCATTGACCTGCACAACGACCGCCAGGCATTGCAGCGCCTCAAGGAAGCCGCGGAAAAGGCGAAAATCGAACTTTCGACGACCATGCAGACCGAGATCAACCTGCCGTATCTCACCGCCGATGCGAGCGGACCGAAACACCTGGTGATGACCCTCAGCCGCGCCAAACTGGAACAGTTGACGGCGGATCTCGTTGACCGAACGATTGCCCCGGTCAAACAAGCCCTGGCAGACGCCAACCTGACCGCCGGCGACATTGACGAGGTGGTGCTGGTGGGCGGTATGACGCGCATGCCCGCCATTCAAGACCGTGTCCGCGCGTTCTTCGGCAAGGAGCCGCACAAAGGCGTGAACCCCGATGAGGTGGTCGCCATCGGCGCGGCGATTCAGGCGGGCGTGCTGGGCGGCGAGGTGAAGGACATCCTCCTGCTCGATGTCACCCCGCTGACGCTTTCGATTGAAACGCTGGGCGGAGTCGCCACGCCGCAAATCGAACGCAATACCACCATCCCGACCCGCAAGAGTCAAATTTTCTCCACCGCCACCGACAATCAGACACAGGTGGAAATTCACGTCCTGCAGGGCGAACGCCCGATGGCAGCGGATAACAAGTCGCTGGGGAAATTCATCCTGGATGGCATTCCGCCTGCGCCGCGCGGCGTTCCGCAAATCGAAGTGACGTTCGATATTGACGCGAATGGCATTCTCAAGGTCACCGCGCAGGATAAGGCGACGGGACGCTCTCAGCATATCACCATCACGGCATCGTCCGGCTTGAGCGAAGCGGAAATTGAAAAGATGCGCAAGGATGCCGAGGCGCACGCCGAAGAAGACCGCAAGCGCAGGGAACTTATCGAAGCCCGCAACCATGCGGATAACACCGTCTATGCCGCAGAGAAGGCACTGCGCGAGTTCGGCGACAAGGTGCCGGCAGACGTGAAGCGTGAGGTGGAGACGAAGGTCGCAGAGGTGAAAAAGGCGGCGGAAGGCGACGACTCTGCCGCAATCAAAGCCGCGACGGAGGCGCTTGGGCAGGCAGTGCAAAAGATTGGAGTCAGCGTCTATGAGCAGAATCCCGCTGCGGGCGGGGGGGAAGCGGGTTCTTCCTCCAACGAAGAGGGTCCCGAAGTGGTTGATGGAGAAGTCAAGGAGTAATTCGAGTCAAAGGTCAAGGGTCAAAAGTCGAAAGACCAGTGACCTTTGACTTTCGACTTTCAATTCGTTATGAGCAACCGCGATTACTACGATGTCCTCGGTGTGGGACGGAACGCCAGCGAAGACGAAATCAAAGCGGCGTTCCGTAAACTTGCGCGTCAGTACCACCCCGACGTGAACAAGGAACCGGGCGCCGAGGAGAAATTCAAGGAAATCAACGAGGCGTACGGTGTACTTTCGGACCGCGAAAAGCGCGCCCGCTATGACCGCTTTGGCAGGGAAGGGCTGGGCAACATGGGCGGCTTCCACGATTACACCGTGGACTTCGGCGATCTTTTCGAGGAACTCTTCGGCAGTTTCGGCTTTTCCACCGGCAGGAGTTCCCGCCGCTCGCCGCGCCGCGGACGCGACCTGCAAATGCAGGTCAACCTGACCTTCGAAGAAGCGGTTTTCGGCGTCGAGAAGGAAATCGAATTTCAGCGCGAGGAGGTCTGTTCACGCTGTAACGGCTCGGGCGCAGAGCCGGGCACTTCGCCGGTGCGCTGTTCCACCTGCAACGGTCAGGGTGAAGTGCGGCAGGTGCGGCAAACCTTCCTCGGTCAGATGGTGCAGACTACCACCTGCCCATCCTGCAACGGGCGCGGGGAGATTATTTCGACGCCCTGCAAAACCTGCCGTGGCGGAGGGCTGGAGCGCAAGACCGTCACCAAAAAGGTACAAATCCCCGCAGGCGTGGATCGGGGTACGCAGATCCGCCTGGCAGGCGAGGGCGGTCCCGGCGTCTATGGCGGACCGAACGGGAATTTGTTCCTCATTCTGGAAGTCGCGCCGCACAAGTTCTTCAAGCGGCGTGAAAACGACATCATCCTGAACATAGACATCAACATAGCGCAGGCAACGCTGGGCGCGGAAATCGAAGTGCCCACGCTGGACGGCGTCGAAAAGCTGAGAATCCCGCCGGGGACTCAACCCGGCAAGGTCTTCACGCTCAAGGGCAAGGGCGTCCCCTATCTGCGGCGGAAAGACCGCGGCGACCAGTTGGTCATCGTCAATGTGGAAGTGCCGACGAAACTGACCAAAGAACAGCGCGAGTTGTTCGAAAAACTGGCAAAGTCGCTGGGGACGACGGTCAAACCGAAGGAAAAGGGATTTTTGGACTGGCTGAACGAAACGTTTGGCGGATGAATCAAAACGTCCCGAAGGTTTTGCGGTTCGACCCTTCGGGACGTTTGTTTGCTACTTTCCGTACCTTTTCCTGATCTCAGGCAGGAAGTATTCGTCGAAAAAGCGATCCACGTCGTAATCGGGTTTCCAGCCCCATTCGGCGCGGGCGCGGGAGTCGTCCACGTCTTCGGGCCACGAATCCACAATTCCCTGACGGCGCGGGTTCGGTTCGAAGGTGATTTTGGCGCCGGGAAACGCCTTCAGCGCGCGGTCACGGAATTCGCCGGCGGTGATGGCAAAGGCGGCAATGTTGTAAACCTGATGCCCCAATTTTTCACGCGGCACATCCAGCAGCATCAGCAGAGACTTAATCGCATCGGGCATCGCCATGAAGGAAATCTTCGTATCCTCGCGCACGAAGCAGGAATACGGTTTGCCCTGCGCGGCGGCGTGAAGCATTTCGGGACCGTAATCGCTCGTCCCGCCGCTGGGAACGGTAAAAGCGGAGATCAAGCCGGGAAAGCGAATCGCCCGAAAGTCCAGAAAATGAGGCGGGTTTTCGTCCAGATGTTTTTGTCCGTAGTAGCGGCTGTAATAAATCCCCAATTTTTCACAGTACAGTTTGTTACAGCCATACATGGTGTGCGGCGTGTTGTACTCATCCTCCTTCACCGCGCCCGCCGCCCGCTTGGCAGCCAGGTCGGGCATGCCATAGGCGGCAATCGAACTCGGAAAGAGAAACTTCACCGACTTGTGATATTTTTCCGAACGATACGCCGCCATCATCAGCAATTGCATCGTGCCTTCCACGTTGATGCGGTGCGCTTCCTCGCTCGCCACCTCGGCTTTGGAGGAAAGCGAAGCCGCCAGGTGGAAAATCAAATCGAAGTCGTAATCGTAGAATGTCTTGATGCGATACACCAAATCCCCCTGCGCATGTTCCGCCGACATGCCCCTGATGCTCTCAGGCAGCGGAGCCAAATCTGCCGTCACAATTTTATAGCCGCCTCGTTTCGCCAATTCCTGCACCAATGCCTGCCCAATCTCGCCGCAGGCGCCGGTCACCAGCACAAGTTTTTCGGTCATAGAATCTCCTTGTGAGCCGTGAAGTTTCCGCATTACGCGGTAGAATGTTTACGACTATTGTACAACACGACGAAACAAAATCATCACGAAGATTGTCATCATTCCATGCGACGCATTTTGCCTTTCTTTTTTTTCATCGGACTTTTCCTCCTGAACGCCTGTCTCACCTTCGAGGCTGCGCCCGCCGCCGAAACACCCCACCCCTCGGACACGCCGCCTCCTTCCCCGACTGTGGTCTGGTTCCCGCCATCTGCCACGCCTACGCTGAAAGTTTTCCCCACCCCCACTGCCACGCCGGAGATGAGACCCGGCGTAGGAGCGCTCCTGCTGAGCGATGACTTCTCGAACGCCTCCGCCTGGGACACCGCCGCATCTGCGCAGGCGAGCGCCGCTGTCAGCCGCAACCGTCTCACGCTCGTCGCCGAGCCGGGCGTGTATCTCGCCAGCATGAACCGCGAAGCAACCCTGGGGGATTTCTACGCGGAAATCACCGCGCGTCCCAGCCTGTGCCGCGGAGAGGACAGTTACGGCGTCATCATCCGTTCCAGCGGCAGTTCGTTCTACCGCTTCACACTGACCTGCAATTCATCCATCTCCGCCGAGCGGATTCGGAACAACGTGCGGCTGACGATGCAGCCCCCCGTCCCCAGCGGCGATGCGCCGCCCGGTGCGCCCGGCGAAGTGCGCATTGGGGTATGGGCGGCGGGAAACGAAATGCGCCTCTTTCTCAACGGGCGTTACCAATTCAGCATCAGCGACCCCAGTTCTCCCACCGGAGCATTCGGGGTGTTTGTGAAAGGTGCAGGCGACACGCCGGTAAGCGTTACGTTTTCCGATTTAAGCGTGTATGATGTGGAATACATCCCGCCGACGGCGACGCCCTCCCCATGAATCCGCCGCGCAGACGATTTGATCGGTTGAAATAAATTTTACGTGCAGGGGACGTTTTCTAACGTTCCCCCCGGCGTAAGAGAACGCCGAGTACGCGCAAGAACTTCTGACAAATTATGAGCGACCATTTATGAAACGAGCTACACCAAAAAACAAACTCAACGACCTCACCAACAAAGAATGGCTGAAATTCCAGAAATCGTGGTTCATCCACAACCCGCCGCCCCGTAAAAAGGGAGTGCTGGTACACCCTGCCAAATTCCCGGAGACGATGGCGCAGGAGTTCATCGAGTTCTTCACAAAGAAAGGTGAGACCGTCCTCGACACAATGGCTGGCATCGGCTCCACGCTCGTCGCGGCGCTGCGGGCGGGGCGCAACAGTTACGGCATCGAGTTGAACCCCAAGTACGCGAAGATTGCCCGGCAAATCATCGAAGAGGAACGAAAATCGCTTGACGCCTCCGCCGAAAACCTAACCTCCGAAATCATCAACGGCGACGCCGCCCAAATCGCCAATTACCACCTACCAACCATTGATTACGTCCTCACCTCCCCTCCCTACTGGGACATGCTCCGCGCCCGCGGCGCTGAAACCCAGAAGAAACGCCGCGCCTCCGCCGACCTCGACGTTCACTACTCGGATGACCCGAAAGACCTCGGCAATGTGAGCGACTATGAAGAATTTCTCGCCCGGCTGGTCGGCATCTACGAAGGCTTGAAACCCTGCCTGCGTGAAAAGGCATATCTCACCATCATCGTCAAAAATGTGAAGAAGGGCGGGAAGATGTACCCGCTGGCGTGGGACCTGGGGCGGGAACTGGGGAAAATTTACACGCTCAAAGACGAAAAAATCTGGCTTCAGGATAATCAGCCCCTTGCCCCTTTTGGGCTCGGGTCAGCCTGGGTGAGCAACACGTTCCATCATTATTGCTTGCAGTTCCGCAACGAATCGTCCGTTTGACCGTGGTCCAGCCTTCCGATTTCATCCGTCTCCCCTACACCCGCGACCTGACCGAAGGCGGCATCGCCTACGCGCTCCGCTCCCTGCCTTACACCTATAACCGCATGGGAGGCTCGCCCTATGACCGCCTGCGAAGGATTGCGGCAGGGATAGCGGTGGAACTGGCATTTCGCCGCTATCTGACAGAGCAGAAGGTTTCCTTCGATGTAAAAGGGGCGACGCCGTTCACCGACCCCGACCGCTACGATGTGTCGCTGGGCGGGCGCAGATGCGACATCAAATCGTTCTTCATTTCGCGGCGCGGTCAAATCACGCAGATGAGGCGGAATCCGGAGGTGATGTTGAACGCGCCCGCGCTGGTCCCCTCCGACCAAAACGCCGCAGAAGGTCACTCGGAAAAGGACATCTACATCTTTGCCTTCCTTGCCGGGCTGACTGCCGCATCCCTGGCGGACATTCAAAAAGCCGCGGCAAAACAACAACCGCTGTTTTTGGCGCACATCATGCCGAAAGCGTGGCGGAGACCACTCGAATGGAGCACGCTGGGCAGGCTGGTCTTCAAATCGGAATCAGCGGAGAGACAGGTTGTAGAGGTCAGCGGTCAAGTGGAGGGAGGAGAGATGCGCACGGTCAGCGTGGAATTGCCGCCGCGCCGGCGCGTTCAAATCGCGGACGAATTTTTCTCGGTGACGCACATCCAAAGTAAGTCTTTGCCAGATGCCCGCATCGGAATCCACAGCCCCGCCCGCAAGGAAACCTACCTGATTGGCGCAGCAGAATGGGGTAATATTTGGGTCTATGGCATGGAAATCTGGCTGGCGGGCTGGCTCACGCGGTCAGAGTTCATGCAAAGAGCCGTCCCGCTGCCGGAGGGGACGCGGGTTTTTCAATACGAAAAAACCCGCACAAAAAATCTGGCGGCGCCCGTCCGCGAATTGAAACCCATATCGAATTTATTGGAACGCACAAAGGAATGGAGCAAATGAAGGCAAAACGCTTTTTATTTGGATTGGCAGTCTTGTCGCTGCTGGCGTGCAACTTCGTGACGCAGATGGTCTTCCCGCCCACCGCCACACCGATTCCGCCGACCCCCACCCTGACGCCCACCGTCACCGCGTCTCCCACGCCGACGGCAACCCCGCTCGTCCCCGCCTACATCCCGCCGCAGTGCGACGCATCCGCGCCGCTGGCAACGATCTCGCCCGACGTTGCCATTTTCCCCACGCCGCAATTCGAAACCAAGCCCATTTCACAGCGAATGCAGTTGCAGATTCTGGATGAGGTCGAGCATATTGTGGAACAGGTGTACGTGTACCCGGATTACAACGGCAAAGACTGGAAGGGCATTGTGGCGCGCTACCGCGCCCTGGTGGAAGCCGGGCTGGAGACGGAGCGGTTTTATTTCGAAATGCAGAATATGATCGGCGAACTGGAGGATGATCACTCCTCCTTTGTATCGCCGGTGGAAGTGCAACTCTCGGAGGAAGAACTCAAAGGCAGGATTAAGTTTGTCGGCGTGGGCGTGTACAGCAACGTGGACTTCGAGCGCGGGAAGATTGTGGTCATTTCCACGTTTCCCGGCTCGCCCGCCGACTATGCCGGCTTGAAACCGCACGACAGCATTTTGCTGGTGGATGGAAAGCCGATTACAGCAGAGACCGGCGTCCGCACGCTTGGGCCGGAATGCACAGCCGTCCGTCTCACCGTGCAATCGCCGGGCGAACCGCCGCGCGATGTGATGCTCGTCCGCGCCGCCATTGTGGGCAGTGTCCCCGTTGACGCCCGGCTCGTCCCCACCAGCGACGGCTCTAAAATCGGCTACATCTTCATCCCCTCCTTTTTCGATGAAACCCTGCCGGGGCAAATCGAAAACGCGCTTCAGCAATTTGGCGAGCTGGACGGTCTCATCCTGGACGTGCGCTTGAACGGCGGCGGAAGCAGTACGGTTGCTTACCCCATTCTTTCCCTCTTCACCAGCGGCAAACTCGGCGAATTTGTCAGCCGTACCAGTTCGCGTCCTCTCATGCTTCGAGCCACGCCCATCCACAACTCGCAGAGCGTTCCGCTGGTGGTTCTGGTCAGCAAGGATACCGCCAGTTTCGGCGAAATCTTTGCCGGCGTCCTGCGCGACGCGCGCGGCGCAAAAATCGCCGGCGAGACCAGCCTGGGCAACGTGGAAGTCCTGCACGGCTATGACTTCGACGACGGCTCGGTGTTGTGGATTGCATCCGAAACCTTCGACTCGGCTTTCTCCGACGACGACTGGGAACGCGACGGCATCATCCCCGATGTTCAGGCATACGCCGAATGGGATACCTTCCGCTTCGAAACCGACCCATCCATCAAGGCGGCGCTGACCCTGCTGGGGCATGAGTGAAGCCCCCGCACGGACAAACAAGGTTAAATTCAACTCATCCGCCTCTGGTACACTTCCCCGCATGTCGAAACGAAACCTCCTGCTGACCGGCGCAGGTCTGCTTGCGCTGGGCATCTTGTTCCTGCAAATTCCCGCCGTCAACGAACGCATTGCATGGCGCTATGAGGTGGCAAAAACCTATCTGCGCAACGTCGTCAACCCCGTTGGCGATGTGCCGACCGCCATCCCAAACCCCACGAGCGCCGCAACCCCTCCGCCGACTCAAACCGCCGCCCCGACGCCGCAGGCTCTCGAAACAGAAGCAGTCCCAACGTCCACGCTTGAACCGCTGCCCGCACAGGCATTCCTCGCCTCACCGCCTTACGAAAAACAAACGGCAAATAACTGCGGTCCCGCCGCGCTCTCGATGATGCTCCACATGTTCGGCTGGAGCGGTTCGCAAAAGGACATCTCCGAAGTCATCAAGCCGGTCAACGGCGACCGCAACGTCAACCCCGAAGAACTGGCGTACTGGGTGCGCAACTACGCCGGCTGGCTGCGCGTCGAATATCGTGTGGGCGGCGACATCGAGACGCTCAAACGCCTCATCGCGGCAGGCTACCCGGTCATTATCGAAGGCACCACCGCCCTCAACCCCGACGACACCGGCTGGCCCGACGACGACCTGTGGGCGGCGCACTTCCTCCTGCTGAACGGCTACGACGATTCCACGCAGACCTTCCTCGCCCAGGATACCTACCGCGGACCTGACAAACAGGTGCCGTACGCTCAACTCGAATCGGAATGGAAACCGTTCAACTATTTGTATCTGATTGTGTACCTGCCCAATCAGGAAGAACAGATTCAACAACTGCTCGGTTCAAACTGGGACCCAGACCGGAATCGGCAAAACGCGCTTTCCCTTGCTGAAGCCGCCGTCGCAACCGACCCCTCCGACGCATTCGCCTGGTTCAACGTGGGAAGCAACCTGGTTTACTTTGGGCGCTACGACGAAGCCAACGCCGCTTACGACAAGGCGCGTGAGATTGGCTTGCCCCAGCGCATGTTTCGCTACCAATTCGGACCGTTCCTTGCCAACTTCCACGCCAACCGCATTGACGACCTGCTCGCCCTCACAGAATACGCCCTCCAGCGAACGCAAATGTCGGAGGAGGCGTGGCTCTGGCATGGCTGGGCGCTTTACCGCAAAGGCGACACCAACGGCGCAATCAACGACTGGCGCAAAGCGCTCACCGTCCGCCCTGGCTATGAAGATGCGCTGTACGCGTTGAACTTCGTCGGCGCTGCGCCGTGAAATGCAGTGTTACCGTGAAGACCACATGAAAAACATCCTTTCCGCCCTCTTTTTCCTCCTGCTCCTTTCCGCCTGTGGAACTCGACCCGCGCTTCCCGCCTCGACCTCCAACGAAACTTCCACCCCGCTTTCTGCCACACCTTCGCTCGAACCCTCTGCCAAGACCTCAATCAATATTTTGCCTACGCGCAATTCATCGCCCTCCCCTACCGAACAACCGCCTGCCGCCACTACCGCCACAGAAACGGCTTTTACCGTTCGCATTTCTGCCAGTGACGGCATGCCGCAAGTGTACATCCCTGCAGGGACGTTCTTCATGGGCGGCTTCGACGTCCGCGCCGCACCGGATGAGTTCCCCAACCGGCAGGTCACTCTCGACTCATATTGGATGGATCAACTCGAGGTAACCAACGCCATGTATCAGTTGTGCGTCAGTGCGGGAGGATGCACGCTGCCGCAAAAGTTCGAGTCGCAGCGGCGAAGGGAGTATTACAACAATCCCGAATTCAAGGATTACCCGGTGGTGTACGTCACGTGGGGGCAGGCAAAAGCCTACTGCGAATGGGCGGGCAGGCGTCTGCCCAGCGAGGCGGAATGGGAACGCGCCGCCCGCGGAAATGACATGCGCACCTTCCCCTGGGGTGAAGACAAGCCCGACTACCGCTTTGCCAACTTTAACTTCATCGTCAGGGATACCACACGCGTCGGGACGTATCCGCTGGGAGCCAGTCCGTTCGGAATATTCGACATGGCGGGCAACGTTGCCGAATGGACGAACGACTTCTACAACCCGCGATATTATGCAATTGGAGAGTTAACCAATCCGCTGGGACCGCTCACCAGCACCAATTATCTGCGCGTGGTGCGTGGCGGCAGTTTGGGCGATGCAGAGGTCAACATTCGCGTTTCCAAGCGTTCCTCTGTGCAAGGACCCATTCTCACCGCGCTGCCCGGTTCGCCCGAAGCGCTCGGCGTTTTCTCGCCGCGCATCGGCTTCCGCTGTGCGCAGGATGAATGAGAACCAGCAACACACAACGTCCGCTAGGCGGGCAAGGCGCAGGAGATGCTCACAGTTGGAAAAAGCAAAACAGCGACCACCCATGTTGTCCATCCAGGCGGAAGATGAATGTCCCTGCCGCGCTGGACGATGGCGAGAGAAACGATATCATCGCACACGCCATACGATTCTTCGAGCGCAGACCAGATGGATTTCAGGTTCATAGAAGCCTCCTAAACGCAGGATGACCGTCGCTATACCAATGCTTTGATCTGCGCCAGATGCGTACTCTCGTGCGCGGCGAAGTAACTGACCTGCTGGCGGAGCGTGACGACGGTATCCGCATAAGGGGCGTCTCCGCCATCCCGCAGGGCGCGCAGCGTCTGGTCGAAGGTCTGCGCGGTTTCCTGCAACGCGGCGTTGACGGTCTCTTCGCCCGCGCCCGCCTCGAACGCCAGGCGCGCCATCTGCTGCGCCAGCATCCGCTGACGTCCCGCCAGGTTAATCAGCAGGGCGTCCTGCCTTTGCGCTTCGCTCCCCCACAGCATCGCGCCGACCGAGATGACCACGAGCAGGACGAAGGCGAGAAATAGAAGGGTCAGCCTTCCCTGAAGACTCTTGAGCATGGCGCGTATTAACTCTTGCCCCCACCAGACGGCGGAAGGCGCGCCCGTTGGCACGCAAAGTCATCCATCATTTGCGCTGGCGCAAAGACAAGCGCAAAATCGCAGGTACAATCGCGGCATGAAAAACGCAAACCGTCACCTTCCCTTTCTCGCCCTCGCCATACTGGGGCTGCTCGCCGCGCTATGGTCAGGGCTGATGCGCCTCGGCTGGCGTCTGCCCCCGCTCACGCCCGCGCTGGTCATGGCGCATGGACCCCTGATGATTTCGGGATTTTTGGGGACTCTCATCACGCTGGAACGCGCCGTCGCCATGCAGAAAAAATGGATGTACCTGCCGCCGCTTCTTGCTGGACTGGGATGGCTGGTCTCCGTCCTCATGCCTTCGCCTCCGCTCGGGCAGATTCTGCTCGCCCTCGCCAGCCTGGGCGGAGTCTTGATTCTGCTGGAGATGACCCGCCGCGAATTTGCCCTGCACACCGTCGCCATGCTGCTCGGCATGTCGGCGTGGTTTGCGGGCAACCTGCTCTGGCTGTTGGGCTGGCAGGTTCCGCAGGTCGTCTTCTTCTGGCAGGCGTTTCTCGTCCTCACCATCGCGGGCGAGCGGCTGGAACTGAGCCGCGTCCTGCGCCCCGCGCGGATTCAGCAAATTGCCTTTGGCGTCATCGTGGCGCTTTTCCTCGCCAGCGTGGCCGCCTCCCTGTTCGATTTGAAAATTGGAACGTATCTCAACGGCGCGGCGCTGCTTGCACTGGCGCTCTGGTCGCTGCGCAACGACATCGCATGGAGAAACCTTAAACACAAACTGCCGCTCACGCGCTACATCGCCTGGTGTCTCGCGCTGGGATTCGTCTGGCTCGCTCTCGGCGGGGCGTTCAACCTGATGTTTGGCGCGCAGGTCGCGGGTCCAAAATACGACGCGGCGCTGCACGCCGTCTTCGTCGGCTTCGTCATCTCGATGATTTTCGGTCACGCGCCGATTATCTTCCCCGCCATTTTGGGAACGCCGATTAACTTCCAGCCCGTTTTTTATCTGCAATTGATTTTGCTGCACGCCTCGCTCGCCCTGCGCGTCTTCGCCGATTACGCCAATTTGCACACGCTCCGCATGTGGGGCGGACTGTTGAACGAAGTTGCGATTTTGCTATTTATCGGCTTGACGGTCGTTTCTGTGCGAAAAGGGCTGACGGAGAAGTAACCATGCCCCTGCTGACGCGCACATTGATCAAAACCGCCATGCTGTGTTTCGCGCTGGCGCTGGCTTTGGGGGTCGCGCTGGCGCTCGGCGTGACCAACGCTTTCTTCCCCGCCTACATTCATTTGCTGGCGTTTGGCTGGCTGACGCAACTCATCTTCGGCGTGGCGTTGTGGATGTTCCCCAAATATTCCGCCGAAAAACCGCGCGGCAGCGAGACGCTGGGCTGGTGGACGTATGGGCTGCTCAACCTGGGGCTGCTGCTGCGGATTGCCGCCGAGCCGCTCAACGCGCATCAGCCCAACGCGGTCAGCGGGCGGGCGCTTGTTCTATCCGCCGTCCTTCAATTTTTGGCGGGCTTGCTGTTTGTGGTCAACAGTTGGGCGCGCGTCAAGGAAAAGTAAATGCCGCGATTAAGCGTCTGGTTCATCCGCGCCTCTTTGCTTTACCTGCTGCTGGGATTTTTCTTCGGCGGGCTGATACTCGCCCAAAAAGGGATTCCCTTCTACGCGCCCGTTTGGATTCTCTTTCCCCTGCATGTCGAATTTCTGCTGGTCGGCTGGCTCGCCCAACTGGCGCTCGGCGCGGCGTTTTGGATTCTTCCACGCTTCAGCGGCGCCGCTCCGCGCGGACCCGCGACTCTGGTTTGGATTTCCTTTGCCCTGCTCAACGCTGGAATTTTGCTCGCCGCCCTGCAAATCTGGCTGCCCGCCGCCCTTCTCATCGGGCGCATCGCCGAAGCGCTGGGGGGAATTCTCTTCGTCGTCGGCTCGTGGCGGCGCGTCAAGCCGTCTGGCGCGTTCAAGTAGCGCGCCGCGCGGCGCTCCGTTAAACGTTTGAGTCAACGACCGCCTGGCGGGCGGGAAGATTGATGCCGACGTGCCGCCTGTCCATTCCCTCGAACAACAGGAGCATGAGAAGGCTGATGCCGCAATTCAGGAGGATCAAGTTCATGCCATCTTGAAGCAGGATGTGTACGCGCGTGGCTTGACTGATGGGAAGCACAGACTGGAGAAAATCGAGCGTGGGGTTGCCGTTGGGATAGAGCCTTCCGCAAATGCCGGACAGATAAGTGAGTTCGTTGCCGATGCCCGTCCAAACGATGCGGCTGTTTTCCACCAGCAGGATGGCGACGGTGGTCAAACCGCCGAAAATGACCGCCGCTAGCACCGCCTGTGTGGAGAGGGACGTGCGTCTGGCAGAACGCTCCGCCAGACGCCGGACAAGCGCGCTCCCCAGCCAAACCGCCAACAGGAGCGGAATCAACAAGATGAACGCATCCCTCCACCAGGTCGAAACCGGCGGGAAGGTAATCGGACTGCGGGTATAACCGTTTTGATGCCACTCGCTGAGCCACAGTACACTGCCGCATGCGACAAAGAGCGCCAGGGTTGTTTTCTTGAGCACTGTATGGAGCGTCATGTCATCCTCACAGGGCGGCTAGGGAACAATTTCCCAGCCGAACATCATGGCATGATCTTCGTGCGCCAGGTTGTGACAGTGCCCCACGTAATGACCGACAAAATCACGGAAATACCGTCCGATGATGACCGATTCGCCGGGGTCTAGAGCGATGACGTCCTCTCTGGAAACATCGTCGGGGTGACCGGGGTCAATGGGCGGAACCGCTTTCCCGTTCCGCATGAGGACGCGGTGTTCCTCCATGTGCAGATGCAAGGGATGGACCCATCCGCCGCCCCCGTTGCGGATTTCCCAAACGTCGTAACTCCCCAGTTTTTGCTGAGCAAGCGGCGTTTTGCCGGCAGGATTTTTGAGGCTGCGCGCCGGTTGAGACGGGTCGAACGGCATACCATTGATCAGCCATTCCGCCTCCAAGCCGGATCCTCCGCGCTGTGTTTCGAATATCTTGCGGTTGTTGAGCAGTTTTTTCCAATCCACGTTGGGCAGGGCGGGCATGGGACGCAGGGCAGTGGGGATGACGCTGTTGTCTGGGGCGTCGTCGCCGATGACGATTTTTAGGACGGGCACTTTGTAATCGGGGTCGGGGGAGAAGCGCTGAGAGGCGTCCCACATGCGGCCGTCGCCCATTTTCATCACATTGGTCAGGTAGATGACGTCGCCCTTTTTGGTTGGCGTGCCGTCCATGTAGCGGGTAAAGTCCACGATGAATTCGCGGCGTTTTGCGGGCCACAGTTCGAAGGAGTTGCGGGTGATGGGCGCAGGGAGCAGCCCGCCATCGGTGGCAATCTGGATTAATTTCATGCACTGCTGACCGTCGGGAATGCGATATTGTCCCTGCAGTTCGTCCCCGCCATAGCCAAGGGAAACCGCCGATTTCGGTCCGTCGGTGGAGGACATGAGCTGGAAGTCGTAAATGCGGGCAATCGAGGCGTTGAGGAAGCGCAAGCGGTATTTGCGTCTTTTGACCTCCAGCACCGGATAGGCAGTTCCGTTGACGGTGAAGATGTCGCCGACAAAGCCATGGTTGACGAAATGTTTGAAGAAAGTCTTGCCCCACCATTCGGGATGGGCTCTGGGGTTGCCGGCGTCGGGAAATTCGTTGTCATGGACATCGTTATGCAGGGTGACGCCGTCGTCGAGGCGGCAATCATAGATGGCAAGCGGAATATCGTATTCCACGTCGAAGGAGCCGTCGGGGTTGTTCGTGCGCACGCCGGGCAGGCGCAGACCTTTGGTTTCGTCGCCCATGTCCAGGTTGTTCTTGGGATCGTAGATGGGGTACAGCCCCACCATGCCCTTGTAAACGTTCGAGCCGGTGTGATCCATGCGATGGTCATGGAACCAGAAGAAGGATTGCTTTTCGCTGTCGTCGCCGCCGGCGGGCCAGTTGAGGTACAGGTTGTCGCACCACGTGCCGGGTTCATAACCATGACCGATGTTCTTCTTCATGGTGTAAAAGGGGTTACCGTCGCTTTCCGGTGCGGTATGGGCATTGTGCAGATGAGCCAGGAAAGACCAATCGGGCGCGCCGAAATCCTGACGGTCGAGGTTTTCGGGGTTTTCATCCAGGCGGTTGACGAAACGGATGAGGACAGGTTTGCCGTACTCGGCATTGATGCGCGGACCGGGGAACGTGCCGTTGAACCCGTAGATGGTGCTGGGCGGCAGAGTGCGGATGGCGCCTGCCGGATACATGTTGCCGTCGCTATCGAAGGAGACGGTCGGCTTGCCGCCCTTGTCTATGGGCAGAACCGGCGAGGTGGTAAAGGCGTGAGCACTGACTTGCAGAGTGATTTTGTAGATGAGCGGGTCGGGGCACCCGATCATGTTGGGCCAAATTTGATGCCGTTCGTTTCCATAGGAGTTCTGCTGACCATACCCAGAGCCCGGCGGTTTTGCCCACGTGCCAACTTCGGAGGCGGGGATGGGCGCCAGCGCGGTGGGAATGGGTAGCGGGTCACGAAACGGCTCGAGAATCAACGGGCTGGTTGGATACACCTCCGTGTAGTAGGCGTCCTTTGCCTGCGCGGTCGAAACGACCTTGAGCAGGCGCGATCCAGCCAGAGTGACTGCTGCGGTGCCTGTTAACCCCAGTTTCAAAAAATCGCGGCGGGAAAAGTGTGTTCGGGCGATGACTTGAGCAGACATGTGTCATTCCTCCATAAGTTAGAAGAGTGCATAATGAAAATTGAATGATTCTTGAAATCCCTTGAAGTCGTTCAACGTAAGAAACCGGGGAGGAGGCAAAAACAGCCTCCTCCCCTCTTGCATCTATTTACCGGATCCGCTCAACGGGACGGTGTGAGGCGAGCCGGTTGCGTTGCTGGTGATTGTCAGTGTGGCGGTAAAGGTTGTCAGCGATGTGGGCGCAAAGCGAATATTGACGGAGCAATTCTTGCCGGGCTGAATCGCCGCGCCGCAGTTGTGACCGGCAATGGTGAAGGTCGTTGAACCGCTAATCGTCAACGAAGTGATGTTCAGATTGCCCGTGCCGGTGTTTGTGATTTTGATGGTCTTGGTCGTGCTGCCGCCTACGCCGATACTGCCGAAAGCAAGCGAGGTTGGCGAGAGGCTCAGGCTGGCAGAGACGCCGCTGCCAGAGAGATTGACCGTCTGCGGACTGGTCGGCGCATCATCCACGATTTGAATTTGGGCGGTGCGGGAGCCGCCGGCGGTCGGTGCAAAACTGACCTGCAGGGTGCATGTTCCGCCCGGCGCAACCGGCGTCGTACAGCCGTTGCCCAGGATGAAGTCGGATGGGTTTGCGCCGCTCAGGGTGACGGAGGTAATATGCAGGTCGGCGTTGCCCGTGTTTTGCACCGTGACTGCCTGCGGAGCGCTGACGCTTCCCACCGCCTGGCTTCCGAACGTCAGGCTGGCGGGGCTGAGCGACACCGCCGGCATCGCCACCGCAATGGCTTGCCCAAAGAGCGGCACCGAAACGGGAGAGTTGAGTCCCGAATGGCTGACCGTCAGCACAGCGGTCTTGCTTCCTTCGCTGGTGGGGCTGAAGCGGACGGTGATGGAGCAGGTTTGATCCAAACTCAGCGCGGCGCAGTTGCTGCCCGTCACCTGGAATTGCGAGGCGTCGGCGCCGCTCAGGCTGGCGGCAAAGCCGCTTACGGCATTGGGCGAAAGGTTGGTGAGTGTCACCGTCATATCGGGGCTGGAGGTCAGCACATCCACATTGCCGAAGTCGAGGGCAGCGGGCGCGCTGACGATGGGACCCGCCAGTTTACCGGAGAGGAAGAACTTGTCGGTACGCAGGGAAGTGCCGTCAATGGCGAAGTAGTTGGCGGGTTCGGTTTCGCCCGCAGGGACGTAGCGCGAACCGACGATGCGGTGCAGGCTGACAGCGTCACCCAGGTAGCCGGCGGGGGCAGCGGGGGCATAGGCGGGGTCCCAGCGCAGGAGGCCGTTGGTAAGCACAATGCTGGTCAGGGCAGGGTCAATATCCACTGTGCCGGCGTTGGCGGGAATACCGCCTTCGGTGTTGGTCAGGAAGGGACCGACGGGACCGTAGGGCGTGGTAAAGGTATAGGAGGTGTTGGGACACAAGCCCGAGGTCACTTTGATGCGGATGCGGGCAAAGACAATCTGCTGGCCGGGCTCAGGCACACCGTTCGCAAACGAACCCTCGAGCGCCATCCGCAGCAGGGCGAAGCCGGGCGTCGTGCCGTTACAGCCGGGGGTGGAAATCAGGTCGGAGTCGGCGATTTGATAGAAGAACTCGCTGGGATAGTTGGAGGGGAACACAAGCGGCAGGGTGGGGTCGAACCCGGCGTCGGCGAGGACGATGCAGTTGGGGTCGCTGGCGTCGAGGCAGGGTTGGACGCGCATGCCGTTGCCGTCCTGATACCATTCAGGGAATCCGTCGCTTCGCATCGCCGACGAGACGGCTGGCGCGCCGTCGAATCCGCGTCCGCTTACGCTGACGGTTGTCACCGCGCCCGTCACATTGCTGGGAATGGTGATGACGCCGGAGGTGAGACCATTCACGGTGGGGGCAAAGCGCACCCTGATCACGCAGGAGCCATCTACCGGCACGGTCTCCGGCGCAGCGGGACAGGCGTTCTCCAGCAGGAAGGCGGAGTTATCCACGGTGGGCGTTCCCACTTCGAGCGGTTCCAGCCCGCCGAGGTTCGAGACGGTGATGGATACCGACTGGCTGACCTGCCCGACGTGCAAATCGGTGAAAACAAAGGTTTGCGGGCTGACCGAGATGGCGGGTCCGCTGATTTGCTGCCCGATGCCGTTCAGGGTAATCCTGAGTCCGTTGTTTTGACCGGTGTGGTTGACGGTGATGAAGGCGTCGCGGCTGCCGGCGGCGGTGGGTGCAAACAGGATGTTGAAATTGCAACTGGCGCCCGGAGCGAGCGTCATTGTGCCGCCGAAGAAGGCGTTGTTGCAGCCGCTATCGGGGATGAAATCGCCGACGTGCGCGCCGCCCAGCGTCAGGCTGTTGATGGTTAGCGGGGCGATGCCTTCGTTGGTCAGGCGGATTTGTTCGTTGCCGCTCGCCACACCGACAGCATACGGGCGGAACGCCAGACTGCTGGGGTTGGCGGTCAGCGGGCCGTTGAGTTTGCCCATGACCGTGAACAGGGAGGTCTGCCCGATGGTCACACTCGAACCGCCGGGCGCTGCGGGACCTTCGATGCGGAAGAAGTTGGTGTTATACGGGCTGCCTGTAATGCGGTGCGGCGTAACGGCATCGCCGATGTAACCGGCGGGGGCGGCGGGAGCAACGGCGGGGTCCCACTGCACAAAAGCGGCGAAGATCGGGCTTTGCAGGGCATCGGCAAAATGGCACAGGTCGGGCGCGACGGGGAAACAGCCGATGTCCACCGTGCCGGCGGAAGGTTTGATGGAGCCGTTCTCGTCGGTGGTCAGGATGGTCTGCCCGTAGGGATGGGTAAAGGTGTAGGCGGTGTTGGGGCATAAACCGCCGCGCACGACAATGCGGATGCGCCCAAAGACCATCTGGTCGCCGTCAACGGGGGCTTCGTTGGTGAAGGCGGCTTCCACAGCGGTGCGCACGAAGGCGCGTCCAGGCGGGATGCTGCCGCAGCCGGGCGTGGTGATCTGGTCTGAGTCGGCAACAGTGTAGAAAAATTCGGTGGGGAAATTGGCGAATTCAACGCGTCCCTGAAGCGGCTGGCTGGGGTCGTAGAATTCATCGGGCAGAACGACGCAGAACGGGTCGTTCGGGTCAATACATTCGCCGATGCGCAAGCCGTTCTCATCCTGATACCAGGTGGGATAGCCGGTGGCTTCGTCAATGACGGTGGAGACGGCGGCGATTCCGCCCGTGCCGACGGCTGTCAGCGCAATATCCACCGGTCCCGTGCTGACGTTGGCAACGAGCCGCAGAGCGGCGTTGATTGCCCCGTTGTGGATGGGACTCACGGCGACAGTGATGTCACAGCGTTTGCCGGGCTGAATGACGACGTTCGTGCATTTGTCGCTGGATTTGACGAACTGCGCGGCGCTACCAGATTGGACAGTATCCACAAATGCGGCGCTCGAAATCCGCAAAGGAGCGGTACCGGTGTTCGTCACGCGAATGCGCTGGGCAAGCGACAGGGTGCGGATGCGCACACTGCCAAAGTTTAGCGAGAGAGGCGAGGCGCTGAGGATGGCTTCGTTGCCGGGGTTGGTACCGGTGCCAGCCAGTGTAACCGTCAGCGGAGAACGAAGGCGGTCATGGGTAACGCTCAAAACGCCGCCCAGTTGACCGACATCGGTCGGGTCGAACTGAACAGCCACCGCGCAGGATTCGTCGCGGGCGAGAGTGCGCCCCACGCACAGGTTCGGGTCGGCGGCGAAGAATCGCGGGGAGGGGGCGGCGGAGATGGCGGAGATGGTGAGCGGGTCGGCGCCGAGGTTGGTGAGCGTCACGTAACGGGGCGCGCTGTAGCCAGTATTGATGTTCTGCCCGCCGAAGTCAATCAGAGTGGCGCTGGGCAGGAGCGGTCCCGCTTCTTTGCCCATGACGGTGAACAAGTCTGTGCGCATGATTTCGCCGCTGGAGTCGGAAATGGCGAAGTAGTTGGCAAAGCCGCTGCCGGCGCCGCCGGGTTCATAGGTGGCGCCAATGATTGGGTGCAGCGTGACCGCATCGCCCAGGTAACCGGGAGGAGCGGCGGGAGCAACGGCAGGGTCCCATCGCAGGAAACTCTGCGCCACCGGGCTGCGCAGGGCAAGCGAGAAGTCGCAGGTCTGGCCGGGGATGGGCGTGCAGCCGATGTCTTGTGTGCCGTCCACCACACGGGTGCCGCCGAATTCGTTGGTGGTCAGCGTCATCGTGCCAAAGGGATGGGTGAAGGTGTAGGCGGTGTTCGGACAAAGTCCGCTGGTGATGCGGACGCGCACTCTGCCAAAGACCATCTGTTCGTTATCGGCGGGCAGGTCATTGGCAAAAGCGCCCTCCACGGCGATGCGTAAAAAGGCTTTGCCGGGACGGGTGCCGTTACAGCCGGGGGTGGAGAGTTTTTCTGAATCGATGACCGAATAGAAGAACTCGTCCGGGAAGTTATCGGGCATGTCGAGAGGGAGCCCCGGGTCGTACACGCCCGGATTGGGCAGAATGACGCAGTACGGGTCGTTGATATCCAGGCAGGGCTCGAGGCGGGTGCCGGTGGTATCCTGATACCAGTCGGGGAAGCCGAACTGGTTGAGGGTCGGCGAGACCGCGGCGGCGGTCGGCGCGGCAAGCACAGGGGCGGCATTGAGCGGGAGCAGGCTGAGCAGCATCGCCAGGATGATGAATCCATTGCGGATGCCGTCCACGCGTGTACGGGATTGGTGAAGTGGAAGAGACATTTTTCAACCCTTTCTGATGGATCCAAATCTGATTTGCAGATCTGGGTCGAACGTGAAATAACCGAGCGCCATAAAAGAGAAAAAAAAGCGGTGCAAAACGCCGCAATTACAATTCCATCATAGCGCGTCAGGCTTTTGTAATAAACGGGCGGAGGTAGCGAGTCTGTCCCAACCTTGGTCTGCGGTTTTCCGACTTAAGTCGGAAGTTTTCATTTCGACCTTTGTTGGTTGTAACAAAAAGGGGGGTATTGCGTTATGATATACAAGAGGCACGCATTTGGAGAAACTGTCTTTGCGCATCGCCAGCCAGGTCGAGCGTTGGAATTTGATTCAACGCTTTCACATTGTGGGGATTGGCATTGCCATTCTCGGCACGTTCATGATCGGCTGGTGGGTGGGGGAGGAAATCAAAGCCAGCATCATCAACGAGTCCGCTGCGGCGACCGCCCTCTACCTGGACAGTTTCATCACCCCTCACCTTCAGGAATTGGGTCAATCCGCTTCGCTCCCACCCCAGCATGCCGCCGCGCTGGATAACCTGCTCAACAAAACAGACCTGGGGCGGCAGATTGTGGCGCTCAAAGTGTGGGATAAAAACGGGAAAATCCTCTACAGCAACACCCAGGTGTTGATTGGACGCACATTTCCAGAGACGGATGAGCTCGCTCTGGCATGGGAGGGACGCGTAATTGCGGCAATCAGCGATCTGAGTGAGGCGGAGAACGCCGAGGAGAGACGTCTTTACGATCACTTGCTCGAAATTCACGTTCCGATTCGGTTAAGCGGCACGCATCAGGTGATCGCCATTGCAGAGTTTTATCAAAGACCCGACACGATAGAAACTGAAATCGCCCTGGCGCAAAGACAAAGCTGGCTGGCAATGGCAAGCGGAATGGGGATAATCTACCTGTTGCTTTCCCTGTTCTTTCGATGGACCAACGGTCAGATTCAACAACGGGAAGTTGCATTGAGGAATCAAGTGGCGCAATTGAGGGAACTCATTGCCCAGAATGACGAACTGGATTTGCGTATCCGCCGCGCCAGAGCCAACGCCGCCACATTGAACGAACGACTTCTGCTTCGCATCGGCGCTGAACTGGAAAGGCAGGCGACGAAGAAACTCAACGCATCACTGGCGCTTTTGCATACCTTTGCTGAGAAGAACCAGCGCTGTTTTCTGACAGATCCGCGCAGCCAATGCAGTGAAAATTTGCCCATCATCCAATCTTCGCTGAAAACGGCACTGGATGAGATCGTTTCCATCACCAGCGGATTGGGGCTTCCGCATTTGGAAAGCATGTCGCTGAAGGAGGTTTTCGCCAGCGCGGTGCTGGGGCATGAACAACGTACAGACAGCAATGTAAAATTTCAGGCAGGCGACCTTCCCAGCCATGCGGCGCTGCAGGTGAAGATCACCGCCTACCGCGTCGTTCAGGAGGGATTGAACAACGCCTACCGCCATGCCCGGGGGCTGGGGCAGGAGGTGCAGGTCTCGTATGAAGCGAAATGGCTGCGCATCGAAATCTCGGACCGAGGT
The DNA here is from genome assembly GCA_039961775.1 of Chloroflexota bacterium. Classification (GTDB taxonomy): domain Bacteria; phylum Chloroflexota; class Anaerolineae; order Anaerolineales; family Villigracilaceae; genus Defluviilinea. The sequence continues at coordinate 89,856 of JABRVZ010000011.1, forward strand.
CCCGGCTTTGATTCAACGCTCCCGCTGCACAAAAGGGAGCGGCTCGGGCTGGCAGGGATGCGTGAACGCGTTGAAAGCCTGGGCGGCAGGTTCCTCATCGAAACCAATCGAGGAAGCGGAACGAAAATCACCGCATGGTTACCGCTGGTTCCCCTGGGGGAGGAAGAAACCGCCGCTGCCTCCCCCCCACGGCGCGCCATCCTGTCTGAAAGCCAGGCAACGGGGAGGGCGTGATGCAATTGCGCTGGGCATTACTTTCCCGAAGGTTTAAACCGTCCGGCTTCCTCTATTTTTTTCGACGGATTGTGTCTTCGATTCGGCGGTTGAGCCTGGTGCAGCGATTTACCATCATCAGTTTCATCATCATGCTGCTTGGCATGGCTGGCATCGGCTGGTGGATTGGCTCTCACATACGGGCGGGGGTCATCAGCGAAGCGACGGTGGCAACTGCGCTCTACATGGATAGTTTTATCGCCCCCAACCTTCAGGAACTGGGCGAGTCGAGCGTTATTTCCCAAAAACATGTGGATGCATTGAACGATCTTTTCAGCGAAAACAACCTCGGACAACGAACCGTCTCCATCAAAATTTGGAACAAAGAACATCGCATCATTTACAGCAATATTCCGGCTTTGCTTGGGCAGAAGTTCTCGAATAATGAAGAATTGGACGTTTCCTTTGCCGGCAAAGTGACGGGCGATTTGAGCAATCTTCAGGATGCAGAAAATATCGAGGAACGACGGCTTTCCACAGAACCGCTGCTGGAAGTGTACAGCCCGGTTCGCTTGAACGACACGAATGAAATTGTTGCGGTCGCTGAGTTTTATCAACGAGTGGATACACTGGAGGAGAAAATCATTGCCGCCCAAAGGACCGGCTGGCTGGTTTTAGGCGCCACAATGACAGTCATGTACCTGTTGCTGGTGGGGTTTGTGCAGTGGGCGGGCAACCGCATTGGGCAGCAGGAGATGGAATTGAAGGAGCAGGTCAACCAGTTGACCCGTTTGTTGACGCGCAACAAGGAACTCGGTCAGCGTGTTCGTCTGGCGGCGGCGAATGCCGTCGCGCTAAACGAGAAAATCCTGCGCCGCACCAGCGCCGAACTTCACGACGGTCCCGTTCAGGAAATTAGCCTGGCGCTTCTGCGGCTCGACCGCGCCATGGCTCAGAGCGAGTATTGCCGTCTGGCAAACGGCAACATCGCTTGCGGCGAAGACCTGCCAAAGTTACAGGCTGCCCTGGAGGAGGTATTGAAGGAGCTGCGCTTCATCGCCAGCAGTTTGGGAATCCCGCAATTGGACGAGTTATCCTTTTCCGATGTCGTTTTGCGCGCCGTGATTTTGCATGAACAACGCAGCGGAACAGCGGTGAAATTGAACATGCACGCCCTGCCCGACTATGTGCCGCTGCCCGTCAAAATAGCGGCGTATCGCCTGATTCAAGAATCTCTGAACAATTCCTATCGTCATGGCGGAGGCGCAGGGCAGGAAGTGAATGTCGCGTATGACCGCCAACAATTGGAAATCGAAGTGACGGATCAGGGTCCGGGCTTTGACGTGGAGGCGGTGGCGGCGCAGGGCGAATCGCTCGGTCTGGCTGGGATCCGCGAGCGAGTGGAAAGTTTGGGCGGTCTGTTTTTGCTGCAAAGCCAGCCCGGTACCGGCACAAGATTATTTGCCCGCTTTATTCTTGAAAACAGGGAGTGATCGAATGGAGAAAATCAGGGTCGTCATTGTGGATGATCATCCCATTTTTCGCGAGGGGGTGGTCGCCATTTTGGGCGCAGAAGCGGATGTGGAAATTGTGGGGCAGGGCATGACCTCCGAGGATGCCGTCGCACTTGCGCGGGAGCATTTGCCGGATATCATCATTCTGGACATCAGCATTCCCGGCGAGGGAGGAATTAGAGCCGCTGAAATCATCGCCGCGTCCTTTCCGGTGATCAAAATCATCATGCTAACCGGTTCGGACGATGAGGATAATGTCATTGCGGCGCTCAAGGCAGGGGCGCATGCCTACATCTTGAAGGGTGTGGCGGCGCGCGAGTTAAACAAAATTCTGCACGCCGTCCACGCGGGCGAGGGGTATGTGAGCCCTTCGCTTGCTGCCAATCTACTCTCGGAAATGACCTCCTCGCACAAAGAAAAGCACATCGCGCAGGATGGATTTGAGGAACTCACCGAGCGGGAACGCCAAATCTTGGAACTCATTGCCGTGGGGACCAGCAACAAGGAAATCGGGCAAAAACTTTTCCTTACCGAAAAGACCATCAAGCACTACGTCACCAACATTCTTCAAAAACTGCATGTCCGCAACCGCGTGCAGGCGGCGTTGCTGGCGCAGGAAAAAACACGTCCCAGAATGGGCATTCCGAAAATCGAAAGATAGCCTGTTAACGGTTTGCGCAGCGGGCTTTCAGGACATCCAGCGAGGCTTCGTAAACCAGTTTGAGCGAATGTTGAATCTCCTCCAACCTGTCGGGAACCTGCCAGCGTTCTTTTGCAAGGCTGTCCATTCCAACAACCACCGAGACGACAGGGATGTTTCTTACCTGCCCGATTGTGAACAAGCCTGCTGATTCCATTTCAACGGTTTTCACCCCTTCGGACTGATACTGCCGAATTTCCTCCACTGTCTCGCGGAAGGGGGCATCGGTGGTCCAGGTGACGCCTCTTGAAGGCGCGCCTCCGCGGGAGCGGATCGCTTCGGTGAGTTGATCTGCCAGGCTGGTGTCGGCATCGGCGTATTTGGCGGGCGGCAGGTAATGGTAGGAGGTTCCCTCATCGCGGATCGCTCTGTCAACCACGATGATGTCCCCCGGTTGCAGGTCGGGCTGAAGCAATCCTCCCCAGGTCATGAGAATCATGCAGGTGACGCCCATGGCGGCAAATTCCTCGGCAAGTTCCACGGTCATGGGCGAACCGCCGCCGAAGCCGGTCATGATGCCGATTTTGTCTGCGGGCTTTTTCAAGGCGTAGAGGTCACCGTTCATCCCGCCGGCGCGCCGGACGGGGATGCGCCAGCGCATCCGCCACGGCAGCCCCCGCTCGAGGCAGAAAAGAATCCCCTCAGGCGAAGGGAGCGACGGCATCCGCCCAATCTTTTTGCGATACTCCACGATTTCCCTCGCGCCGTATAGTTCCTTCAATTTATATTTGTCAGGGTAAATTGGGTAACTCATAAGAGGCTCCTTTGGAAGTATCTGACTGCAAAACAGTCGTTTTTGCGCGCGCCTGCAAAAACAAAACCGCCTGAACCATCTCTGAAATGAACAGCGTCCACGCCGCGCCCACGGCTTCAAATTCGGGGATCAGCCAGAAATTCAACGCCAGCGTCAGCAGAACAGCCGCGAGCGAGATTCGCAGAATGATTTTTTCTCCCCTGCCTGCCAGAAAGGTCAGCGAAAGGAACGAGTTTGTCGTGTAAGGAATCAAGGCAAAAGCCAGTATCTTCAAGGCGGGAATTGAGGGACGATACTCCGCTCCGAAGAAAAATTCCACAAGTGGCTGCGCCAGCAGAAAAATCAGAACGGCGGCGCACACCGAGAACGCATGAAGCGTCAGCCAGGCGAACTTGAAAGCCTTATCGGAAGATGCATCCGGTTTTGCAGCCGCCAGGGCGGGGTACAACGCGGTGAATACCGCAACATGACCGATGCGGGCGGCTTCGGCAACCCGCGCCGCCGCGGAAAACGTCCCTGCCGCCGACGCAGAGGCAAGCAAGGAAAGCATGAGCAAACTCATTTTTTGATACAGAATTCCCAGGATGGAAAGCGATGCGATGGGCACGCAGGCCGAAAAGACGGCTTGCAGATTCTTCCACGCGAACGGCAAGCGCCTCATTGTCTCAGGGACGGCTGCCACACACCAGACGCCGCCCAGCGCCGCCCCAAGCGTTTGCACGACCAACAGCAGCCATGCCAATGTCACAATCCCCGCGCCGCGCGGAATGAAAATCAACACAGCCGCCATTTGAGCAAAGGGCAGAGCGAAATTCAACCAGGCATAGGAGGTCATTTTTTGCGCGCCGCGCAGAACGGACGTAAAGACGGTAAAAAACGCCAGTGGAATGAGCGCAAGGCTGTAAACCTTCAAAGCCGTGACGCTGGCGGAGGTCTGCTTTGGCAGATGAGGGGCAAGCAGAAAGACCATCCCAATGAATAAACCGGACAGGGTAAGTTGAAGGATGAGAGCCGGCGGCAGATCGGAATAATCCCCTTTTGCGGCAATCTCACGGATGAGGTACATGTCGGAGCCAAACGTCGTCAGCACGTTGCCAATCAGGATGACGGCAGAGATGAAGGCATATTCGCCAAATCCCGCCGCGCCGAGCCGCCGCGCCAGCAGATACGCGGTGATGACCATGCACGCCTGCGCGCCCGTGCGGGCAAGCAGCAGCCGTGAACTGTCGCGGGCGAGACGTTTGAACAGAATCATTTCGGTTGATAACGCAGGGTGATGAGGAAGAAATCGCCCCAGCTGCGCCAGGGGCGGCGCGAGGCTAATCGGTCGTCGAGCAGGCTCAAGGTCCGATAGAGACGCGGGTATCGTTTGGCGAAGTTCTTCGATTCCGCGGTCGGCGTAATCACGGAAAGTCCCTCGATGGCGAGACATTCATAATCCGCCCCGAACCATCGCCGGACTTTTTGCGGCGTGAAGTAATAGACCTGAAAGTACAATCCTTCGAGATGGGCGCGCGCCCCCCGACGCGCAAAACGGCGGAACGCCAAACGCGGATGCCCGCGAAAGAGTTCCGCCATCTCCCACAAGCAGACAGGCGGCATGAGCGTCCAGGTGACAAGACCGTTCGGGCGCAGAACCGTCGGCAATTGCCCAATGACGGGTGAAAGGTCGGGGATGCAATTCAAGCCGCCGAGGTTCGAGAAGACTGCGTCGAACGGCGCGCCGTGGACTTTATCCAACTCCGTGAAGGAACACTGCTGAAAGGTGATGCGATCCGCCAGGTCGAATTGCTGAACCTTGCTTCGAAGCCGCTCCAACATGCCGGGGGCAATATCGGTGGCGTGGATTCGATACCCGCGCCGCGCCAGTTCGACGGCATCGGCGCCCGTGCCGCAGTTCAATTCGAGAATGCGGGAGCCCGCCGGGATAAAGCGTTGAACATGGGCATACACCTTGTTTCGCATGCGCGTCTGGTTGGGGTGGTCTTCGGCAAAGGCATCGTATTTTTCCGCCGTGCGCGAGAAGGCTTCGGCGATGATGTCGAAATCGTTGGCTGTCATAAAAATCTTCTCAAGAGAAATTCGCTTTTGAGCATCCCCAGCGCATTGCGCGGAAGGGTCAGCACGCCGCGCAGAGATGGATGACGCAGGGTGCGCCGCATCCGAAATTCATGATGCACCCTGCTGTGCAATATCCGATAGAAGGCGGTGGGGAACGGTCCGCGATACAGCATTGCCAGGTCTTCCGAGTCGATCCAGTTTTGTTTGTTGCCCAGTTCCAATTTGACCCGCTCGTAAAATTTGGTGCCGGGCAACGGGTAGGAAACAGAGACGCCAATATCATCCGGCGCGCACTCGCGCACCATTTTCAAGGTCAATTGAATGTCATCCCACGTTTCGCCGGGATACCCGAACTGCAAAAAGAACCCCACCTCGATGCCGTTCTCGTGCAACAGCCTCGCCGCGCGGTAAATATCCTCCACTTTGTCGCCCTTGTCCATTGCATCCAGAATCTTTTGCGAACCCGACTCGGCGCCAAGCCACACCGTTTTACATCCCGCCTGCGCAAGCGCGGAGGCGGTCTTTTCGTTCACCAGATCGGCGCGTTGTAAACACTTGAACGGAATGAGCGCATCTGTCTCGTGAAGCAGCGCCGCAAAGCGCTCGATCCAATTCGGCTTCAAGCCCAAAATATCATCGGCAAACCAGATGTGATCAGGCGCGAACGTTTCCTTCAACCATCTCATCTCCGCCGCCACATTCTCGGGCGAACGCGAATTGTACCGCTGTCCCCAAATCGGCTTGGCGCACCAGTTGCAGTGATACGGGCAGCCGCGCGTGGTCACCATGTTCATCGAAAAATAGCCGTGCCGTTCCAGCCAGATTTTTTTGTACTTGGGGATGTCCACCAGGTCCCACGCGGGGAAAGGCAGTTTGTCGAGATTGGTAATGTCGGGGCGGCGCGACGGCTGAGACGTATGGCGCGAGGCGACCCCGATGACCTCCCCCGCCTCTTTCCCCGCCGACAACTGATTCAACAACTCGAGCAGTGTTTCTTCCCCCTCGCCAAGGATGCAATAGTCTGCGCCCGCTTCCAGATATTTTCTGTAATGATCCGTCGCATCTGCGCCGCACAGGATGACGGTGCATCGGCGCGCTTTTGCCATGGCAATCATTTTGAAGGCGGCTTCGCGCATCCTGAGCAGACACATCTTGGAGAGGTAATTGAAGTTATCCTCGTAGAGGATTGCGTATTGCGGCTGGTGTTCCTCCAGCGCCTGCGCCCACTCCTGCTCCGACTCTGCCAGCATGGCATCGAAGAGCGCCACTGCATAGCCGTTTTGGCGCAGCCAACTGGCCGCATACAACGTTCCCAGCGGCGGATAGGGCTGCATCGCCTCCCACAGTTTGGGGTCGAAGCGCAGGAAATAGGATTGCCCGAACAGGATTTGGGTCATGGCGTTCTTACCTTCTCCAGCCTCTCTTCCGCGGAGCGCAGAGGTTCCAGCCTTTCTTCCAGCATTTTCTTCGTTCGCCTGCGGTGATGGTCGAAATTTCCCTGGCAGATTTCGGCATTAAAGACCGTCTCCTCACCGAAGCCGTCTTGTTTGGAGAGGCGGGCAATTTTACGGCGCATCTCCCACCGCTCGAGACGGTCGCCAGATTTCCCTGAAAGCGGCGGTTCGAGCAATCTCTGAACCGCAGATATCTCGTTCCGTTCAATCTTCCGCCACTGAGCGCTGATTTCCCTGAAGGCGTTGGGCAGGAAGTCTTTCACCCAGTCGTTTGCCTGCATCAGTTTTCGATACGTATCCATGCCGCTGACGGGAATCATCTGGCACAATTCGCGCGCAGAATATGCATCGCGCACAGACCATGCCAGCGCGTTCTCCGAGACGATCAGGTTTGGGCAGAGTGTATATCCGCGCATGCGGGTCAGACGATTGAACAGCAATGCGAACGCGCGCGCTGTCCATACCCGCCCCGATGCGGCAACCAGCATATAGTCGAAATCCGCATTTTGCGAGGCGTTCAAGACCGCCAGCGACCCCGTCAACGCCGCCATACGGACAAACGGAAGCGCTCCCAGTATGCGCCCGTAACGCAGAGCATACGGGATGAGTCTCCGCGAGCGTGCCTCCCGCTGCCTGCGAATGTGAACAAATTCGTCGTTGCCGCTGAGAAAGTAAAACCCGCCCTTCTCCCCCACTGGTCCCATCAGGGATTTGAGACGAATGGTCAACGCATCCCGCTCGGCATATACTGGCAGGTAACGATGAAGTTCATCCAGCAGTAACGGATACTCAAATACAGCAGAGTACGCCAGAGTTTCCAGAATGGCACGGTCGAGACAGTCTGCAACCATTGCGCACGACTATAATTCCCGCATACGCTTCTGTCAAACAAATTTTGCTTATCGAAGAACCGGGCAATCATCGGATTTCAACGAATTGTTCGGAAATGCGGAATAAATCCCGCTTCATTGTGCAGGGCAGGTTCTTAATCCAATTGTGAAGATACCTGCGTAATGTTTAATGAATGACCCTCATCTGGGATATATACTCCTTTATGCATCTGGTTATCGTCAGTCCTTTTCCTCCTTCAATAACGGGTATCGGTCAGTATGGCTATCATGTCGCACGCGGATTGGTGAAGTCCGGCGCGTTTACGCGCGTTACTGTGCTGGCAGGGTCGCTGCCGGACGGCGAGTCCCCCAATCATCTCGGAACTGCGGAGTTGGAATATTGCTGGGCGCCCAATCAATGGGACGCGCGTCAGGCAATCCTGTCACGCGTGAAGCGCCTGCATCCCGACCTGGTCTGGTTCAATGCGGGCGTCAGCATATTTGGCAATTCCCCCTGGCTGAACGTCTCGGGTCTTCTTACGCCGCTGCTGGTCAGGCGGATGGGGTTTCCCACCGTCGTTACCTTGCACGAACTGGTCGAATTCGCAGACCTGCGCACCCTGAGCGCGCCAGGCGGTCCCCTCGCGAGGGCGGGCGCCCGTCTGCTGACCCTCATCGCATCCCAAGCCGACCTGCTCTGTTTGACCATGAAAGAGTATGCGGAGCGGCTTTCACAGCGGGGCGTAGATTGTGTCCACATCCCTATTGGGGCATATCACGAGCCGCAAAGGCTGCTGAATTCCGACTCGCAGGAACTATTGTTCTTTACGACGCTTGCGCCCTTCAAGGGACTGGAAATACTGCTTGATTCATTCACACAATTACGCAGGGAATACCCGCAATTGACGCTCAACATTGCAGGCGCCGCACATGCGCGTTTCCCCGAATACGCCCGCCGTTTGATGGAGTGCTTCGGGCAAATGGACGGCGTGCGCTGGCTGGGACAGGTACCCGAAGACGATGTGCTCGAACTATTCCGCCGCGTCCAGGTTGTCGTCATCCCTTACAGCGCCTCGACAGGTTCCTCCAGCGTCCTGTATCAAGCCGCCGCCTGGGGGCGGGCGGTTGTCGCCTCCGACCTGCACGACATCAAGAAACTGGCTCTCGAAAACGATTTGCAGGTGGAGTTCTTCGAGAACGGCAGCGCCCAAAGCCTCTCTGCCGCCCTCCGCAAACTGCTCGACTCCGAAGAAATGCGGAACGCCCAAACCGCGCACAACTTCAATGCCATACAGCGAATGAAGCCGCAGGAAACCGTCAGAAAGTACCTCCAGGTGTTCAACCGCGCGCTGGAAAAACGCCTCAGCCCCAAGCGGATTCCCCTGCCCGCCAGCGAAAGGAAATCTGCCTGATGCCGCGCCGCGCGCAACTTGCGATATTGATTGCTTTTGCCTGTCACGGATTGTTCATCCTGACGGCGCGCTACCGCCTGAGTTACGACGCCTACACTCACATGCTGTTCGCCAATCACTACGCGGAAAACTGGTTCTCGCTGTGGGAGACCCGCTGGTACACGGGCTTCACCGTCGTTTCCTACCCGCCTCTCACCCACCAACTCATCGCCTTATTCATCCCGCTCCTCGGCTTTGACCGTGCTTTCGCCCTCGTTTTGTGGGCGGTTGCCAGCCTCTACCCGGCGGGCATCTATGCCTTCAGCCGTATCTTCACAGGCAGGTCATCCGCTTCCTATGCGGCGCTCGCTTCCGCCGTCCTTATGCCGATCTACGTCGCCGCACACATCTTCGGGCAGCTGCCGTTTCTCACCAGCACACTCACGGCGCTCTTCGCCGCCGCCAGCCTGCACCGCTTTCTGCGCGAAGGCGGCATCCACAACTTTGCCCTGTCGGTGGCGCTCATTGCCACCTCCACGGCAATGCACCATGCCACGCTCATGGTACAGCCCTTCCTCCTGCTCGCAGTGACCGTCAACCGTCTCTTTCAGCAGGGAACGCGCCCGCGCGGAGTTTCCACACTATTCAAACGTCTGATACCATTCGGGGCGGCGTCTCTGCTGGCAGGTTACCTCGTCATCTTCCCGTTCTGGCAGTGGGGCGCACACCAAACCCTCCAAACCCCCATTGACCATCTCTCGCGCCACAACTTCCTCGCCGACCCTCTCGCCCTCGCCATTTTCTTTTTTCCCCTCTACGGTCCATTGGCGGCGGTCATCCCCTTGCTCTTTCGGAAATGGCATCCGCGCTTGATCGGCTTGCTCATTTCCTTCGCGCTCCTCTTCCTTTTGGGACTCGGCGGCACGACTCCGCTTCCGCGCCTCTTCTTCGGAGACGCCTGGGAATGGTTGACCTATGACCGCTTCGCCTTCTGGGCGTGCCTGACTCTCACTCCCTTCTTCGGGACTCTCTTTCTTCAGATGAAATTCCGATGGAAGAACCGCTTCGCATCCAAGCCGATACCTGCCGCGCTTCCAAAACACCTTCCCTCCGCCCTGACCTTTTCCCTCCTCACGCTGACATCGCTCGGAGTCTGGTTCACGCCCCTCTGGTTCCCCATCCAGCCCCCTCCCATTGACATGCAGCTTATCGTGAATTTCCTCGAGGCAGATGACCACTCGCAATGGCGCTACCTCACCTTCGGTTTCGGCGACCAGTTCGCCTACCTCAACCTGCTGACCACCGCCACCACCATTGACGGCAGTTACCACACCGCGCGCACGCTCCCCGAACTGCGCGCCAGCGGCATCGGTCAGATTGACACGGTCTATTGGGCGCAGAAGGGCATTCCCGCCATCCGCCCTATCCTGAAAAAATCGGGGGAATACGGCGTGCGCTGGGGCTTTGTCAACCGCGCTGAGTTCATCCCCGAATTGGAACGGGACGGATGGGAATATCGCGAGACATTGAGCAACGGCATTCAGGTGTGGGTCAACCCTGAGGCAACGCCGCCCCAGCCATCGGTCCCGCCAGAAGCGCCGCCCGTTCTGTCGTTTGCATGGGGGGTGTTTCCCCTCTTCATGTTTGTCTTCGCGGCGGCGCTGGGAGCGCTTCGCCTGCAACAGGCACAGGCAGAAGCGGCAATACGTCGAATTTACGCTTTCCTCATCGGGTTGATGCCCCTCTCATTTGGACTGTGGGCATATCGCACCGTCGGCGAGTTTTCCCATCCGCGCGTGTACTTCACTTACGATCACGCGCTCTTCTTCCTGAGCGACGCGCTGGCGGCGCTGGCGGTGCTTTTGTGGCTGGCGGTGCGGGTCTCGCGTCTGCCCCGTGAAGGACTGCCCGCTTTTCCCCGCCCCTGCTTCCTCAAAGTGTTTTTCGCCATCGCGCTTCTTGCCACTGTCAGCCTGTTCTGGTCGCGCGATTGGCGCACCTCGCTTTATATCTCCCTGCATCTCTGGCTGGTCTTCCTTCTAATTCTTTCCCTGCACGAGTGGCGCGAAGCATGGACGATTGCCCTGTATGGCTTTTGCACGGCATTAACCTTTCAACTCATTGCCGGCTTTGCAGGCTTTGCCCTGCAATCCACAGCCTTCCTCGACCCGTTGAACCTGCGCTGGCCCGGCACGCTCGACGCTTTCACGCGCGGCGCAAGCGTGGTCGAGGCGGCGGGCGGACTCCGCCTTCTGCGCGCTTATGGCACCATGCCTCATCCAAATTTTCTCGGCGGGTTTTTGGTTCTCGCCCTGGCAGGTCCGGCGGGGTTGTTTCTCAACGGCAGAAAACTAAATTACCCCGCCCTGCTCCTGCTTGTCCTGGCAGCGATATTGCTGGGGTTGACCTTTTCCCGCTCTGCCTGGCTGGCTGTGTTCGCCCTCGTGATGGTCTTGCTCTTGAAATCACGCCATTTCGAGCGGCGTAATCTGCTTCTCCTCTCGTGCCTCATCCTGCTCACGTTTATGCTGACGTTGGTCCCGCTGCGAGGCTTCGTTTCCAGCCGTGTAAGCGGTTCGACAGTTTCGACAGAGACGATTTCCAGCGTGGGACGTGAGTGGCTGGCAGGGCAGGCAGCGGCAGTATTTCTCCGCCAGCCGCTGACGGGCGCCGGCATCGGTTCGTTTCTCCTGGAACTTGCAAAGACCGCTCCCGAAGGCGCGCCCATCGAGCCGGTGCATAACCTGTTTCTCCTGGCAGGAGCCGAACTGGGCGCGGTTGGTTTGATTCTGATGGCTGGCATGTTTCTCTCCATAGGTAGCGGTATCGTGCGCGCCCGGTCTGCCAGCGCCATCGTGGCGGGCGCTGTGTTGGCCGGTTTGGGCGTCGTCAGCCTGTTCGATCATTACCTTTGGACGCTTGCGCCAGGGCGCATGATGCTGGGGTTGGCGCTCGGTCTTTGGGCGGGGCAGGCGGCAGATGAAGCGTGAGATTGTGATCAACGGACGGTTTCTCTCCCGCCGCGTCACCGGCGTGGAACGGTATGGGCGTGAAATCGTTCGCTTGTTCAGAGACAGGTTCCGGGTGGAAAAGACGCGGGTCAACGGGCTGGCGGGTCATGCCTGGGAGCAGTTCATCCTGCCAGCGAAGTTAAATCCGCATTCCATTCTGTGGTCGCCCGCCAACAGCGGTCCGCTGACAGTTGGCAATCAGGCGTTGACCATTCACGATCTCAGTCCGCTGGAGCATCCCGAATGGTTCAGGAAGGACTTTGCCTTATGGTATCGCGTGTTCTTGCCCATGCTGGCGCGGAGAGTGCGGGTCATCTTTACACCTTCCGAGTATGTGCGGCGCAGGGTGATGAGCCGCTTCGGGGTGAGAAATGTGATTGTGACGCCCAACGGGGTGGACCTTTCGCGTTTTCATCCCGGCGCGCGGAACACCGATGAACTTCCCCAAAGATATATTTTGTTCGTTGGGTCGCTCCAGCCGCGAAAAAACCTGCCTGCCCTCTTGAATGCATGGCGCACAATCAAAGACGAATTTCCGCACTTGTGGCTGGTGATTGCGGGAAGCAGCGGGCAGGTGTTTGAAAAAGCCGAACATCCTGTTGAGGAACGGGTTCATTTTCTCGGTTATGTGGCGGAGGACGCCCTGCCGGGGTTGTATGCCCGGGCGGAGTGGTTTATTCTGCCTTCCTTCGAGGAAGGATATGGCTTGCCGGTTATCGAAGCGATGGCATGCGGGACGCCTGTCATCGTCTCGAACGGCGGCGCGTTGCCGGAAGTGGCGGGAGACGCGGGAATTATCTTCAACCTGTCACAGCCGGAAGCGCTGAGCGTTGCGCTAGCAGCCTGCCTGCGCGACGACTCTCTGCGCGCTTCGCTTTCAGCAAAAGGTCTGGCGCATGTGGAAAATCTTTCCTGGCAAAGAACCGCAGTTCAAATTTGGGAGGCGCTGAATGAAGCCTGAAGCGCGCATTGCCTTTGTCACCGATGCCCTGCCCTCTCTCGGCGGCGGTGAAAGAGTCCTTTTTGCCGCCCTGGAGGCATTCCCCAGGGCAGAACTGTTTACGCTCGTTTACAACAAGAACGCCTTCACCTCCACGCCCCTCGCGGAGCGGCAAGTCAATACATCGTTCCTCGACCGCATCCCGATGGCGCACACACATCACCGTCTGTTTCTCCCGCTCATGCCGCTTGCCATCGAATCGTTCGACTTGCGGGATTACGACATCGTCGTCTCGTTCAGTTACGCCGTGGCGCATGGCGCACGTCACCGTGACGATGCCCGCCACATTGCCTACACTTACACCCCTATGCGCTACGCCTGGACAAACCTCAATCTCGACGGGACGCCCTCACGCAAAAACCCGCTCCTGAACGGATTTTTGCGCTGGTTCCGCACATGGGATAAAGACGCCGCTTCACGCATCCATGAATTTGCCGCCATCTCCCAAGCCGTATCCCAGCGAATAGCATACGCCTACCAGCGCCGCGCCTCGATCATTTACCCGCCGGTGGAGGTGGAACGATTCAAGCCGGCGCCCAAACGCGAGAATTTTTATATCACCGTCACACGGCTCGTCCCTCACAAGCGGGTGGACCTCCTCGTGCAGGCATTCACGCAATTGAAACTGCCGTTGCTTATCGTCGGCGAGGGACCACAACTGTCTCATCTAAAAAGCATGGCGGGACCGAACGTTCAATTCCTTGGCTTCCAAACCGATGAAAAAGTGGCTGAACTGTTGGGCAAAGCGCGCGGCTTTGTTTGTGCAACGGCGGAGGATTTTGGCATCGCCATCGTCGAAGCGCAAGCCGCAGGCTGTCCGGTCATTGCGTATGGAGGAGGCGGCGCATTGGAAACGGTCATTGATGGAGTGACAGGGTTCTTTTTCCCCGAACAAACCTCGGAAAGTTTGACGACGACTTTACTGCGTTTCGAAAGAGAACGCACCCGCTTCCATATCCCCGACCTGCTTCGCAACGCGCAACGCTTCAACAAATCCCGCTTTGTAACCGCCTTCGGGGAATTTGTCCGCAAGCCGTCAACGATTGTTGCATGAAAGAAATGACAGTTCTGAACAGAAGAAGGGATCGCCTAAAAGCGCCGGTGATAACTGCGACCAGTCCCGCGTCTTTTCGGACCCGAGACTGGTCGCGCAATATTTAACTTTCCCAATCGGACGTCTTATCCCGTTTTTTGCGGTTTGCGCCGAAGCGACTCCAATCCAGAATAGATCAGGGTGAATGCCGCCGACAGGACAACTCCAAGCAATACGAGGATCCTCCAATCGAGCGGATTCGGCGTTGCGGTTTTCGCCGTTGCCTGATGCCCTGGACCGGCGGTTGTCGTGGTCGTCGGGCCGGTCGCATTCGTTGACGGGAGCGGGTTCACGTTGGTTGCGTTGTTTCTCAGCCAGGGCGGACCTCCGCCACCGGGACGGGTGAGGATGGCAACTTCGGGGGCAGTTGGCTCCCATTGACGGATGAAACCAACAATGGCTTGGATTTCGGCATCGGTCATGCGGTCGCCCCAACTCGGCATGGCGGTGCCAGGGACGCCGAGCGTGACGATCTGCTGGATCGCCAGGTCACTGGTGTTGGTGAGGAAGGATTTGACGTTGAGCGAGGGTGCGCGAGGCGTGCCCTGTCCTTCGGGTCCGTGACAGCGGGAGCAGTAGGCGGCAAAGAGTTGACTACCGAGCGCAATGCTTTCCTCGGTGACAGGGATGGGGACATTGGGGGCAGGAATGATGCCGAGGGGAATCTCGTCCCAACGCGCGATGAGGGTGGTCAGGGCGTTGATATCTTCCGGGGTCAGGACGTTGCTCCAGCCAGCCATGAGGGTGCCGGTGTTTCCGTAGGTGATGGTGCGGGCAATTTCATCGGAAGTCTTTTCGCGGACAGCAGGGTCGTTGAGGGCGGGGGCAATGGCGGTGCCGAGTCCGTCTGCGCCGTGGCAGGCGACACAGTTGGCGGCGAAGAGTTTGACGGCGGTTTGGAGGGTGGAGCCGTCGGGGAGATTGGCTATTTCGGCGAGCAACACAGGATCCGGGTCGGTGGTGAACGGGATGAGAGGGGCGAAGCCGAGGTTGACGGTGCGGTCCCCAGTCTCGGTCCAGTCCCCGTAGAGGATCAGCGTCACCAATTCATCGATCTGGTAGTCGCTGAGCGGACCGCCGTCTTCGAGCGCCCAGGCGGGCATGGCGGTCTGGTAGCGGCCGCGGGCGATGGTTTTGTAGATGTCGTCGTAGGGCATGGTGCGCAGGGCGGCGCTGTCGAGCGGAGGAGTGGCGCTGATGCCTTCGCCGTTCAAGCCGTGACAGACGGAGCAGTTTTCGGCGTAGAGGGTCATGGCGTCGTCGAGTTGGACGGCGATGACGCTGCTCTGGGCGTCCACGATGCGGTTCGGCTCGTTCAGGATGTAGTACCCGAGGGCGGAGACGATGAGGAGCAAGGCGCCCAAGCCAATGAGGGATTCGATGAGGTAGGTTTTCGGTTTCATGGATACACCACCTGCGCGGTTTCGAAGGTTTGACGCTGGATGATATTGCCTGTGTCCACTTTGAGTTCGCCGTCTTCGATGGCGAGGGCGAACAGGTCGAGCGGACGCGGAGCGGGCGGGTTTTCGACAACGCCCTGCCGGTCAAACTGCGAGTTGTGGCAGGGACAGATGAATTTCTGCGCGGTCTGGTCCCAGGGGACGGTACAGCCGAGGTGCGTGCAGCGGTGGTACACGGCGAGGAAGCCGCCATCGCCTGTGCGGACGACATAGAAACGCCCGTTGGGGATGTGGGTGACGGAGTTGGGCGGGAAGTCGTCCACTTTGCCGGGGATGATGACGGAGCCGAATTCGCCTTCGGCAAGCCGCGGCTGCAGGTAGGCAATGAACACGCCTACGGTTTCAAGCGCGGCAACGCCGCCGAGGAACATCCATGCGGCTTTGAGAAAGTCGCGGCGGGAGACGGTGGTGGGGGTGGGTGTGTCGGTCATGGTTGGTTTCCAGTAAGTAGTGATTGGTAATTGGTGATTGGTGATTGGTGATTGGTGATTAGTGGGTGGGGATCGGCATGTTCCAGGGGAGGTAGAGGCTCATGCCAGGTCCGCGGAAGAAGATGCCGATGATGGTCAGGATGATGAAAGCGGTGAAGAGGAAGGAGGCGATGAAAAGCACCCGCTCCTCCGTATCCGCCTGGAAGGATCTGTGGATCCAGCTGTCGAGCAGGATGAGCGGAAGCAGGATGACCGCCAACGGGATGAGTCCGTTCGAGAGCAGGGTGTCCCAGGTCGGAAGCCAGAGCGTCCAGTTCAGGACGTATTCGTCGAGCAGGACCCAAACGGGCGTGGCGATGAGGGCGATGCCGATGGCAAGTAACGTGAGGGAGCGTCCGCGCTGGGAGCGAAAGTACACGCCGACGCTTTTTGGGTTGAGGTCAAAGAACGGGAGCGTGAAGATGCCGATGATGGCAAGCGAGGGGATGACGATCGCCCCGACCAACGGGTGGAAGTGAAGCAGGAGTTCCTGTAACCCCATGAAATACCACGGCGCCTTGGCGGGGTTGGGGGACAAGGCTGGGTCGGCGATTCCCTCCAGCGGTGCAGGGACCAGCATGGCAAAGATCAGAAGCGCCGCCGTCCAGGCGAGGGCAAAGATCAGTTCGCGGTGGACGAGGTGCGGGATGGTGGTCACGCGCTCGAGTTTCGGTTCCTCCACCTGACCGGCGGATTTGGGGACGGTCAAGCCGCCGTCCTTGCGGACACGCCAGAAGTGGTAGGACATCAGCCCGAAGATGGCGAGCGGGATGAACGAGATGTGCATCGAGTAGAAGTTGAGTAATGTATTCGCCCCCACTTCGGGTCCGCCCAGGACGAGACGGCTGATCCATTGACCGATGAGCGGTACATAACTGATGATGCTCGTGCCGACGGTGATCGCCCAATAGGCGAGCTGATCCCAGGGCAGGAGGTAGCCCGTGAAGTTTGCGCCAAGCACCAGCAGGAACATGGCGACGCCGATCAGCCAGTTCAACTCACGCGGCGGACGGTACGCGCCTGTGACGAAGACGCGGATTAAATGAAGCACCGACACGACAATGAGCAGGTTCGCGCTCCAGTGATGCAGGTTGCGGATGAGTTCGCCAAACCAGACGTTGGAATTGATCTCAAGGATGTCGAGATACGCCTGCGGTGCGGCGGGCGTGTAGTTGTTGAGGAGGATGATACCGGTAAGGCCAAGGGTCATCATCAACAAAGCCGCCAGACCGCCCAGCCCCCAGGTGTACGTCCACTTCATTGAAGAGACCTCCACCTTGGCGGGATGAATGTGCAGGATGAGGCTGTCCATCACCATACGCATCCGTCCACGGTCGTCGCTGGGGACGCCCTCGGGCGCGAGGCGGTTTCGCATCCGTTCGAAGATAGAGGGTTCATGCAGGGGTGTTTTTTCGTCCATGACATTCTCCTGTAAATATTTTCACAAAGGAACACCCCTGTTTTATCAAAACACTCTGATGAAACAGGGAAGAAATTATGAAGATATTGCAAAGACAATCCACACACTCTCTTGTGCAACTCTTCACAAATTCTTGACATCTGGCAGATATGATGAGCGTCATAAAGACTGGATCTCACTGAAACGAGATCAGCACGAAATCAACACGCAACGCGTGAACTGAAAAAACAAGGAGAACAAAATGAACAACCTCAAGAACCTCTTAATCGGCATCCTTTCAGCGGTCATCGTGATCGCGGTGGGAGCGAGCGCCTACAACGCCTACGCCTCCCCCGATGCCAAAACCGCCGCCGCACCCGAAACCGCCATCCAATCCGGCAAAGGCAACGGGAATGCGAACGGCAGCCAAAACGGCAACGGCACGGGCATCACCGGCATCCCCGCCTCTGACCTGAACGCTGAGGAAACCGCCGCCCTGCTCTTCATGCGCGAAGAGGAAAAGCTCGCCCGCGACGTCTATAACGCGCTTTACGCGGTCTGGGGACAACCCACCTTCCAGAACATTGCCGCGAGCGAACAGGCTCACATGGACGAGGTCAAACTGCTGTTGGACCGCTACGGTCTGACCGACCCGGCGCTTGCCCCCGGTCAATTCACCGACGCCAACCTCCAGGCTTTGTACAACCAACTGACCGCGCAGGGATCCGTCTCACTGGCGGACGCGCTCAAGGTCGGCGCAGCGATTGAAGAGATCGATATCCTCGACCTGCAGACCCGCCTCGCCAAAACTGACAACGCCGACATCCAGTGGGTCTTCAACAACCTGATGACCGGCTCCTACAACCACCTCAAGGCTTTCACCGGCGCGCTGACGCAGCAGACCGGCGAGGTCTACCAGCCGCAATACCTCTCCGCGGACGTTTACCAGAGCATCATTGCAGGCTCGATGGGCAACGGCAACCAGGGCGGCAATGGACGCGGTGGGAACAGTCAAGGCAACAGCGGCGCGAATGTCCAGGGCGGAGGATCAGCCCAGGGTCAGACCGGAAGCGGCGTTCCGCAGGCGAATGTCACAGGCGTGACAACCATCCACGGCGTGGTCAACTCCTTCGACCTGATGGGGATGAGCCTCACGCTGGATGACGGCACGAGCCTGTACGTGCAGCTTGGCAACTCGCGCTACAGCCAGAGCATCGGGTTCGCCCCGGCTGTCGGCGAAGGCGTGACCGTGACCGGCTTCCCCGGCGACCAGGGACTGTACAGCGCGATCTCCGTCACCATGGACTCGACGGGCGTCACCTACACCTTCCGCAGTGAAACGGGTCAGCCGCTGTGGTCGGGCGGCAACGGCAAGGGCAACGGAGGCAGACCCTAGTCTAGAATGAAGCGAACTGGGATGCGGTTTCCGCATCCCAGTTTTTGATTCAGGAAGAAAATCCCCCCTTTTTATAACATTAGTAGTTTCACCAAAAGTTGGCGAGGTTGCTTGGGGCGGTAGGCGAGCATGGCCGTGTATTGCCGGTAATTGATCGCCAGGGTCACCACCGCGAACCACTTCTGAATGGCTTCGAAGGATTGCAAACGGAAGTCACCGAGACCCAGAGGCGAAACTACAGTTAATATTTACGGTTTTGCCTGGCAAAGGGACTGCCAATTCTTCGCAGAACGTCAACATCGACGCCTCGCGGCGGATGCTTCAGCTATTTCTTGTTTTTATTTACTGACGTTACGCAGTTCATTCGTGCCGCGACATTCATGTCGCCTGAAACCACGAGATAAATCTCGCGCCACCGCGTAAGGTGAGTTATTTAGACATGGTAGCCCCAACTGAATTTCCTCCAGAATTACTCTCTCAATCCCCTATTGCACGCCTGACCTACTCCTGCTATGTATACAAATCGTTGAAGTAGTTGACCAGGAACTGGTTGCACAACTCATCCGGCAGGGCGTCCATCACCTCATTGATGAAGGCCATCTCTTCGGGCAGGTCGGTGCCGACCAAACCGGCGCTGGCAGCCAATTGATTAAAAGCCGCCTCGGGGTCCGGCGATTGCAGCGCCATCGCCACCATGGCGCGGATGCTGTCACTGTCTATGGGCTGCATGCGCTTGACTTCATCTACACAGGCGCGCAAATCGGCTAAGAGAGCGTCCACTTGATGAATGGTGCCATAGTTGACCGAGACGTGCAGGCTGCGCGGCGTATACGGCGTGGAAAATTGCCCCTGAATGTACCAGCCGCGCTTTGCCATGCGGTCGGCTAATTGATAGACGTTGATGACATCCGACTTGAACGAGAACATGCACATGGCGGGCTTGCCCAACACTTGCAGTTCGGGAATGGCGTTGATGCCTTCAATTAACTTTTGGGTAGCCTGCTGTACGCTCTGGACAATGCGCATGAAGCCCTCTTCGCCCAGGTAGGTCAGAATGGCCCAGGCGCCCGCCATGGGGCCGCCGGATTTGGTGCTAAGAACAGTCGGGTTGATGAGCGTGTAAGCGGTGGTGTCGGTGCAAGCAAAAATCTGGTATTTGCGAATGTCCTTGCTGCGATACATGATACAGGAGGCGCCTTTGGCTGCATAGCCGTACTTGTGCAGGTCGGCGGAAATGGAGGTGACGCCGGGAACGGTGAAATCGAAGTCTGGGACGTCGTAGCCCAGTTCGCGCATGAACGAGAGGTGGATGCCGCCCACGCAAGCATCAACATGGAAGAGTACATCCTTTTCCTGGGCAATTTTCCCAATCTCGACGATGGGGTCTATCACGCCCTGCGAATAACTCGGCGCGGAGGCCACCAGCAGGATGGTGTTGGGCGTAACCGCCGCGCGCATGGCTTCGGCTTCCACCTGGAAGGTCTCCGGGTTGATTGGCACAACGACCGGCCTGACGCCCAAATAATGCGCGGCCTTGTGAAAGGCGGCATGAGCCGTTTTGGGTAGCACCATTTCGGGCTGCGTGATTTCGGGATGCAGCGCCCGCGCGCGGTCACGCGCCGTTTTGACCGCCAGCATGATGCTCTCGGTGCCGCCGGTGGTCAGGTGACCAACCACGTTCTGGTCGCCGCGCAGCAAAGTGGCTAACATGCGCACCACATCGGTTTCGAGTTTCAGCATGGACGGGAAGACGGTGGGGTCGAGACCGTTCTCGGTCAGGAAGGACAGGTAGGCTTCCTTGACCACCTCGGCCGGGTCTTCGCCGGGATTGTAGACGTAGCACCACACCTTGCCGGCTTTCCAGTCCATGTCGCGGGACTTGAAGGCTTGCAGCGCGCCAAGCACCTGCTCTTTGGACAGACCTTTTTCTGGAATTTGCATGTTCGCCTCGTTTCTTTTCTCAAACAAGATGGAGAGGATAGACAAGATAAATGTCGTTGCGTTCCCGCCGGTTGTTCTGCTCAGGGTGAAATGTTTTGGAACAATTCCAAATAGTGAATGACCGTCTCGATGCCCTGATAGAAATTCGGCAGGTGGAATTTCTCGTTTGGCGCGTGAGTGCGGTCATCGGGCAGGCCGAAGCCAATCATCACGACCGGGATGTCGCCTTTTCCCGGCCGACTCAATTCGTCTATCATGGTGCGCACGATGGGCAGGGAGCCGCCTCCGCACAGGAAGACCGGCTTGCAGCCAAAACCGCGCTCGTAAGCCGCCGCAGCCGCCTGCACCGCCGGGGATTTGTAGTCAATGCGCACCGGCTCTGCCTGCCCCAAAATGCGCAAGTCGAGTTTTACTGTTGGCGGGCAGCTTTGACGCAGGTACGCTTCCAGCCGCTGCGCGATTTGCTCCGGCTTTTGACGGGGAACCAGCCTCATGCTGACTTTGGCGGTCGCCTTGCGCGGGATGACGGTTTTCATACCTTCGCCGGTAAAACCGCCCACAACGCCGTGAATATCCAAAGTAGGCCGCACACTGACGCGCTCGGCCACAGGGTAATTCGCCTCGCCGCCCAGCGCAGGCGCCCCAGTGAGCGCCAGCCCGACTTCATCGTTGATGGGCGCCTGAGCAATCAGGGCGCGTTCTTCTGGAGTCAGTTCTTGCACTTCGCCATAAAAACCGGGGACCAGCACTTTGCGGGTTACACCGTCCTGCAAACTGGCAAGAAGGCGCACCAACAGGTTGAAGGGATTGTCCACCGCGCCGCCGAAGGTGCCAGAATGCAGGTCACGCGCCGGGCCGCTGACCTCGACCTCCACGTGCAGGACGCCGCGCACACCCCACAGGATGACCGGGTGTTGCGGAGAGAGCATATCCTGGTCGGCAATCAGGATGGCGTCGGCGGCGAGTTCGTCTTTGTAACGATGCAGGTAGGGGAAGAGGTTTGGGCTGACGACCTCCTCTTCCCCTTCCAGCAACACTTTGACGTTGACCGGCAACCTCCCGCTGGTCTTGAGCCAGGCTTCGAGCGCCGCCAGCACCGCAAAAGCCTGCCCCTTGTCGTCTGACGCGCCGCGCGCGTAGAGCGTGTCGCCTTCGACTTGCGGCTCGAAGGGCGGGCGCGTCCACTCGGACAGCGGGTCGACCGGCTGCACGTCGTAGTGACCATAGACAAGCAGGGTGGGAGCGTCGGCCTCCAGCCATTCGGCGTACAGGATGGGATGTCCCTCGGTTTCGCGCAATTCGACGCGGCGGAAGCCCATCTCACGCAGGCGCTGAGCGGCAAATTGTCCGGCGCGGCGCACGTCGGCGGCGTGTTCGGGCAGGGTGGGAAACGCTGGGGATGCGCAACCAGTCACAAAGTCCAGAAAGATGCGCGGCGCGGTTGGCGCGGGCGTAAGCCAGGGCTTGTTCCAGCATGGTCATCGTCAAGCCGCTTTCGGCGTCAACAGGTAGAAGGCGATGGCAAAGAACAACACCAGCGCCGCCGAAATCCACACAGTCGGGTTGGTGATGCCCACGGTAAAGGCATAGCCCATCATGGTCAGGAAAGCAACGGCGTTGTCTACCACAGCGTAGCGAATCATGTCGCGGTTCTTGAGCGGATTCCGGTAGGCCAGCCAGTACAAGAAGACCAGGCCAATTTGCGTGGCGCCAAAGATGCGCATGTAGAAGGGCAGGTCGGGCAGGGTCTCGCCAAAGAGGTTCAGCACCGATTCGGGCGCAATCCAGGTCGGCAATCCCCACAAGAACAAGACGACCAGCATCTTGAAGACCAAGACGCGCTTGAGCCGGGTAAGTTTGGTGTTTTCGTCCATTTCGAATCTCCTGTCATTTTGCTGTATGGGAGTCGCGCCCCAGCGGGTACTTCCACATGCACAAGGCAATGATGAGACTGGCCAGAATGGCTGTGCCGCTAATCATGAAGCGAATGCCTGCCACCGCGCCGGGCGACTGCACCGTCTGCCCGGCCACATAGCCAGCCGCCGACATCACCGAAGCGAACAGGACGCCCTGCGCCGAGAAAGCCAGTTTGGTAATGCCGCCGTTCATGCCAAAGAACAATCCCTCGCGGCGGAATCCGTGCTTTTTGGCGTCATCGTCTATCACCTCGGAGATGACCGGAAAAGGCATAATCATCGAACCCGCCAGGCCGGGCGCCACCAGCAACGTACCAGCCAGACCGGAATAGAAATCGTTGGCCAGCCCCATGATAGCCAGGCCAGGGACGAAGGTCAACGCGGCAAGAATCCAGGTGCGCCGATAGCCCAGTTTGAGAACGATGGGACGCCAGATGAGCAGGCAGGGAATGGCCAGCACAATGGCCAGGCCAAGCAGCACGGCTTCGGCGTCGCCCGGTCCCAATTCTGCGCCGAACACATCCACCGGAGACTGGATGCCCAGCGCATACTTGCGCCAGAAGGGCAGCATGGCGCCCAGCACCAGCCAGATGTATTCTTTGGCGATGTTGGCTCCCAGGAACCAGCGAAAGGGAATACTGGACAACACGATTTTGAGCGAATGCAGCAGGCCAAGATTCTCTTCCTTGCTCTCGTCAATGGGATTTTCCTTGACGCCAATCATGGCAATCAGGTAGCCCAGCCCAATCAACCCGCCCATGATGGCGCCCATTATGACATAACCGACCTCCTCGGCAATGATTGGCGCAAGGATATACGAAAGCAACAACGCCACCGTGGCCAGGATTTCGCGCGTGGCCGAAAGGTCTACGCGGTCGTGCACGGTGGGCGCTACTTCGGGGAACAGGGCGTTGTAGGCAATGATGATCAGGCTGTAGAGCGTATCGAAAATGAACAAAATCATCAGGAAATAAGCCGCCAGCATCCAGGGACTATGCCCGGGCGGCGTCCACAGGAAGAAGAAAGACAAGCCCAGCGGAATAGCCCCAAAAGCCACGTATGGCACGCGCCGCCCAAAACGCGAGCGCGTCCTGTCGGATACCTGTCCCATCAGCGGGTCATTGATGGCATTCCACAGTCCGTAAATCGTCCACAGCACGCCGGCGGTGGCAGCATTCAGCCCCAGGATGTCCACATAGTAGAACTGGATACGATTGCCAAACACCTGGTAGGCGATGGTGTTGGCGAAATTCCCCATCGAATAACTGATGTACTTGAGCGTTCGTTTCATCGTCTTCTCCTTTGGCATTTCGACTACGGTTCTCGATGCGCTGCGCTACTCGACCCTCTGTTCAGCGCAAACTACAAAAAATTCATTCCTTCGCCGCGATAGGTTTTCACGACATCTACAATGCGACCTCCTTTCAATAAATACAACTGGTCAAAGCGTTCACACAATTCACCAGCCTTGGCGTGTTGGAAGAAAAGCGGGTCGCCCAGGCGGATTTCGGGGGCATCGGATGGCAAACGCAGCGGCGTCTGCACCTCGCCGGCGCCCTCCAGCGGCAGGTACTTCATGCCCACCGGCATCACCGGCAAGGGCGCTTTGCTGGCGTCGGTCGGACCCGAAGCGATATAGCCGCCGCCCTGGCAAGTGACTATGCCCGGCGCAGGCCGGCGCACGACCTGGAGGGCAAAGAAGGCCGCCGGCTGGTACTTGACATGGCGAAAATGATGGAACAAGCCCGAAGCATAGAACCCCGACCCCACCGTGACTTCGGTGACGGACGGGTCGGCCAGGGTGGAGAAAAGACTGCCGCTGCCGCCGCCGTTGACCAGTCGCAGGTCCACGCCCGCTTCTTTCAGGGACCCGACAACTGCTCCCCGTCTCCCGGTCAGTTCCTTCACCGACAGGCTTTTGAGCGCCCGCAAGACGAGGTTCTCCAGCGCCCGCCCCGGCACGTCATCGTTGACGCCCGCGATGTGGCCCTCGTATCCCATCAGACAATCTATGCGCACGCCGGGCAACTGCCGCGCCTGCTTTGCCAGTTCCACTGCCTGCACGGGTGTGCGGATGGGGCTGCGCCGCAGGCCGAGGTGAATCCAATCCGCGCCGAGCGGCCGGTAGGAAAGGTCTACTTCGAGGCAGGCGGAAAGCGTCACGCCGGCGCGCTGCCCGGCGGCGGAGAGCGCCGTCAGGTGCGGGAGAGAGTCCACCATAACAGAAACAGTCTTCCCGTCCAGGGCGAGGCGGGTGAGCAGGTCGAGGTCGGTTGGCTGAAGGGTGGGATAGGCTACGATGAAGTCGTCGTGGCCTTTGTCGGCCAGGAATTTCGTCTCTTCGACGGTGTAGGTCAAAAACCCCCGATAGACATCCCCATACGCCAGGATGCGGCGCATGAGCGGCTCGCAGCGAATAGATTTGCTGCCCAGGCGGACCGTCTTGCCGGCGCCGCGCGCTTTGTCGGCCACGTAAGCATAGCGTTCGTTGGTGAAGGGCATCAAGCGGGCATCCCGAAAGGTGGAGGCGGCGCAATCGAATATAATCTTTTCAATTATACAAGCACTTTGCCTGCTTGGCTAATCGTCCCGAAGGACTCGAAAGCAACCAGACTTTTGCCACGACCTTCGGGACATTCGATATCGATTGGAGGCCACATGACCCGCCCAAATATCCTCATTCCCCTGCCCAACCACGATTTCGACCCGTCGGAATCGGCCTTTCCCTGGAAGGCCTTCACAGAACGCGGCTGGCAGGTGACGTTTGCCACCCCTGATGGGAAGGCAGCCGCCTGCGACCCGCGCCTGCTGAAAGGGCCTCTCTTAGGACCGCTGGGGGCCGGCCCGCGCGGCCTGGCAAATTACAAAAAGATGGCAAATTCGCCGGAGTTCAAAAGTCCAATTCTATACAGTGAAATCAATGTGGACGATTTCGACGCCGTTTCTCTGACCGGCGGCCACGCACCCGGCATGAAGCAATACCTGGAAAACGCAACACTTCAGGCGAAGATGGTCGAATTCTTCCGCCAGGGAAAAGTAGTGGGCGCTATCTGTCACGGGACGCTGGTGCTGGCGCGCGCCATAGACCCGGCGACAGGCAAAAGCGTCTTATGGGACTACCAAGTCACCGCCCTGACCAAAGATTTGGAATTTTCCGGCTATGCGCTGACGTTCTGGCTTTTGGGGCGCCGCTACCGCACCTACGAGTGCTATGTAGCCGATGAAGTGCGGGGCGTATTGAAAGACCCAAAGAACTTCAAGACCGGGCCGCTGATGGTTTGGCCGTTCGTCGTGCAAGACCGCAACCTGCTCACCTCGCGCTGGCCGCTGGATGCGCCGTTGTATGCCAGGCGGCTCGTGGAGATGGTGGAGGCGCGAAGGGCAATATAAATTTTAGAAGCCTGACTCATGGCCAGGCAGGTTACCCCATTCCGCAAAAGTTTGAATCACTCTAATATCTTTTTTGATATTTCCGAGAAAAACTTGTCCTTACCGATAAACGCCATAAATCTTTTCAAAACGGATGTGTAATCCACTAGAGTTGCGTCACTCAAACGTTGTGCCCGCTTGGCTTCAAGGAAATCTTGTACGGCTTGTTGTAATGTAATCATGGCGTGTTTCTCCTATGTTTTTATTAGATTTTACAAACATAGTATTCTTAATTTCAGTAATTGCGCAATTGTATTGACGCAAGGCAGACTACTGGTACAATAAAATCAGCCTCGCCGCTGGAATCGGCGAGGCTGAGCAAATTGCTACGCGGTCAGGCGCGCAGCGGCTAAAGAAATTATAGCATATCTGCATACCGCCTGCGCTAACCTGATCCGCAGGCGTTTTTCTTTATGCAGGGATAAGCAGATCGGCATCAGGCATGGCAAAAATCTATCCAGAACGTTTCCCTTCCTGGGCAGCGGAACAGGCCAATCGCTCCGCCGAGCAAAAAGTATTTGAAACACTGGCACAATTGCCGGATCCGTTTGTGGTCTTTTACAGCGTGGCATGGCAGGTGCGCCGGTCGGGACAGGAGGCGCAAGATGGCGAAGCCGATTTCATCGTGGCGCATCCGCAATGCCAGCCTGGAAAGCCTGATGCCCTCCCCGCCATTCACGCTAAACGAGAACTGCCGCAATACCCGCGCCATTCACGAAGTGGTGCGGCAGTTCCACACCACTCCGCACCTGATGTCCCTGCTCTTAGCCGTGGCCAAACACGCCGACAGCCCGAACATCCAGCTGTCGTATCTGGCGGAGGCGCTGCAATATAAACCGAGAATGAACGTGCAAATCAAGGTGGCGTTGGACGTTATACTTCATGCTGCAAGCGAGTTCCATAGGTCAGCAGTTCAGGAGAAACAGATGCCGCGCATCTTCGATAACATCAACTTGAAATTGCTTCCCGATTTACAGCAAGCCCTTCAAGCCTCCTACCGGGCAGATTTTTGCGTGGGTTATTTCAACCTGCGCGGCTGGAAGGAAATTGCCGATATGGTAGAAGGCTGGCCAGGCGGCGACGGGTATTGCGTGCGGCTGCTGGTGGGAATGCAAAAACTTCCGCAAGAGGAATTGCAAAGTTTTTATTCGATTTCCCAGCAGGAAGACGAGCTGGACAACCCGACCAAACTCAGGCTTAAAAAAAGGTTGGCGGAAGAATTCAAGGAACAATTGACCGTCGGCGCGCCGACCAACGAAGATGAAGCCAGCCTGCGAAAACTCGCTTCCCAATTGAAAGCCAGAAAAGTCGAGGTAAAGCTCTTTCTGCGCCACCCTCTTCACGCCAAGTTGTATTTGCTCTTCCGTAACGACCCTTTTAATCCAATCATCGGATATTTGGGAAGCAGCAACCTGACTCTGGCGGGGCTTTCCAAACAGGGCGAACTGAACGTGGACGTGCTGGATAGCGACGCCAGCCAGAAACTTGCCAAATGGTTTGAAGACCGCTGGAACGACTGGGGCTGCGTGGATATTACCGAAGACCTCGTTAAAGTCCTCGAAGAATCGTGGGCGCGCGAAGAACCTATCCCGCCCTACCGCATTTACTTGAAGATGGCCTATCATCTTTCGCAAGAAGCGCGGGCAGGGTTGTCCGAGTTCAACGTTCCGCGCGATTTGAGCAAACTCATGCCGTATCAAGCCGCCGCTGTGAAAATCGCGGCGCATCACATCGAGAAGCGCGGCGGAGTCATCATCGGCGATGTGGTAGGGCTGGGGAAGACGCTGGTTGGCACGGCAATTTCACGCATCTTCGATGAACGCGGCTTTGACACACTCATCATCTGCCCCAAGAATCTGGTGAAGATGTGGGAGAGTTACCGCGCCGCCTACCGTATGCATGCAGATGTGCTTTCCATCAGCCGGGTGATCCAGGAATTGCCGAAACTTCGCCGCTATCGGCTGGTCATCATTGATGAAAGCCATAACCTGCGCAACCGTGAAGGGAAACGCTACCGCGCCATTCGAGATTACATCGAGCGGAACGAAAGCAAGGTTGTGCTGCTGACCGCAACCCCCTACAACAAAAGTTACATTGACCTTTCCAACCAGTTGCGCCTGTTCCTGCCCGAAGACCAGAAGTTAAGCGTTCGCCCGGAGCAATTGCTTCGTGAAATGGGAGAAATTGAATTCGTCCGGCGGCATCAGGCGGACATTCACTCCATCGCCGCCTTCGAAAAGAGCCCATATCCTGCGGATTGGCAGGAACTCATGCGGCTGTATATGATTCGCCGCACGCGCGGTTTCATCAAAGCCAACTACGCCCAAACCGACGAAAACGGACGGAAATACCTGCTCTTTGAAAACGGCGAAAGGTCCTATTTTCCAGAGCGTAAGCCTGAAACAGTAAAGTTCAGAGTAAACAAGAACGACCCGAACGACCAGTATGTCCGCCTGTATGACGAAGGCGTGGTGGACGCCATCAGCAAGATGAAATTGCCGCGCTATGGCTTGGGTCAGGATATATACGTCAACAAGAAAAACGGCAGCCTGAGTCCACAAGAGAAAAAACTGCTTGAAGACCTCTCGCGCGCGGGGAAACGCCTGATTGGTTTCTCGCGCACCAACCTGTTCAAGCGTCTGGAGAGCAGCGGGTATTCCTTCCTGCTTTCCGTAGAAAGGCATATCCTGCGAAATTACATCTTCCTGTACGCGCTGGAAAACCATTTGCCGCTGCCCATTGGCACGCAAGACCCCGCCCTGCTGGACGCGCGCTTTGAGGACGAAGACAAGGACGGCGACCTGAGCGATTTGTTCGACGTGGACAGCGCCGAACTGGACGAAGAAACCGAAGATACCGAAGCGGATATCCAGAGCGGCTTACGCACAGAAGATGATTTCAAGCGGGAAGCAAAAAAGGCGTACGAACTCTATCGCGCCCGCTTTAAGAAACGTTTTGATTGGATTGATTCCGCGCTTTTCAAAAAGAAGCTCGCCGAACATTTGCGCGAAGACGCGGATACCCTGCTTGATATTCTTCACCGGAGCGGGAATTGGGACCCCGGCAAAGACGCCAAACTGAAAGAACTGGTGGACCTGACGACGAAGCAGTACCCCGCTCAAAAGGTGTTAATCTTCACCCAATACGCCGATACGGTGCGCTATCTTGAAGAAGAATTGAAAAAGCGCGGCGTGCGGGCAGTGGCGGGCGTGACCGGCAATTCATCCGACCCGACCGAGCTGGCATGGCGCTTCAGCCCCGTGAGCAATGAAAAACGGGACGTGATTCAGCCGGAGGATGAGATTCGCATTTTGATTGCCACCGACGTGCTGAGCGAAGGACAAAACCTGCAAGATTGCGCCGTTGTGGTCAACTACGACCTGCCCTGGGCAATCATCCGCCTCATCCAGCGCGTGGGGCGCGTGGATAGAATCGGGCAACAAGCGGAAGTCATCCACGCCCACACCTTCCTGCCTGCCGATGGCGTGGAGACCATCATCCGCCTGCGCGACCGTCTGCGCCGCCGGCTGAAAGAAAACGCCGAAGTGGTCGGCTCGGACGAAGCCTTCTTTGAAGACGATGAGAACGAACAGGCCATCGTGGACCTTTACAACGAAAAAGCGGGGATTCTCGACGGCGAGGAGGCCGATACCGACGTGGACCTGGCTTCCTATGCCTACCAGATTTGGAAGAACGCCATAGACGCAGACCCACAACTGCAAAAAATCATCCCCTCCCTGCCCGATGTGGCGTTTTCCACCAAACAGACTTCGGGAGTCTCGGCGGCGGGCGGGGCGCTCGTTTACGTCCGTACTGGCGAGGGCAACGACGTCCTGGCATGGATGGACGAAAACGGGCGGAGCATGACCGAATCGCAATACGAAATTCTCAAAGCGGCGGAGTGCGCGCCCGATACCCCCGCCCTGCCGCGCCAGCCCAACCATCACGAACTGGTGCGGCTGGGGCTGGAAAAGATCGCCCGCGAAGAAAAAACCATCGGCGGGCAGTTGGGACGTCCCTCCGGCGCCCGTTTTCGAGTCTATGAGCGGCTTAAAAATTTTGTGGACCAGAATCAAGGTACCCTGTTCGTCACCCCCGACCTGCTGAAAGCGATTGACGAGATTTACCGCTTTCCCCTGCGCGAAACCGCCAAGGATGTGCTCAACCGCCAATTGCGCGCCGGGATTGACAACCACCAACTGGCGGAGTTGGTCGTCAGCCTGCGCGCCGATAACCGCCTGTGCGTGACGGAAGAAGAAGCGGAACGGCGCGAGCCAAAGATTATTTGCTCCATGGGATTGCTCTGAGAGAAGTCTGACAGGAGTAGAAATGCCTTTCAACATTGCCGAAGCGCGCAAACAGTTACACGCCTTTGAACTGAAAAAACTCTTTATCGAGCAGATGGGCTGGGACCAGGCGAGGCAGACCGCCGAGGTCGAGGCGGATGGTCTGCGCTTTCCATTGACGATGGTCGCTCAGAAGCGCGGCTTCGCCGCCTTCGTTTGCCCGCCCCTACCCGACGGTTCGATTCCCAATTTTGCCCTGCGCGCCAAAATCGAGACCCAGGCGCGCAAACTGGCGCACGAGCATTTGATTATCTTCACCGACAAAGATAAAACCGTGCAAAAATGGCAATGGGTGCGGCGGGAACCTGGCAAGCCCATCGCCCGCCGCGAGTATGAGATTTCCAAAGGCAAAATGGGCGACGCGCTTTTACATCGCTTGCAAGCCCTGGTCTTCGAATTGGAGGAAGAAGAAGACCTGACCATCATTGAAGTCGGGCAAAGGGTGCGGAAAACCTTCGACGTCGAGAAGGTCACGAAGAAATTCTATGACCGCTTCAAGAACGAACATGCCGCGTTCATGAAGTTCATCCGCGGCATCCCCGATGAACATCTCCAGCGCTGGTACGCATCGGTGACGCTGAACCGCCTGATGTTCATTTACTTCATCCAAAAGAAGCGTTTTTTGGACAACGACCCTGATTACCTGCGCCGTCATTTGGAAGAGAGCAAAAAGAAGGGCAAGGACAAGTTTTATGCCGGCTTTCTCTGTCCGCTGTTCTTTGAGGGGCTTGCCAAAAGACAGCGCGCGCCCGAATATGTCAAACTGCTTGGCGTTATCCCCTATCTCAACGGCGGCATTTTCGAGCGGCGTCAAATCGAGGAACTGCACGGCGAGAAGATTCAAATTCCCGACCAGGCCTTCGAGCGGTTGTTCGATTTCTTCGACGAATATCGCTGGCATCTGGACGAGCGCCCCAACCGCAACGACAACGAAATCAACCCCGATGTGCTGGGCTACATCTTCGAGAAGTACATCAACCAGAAGCAGATGGGCGCGTATTACACCAAAGAAGACATCACCGAGTACATCGCCAAAAATACCATCCTCCCGCATTTGTTCGACGCGGCGGGCGTGGGAGACTGGCGAAGCCGCGCCGACTTCGTCGGTCTGCTAGCGCGCGACCCCAACCGTTACCTTTACCCCGCCGTGCGGCATGGCGTGATAGACGAGCAGGGCGAAATCATCCCCGAAAGCGCCCTGCCCGACTTTGTGCAAACAGGGATGCGCGACCCCAACGCCCGCATGTTCGACAAGCGCTACAACCTGCAAATGGCGGAAGCGGGCGACCCCTTGCGCCTGCCCACCGAGACCTGGCGCGAATACGTCTATCGCCGCCAGCGCTGCCTGGAAGTGCGCGCCAAACTCCAGCGCGGCGAGGCGACCTCCATCAACGACCTGATTACGCTCAATCTCGATATCCGCCAATTCGCCCAGGACGTGATTCAGGACAGCGACGCCGATTTGCTGGCCGCGTTTTGGAAGGCGCTGACGCAGATGAAGATTCTCGACCCGACGGTGGGTTCGGGCGCCTTTCTGTTCGCGGCCTTGAACGTGCTGGAGCCGCTCTACGAAGCCTGCCTGGAGCGCATGAGCGCCCTGGTGGAGGAACTCGACCGCAGCGGCGAAAAGCACAGCCCCAAAAAGTACGAGCCGTTCCGCAAGGCGTTGGCGCAGGTGCAGAAGCGCCCCGATGAAGATTACTTTATCTTCAAGTCCATCATCATCAACAACCTGTACGGCGTGGACATTATGGAGGAGGCGGTGGAAATTTGCAAACTGCGCCTGTTCCTGAAACTGGCTGCGCAGGTGGAGCCAGACGCCTCCCAGGAGAATTTGGGCATTGAACCCCTGCCCGACATTGACTTCAACATCCGCGCCGGGAACACGCTGGTGGGTTTTGCCACGCGGGAGGACGTGAAACGCTCGGTGACGATGGGTATTGGGAGCGCTGGCGGCAAAGAAAAGGTGCAAGCCGAAAAACTGTTTGCCCTGCCCGAAGAGGACGCCCAACTCAAACGCATCGAAGAAAAAGCCGCCGACGTGGACCGGCTGTATCAACTCTTCCGCCAGCAGCAGACCGAACTGGGCGGCGAAGTGCGCCCCGACGACAAGCGCGAACTGCAAAAGCGCCTGCGCGAACTGGAAGCGGAATTAAACCTCCTGCTGGCAAGGCAATATGGCATTTCCCTCACCCCCAGCCCCTCTCCCAGTGGGAGAGGGAAGTCCGCAGGACAGGGGCAGGCCGCCTACCAACAATGGCTGGAGTCGCACAAACCGTTCCACTGGTTTGTGGAGTTTTACGGGATTATGAATGACGGCGGATTTGATGTGATTATTGGAAATCCACCATACATTGAACTTGCAGTTATCAAAAACTACCAAACAATCGGATATTCGTGCAAAGATGCAGGCAATTTGTATGCGTTAGTTATTGAAAGAGGAGCAACACTTGGAAGAAAAAATAGCAGGCAGGGATATATTGTGCCTGTTTCATCAATTTCAACTGACAGATACGAACCCTTACAGAAATTGTTAGCAAGCAAAGATTTACATTTCAGTTCTTTCGATGATCGCCCCTCAAGGCTTTTCGATGGTCTCGAACATATACGATTGACAATACATATCATTAGCCCAAAATCCGAAACGCCCACCTATTTCTCAACCAAGTACAACAAATGGGTATCAGAAGAACGCAATTTCCTGTTCCAAACCCTGAGATACACATCGTCAACAAATTTGTTGTTTGAAGGAAGTTTGCCAAAGTTAACACAGGATTTAGA
Organism: Chloroflexota bacterium; assembly: GCA_039961775.1. Lineage (GTDB taxonomy): Bacteria > Chloroflexota > Anaerolineae > Anaerolineales > Villigracilaceae > Defluviilinea. The sequence continues at coordinate 123,015 of JABRVZ010000011.1, forward strand.
GCATGGAATATTGGATAAAGTCTTTTCTCAAAAACGACGATTGGCGGCTTACTACAAAAAGCATTCAACTCACAAAACATTTTATTCTCGTAAAGTTGGTTATTTCTTGCAGGTATTGGACTTTGAGCCATTAGTTTTGGATGGAAAAGGTAAGCGTAGACCACCTTCTGAATTCAAAGAATTGCCTTTTGACTCTGACGAACAAGCACAAGCAGTGTTGTGTTGCCTAAACTCAAATCTCTTTTATTGGTTTCTCACTGCGTTTTCTGATTGTAGGCACTTGAACAAAAGAGAAATTGATAATTTTCCAATTGACCTTGAACGGTTAGTTGGCGAAAATGGCAAAGATCTTTCTTCGTTGGCAAAAAAACTTTCTGCTGATTTGAAGAAAAACTCTGAAACAAGAGTTATGGAGTTCAGTCACGATAAGCTGACTGTGCAATCAATATTGCCCAAAGCAAGTAAGCCCATCATAGACGAAATTGACCGCGCGCTGGCGCGTCACTACGGGCTGACGGAGGAGGAATTGGATTTCATCATCAATTATGATGTCAAGTATCGCATGGGCGCGTCCGCTGAGGAGGAGGAGTGAGACCTGTCAGGGCTGGGAGCAAACCCATTTGGACTTTAGGATGACGCGCGCCGTGGAAACTCCCCTCTTCCTGCCGCGCGCCAACGCCTGGGCGCTGGGCAACCCTGCCCTGCTCGACCTGTCCCTGCTGGGCATTTTCTCCTCGGTCAAATGCCCGGCGGCGCTGATTTTGAAAGCGCACGATACCGCCCGGGGACTCTCCGCCAGCGGGCGAGCCGTCATCGGCGGCTTCCAATCGCCCGTCGAGAAAGAAATGCTGACGGTGTTGCTGCGCGGGCAAAGTCCCATCGTTATCTGTCCCGCGCGTGGGCTGGCAGGGATGCGAATTCCCTCCGCATGGCGTCCCAAACTCGCGCGGGGAGAGTTGCTGGTCCTCTCGCCGTTTCCGGGCTATATCAAGCGTCCCCGCCCCGAAACTATTCACAAACGCAACGCGCTGGCGGCGCAACTGGCAAGCGAACTGCTGATAATCCACGCTGAACCGGGCGGCAAGATCGAGGCGCTGGTCAACGAAGCCCAGGCTGCCGGCAAAAAAATAACCCGATTGAGCGTTTAAAATGGCATTGCCCCATTCGCTGCAGCACACTAAAAGCCCATTCCACATGCCGTCGCCTGCTCCAGCGGGAGAAGTCGCTTGAGCCGCGCCGGGGTTCATCCCCCTGCAAAGGTCCCGCCTGCGCTCCCTGCAGGACAAGGCTCCGCCTTGTCCCACCCCCCACAATCCTGAGACTTCCGAAGTCTAGCCCCATCACAAAGGAGTTCCCCATGTCCCCTCGAACTGTCTCTTACGGCAAATGTTTTCTCTGCGGCGAGACGCTCGCCAAGAACGCCGTCAGCCGCCACCTGGCGAAATGCCTGCCCGCGCATGAAGAAAGCGGCAAAGGTCAGCCCGTGCGTCTCTTTCATCTGCTGGTAGAAGGCTACAACGCTCCCGGATACTGGCTGCACTTTGAAATCCCTGCCGCGGCCACGCTGGAAAAACTGGATAACTTCCTGCGCGACATCTGGCTGGAGTGCTGCGGTCACCTGAGCGCCTTTGAAATCCACGGCACGCGCTACGAGGTCGCCACCGAAGGCGCCGATTTTTCCTTTTACGATGAACGTCCCAAAGCCATGAAATCGGGTAAATTGGAGAAAATCCTGTCGGTCGGCGACGCTTTCACCCACGAATACGATTTCGGCACCACCACCGAACTCAAATTGAAAGTGGTCGGCGAGCGGATGGGACCCACGCCGAAGGGAAAAGTCCGCTTGCTGGCGCGCAACTACGCCCCCGACCTGCGCTGCAGCGTCTGCGGCGAGCCGGCCGAGGTTGTGTACGTTTATGAATATCCGTATGAGCCATATTGCGAGGAACACGGCATGGAAAAGCATGGAGAAGAAGGCCTGCTGCCTGTGGTCAACTCGCCGCGCATGGGCGAATGCGGCTATACGGGCCCCTTCGATGAATCCCTGCGTTTCGAGGAACACCTGCCGGGCAAGTGACCACTCTCATTGAAAACACTCTATCAGCGGACGCAACGTGCATGAATGCGCAACGAACTCTCCTCTGGCTGGCGTGATCGGCATCGCTCTATATTCCTTCGGTTACCAGGCGCGAGCGGAACAGGTGCGCTCCAGGCATCCCCGTGCCGCGGCCTGGCTGACCTTTTGCGGCGCGCTCTTTGCCTCCACAGGGGCAGCCGTACACTGCGCCACCGGTCTGAGCATTGCCTTCTCGTCGCCCACGGCGGGACAAAATCCCTACTCCGCCATCCTCAACGCCGGCCCGCTGCTGGTAAGCATGTGGGCAGTGGCAGCCTTCTTCTTTTTTGGCGTTGCCCTGGCAGACCTGGCCTCCTGCAACAACTGACGGCAGCGCCTGTTCAACCCCTTGATTCTCACGCTGGGCATCCTGGCTCTTTCCTTCCTCCTGCCGCCTGATTATGCCAATGTGATTGCGCCCAGCCTCGGTCAACATCGCCCATCTCATCTTCTTCCTTGTTGCAGGTACGCGGTTTTTCAATTCTTGACAGATCACCTTGAGTTAGATATTATATCTAATATCTAACTATGCTTACCGATCCTCCCCCCCGTCAACTGCGTGCCTTTGTCGCTGAGCAATTGCGCACTGCCATCCTGGAAGGGCGCTACAAGCCCGGCGAGTGGCTGCGTCAGGAACGGCTGGCGCAGGAATTGAACGTCAGCCAGATGCCGGTGCGCGAGGCGCTGAAAGAATTAGCCACTGAAGGGCTGGTAGAGCATGTCCCCTATCGCGGCGCCCGCGTGGTGGCTTTTTCCATCGAAGACATTGAGGACCTGTATCAACAGCGCGCCTTTCTTGAAGGGCGCGCTGCCTTTTTTGCCGCGGCGCGCATTTCGAGCGGCGAAGTCGGCGTCCTGCGCCGCATGGCCGATGAGATGGCTGCCCTGCCTCCTGAGCGAATCGTCGAATACCGAAAGATGAACCGCGAGTTCCATCAGCGCATCTTCCGCGCCAGCGGCCGCGAATACCTCATCCGCACACTGACCCAAATGTGGGAAGCCTTTCCCACCATGCTGATTGGCAACTACGCTGTCACCGCCTCCCAGCCGCTGCCGCAACGCGACGAACAGGATCACCGCGAACACCTCGCCATCCTCGCTGCGCTGGAAAGGCGCGATGGCGAAGCCGCTGCCGAAGCCATGCGCGCCCACATCCTCTCCGCAGCGCAACATCTTATCGCCTCATTGCAAGGAGCGGCATGACCACCCTGCTTATGCCCATGGGCGGCGCTCTGGATGAGCGCGATGAGGCAGTCGTCTTAAAGGAATTCCTGCGGCGCGCCGGCGGACCCCAGGCGCGCATCCTCGTCCTTCCGCAGGCTTCACAGCGCAAACAAGCCGGCAAGGAACTGACCGATCTCTTCCTCGAATGGGGCGCGGCGGAGGCGATTGCCCTCGAATTCCGCAGCCGCACTACCGCCGATGAAGAAGACAATCTGCGCGCTGTCCGCCGCGCCAGCGGGATCTTCTTTGGCGGCGGGGCGCAGCTGCGACTGGCAGCGCTGCTGGGCGGCACCCGCCTGGAAGCCGAACTGCTGGCTGCCTTCCGCGCCGGCGCCATCGTCGGCGGCACAAGCGCCGGGGCTTCCATCCTTTCCAAAACCATGATCGCCCTGGGCAAAAGCGGACCCACGCCGCGCTTCGGACTGCTGCACATGTCGCCAGGGCTGGGCTTCACCGACCGCTTCATGTTCGACCAGCATTTCCGCCAGCGCGACCGCTTTGGCCGTCTGAGTTATGCCGTCTGCTCCCACCCCGGCGTCCTCGGCATTGGAATAGACGAAAACACCGCCGCGTTGATCGAGGACGAAAACCGCCTCACCGTCTACGGAGCGGGCGCGGTGACTGTGGTGGACGGGCGGCAAATGGAAGCCTGCACCCTGCCCGAAGTCGAATCGCCCGCGCCGATTGCCGTGTCTCACCTCATCGTCCACGTCCTGACCGCCGGCTGCGCCTACGAGCGCGAAAGCGGTCAGGCGTCCATCCCTGCACTTCGCCTCGTGGACGAGTGAGTCAAATTTCATATCCAAAGGAGAAGAACATGAAACCGTTCAAATTCCTCGGTCCCGCCCTGCTTGCGCTGGCGCTGCTTCTTTCCGCCTGCGGAGGCAAGAGCACTGCTACCCCCTCCGCTCCGGCGCAGGAGACACCCGCTGCCATGGAGACCGCTGCGCCCACCGCTGCCGCAGGAGGTCCCGTTTCGGGCGGCACGGTCATCATCGGCACGCCGCAGGAACCGCAAATCCTCAACACTTTGCTGAGCGGCGCTTCCATCGAAGACGCGGTCACCTCGCTCTTCATCGAAGGCCTGGTGCAGGTCAACGAAAAGGGCGAATACGTGCCAGTGCTGGCGAAAGACTTGCCGGAAGTCTCGGAAGACGGCCTGGTCGTCACCTACCATTTGCGCGAAGGCGTCAAATGGTCCGATGGATTGGACTTCACCTGCGAGGACGTGGTCTTCACATACAACGGCGTAATGTCCGACCTTTCACAGGTCAGCACGAGCGGCTACCGCCTGATTGACACCATCGAATGCCCCGACCCGCTGACCGTAGTGGTCACCTTCAGCGAGGTGTATGCGCCGTACCTGCGCCTCTTTGCCTACCTCGTCCCGCGCAACGCCGGCGAGATTGACCAGATGGAAACCTGGGCTTACAACCAGAAACCGACCGGCACCGGTCCGTTCGTGCTGGAAGAGTGGGCGCCGGGCGACCATCTGACCTTCGTCCGCAACCCGTATTTCCGCGAAGAGGGCAAGCCCTATCTGGACAGCGTCATCATCAAAATCCTGCCCTCGCGCGAGGCAGGGATGCAGCTGCTCAAAACCGGGGAGATTCACGCGCTGTGGGACATCACCGAGGCTGACTTCCCGGCGCTGGAGCAGATGGCGGCAGACGGCGTCTCGTACGTCAGCGTGCCGAACGGCGACATCGAGCAGCTGGTGTTGAACTTCGGCGCCAACGACGGCAGCGCCCCGGCGGACCCGGCGCAGAACCCGCATCCTATCCTGTACGATCTGCGCGTGCGCCAGGCGATCCAATACGCTATTGACAAGCAGAAGATCGCCGACACGCTGCTCTATGGCAACGTGAAGCCCGGCACCTCGGTGCTTTCCTACGGTCAATATGCCTGCGATTTGCCGGTCAGCGAGTATAACCCCGAAAAAGCCAAAGCCTTGCTCGAGGAAGCCGGCTGGAAACCCGGCGCCGATGGCATCCGCGAGAAAGACGGCGTGCGCATGAGCCTGAAGATCGCCACCACCACCGGCAACATGCTGCGCGAACAGACCGAGCAGGTGCTGGTCGAAATGCTCAAACAGGTCGGCATCGAACTGGTCATCGAAAACGTGCCTTCGGACGTGCTCTTCGCCGGCTGGGAAAGCGACGGCATGCGCGACAAGGGCAAGTTCGATATTGTGATGTACACCACCGGCCCCTACATCTTCGCCCCCGACAGCCATCTCTACAGCAACTACCACAAGGATTCCATCCCTACCGTAGAGAACGAGGGCAGCGGCGCCAACTTCAGCCGCTACATCAACGATCAGGTCTCCGCCTGGATTGACGAAGCCTCCCTCACTACCGACAGCGCCAGTCGCCACGAACTCTTCTGCAAAGCGGCGGCGCAAATCAACCAGGACATCCCGCGCATCTACCTCTACGACCGCCTCTCGATTACCGCCTACCGTACCCAGTTTCACAACCTGACCATCTCGCCCTCCTTTGTGGACTTTGCCTGGAACGCCAAAGAGTGGTGGCTGGAGCCGTAAACGTTTCTCGAATCAGCGTAGGGCAAGTTTAGACTTGCCCTACGCCCTTTCCTATGTCCACGTACTTTCTCCGCCGCATCCTTCAAGCCGTCTTCACCCTGCTGGTGATCAGCATGGTCATCTACGGCCTGCTCTCCACCGTCCCTGGCGGCTTCATGACCGTGTACAACGTGCGCGACGACATGACGCCGGAAGACCTGGCGCGCATTCGCGCCAAATTCGGGTTGGACGATCCGCTGCCCGTGCGCTACCTGAAATGGTTGAGCGCCACGTTGCAGGGTGACCTGGGTCGCTCCATGACCAGCAAACGTCCGGTCATCCAGGAGATCGGCGAGCGCCTGCCCAACACGCTGCTGTTGATGGGCATCTCCCTGCTCACCACCCTGCTGGTAGCCATTCCGTTGGGCATTCTCTCGGCGGTCAAAAAATATTCCATCTTCGATCACATCGCCACCACGCTGGCTTTCGCCGGGCAATCGCTGCCGGTCTTCTGGTTTGGGCTGCTGCTCATCATCGTCTTCGCCGTTACCCTGCGCGGCGCAGACGGTCGCCCGCTGCTGCCCGGGGCGGGGATGTACACCCTCGGGAAACCGTTCTCGCTCGCCGACCGCATCCGCCATCTCATTCTGCCGGTGACCATGCTCACCATCGTCTCGGCGGCCGGCTACATGCGTTACCTGCGCTCGTCCATGCTGGATGTCATCAACCAGGATTACATCCGCACTGCCCGCGCCAAAGGGCTGCACGAGCGCAAGGTGATTTACAAACTCACCTTACGCAGCCAGTTGAACAGGATTGAGTTCCTGCAACTTGGCATAAGCGGCATGAATAGCGTGCAAGTACAGTTTGGATTTGAGCGCAAAAT